>JAUIBP010000003.1 GCA_030427735.1 Bacteroidia bacterium | reverse complement strand
TTTCAGAATATATTTTCCATTCATATTTTGTCCAATTACTGAATTAAAAATCAATGCTAATAATATGAAGATTATCGTTTTTCTCATATGTGCCACAACGGTTTTGTTTATGAAAAGTTGCGAATTTTCGACAAGGATTTTCCGCAGGAAAATCAGAAGTTGGTAAATTAGCGACGACATTCCGTTTTGCTAAAAATAGCAATTTTTTATAAACGTTGTTACCTTTTGTACATTTTCAGTTCAGAGTTTGATTCCGATTTCATTTTTGGATTCCGTTTAGTTCAGTCAAAATCCGATTGAGTAGGGAAGTCCACGTGCTTTATTCCGCGTTATATTCCGATAAGTTTTTGAATTCCGCTTGAGTGAGCTTCAGAGTTCAGTTCAGTAATTAAATCCGCAAACTTGCTAAATTCCGTTTGAGTAAGATTCCGTGTAGTATTTTGCTCAGATTCTCATTTTAAGTTTTATAAGTCTGAGTGAGAATCCGTATAAAAGGTAACTCGTTATATACAAACAATAGTTACCGAATATATATGCAAAATTCCGGATAAACCAATGTTTGTGTTGTGTTTATAAAAACGAATATAACAGTTTTTTGCTAATTACGAGCCCTTTTTTTGGCCTTAGCTTAAATATGCTGACTCAGTAATCCTTGCTGTCCAGCGTTGGGTGTCGATAGTCCTTTTATAGCGACATCTAACGGACTTTTAATATTTAAAAGGTCTTTTTTACTTACATGCGTATAAATCATGGTGGTTTCTGGCTTGCAATGGCCTAAAAGTTCTTGTATATACCGTATATCTATACCTTGTTCCAGTAAATGTGTAGCATAACTGTGGCGTAACGTATGTGGGGTAATGCGCTTGGTAATTTTCGCCTTTTGGCAACTGCGTTTTAAAAAAGCACGTATACTTTCTTGGCTGTATTGCGTGTTGTTTTGCCCTTCAAATAAATACTGGTTGGGTTGGTAGGTTAGTACGTAATTCTGTAACATGGGTAAAAACGATTCTGCCAAAATAACATAACGGTCCTTACGGCCTTTACCTTGTTTTACAATCACTTGCCTACGATCTATATCTATAGCATTGGTACGTAAATTTACTACTTCGCCAATTCTTAGGCCGCACGAATAAATTAAAGACAATATGGTACGGTGTTTCAGGTTTTCGGTGCAACGAATTAAATCTATAATTTCGGCTTGCGATAAAACCGTAGGCAATAATTTATCTTTCTTGGGCATGTACAGCTTTAAGTCGTCTATTTCCGTATCGGTGTAAAAAGTTGTAAAGTGTTTAATCGCACTAATAAATTGCCTGTGGGTACTTATAGCGTAATGCTTCGGCACCATAATTTGTTCTACAAAAGCTTCAACGGTTCGGTTGTTTATCGCTTCTAAAGGCTTGCCATCATGAAACTCTATAAGGTCGGCCATTAACGCCAGGTAACTGCTCACCGTACTGTCGCTGTAACGTTTTCCTCTTAAATAATCTCTGTAGCCTTGCAACACAATGCGGTGCGCATCTATTATGGTTCGGGCACGTTTTATGTGTTTTGTTTTTCCTATTAAACTATAATCTACCGCACTGTCATTCACCGTGGCATAACCATCAAAAACCGATTTTATATGCGCTAAAGCATCTTCATCATAAGGCACATACCAACTGGTATGCGATGCACTCCACAAAGCGCCTTTTAACATTCTTACGCGTTTTATTAACGCAGTATCGTAACTGAATTCTATAAAGAGCTGATGTTTTTTTCGGTGATATTTTGGTAGTATGGTAACAGTTGGTAACGACATATCAGTAGAAGGTTTTTAAAATGTAAATATTTGTAAATTAATGTTTTATTGTGAAAAAATGAAATGTTTTGCATTGAAATTTTAGTGAAATGTGTTGTCTGATGAAAGATAATTTTTGGTATATGATAAAGGATTGAAACCTAAAATGTTTTTTGATTCATTGGTCTCAGGCGTTAGTTGAAACTATGCACTTTTAGTGCAAGACTTTTAGTTTCTATAAATATTTTCACGCCACAAATACACGAATATTTTTATAAAAACTATGTCAAATATTCGTGCATTGGTGGCTAAAAATGAACACGAGTAATCGGACTTTCAGTCTGTTTAAAACCTATGGACTTCCAGTCTATAGTGGTTTAGTTTTTTATCGATGAAATTGAGGAGCATATCATGAGTCCACATAAAACAGTAACATGAATAAAAAATGAATGTATATAGCTAATGTACTGCAGAATCAATGCTTCAAATGAATTGAAAACCAATATCCTAGTATTAAAACAAGATGCTAATAGGTGTGTTTTGCACTATTTTATACCTAAAAACAAGAGCTTGATTCCACAGTGCTTCGAGATTTGTTTTAAAAAAATCCATTTTTAAAATATAAGTACGAGTCAGAGACGAACAAAACCCGAACAAGACTCGAACAAAACCCCCTAAAAATCGCATTTTGGTTTCAGGAGCGGTCAGGGGGTGTCATAACGTGTCAATACAGGTCATAGAGTGTCATAACGTGTCATAGCGTGTCAAAAGAGGTCATAACGTGTCAGAAGAAGTCATTAGGTGTCACGTATTTGCATTTTAGTTAAATAGGGTTTAAGTTAGCGGTTCTATAGTTATAGTATGAAAAATCAAGAAGATACAGTAGCAACCAAAGTTTTAAGATTTGGTATTATTGGTACCGGAAGCATTGCGGCCACACATGTAAAGGCCATTAACAGTATCGGCAATGCCCAAGTGGTAGCCATGGCAGCGTCTAACGAATCGCGGGCAAAAGCGGCACAAAGCATTTACAATGTACCTGTATTTGCAAAGTATACAGAGCTATTAGACCAAACACCACTCGATGTGGTATGTATTTGTACACAAAGCGGAGAACATTTAGAACCCACAATGGCGGCGGCAGAACGTGGCATACACGTGTTATGCGAAAAGCCGTTGGAAACGACTGTAGCCAAAGCTTCGCAAATGATACAGGTTTGTAAAGCTAAGGGTGTTAAACTGGGATGCATTTTTCAAAACCGATGGAATAGCGATTTTTTAAAAGTCTTGCAAGCGGTTAAAAGCAAGACTTTAGGTAAGTTGTTAATGGGTAACGCCTCCATTAATTGGTACCGGCCAACATCGTACTACAGCAATAGCCCTTGGCGCGGTACTTTACAAGGTGACGGCGGGGCGGCGTTAATAAATCAGGGTATTCATACTATAGATTTACTGCTGTGCCTTATGGGTAACGTAAAAAGTGTGTATGGTAATGTAAAAACTTTAGTACACCCCATAGAGGGCGAAGATGTGGCCAGTGCTATAGTAAATTTTAAATCGGGCGCTATTGGTACAATTACCGGCGGTACGGCCTTATACCCAGGCCGTCCTGAACGTTTGGAAGTATATGGCGAAAAGGGTAGTATTGTTTTAGAGGGGGGCAGTATAGTAAGCTGGCAAATAGAGGACGCGCCTACAGATGCTCCTGTAGAGACTTCAGAATCTGCTAGTGGCGCCTCCGATCCTTCAGCTATTGGTTTTGAACTTCATAAATTACAAATTGAAGATATGATCGACGCTATTTTATCCGGTCGCGAACCACTTGTAAGTGGCGACGAAGCGCTTAGAGCCTTACAATTAATTTGTAGTATTTACGAATCTTCACTATTAAAAAAAGAAATAAGTTTACTGTAGTATTGTTATAATTTTATGGTGATATGTAATTAATACATAAACGAAATCGATTGATAAATTAAAATTTATCAGTACACTGCAGGATGGTTTTATAAAATTGCCAAAGTATTTTTAGCATCAAACGATATAAAACCATTCAAATAAAACCAGTGTTTACTGTAAACTTAGGGTTTAAATTTTAATATATGAATAAACGATTTTCGGGCGTTGTGGTACCCATGATAACACCACTAAATGATGATTTTACGGTAGATGTTGAAGCGGTAAAGCGCATCATTCATCTGTTTTCTAAATATAACATTCATCCTTTAGTCCTAGGTACTACAGGTGAATCTACTTCTATAAACGAAACAGAAAGTTTACGGTTGGTTGAAGCTGCCAACAGTGCCAAACAAGCCAACCAGTGCCTGTATGTGGGGCTAGTTGGTAATCAGGTAAACGATTTGATACTGCGTGGTAATAGTTATATAAATGCCGGTGCAGATTGTGTGGTGGCAACCTTGCCTTCGTATTACGTGCTTAATAACGACCAAATGATTTTGTTTTACGAAACCTTGGCAAATAAGCTGTCTGGGCCACTAATGGTTTATAACATTACGGCAACTACCCACATGTCTATTCCGTTAGAGGTTATCGAAAAACTCGCACAGCATAACAATATTTGGGGATTAAAGGATTCTGAGCGCGATGCTAACCGCATGCAAACCTTAATTAATACGTATAAGCATACCAAAGGATTTTCTTATTTCTGCGGTTGGGGCGCCAAGAGTTTCGAGAGCTTACAATTTGGTGCCGATGGTATTGTGCCAAGTACGGGCAATTACGTGCCAGATATGTATTTTAAACTTTACGAAGCTGCTAAACAAAACCAGTGGGATGTGGTGGAACATTGGCAATCAGAAACCGATAATGTAGCCCGATTATATCAAAAAGATAAAACTTTAGGCGAATCGTTAGCAGTGCTAAAAGCCCTAATGAACGAAAAAAACTTGTGCAACAAAACCATGATGCCACCGCTAACAGCCATTAGCTAAATATTTCTAACTAACTAAATAAACCAATCATGTTAAATTTACATTGGATAGATATTCTAATTGTAATCGTGTCGGTGCTCTTTACTCTAGGAGCAGGTTTTTATTTTGCAAGACGCCAAAGCAGTTCCGATTTGTATTTTTCGGGCAGCAAAACCATTCCCGCCTGGGCGATAGGCATTTCAATTTTTGCAACGCTTATTAGTAGTGTTACCTTTTTGGCCTATCCGGCCGCTGCATATAAATCGAATTGGATTTTACTGGTGCAAGGGCTTATGGTGCCTATTGTTCTGGTTGGGCTCATCTGGGTAATTGTACCCTTGTTTAGGCGTGTAATTCGATTGAGTACCTACGAGTATTTCGAACGACGTTTTAGCGTATTTGCCCGTATGTACAGCTCTGTGGCTTTTATTCTCACGCATTTTTCTAAAATGGGTACCGTCTTGTATTTAGTAAGTCTAGCCTTATCGACTTTAACTGGTTTAGAGGTAACGACTTATATTTTAGGACTTACAGCAGTAATTATTGTACTGACTTTACTAGGAGGGATGGAAGCTGTTATTTGGATGGATGTAATACAAGGATTTTTACTTATTGGTGGCGGCTTGCTTTGTGCAGGTATTTTATTGTTTAAGCCCGAAGGCGGCCCTGTGTATATGCTTACTGAAGCTTTTACCATGAAGAAAATAGACTTTGGCCCTTACAATTTTAGTGTGTCCGAACTCACGTTCTGGGTCATGGTAATTAACGGAATATTTTATGCGCTTCAAAAATATGGTACAGATCAAACTATAGTGCAGCGATATTTGGCAGCTAGAAACGATAAGGATGCTAAAAAAGCCGCCTATATTGGCGTTATGGGTAGTGTACCTATCTGGGCTTTGTTCATGCTTATTGGTTCGTTGTTATACGTGTTTTACCATACAGGAACAGCAAGTTTGCCAGAAGGCATGACCTCCGACCAGGTGTTTACCTATTTTATTGGCACCGAATTACCGGTGGGGGCAATAGGTTTGGTTTTGGCAGCTATTATGGCGGCGGCGGTGTCCAGTTTAGATTCCGATATGAACTGTCTTGCAGCCATTGGTGTAGAAGACTTCTATCAGCGTTTATATCCTAACTGTACCGATAAACAACGCTTGGTTGCAGGGCGTTTACTGGTGCTGTTTGCAGGTATTTCTACTGCAATTGTGGCCTTGTTGTACGAGGCTTGGGATGGCCAAGGTGTGTTGGGCGTGGTGTTTCAGTTGTATGCTATATTTTCTGCTGGTATTGTCGGCATCTTTTTATTGGGTTTATTCTCTAAAAGAGCCAATAAACAAGGATTGCATATAGGTATAGCAGCGTGTATCGTATTTACAGCCTATGCCGTATTAACCACCACCAAAATTAACGATACGCTTATTTTAGATTTAGGCCATTTCAACTTTCCGCATCATAAATACATGCTAGGGGTGTACAGTCATATTATCGTATTGGTAGTGGGGTATTTTTCAAGTTTCTTATTTCCTTCACCTAAAGTAGACGATAGTTTAACCATTTATGGCTATTTAAAACACTATAAAAAGCAAAATTGAAAACAAAAATTGATATTGATATTAAAAAGAAAATAAACTTATGGAACCAATAACCTTACTACAACCTAAAAGCATTGTTTTTGGTAAAGACGTTATTAATACCTTACCAGAGGCTACCGAAATAAAACAGTCGCAACGGGTGTTGTGTGTGGTGGCAACGCCGTTGCTAAAGGCAATGGAATCTGTTGTGCAGGCCATACAGGAACGGGGCATAACCCTAAATGTTTTAGAATATAATTATGTAGGCGAACCAACTTTTAAACAGGTTAATAGCTTGCTGGAAGTCAGTGAAGCGTTTCGGCCAGATTGTATAATAGGCGTAGGCGGCGGAAGTGTTTTAGACTGTGCAAAGCTTCTGGCTGCCTTAACGCACAATCCACAAACCTTAACGGATGTATCGGGAATAGGCTTGCTTAATGGCCGAAATATTGCGCTTATTTGTGTGCCAACAACATCGGGGACGGGTAGCGAGGTATCGCCCAACGCTATTTTATTGAATGAAGAAACAGCTGCTAAGGTGGGAATTATTAGTCCGTTTTTAGTACCCGATGCGTGTTATTTAGATCCGGTGCTAACCGTAAGTCTGCCACCAAAACTAACAGCCGAAACAGGTATCGATGCCTTGTCACATTGTATAGAGGCCTTTACCAATAAGTTTGCACACCCAATGATTGATATTTATGCCCTTAAAGGGATTAAACTCATTTCTGAAAATTTAAAACAAGCCTGCGTAAAAGGTAGTGATATCGAAGCGCGTGCTGCAGTACTGCTGGGTGCCATGTATGGTGGACTGTGTTTAGGGCCTGTAAATACTGCGGCAGTACATGCTTTATCTTATGGTTTGGGTGGTAAATTTCATGTGCCACATGGTTTAGCAAATGCAGTGCTAATGCCAGAGGTGTTACGTTTTAATATGCCGGCTAATCCTGAGCGTCATGCCGAAGTGGCTCGCGCTTTAGGGGTTACAGTTACTGGTGATGCTTCGGCAGTTGCTTTGGCGGGTATAGCACGGATAGAGCAATTGGGCAAAGATTGTGGCATACCGCAGCGTTTAACGGATATTGGTATAACTAAAACCGATATTCCTGAATTAGCAACTATTGCTATGAAAGTGACACGTTTGTTAAAAAACAATCCAAGAACAGTAACCGAAGCCGATGCTATTGGTATTTACGAAAAGCTATTATAAAAAATAAACACATATTTATGAAACCTATTATAGGAATCTCTATGGGCGATGCAGCGGGCATTGGTCCAGAAATCATAGTTAAAACCTTAGTGTTGCCCGACCTCTATAACCGATGCAAACCGTTGGTGGTTGGTGATGCTGCAGTAATGCAGTTAGAAGTCGATAGACTAAAAATGAATTTAAAGATTAACGCCATCAGCGAGGTTGCACAAGCCAGCTTTACCTGTGGTGTGATAGATGTTATCGATTTACACAATGTAGATGTTGCTACTTTGCAGCCCGGAGTGGTATCGGCTATGGCAGGAAAGGCCGCTTTCGAGGCCGTAAAGGCGAATATAGATTTGGCGTTAAATAATAGTATAGATGCCACGGTAACAGCGCCCATAAATAAAGAGTCTATCCATAAAGCGGGACATCATTTTTCGGGACATACAGAAATTTATGCACACTATACCAATACTTCTAAATACGCCATGTTGTTGGCAGATGAAAATTTTAGGGTCATTCACGTGAGTACGCATGTATCGTTACGTCAAGCTTGCGATTTGTGTAAAAAAGAACGGGTGCTAGAGGTTATCAGTTTGTTGGACGATGCTTGTCAGCAATTCGGAATTGAAAAACCTAGAATTGCTGTGGCGGGTCTCAATCCGCATGCGGGGGAGAACCAATTGTTTGGTGACGAAGAAGTGTTGGAGATTATACCAGCAATAGAAGCGGCCAAAAGTTTGGGTTACGACGCCCAAGGGCCGTTTCCGCCAGATACCATGTTTGTAAAGGCGGTTCAAGGAAAATTTGATGGTTGCGTGGCCATGTATCACGACCAAGGGCATATTCCGTTTAAATTAGAAGGTTTTAAGTGGGATAACGATAAGCAAACCATGAAAAGCGTTAAAGGTGTAAACATAACCTTAGGATTACCCATTATTAGAACATCTGTAGACCATGGTACGGCATTCGAAATTGCTGGCCAGGGGATTGCTTCGGCAGATGCTATGCTTGTGGCTATAGACTATGCTATAACAATGGCTAAGCACCGCAAGCCATGCTAGTTGTAATTGCAGACGATTTAACCGGGGCGGCAGAAATTGCAGGAGTTTGTTTACGACGGCAGATACCTGTGGCTTTTGGTATTGATGCGATTCCTGAAGTTTTAAAACCCGTAACTATTATTGCAACCGATACCAGATCGCTATCTGAAACGGAAGCACATTATCAGCATTTAAAAATAGCCAAGCAGCTAAAGTTAAAAGGTGATGTTGTGGTGTTTAAAAAATGCGATTCGGTATTACGCGGACATGTACTTTCGGAATTATCGGCATTATTAACGGTGTTCGAAAAAGATCGGGTGCTATTGCAACCTTCAAATCCGTTAGGTAAACGCTGTGTAAAAGATGGTGTGTATCTTATTAATAACATTCCGATAGCAGAAACGCATTTTGCTTCGGATCCCGATTTTCCTGCACGGTTTTCGGAAGTAAAAAATATATTAAGCGATAAATCATTAAAATTTAATACGGTGCGCAGCGTGTGTACAGGCGGCATAAGTACTATTGGGCATGCTGGTGTTTTTGTGCCCGATTGCACTTCGGAGAAAGATTTGGCTAAGAGTTCGGCATTGTACAATAACAGCATGTTGCTTGCTGGTAGTGCCGCTTTTTTCGATAGTATTCTATATCATTTAGTAGGTGCTGTTGCACATGCAGTACCAGATGTCAAGGTGTTTGAAGCTGCAGATCGGTTTGTGTTGGTTTCGGGGAGTGCTTTTCCCGAAAGTTTACAGTTCGCCGAGCAGTTAAGCAATAAAGGTGTTCCGTTATTGTATTTTCCCGATGCCATGCTTAAACCTAGTTGCGAGCCAAAAGTATGTGCTGGGTTTTCAAAGAAACTCATTAAAACATATAAAAGAGAATCGAGATTAGTGCTTAGAATTGCGCGTGAAGATATTGTGTTTCCAGAAAGCTCTAAACTTTTAAAAGAACGATTAAGTACTGTTTTGAATCAACTTGTAAGCAAAACGCAAATACCCGAACTTTTTGTGGAAGGCGGCGCTACAGCTTATCATCTATTAAAAACTTTAGGATGGACCGACTGTGTGCCGGTGCAAGAATTAGCGCATGGCGTGGTGCGTTTAGTTAATACACAAAATAAAAAAGCGCACATTACTATAAAGCCTGGAAGTTATCGTTGGCCCGAACAGGTATTTAAGTGTTAATTTCAGAAGTGGTTTTTTGTCGATTTTTATAATTTATGTTATTTTTTTTGTAAAATTAATAATATCTTTAAAATGCATGAGGTGTTAAAACTACAACATGCAACAGCAAAAAATTGCGATTAAAAACTAAACAGCCTAAAACAACCCTCTAATTATGAAAAAAGTAAAATTGTATATCGCAATGAGTTTAAATGGTAAAATAGCAGAGACCGATGGTAGTGTAGATTGGTTAGAATCTATTCCGAATCCAGACGAATCGGATTATGGGTATCGCGCGTTTTACGACTCTATAGATACTACTGTTATGGGAAATGCCACTTATAGTCAGATTTTAAGTTGGGATATCGATTTTCCGTATTTAGATAAACGCAATTATGTGTTAACGCGCAACAAGAGTTTAAAAAACGATAGGAATGTGATGTATGTTGCCGAACATCCAGTTGAGTTTATGCGCGATTTAAAGCTTAAAGACGGAAAAGATGTGTGGTTAGTAGGTGGTGGACAGATAAATACCTTACTGTTAAACGCAGGACTTATAGATGAAATTCAGCTGTATGTGATGCCGATAATCATTTCTGAAGGCATCGATTTATTTGATGCTTTCCCCAAAGAAACCCGCTTAAAATTAGAATCGTCTAAAACCTACGCTAGCGGCGCGGTCGAGATGTTGTATACTTTAGAGTGAATTTTTATGACTCTAGATAATTAACTTTAAACTTCAATATTTTTTGTGAAAGCGATAAAGACATCTATACTGTATTGGGGTTTATAACACCAAAATTACATTATGAATAAATATGTCTGTTTAATCGTTGTTTTTATAATTTTAAGTTGTGGTTTGCCGAACCAAGAAGACCTTAAACCGCGTATTTTAATTAGTACCGATATTGGTGGGACAGATCCAGACGATAATCAATCAATATTACATCTTTTAATGTATAGTAACATGTTTGCTATAGAGGGTCTTGTTTCGTCGCCTTCCTATGGCGAGGGTTCCAAAACGGAATTATTAAAAATGATTGACTTGTACGAAAAAGATTTGCCTAAACTTAAAATGCATTCCGATGACTTTCCCTTGCCAGAGCATTTACGTGCAGTGACTAAACAAGGGAGGAAAGGAGAAGCTCCATTTGTTGGATATCAAAAGTCTACCGAGGGATCGGACTGGATTATACATTGTGCTAAAAAATCTAGCGATCAGCCATTATGGGTGTTGGTTTGGGGAGGTTTAGATGATGTTGCCCAAGCATTACATGATGCTCCAGAAATACAAAATAAAATAAAAATATATTGGATTGGCGGGCCTAATAAAAAATGGAGTGTTAATAGTTACGCTTACATTGCCGAAAATTTTCCAGATTTATGGATTATAGAAGCAAATGCTGTTTACCGTGGTTTGTTTTCTAATACCCAAAGTTTAGATCGCTTAAAGAACGAAAGATATTTCGATAGTTATATAGATAGTGCTGGTGCTATGGGGAAAGCTTTTAAGCAGTATTATGATGGGAAAATAAAAATGGGAGACACCCCTTCATTATTATACTTGCTTAATGGTGAACCTCTAAATCCGTTAACGGAAAGTTGGGGAGGTCAATTTGAAGCTATTAAACGTAGTTCCAGACGTATTTATAATCGAAACACCACTGCAAACGATACCATTCCAGTCTACTCGGTAATTGAATTTCATTTTAAAGGTCAAGATGTTAATCTACCAATAGGTGCTGCTTGTTTAGAAATGACTGTTGCAGGGCAAAAATGGCCAGGTTATTATTTAGGTCGAGGAACATACGTAGTGCGGTATGTGCCTAAAAAGGCCGAAACTTTAACATATCAAATTCAATCTCAGGTTTCTGGTTTGTCTCAGCAAAACGGTCAATTTGTGGTTAGTAATCTGTGGCCTGGTAAGTCGTCGGAAGCTGATTATAAACTGGGCTCGAATTGGTATACAGATATTTCAGACCCTGATTTATTCGATGATAATTGGCAAGGTGCGCAAACTGTTTTAAAATGGCGCAGAATAATTTTGTTAGATTGGGCCGAACGTTGGCAATGGCTTAAATAGATTGCTAATGCATAAATATGTTTTTTAAAAAAGTAGCGATATTATTTTAATAAGCCCTATAAAGTTTTTAACTTAAAGTCTCGTAATAAATAACCATTATGGAAGATTTAATAAAAACATTTTATACGGCTTTTAATAACCTGAATGCAGAGCAAATGGTAGCGTGTTATCATCCAGATGTTGTGTTTAAAGACCCCGCTTTTGGTACACTTCGTGGCGAACGGGCTAAGCAAATGTGGCGAATGCTTTGTAGTTCTCAAGAAGGCGAAAATTTTAAGGTCACGTTTTCAGATTTAACGGTTGATAATCAAATTGCTTCTGTAAATTGGGAGGTGTCTTATGTTTTTGGTTCGCCAAAAAAGCAGGTTCACAATCAGGTTGCTGCGGTATTTACATTTAAAGACGGTTTAATTTATACCCATACCGATGATTTCAATCTTCATAAATGGGCAAAAGCAGCTATGGGATTTAAAGGAGCGCTTTTAGGAGGAACAGCCTATTTTAAAACTAAATTTCAGCATAAAACCAATGCGAAATTAGACGCTTTTATAAAGAAGCAAAAGTTAAAAGCAACGGAGTCTTAAATAGATTTTATGTTTTTTCTGTATGTAATCTTTCTTCTTTTCTGAATTACAACTTTTGATATTTTTCTTTTTTTTGATTTGTAGTGTTACAGGGTTGATGCTTTACTTAATTAAAGTTCAAGGTTATAAAATGATATTATTTTAATTTTACTATTAAAAATATACCGATTTAATAGTTTTTTTGAGTTTTGTGGTATATGAGTTTTTCTGAAACTTATTGAAAAAGAAATAAAAAGCAAAAAAAAGAAAATTAAGAAAAATATATTGCTATATTTGAGCTTCATCTTAGAGTATAAGATATGTTAGCAAATCAGCGAAGAGAAAAAATTTTAGACCTTTTAAAGGAAGATGGGTCGGCCAAAGTAAACGATTTGGCAAGAATCTTTAAAGTTACCGAGGTAACCATTAGGCAAGATCTGGAGAAATTAGAAAAAGAAGACTTGGTTATTCGTGAACACGGTGGCGTGCATATAAAAAATGTAGAAGACCAAGTGCGTAACTTTTCTTTAATCAATCAAGATCATTTAAAAGAAAAAGAACTCATTGCACAAAAGTGTATGAGTTATATTCAGCCTGGCGATGTTATTATTTTAGATTCAGGGTCTACCACAACAGAAATCGCTAAAAAAATTGTACAATACAAAGTCAACAGTCTAACTGTAATCACTAATGCATTAAATATAGCATTAATGTTAGGTGCCAACCCCAATATAGAAGTGGTAATGACGGGGGGCGAATTTAAACCGCCAACCTTATCCCTAACCGGGCAAAAAGCAGCCGATTTCTTTAAAGGATTAAATGTTAATAAATTGTTTTTGGCAACTGCTGGTATATCTTTAAAATCAGGATTAACTTATCCGAGTATCAGCGATTTGGTGGTAAAACGCGCCATGATTGATGCTGCCGATATTACCTATTTGGTGGCCGATTCTTCAAAAATTGGTAAAAGTGCCTTTGCTAGTCTTGGCGCCCTGTCTTTAATAGATTACATCATTACAGATTCGGCAGTAGAAGAAAAACACAAGCAAGTATTTAAAGATAACGATATAGAATTAATAATAACAGAATAAAATATAAATGAAAGCAAAACAAAAATACGGTGCTGGTATCTGGCATTTTGCAACTTATGTAGATCGCTATGCTACCGATGGTTATGGGCCAAGCAGAGGCTTATTGGAAATGATAGATTTAGCAGGGCAAGTTGATGATTTATCGGTAGTAGATATTAATTATCCGTTTGTTGATAAAAGTTTAGGATTAGATGATGTAGAAAAAGCATTGCAACGAAATAATTTATCGGTTATTGGTATTACTCCAGAAATTTACACACGTCAGTTTTCTAAAGGTGCATTCACCAATCCAGATCCGGGCATTCGTAAGTTGGCCAACGAGATGGTAAACGATGCCGCTAATGTGGTACGTAGATTTAATGCAAATTATGTAAAGCTTTGGCCGGGGCAAGATGGTTGGGACTATCCGTTTCAAGTAGACCATAAAGCTCTTTGGAAATTAAGTGTAGATGGTATTGCAGAATTAGCAGACCAGAATAAAGATTTAAATTTTGTTATAGAATATAAGCCACGCGAGCCAAGAGCGCATATGAGTTACGATAGTGTAGCCAGAACCTTGTTGGCTATCGAAAAGATGGGCTTGCCTAATGTTGGGATTTTACTTGATTTCGGGCATTCGCTTTATGGTGGTGAGTCGCCTGCCGATGCGGCACAATTAGCTATCGATTACGGTCGCCTTTTTGGTATGGATGTTAATGATAATTTCAGAAGTTGGGACGACGATCTTATTGCAGGTTCGGTACATCCAATAGAATTATTCGAGTTCTTTTATACTTTAAGAAAAAACAATTGGGAAGGCGTTTGGCAGCTCGATCAGTTCCCGTTTAGGGAGGATCCTGTTGCAACGGCCAATAGTGCTATCGGATTTTTAAAAACCATAGAGCGCGCTTTAGATAAATTAGATTTTGAAGCCTTGCAGGATGCGCAAAACCGACAAGATGCGGTTACCGCTTTAAACATTGCTCGCGAAGCACTGTTTTCTTCATATAAATAATAAAAAACAAAAAATGGAAAATAAAGACATACAATTAAAATCCATTTTTCTTAGGAAACAACTATTAAAATATATTTATAAGGCGAAAGCAGGCCATACTGGTGGTAGTTTGTCTTGTGTAGATATTTTAAACGTGTTGTACAATCGTGTGCTTAATGTCGATCCGCTTCACTTTAACAACCCAGACCGCGACAGGTATATACAAAGTAAAGGGCATTGTGTAGAAGCTCTTTTTGTAACGATGGCCGATCGTGGTTTTTTTCCGGAATCAGATTTAGAAACTCTATGTGCTTACCAATCGCATTATATTGGTCACCCTACAAAAAAAGTACATGGTGTCGAGCAGAATACTGGAGCTTTAGGGCATGGTTTACCTATTTGTGTAGGCGAAGCTATTGCTGCAAAACTAGATGAGAAACCGTATAGAGTATTTACCTTATTAGGCGACGGCGAATTGCCAGAAGGTTCTAATTGGGAAGCATTCTTAGCGGCTTCGCAGTATGGTTTAGATAATTTGTATGCCATTTTAGACTACAATAAACAGCAGATAACAGGCGATAATAGTCAGGTGTTAAATACAGCACCTGTTAAAGACAAATTAGAAGCTTTTGGCTGGGCAGTTAAAGAAATTGATGGCCATAACACAGCAGAAATAGAGCAGGCCTTAAATAGCGGTCCTTTCGAAAAAGGTAAGCCCAATTTTATTATAGCGCATACTATTAAAGGCAAAGGAATAAGCTATATGGAACGCAATATAAAATGGCATCATGGAGTGCCTAATCCGGAGCAATATCAGCAAGCGTTAAATGAATTAGAGGAAGCAGAAGCATTAATCTAAAAGATGAGGTATGGAATTAGATAAAATTGAAGAAAAAGATTTAAAAATGGGGGCTGCTAATCAGGTTGTGTTTTCAGAAACGCTTCAGGAACTAGCAGCTAACGACCGACAAATTATTGCGGTAACAAGCGATTCTAGAGGCTCTGGAAAATTAGTACCTTTTGGAGAACAGTTTCCAAAACAAATTGTAGAAGTCGGTATCGCCGAACAAAATTTAGTTGGTGTAGCTGCAGGATTGGCGTCGGCTGGTAAAAAAGCATTTGCCGTATCGCCAGCTTGTTTTTTAAGTGCACGTGCTTTAGAACAAATTAAAAACGACGTTTGTTATTCCGATAACCCTGTAACGCTCGTCGGTATTAGTGCAGGTGTTAGTTACGGAGCGTTAGGAACAACACATCACAGTTTACACGATTTTGGTGTATTAAGAGCAATTAACAATGTAATTATTCTGGCACCCGCCGATAATTTCGAAACGGAGCAAGCTGTGCGTTTTGCAGCAGAATCGAAAGTGCCTGTATATATGAGAATTGGTAAAAAAGCAATGCCGTTTTTAAGTGATACTACGCAAGATTTTGAAGTTGGTAAAGGAAGAATTGTTAAAGAAGGTAGCGACATAACCCTTATTGCTACTGGCGAAACAGTATATCCAGCATTAAAGGCAGCGCTTGTACTAAAAGAAAAGCATCAAGTAAATGCAGCAGTAGTAAGCATGCATACCATAAAACCTTTAGATACAGCTTTATTAGATGAGTTAGCTACAAATGGCAAACCTATTATTACGGTAGAAGAGCATATGGTAAATGGAGGTCTGGGCGAATCTTGTGCGTCTTATTTATTTCAGAAAGCCGCGAGGAATCCATTCAAAATTATGGGGATTCCCGACGAATATACAGTTACAGGTTCTCAAATAGAGATTTTTAATCATTACGGTATATCGCAAGACGGTATACTAAACGAGGCTAAAACATTATTAGAACTCTAGTCAAGTAATTGTTAGAGTTTATATTCTTAGCACAATACAGTAAACGCGTTGTGCGCTAACTAAATTTCTTCTGGTTTAGTTCAAATAATAACCAAAGCATTGTCAGTTAAATCTATGTTGGCAATGTTTTGGTAAAATCATCGGGAGGTCAACGAATACTTATGGAAAAATCTTACATATTAGCAATAGACCAAGGTACGAGTGGTACTAAGGCTATTATTTTTGATGAGAACGGACAGTTAATTGTTAAAGCTACTGCCCATCTGCAATCGCTTTATCCAAAAGAAGGCTTTGTAGAGCAGTGTCCTGAAGCCATTTATCAATCTGTTATTGAAGCTGTAGATAAATGTGTAACGCTGTTTGAGGTTGAACATCCTGGCGAAAAACATCGTATTGTATCTTGTGGAATTTCTAACCAAAGAGAGACTTTTGTGTTGTGGGATGCTAACGGAAAGCCATTGCACAATGCATTGGTTTGGCAATGTAAACGCTCTGTAGCTGTTTGCGAGCGCTTAAAAGCATCTAATTTGGAAGCAGTTGTACACGAGCGTACCGGCTTAACAATAGATCCTTATTTTTCGGCATCTAAAGCCATCTGGCTATACGAAAATGTGCAGGATATTACTCACGCTATCGATTCTGGAAATGCTTATTTTGGGACTGTAGATACTTGGTTGCTCTATAAATTGACTAACGGACAAAGTTTTAAAACCGACCATACAAACGCCTCCAGAACTTTATTTTTTAATATTTATGATTTAAAATGGGACGATACGCTTTTAGAAGCTTTTAATTTATCGAAATTGAAGTTGCCAGAAGTTACGTTTTCTTCAGATCAATTTGGGACAAGTGCGTTTAATGGTATTTTCGATTCACCTATTCCAATCACAGGAGTTATAGGTGATTCTCAGGCCGCCTTTTTTGGTGAAGAATGTTTTGAGCCTGGTATGGCTAAAGCAACATTAGGCACAGGGTCCTCGATTTTGTGGAATGTCGACCAGGTTAATACCACTTCAGATAATAAGCAAATCACCACCATAGGTTGGAGTTTAGAAGGTCAAGTGAATTATGGGGTAGAAGGCATTATTGTTAGTTGTGGGGCGACTTTAGAATGGTTAAAAAATCAGTTAGAGCTTTTTGAGTCCCATAGCGATATCGAACGTTTGGCAACTTCTATAGATAGCAATCAGGGTGTGTATTTAGTACCCGCATTCAGTGGTATGGGCGCTCCGTATTGGCAACAACATTGGCGCGCTTCTGTGCATGGCATTACGTTTAAAACAACTAAAGCCCATTTTGTAAGGGCAGGTCTGGAGGCTATTGCTTATCAACTAAAAGATGTTATTACAGATATTGAAACTCAAACCGCATCATCTTTAAAAGAATTAAAGGTAAATGGAGGCATTACCGCCAATGGGTTTTTAATGCAGTTTATAGCAGATGTCTTGCAAAAACCTGTGGTTAACATGGGCATGCCAGACGTATCGGCTTGGGGAGCAGCAGCCATCGCTGGCTTAGGGTGTAAGTTGTGGACTAATCTTAAAACTTTACCCAAGTTTCCTTCAGCAGCCATACAAAGTTATGTGCCTTCTGGTAGGACATTAGAACAAGATTATCTCCAGTGGCAAGATATTCTGAAGCGAAAAGTGCATTAATTTATTTTAAAATTGGTATTTAATTTAACAGTGTAATCGATTGCATTTGTGCTTTGAATTTGTATATTTAGCAATTTTAATGTGAAAAAATTATCAATTTAAAAAATGATGCTGCCAAAACTGAATAGCGCTGTCATATTTGGGAGGAACTATAAAACCAGATGTAATGAAAGACCTCATTATGCTCGTTTGTTAGGTCTCATTTTGGTTATGAGTGTTCAATTGGGTTATTCGCAAGCAGCATTAAAAACAAAAGCCGTTACATGGCAAATTTCAGAATTATTAGCTGAAGGTGTCATGTCAAGCTCCATTTCTGGTCAGCCTACTGTAGTGGCATCGCCATTTGGCAAAGCAGTACATTTTAACGGTATAGATGATGCCTTGTTTTTAGATGCCATGCCGTTAAAAGGATTGACATCGTTTACAATAGAAATGATTTTTAGCCCTGATGCCGATGGTGATTTCGAGCAGCGCATACTACATATAGGTGAAGTATCTGATGATCGGATGCTACTAGAAATTCGAAATGAAAATGCCCAATGGTATTTTGATGGATTTGTAAAATCTAAACACGAAAAAAAGGCGCTTATAGACGAGCGTTTGCAACATACTACCCAAGCTTGGTATCATGTAGCACTTGTTGTTACTCCCAATAGTTTGTCTACTTATGTAAATGGCAAGCAAGAGTTAACAGAAGCGTTTCATTTTTCGCCTATCCAAACGGGCCAAACGTCTGTGGGCGTACGATTAAATAAAAAATCATGGTTTAAAGGCAGTATTTACAGCATTACCATAAGTCCAGATGTTTTAGACAGTTCAGCATTTAATTTGCCTTTGGCTATAACATCACCTAACTAATTAATAGTAACTAAATTATTAACCGAAAATGAGTTTTAATTATTTTAAACAACACAATCCAAAACGAATCAAACAATTAGTTACAGCCCTTGGGGTTGTTGGTTTGTTTTCGGCAACACAACTTCATGCACAAAATCCTGTAGTGAAAATGGATTTCGATCAACCAGGACGTCCTAGTTCCGAAGTAAATCAAATAGGGTACACGTCGTGGCTTTTGTCGGGCGGAGATTCTAGCAGTAAAACAGAAAATGGTATTACATTTACCGTATCCAGAATAGGCGATAAAGGTCGCGAATTGGGATCTAGCTGGTATAAAACAGGAATACAGGCATCTGAAGACGGTAAGTTAGTTAACGATGGTATTACGGTTAAAGATGGAAACGCCGATGAAGGCGGGCAGATTGAATTCCGTTTAAGCGGATTGGCAGCTGGAGAACATTCGTTATTGGTATTTTTAAATCAGACTTCAAGCGATACGTATACTTATAGCCCAATAGATGTGTTGGTAAATAATAATTTGGAGTATGATGATGTTGTTCCTACGGTGCGTGCAGCAACATCGGCAGAGGCAAAATCGGTGTATTTAAAGTTTGTAGCCGAAGCGAATGAAGATGTTGTAATTACATTTTCAGCCGAGCTTTCTGGAAGTGAAGATGTTAAAAACGTGATGATTAATGGTTTTGAGTTAAATACACCTAATATTTTTTATCAGGCTAAAGACCCTATACCAAGTCATAATAACGAACATGTAGAATTGAGTTCTGAAGGGGTACTTTTACAATGGACGCCTACCGAATCGGCTTTGTCCCAGCAAATTTATTTTGGAATGGATGCCGACGAAGTTGCCAATGCAACTATAGAATCTAGTAGTTATATGGGGAGTCAAGATCCTTCAAATTCGTCTTACCAATTAAACGGATTATACACTGGCGATACTTATTATTGGAGAGTCGATCAAGTTTTGGCAGATAACGACATTGTTAAAGGTAATGTGTGGCGATTCAGACCTGCACAATTGGCCTTTCCTGGCGCCGAAGGTTATGGTCGTTTTGCACGTGGTGGTCGTGGCGGAAAAGTAGTTTATGTTACTAATTTAAACGACAGTGGCCCTGGAAGTTTACGCGCTGCTGTAACTAACGATATCGGGCCAAGAACTATTGCTTTTAATGTATCTGGAGTTATAGAACTGCAGTCGCGTTTAGTGTTGAGTCAGCCTTATGTTACCGTTGCAGGACAAACAGCACCAGGCAAAGGAATTACCATAAAATCGGCACCGTTTGGTATTACAGGTAACGACGCCATAGTTCAGCATGTGAGAGTGCGATTGGGAGGCGGAAGAACTTTTGACGGTATGGGCTTAACAGGAGCCGACCACAGTATTATAGATCATTGTTCTATTAGTTGGACGATAGACGAATCGTTTAGCTCGCGTGGTGGTAAAAACATTACGTTACAGCGTACCCTAATTTCTGAAGCTTTAAATGCTGCAGGACACCAAAATTATCCACAAGGTACAGAGCATGGTTATGCGGCGACTATCGGTGGCGATATAGGTAGTTTTCATCATAATTTATTAGCACATAACTACGGAAGAAACTGGAGCCTTGGTGGTGGTTTAGACGGTAGTGGTTATTATGCCGGATTAATGGATATCACTAATAATGTTGTTTATAATTGGGGCTCTAGAACTACCGATGGCGGTACAAAAGAGGTTAATTTTGTGAATAATTATTACAAACCAGGAGCAGGTTCTAAACTGTTTTATGCATTTACTGCCGAGCACGAAAATGTAGGTATGGGCATGCAACGTTGTTATTTTGATGGTAACGTAATGCCTGGATATTTTGATGAATCAAGTCAGGAGAAAGGCCGACGTACACGATATACTAATGGAGCTACCGAGCAGTACGAAACGTTTGTAGACGAACCTTTTTTTCCTTCGTATGTAACAACACAGTCTGCTACACATGCATATAAAATTGTTTTATCGGATGTTGGGTGTAATCAACCTATTTTCGATGATCACGATCAGCGTATCATTACAGAAACATTAACCGGAACATATACATACACCGGAAGCGTTACAGGAAAGCCAGGGTTTCCAGACGATGAGTCGGATGTTGGGGGCTACGAAGATTATCCGGAAGTAAGCAGAAGCTCATCTTGGGATAGTGATTTAGACGGATTACCAAACTGGTGGGAAGAGGTTATTGGAACGAATGTAAATTCAGCTTCTGGCGATTTCTCCGATGCCAATGCCGATACTAATGGCGATGGGTATACTAATTTAGATAGGTATTTACAATGGATGTCTAAACCGCATTTTGAGTCGGAAATTGGTCAAGCGATTAGCATCGATTTAAAAGCGTTATCCAGAGGGTTTGAAGCTGCACCTAGTTACACTATTTCTGATGTAGAAAATGGTTCGGTAACATTGGCCGATCACATCGCTACATTTACGCCAGAAACAAAAGGTATTGCGGCCTTTAACTTTACCGTTACCGATGCCGAAGGTGATAGCATGACACGTACAATAAACGTCCTTAGTGGTTATAAATCACTTTCTGTAGATTCTAAAAAAGTATCTGATTTTAAAGTCTGGCCAATTCCAAACACAGGAACTTTTTCTGTAAAAACCAATCAAACCATGGCAGATGCCGAGTATACGGTTTACGATTTATTAGGAAAAGCTATCGCAAACGGAACGTTCCAAGGGCAAACAACCCAAGAGATTACCATCAATGCGCATGGGGTATTTATTTTACAAATTCGAGATGCAGCTAGCAAACAGGTGGTTCACCTTCAAAAAATAATAGTAGAATAATCAGATATACTTAAAAAGATGCATGGGTAAATTGGTATTGATGAGATACAAAGATTTTTGTGGTCATTATTTCAGTTTATCCATCCATCAAATCCCAAAGCAGAAATTTATTATGAAACGAATTTCTATACCAATTGCAATTGCGTACATGGCGGTATGTAGTTTAACACTTACAAACTGTAGTGAGTCTGCTTCAAAAACATCTGAAGCAGAATCAATAACCAAACAGTCGGTTGTGGCTACAAATGCTGTCGAGTTTAATATGCCAGATGTAAATGCACCTAATATTCCAGATTTTAAAGTAAAACTTACCGATTACGGTGCGGTTGGCGATGGTGTTACTTTAAACACAGAAGCTTTTAAAGCAGCTATAGCTGCAGTAAGCGAAAAAGGCGGAGGTACTGTAGTTATTCCTCCAGGTATTTGGCTTACAGGGCCTATTATTTTAGAAAGTAAATTAGAATTACATGCCGAAAGTGGCGCCTTGATTAAGTTTTCGGCAGATAAAAATTTATATCCTATTATAGAAACCAGTTTCGAAGGTTTAGACACTTGGCGCTGTATATCGCCTATTTATGGTAAACATGTAGAAGATGTTGCCTTTACAGGTGAAGGTATTTGGGATGGTTCTGGCGATGCTTGGCGACATGTAAAACGCGATAAATTAACGGCCAACCAGTGGAAGAAAAAAGTAGCTTCTGGCGGTTATGTGCACGAAGATAGAATCTGGTATCCTTCAAAAACATATCGTTTAGCAGAAGAAGGCGCCGAATTAAACGTAAGAAAAGATTTAACTAGCAAGGAAGATTTTGAAGCCATTAAGGTTTTTCTTAGACCTGTTATGGTAAGTATTCAAAACAGTAAGCGTGTGTTGTTCGATGGGCCTGTGTTTCAAAATTCTGCCGCGTGGAATATTCATCCATTAATGGTAGAAGATTTAATTGTGAGAAACATTACGGTAAGAAATCCGTGGTATTCTCAAAATGGCGACGGATTAGATGTGGAGTCCTGTAAAAATGTTATTGTAGAGCATTCTAGTTTTGATGTTGGAGACGATGCTATTTGTGTAAAGTCCGGAAAGGATGAAGATGGCAGAAACCGAGCTGTATCCACCGAAAATATTATAATTCGCAATAATGTCGTGTATCATGGGCATGGCGGCGTAACTGTTGGTAGCGAAATGTCTGGCGGTGTAAAAAACATGCATGTTTCTAATTGTATGTTTATTGGTACCGATGTCGGTTTAAGGTTTAAAAGTAAGCGCGGTCGTGGTGGAGTCGTGGAAAATGTATTTATTTCTGATATTCGTATGATAGACATTCCAACCAATGCCATTTCCTTTAATTTGTATTACGGGGGCTTATCGGTTTCCGAAATGATGGAAAAAGGTGGCATGCAAGCATCTACCGAAGCCATTCCTGTAACCGAAGAAACGCCTCAGTTTAAAAACATTTCAATTAAAGATGTCACCATTAATGGCGCTAAACAAGCTGTGTTTTTGCAAGGTTTACCAGAAATGAATTTAGAGCATATTGCCATTGAAAATATGCAAATTGTAGCCGATAATGGCTTTACAATTATTGATGCTGCAGATGTTAAAATTAAAAATATTCATTTAGAAGTAAATCAGTCTAATGCGTTTACCATTTTTAATACCAAAGACTTAGAGCTGGATACTACGTCGTTTAATACCGATAGTCAAGAAGCCATTAAAATTGGTGGATCAGGAAATGCTAATATCGTTTTAAAGGCAAAGGAAGGGCAAGATCTTTCTGCTGTAACACAACTTAATAACGAAGTTGCCAATGATGCAGTAAGCTTCAAATAAACCACTTATAAATGAAATTTAAAGCCATACTATATTGTATTTTGTTGTGCTGCGGTTGGTCTTTTGTAGGATTGGCGCAAGAAAAACTAGATACTAAAAGCGAGATTTTAGCACGAATTATTCCGCCTTCATTTCCAGACCGCTCTTTTTCGGTTTTAGATTATGGTGCCGTTCCCGACGGAACAACCAACAGCAAACCGGCATTCGATGCCGCAATAGCGACGTGCAAAGCAGCTGGCGGAGGAAAAGTAATGGTACCAAAAGGGACTTACTTTTTAGAAGGGCCAATTCACTTAGAAAGTCATTTAAATTTAGAAATTCAAGAAGGTGCTACGTTAAAATTCACATCTAATCCTGATGCTTATCCATCTGTTTTAACGAGTTGGGAAGGCACTATTTTGTACAATTACAGTCCGTTTATTTATGCCTATCAGAAGGAAAATATAGCCATTACGGGAAAAGGTACTATAGATGGTGAAGCTTCCGAAACCTTTGCAAAATGGCATGGACTACAAAAAGATGATCAATTGCTTTCGCGAGATATGAACCATAAAGGTGTTCCTTTTAAAGAGCGTCAATTCGGAAAAGGGCATTATTTAAGACCGCATTTAATTCAGTTATTCGAATGCAAAAATATTTTAATTGAAGATGTTAAAATAGAAGATTCGCCATTCTGGTGCGTTCATTTGTTAAAATGCGTAAATGCGACTCTTAGAGGCTTAAAATATGATGCCCAAAATAAAAATAACGATGGTATAGACCCAGAATATTCTAAAGATATTTTAATAGAAAATATCACTTTTAATAATAACGACGATAATGTGGCTATTAAAGCAGGTCGCGATCATGAAGGCCGTAAAATGAACAGACCTAGTGAAAATATTATAATTAGAAATTGTCATTTTAAAGGTTTGCATGCTGTAGTTATGGGTAGCGAAATGTCTTCTGGTGTACGTAATGTTTTTGTTGAAGATTGCGATTATGCTGGTTATGTAAAAAGGGGTGTATATTTAAAATCCAATCCGGATCGTGGCGGACAAATTTCAGATGTTTTTGTAAACAACGTCACCTTTGGCGAGGTATTAGACTGTTTCATGATTACTTCTAATTATCACAATGAAGGTACAGGATACCCAACTACAATAAAAAACATACATTTGAATGCTGTAAGCTGTAAAAAAGCTAATAATTATGGTGTGTATATAAAAGGGCATCCAGATAAAAGTGTAACCGATATTCATATAAAAAATATGAAAGTAGAGACCGCAGGACGAGATACTTTTGTAGATTATGCCAATACGATCACTTTTGAAGGCTTAGAAATAAATGGAAAAACAGTGCAGTTTAACAAAGAACAACTAAAACAAAATCCACCAAACGAATATGATTACTAATATTAAAAATCAAAAAATACAAACATCAATTATCGTTTTTGTTGTATTGTTTTCTATCTCTAATATAGTTTTAGCGCAATCTAAATCTGATGTTTTTCCAGACGGCAGTCTTATTCCGGATTGGTTTAAAGATACCACCAAAGTAAAGCTTGAAGATTTAGGAACCCAATACGATATTACAAAACATGGTGTTAAAAACGATAGTACAGTTTTACAAACCGAAGCTATTCAAAAAGTAATCGATTTGGCTAGCGACAATGGAGGAGGTGTTATTGTAATACCAGAAGGGATTTTTTTAAGTGGCGCGTTGTTTTTTAAACCCAATACGCATTTACACCTTACAGACAAAGGGGTATTAAAAGGGTCTGACGATATAAAAAATTATCCTAAAATACCATCGCGCATGGAAGGGCAAAGCATTTATTATTTTGCAGCTTTGGTAAATGCATACAATGTAGACGGTTTTAGCATTTCGGGAACAGGTACTATAAATGGAAACGGACTTAAATTTTGGAAAGCCTTTTGGCAACGCCGCGAAGAAAATCCTAAGTGTACCAATTTAGAAGTATCTAGACCGCGTTTGGTGTTTATCTGGCAGTGTAATAATGTGCAATTGCAAGATGTTAAACTTATAAATGCCGGGTTCTGGAGCAGTCATTATTACCAATGTAATAATATTAAAATTTTAGATCTTCATATTTTTTCGCCACATCAACCAGTAAAAGCACCAAGTACCGATGCCATCGATTTAGATATCTGTTCGAATGTTTTAATTAAAGGTTGTTATATGGCTGTAAATGACGATGCGATTGCACTAAAAGGCGGAAAAGGCCCTTGGGCAGACACCCAAACCAATAATGGTGAAAACACAAATATTATTATTGAAGATTGCACTTTCGGGTTTTGCCATTCGGCTTTAACCTGCGGAAGCGAGTCTATTCACAATAAAAATATAGTTATGCGCAATTGCGAGGTTAACGAAGCCAAGCGTTTACTTTGGTTAAAAATGAGACCAGATACGCCACAGCATTACGAATATATTACAGTCGAAAATATAAAAGGACAAGCCAATAGTATGATTTATATAAAGCCTTGGACACAATTTTTTGATTTAAAAGGAAGACCAGATGTCCCGTTGTCTTACTCGGATCATATTACGATGAAAAATATTACTCTGGACTGTAATGTGTTTTTTGATATGAAAATTACTGAATACGATAAATTGTCTAAGTTTACATTCGAAAATTTAAATATCACAGCAAAAAATGCAGAATATAACACAAGTATTATTGACGGCGTGACATTTAAAAACGTTGTGGTTAACGGTAAAAACATTAAATAGAAACAGGGAAGTATACTTAAAAATATTGCTTAAAATAAAGCCATGTATTTAAAAATTACGTTATTTAGCGTTAATATTTAAGTGCATGGCTTTTAAAATAGATCGATTTGTTTTAGCAATTATAATAACGATTATTATTGCTTATTTTTTTCCTGAGTTTGGAATACCAACTAGCCCGCTACCGATATCAAAAATCAGTGCTGTAGGTTTTTTTCTAATTTTCTTTTTTTACGGATTAAAATTAAGTCCGCAACAAATTAAAAGTGGATTGCATAATTGGAAGTTGCATGTTTTAGTGCAATTATCCACATTTATAATATTCCCTTTGTTGGTATTATTATGGTATCCGTTTTTACAAACCGTAGAGCAACATCAGTTTTGGTTAGCTATATTGTTTATGGCAGCATTGCCTTCTACAGTATCTTCTTCTGTAGTTATGGTTTCGGTGGCTAAAGGTAATGTGCCTGCCGCTATTTTTAATGCGAGTATTTCGGGAATAATAGGTATTGTAGTCACTCCGTTATGGGTAGGACTTTTTGTAGAAAAATCGGGTGCAGATTTTGATTATACGTCTATATATTTCAATTTGATTATTGGAATTATTTTACCTGTAATTCTAGGAGTTTTGTTGCAGCGTTACGGCCATGCCTTAGCATTAAAATACAGCAAACAATTAAGCACTTTCGATAAATCTGTTATCTTATTGGTTATTTATAAAAGTTTTTCGGAATCGTTTTATAATAAGGTGTTTAGCGGGATTAATGTGTTAGACCTGGTACTGCTTTTTGTTTTAGTAATTTCGCTGTTTTTTATCGTGTTTTATCTTATCGGTTTTATTGCAAAAAAATTACAATTTAATAGGGAAGACCGCATTACGGCTCAGTTTTGTGGAACAAAAAAATCGTTAGTTCACGGTACAATTTTTTATAAAATACTATTTAAAAATACGGTAGGCTCTAGTGTTATCTTGTTGCCTTTAATGTTGTTTCATGCATCGCAGATATTTATTATAAGTATTATTGCATCCCGATTAGAACGTAAACAATCAGTACAAAATTAATTAAGTTCCAGAATTTTATGGTACCAAGTTTTAGTAAGTTCGGTGCCGTAAATCCGTTCTAATTTTCGCATAATAAAATGCCCTTTGGCCATTTTCTGAAAATGATCAATAAAAATGGTATTTATAAGTCCACCTGTTACCGCGCCTATGGCTGGAATGGCTTGGGCAGCAGCTTTTTCGGTCACCAAAATATTAAAACGCGTAGCAATTTGTGCTATAAGTTTTACTAAAGCAGGTGCACTTTCTTCGGTAATTTTTTTGGTGGCGATAAATTGGGTAGCCTCGGTAATCGATTTGGCCAATGCCGCGCGAATTACAAAATAACCACTTTCTAAGTGGTCATCAGACTCATCATTACCGCCTAGAGCAAAAACTTCTATACAGGCCAATTTAGTTTCAGTTGTATTTAAATACTCGCCTTGCGATCTGGCAATATCTGCAATAGACCTCAAAATGATTGTGGTAGACACAGGAAGCTCTACCGCTAAACCTGGAAGGCCAAAAAAGCCACCAACACCACCAGAAACAGCCGCTCCGAATTTATGAAACAGGTTAGCGGGTTTGTCTTGTCCAGAATCGCTTAAAGACCAAATAGCAACTTCGGCTGCTTTAGTTAAAGACTTTTGTGTAATATCTCCAATTTTTTGCTGCCAATCGTCAGGTAAAGTCTCTATGGCACGTTCTATGGGCATGCCAATGGCACTTGTAATTTTTGCTGCTATGCTAGGCGATTCCAACAATGTGACTGCTGTTGCTAGTTCTTCAATGTGTTCGTTAGATAAAGAGGTAGACATTACTGAATGATATTTTGTTGTTCTAAAATTACAAAATAGCTTTTATAATGAGTGCTTTTATAGATTTCAAAATTAGCACAAAACAGTATTTTTTAAGTAATACTATTTCTATGATTTCTAAAAAGCCGAATATTCACTTAAATTTTAGTTATTTTTGTTAGCCTAACCTTTACATTTAAAACTATGAAATCGCTATTAACTGTCCTTTTTTTAAGTATTTCCATGTTGTGTTTTTCGCAACGGCAAGAAGATATCAATCGCATTAGAATTGGTGCTAAAGGGGGAATTCCTATTGGCGTAGGTTTGGAAGTGGAATATGATACACCACTTTTGGGAAATCGTATAGCGCCTTTTGCGTCGTACGGTATGTTTCCTTTTTCCGATTTAGATTTTAATTATTTCGAAATAGGATCTAACCTCTATTTTGGCAGTCGTGGTAAAGGCGGATATATTTCGGCGTCTTATGGCGATTTGAATGGAGAAGTCAGCAATTTAAGTGGCACAAACGACAACGATGAGCGTTATACCAATGGGGTAGTAAAAGAACAATTATCGTCTTTCAATTTGAAATTAGGGTGGAAGTACGGCCGAACGCTATATTTTAGAGTTGAAGTTGGTTACGCTTTTGGAAAACTTCCAGAAGAGCTAGAAGTAACAGCCGACGTAAATGGCCAACGCGAAACATTTTTACTGACCTATGACGAAGTTTTCGATTATATTTCCGGTAATGGTTATCCAATATTTAATTTAGGTATCGGTTATTCTTTCTAAGATATTATTCCTTTAAAAATACGCGATTGTTTAATCTTCATGCATTAACATCCTACTATAAAATGTATCTTTGCGCTCAAAAAATACATTTGTAAATGATATCTATAGACGGGATTGCAGTAGAGTTTGGAGGTACAACGCTGTTTAGCGATGTATCGTTTTCAATCAACGAAAACGATAAAATAGCCCTTATGGGAAAAAATGGAGCAGGTAAATCTACGTTATTAAAAATAATTGCAGGAAGTAGTAAGCCTACACGAGGCCACGTGTCTGCACCAAAAGATTATGTTGTATCGTATTTACCACAGCATTTATTAACCGAAGATAAGTGCACGGTAATGGAAGAAGCCTCTAAGGCATTTGCTTCAATTTTTAAGATGAAAGCAGAAATTGATGCTATAAACGAAGCACTTACAGTACGCACCGATTACGAAAGTGAGGCCTATATGAAGTTGATAGAAAAGGTTTCCGAACTGAGCGAAAAATTTTATTCTATCGAAGAAATTAATTACGAAGCCGAAGTCGAAAAAGTACTTATGGGACTTGGTTTTGTACGTTCAGATTTTAAAAGACCAACATCTGAATTTAGTGGTGGTTGGCGAATGCGCATCGAACTGGCAAAAATTTTACTTCAAAAACCCGATTTAATCCTTTTGGATGAGCCTACAAACCATATGGATATCGAGAGTATTCAGTGGTTAGAAGAATTTTTAATTAATCAGGCTAAAGCTGTTGTGGTGATTTCGCACGACCGTGCCTTTGTAGATAATATTACCACCCGAACTATAGAAGTAACTATGGGGCGTATTTACGACTATAAGGCTAAGTATTCGCATTATTTAGAATTGCGTAAAGACCGTAGAGCACATCAGCAAAAAGCTTACGACGAGCAACAAAAAATGATTGCCGAAACCCAGGAGTTTATAGACCGTTTTAAAGGCACATATTCCAAAACGCTACAGGTACAATCGCGTGTTAAAATGCTAGAAAAGTTAGTGCCAATCGAGGTCGATGAAGTCGATACAGCAGCTCTAAAATTAAAATTCCCGCCTGCACCAAGATCGGGGCAATATCCTGTAGTTGTAAACGAACTGTCTAAGGCTTACGATAATCATATTGTGTTTAATAACGCTAATTTGGTGATAGAACGCGGGCAAAAAGTAGCGTTTGTAGGTAAAAATGGTGAAGGTAAATCTACCATGGTAAAAGCCATTATGAACGAGATTGATTTTGAAGGCAACATGGAATTGGGGCACAATGCGAAGATTGGTTATTTCGCTCAAAATCAGGCGTCGTTATTAGATGGTGAATTAACGATTTTTGAAACTATAGATCGTATTGCCGTTGGAGACATACGCAATAAAATTAAAGATTTATTGGGTGCTTTTATGTTTGGTGGCGATATTTCTACCAAAAAGGTAAAAGTGCTTTCTGGAGGCGAAAAAACACGTTTGGCCATGATTAAATTATTGTTAGAGCCAGTTAATGTTTTAATTTTGGATGAGCCTACTAACCATTTAGATATGAAAACAAAAGATATTATTAAAGATGCTTTAAAAGATTTTGATGGCACTTTAATTCTGGTATCTCACGATCGTGATTTTCTTGATGGTTTAGCGACTAAAGTGTTTGAGTTTGGTAATAAACGCGTGAAAGAACATTTTGAAGATATAAACGGTTTCTTGCAGCTTAAAAAGATGGAAAATATGAGAGATTTAGAGGCTTCGGCTTCATAATTTACAAACGTAAATAACTAAAAAAAGCCATCTGAGATATTTTTCAGATGGCTTTTTTTGCTTTTAAAGGCTGTTATATTCCTAAAATTTTGGCATCTACAAAAAATACAGTACGCACATTTATATCGTAATCTTGCGTTAAAACTTCATCTGTTCCGGCTTTTATCTTTAAATAAAAACTGTCTTTAAAAAGATATTCTTTTAAATCGGTCGTGGTTGTTTCTAAGTACATTTCATTAGAGTCGTTAGGAATCGGATCTGGATTCCAAGCCAATTTGGTATCTGGTAAATCATCGGCGGCTATGTAAATTTCTATGCTTTCTAAAAAGCTGAAATCTTCAGTGTTAGGCTGGGTAAGCGTTAGTCTTAATTCCGATAGCGTGATTTCTTCAATTAAATCTTTTGCTGTATCGTTAGAGTTGAATGTAGACTCGGAATCTGTTTCTATTTTTGGCGTACTAATGGTAAATGGTAGATCTATAGGCGAGGTTGCAGGTATAGTTACCGATTCGTTAAATACCATATCAAATTTGGTTAATTCGTCTAATGTATCGCATCCTGATGTAAGTATCAGAATACACATTACTAAATACAGTTTTGAGTGTTTTATTAAAGTGGCCATAGTCGTTTAATTGTATTCACAAAGGTAATCACTATAATTAAAAACGAAAACCCGTTGATATAATTGTTACGTTCTGTAATGATTTTGATTTATTAAAACTTAAAACACCCTAATAATTTTAAATTATTAGGGTGTTTTAACATGTTATATTTACTGTAGAAATTATGCTTTTTGTTGCATTTTATAAGCTAAACCTAATTCCAAACCACGCATTTCTGCAAGCCCTTTTAATCGTCCTATTAACGAATAGCCTGCATATTGTTTGATTCCCGCTTCCATATCGTGTAAAAATCCATGATCTGGTCGCATTGGCAAGCTAATATCCCTCTTTTGCATTAGCAACAGTAGTTTTTCCATAATAGCCTCTACAGGATTAGAGCCATATAAGTGTTCGGATTCTCGGAAGATATTTTCGTTCTCACGAATAACATTTCGTAAGTGTAAAAAGTGAATGCGGTCTTCGAAAGCATCGATAATTTCTAATAAATTGTTATTAGGATGCGCGCCTAGCGAGCCAGTACAGTAACATAAACCGTTCGCTTGAATAGGTACGGCATCAAAAATTTGTTTTAAATCGGATGCAGTACATACTACTCGGGGTAGGCCTAATACAGAAAATGGCGGATCGTCTGGGTGTATGGCGAGATTAACCCCGTATTCTTGCGCAACGGGAGTAACTTCCGATAAGAATTCAATTAAATGAGTTCTCAACTTGTTGTCGTCAATAGCTTTGTATTGTTCTAAAAGATTTAAGATGTCTTCTGGGGTAAAATTCACTTTACTTCCAGGCAATCCTAACAAAACATTATCGAACAAAATTTGTTTCTCTTCTTCAGTTAATGTGTTACCATAAGCTAAAGCGTCCCGTTTTTCTTCTTCGGTATAATCGGTTTCAGCACCAGGACGTTTTAATAAATACACTTCAAAATACACGAAGGCCATTTTGTTAAAAAGTAGAGCTTTGGTGCCATCTGGATTTTCGAAAGCGTGATGTGTACGTACCCAATCTAAAATGGGCATAAAATTATAGGTAATAACTTTTAGGCCGCAAGCAGCGATGTTCTTAATGCTGGTTTTGTAATTTTCGATATAGGTTTTGTAATTACCTGCTTTACGTTTTATGTCTTCGTGTACTGGTAAGCTTTCTATAACTACCCATTCCATACCTTCTGCTTTAAGCAGGTCTTGTCGCGCTTTAATGGCTTCGGTAGTCCATACGTCTCCAACGGGAATTTCATGTAAAGCAGTTACAATTCCAGTAACTCCAGCTTGTTTAATATCTCTTAATTTAACCGTGTCGTTTGGGCCGTACCAACGCATGGTTTGATGCATTTTTATCATGATAAGTTTTTTTTAAAATCCGATACAATTTCCGCCGTCTACAGGCATTACTATTCCAGTGGTAAATTTGGCTTGGTCTGAGGCTAAGAAGTAAACTGCATCGGCAATATCTTCAGGCAATCCTAATTTTCCCATAGGTGTTCTGCTTAGCACTTTTTGTTTGCGTTCTGGTTCGCTGTCTAAGGCTTTAGAAGACATATTTGTTTTAATAAATCCGGGAGCAATACAGTTTACGCGAATATTAAATTGGGCTAAATCTACTGCCATAGCTCGTGTCATCCCTTCAATAGCCGTTTTACTAGCTGTATAAGCAATAACTTTTGGAATACCGTATTGGGCCGCCATAGAGCTGATATTGATTATAGCACCGCCTCCTTGTGTTTTCATAATTTTAGCAACCTCTCTACTTATGGCAAATACACTTAGCACATTGGTGGTTATAATGTTCTGGAAATCTTCGTTAGTAACGTCTAAGAATTCCTTCTTTTGATTAATTCCTGCATTGTTTACGAGTATATCGATACTCCCTGATTCTGATGCAATACGAGCGACTAATTTAGGTAATTCGTCTAAATGCGTTACATCTAAAATAATGGGTACAGCAAAATCTCCTAGTGTCTTAGCGGCATCTTCTGTTTTGTCTTTAGAGCGTCCTATAATGTAGGTTTTAATATTGTTGTCGCACAATTTTTTTGCTATTGCATAGCCTAAGCCTGCGTTGCCACCTGTAACTATGGCTGTTTTATGTGTCATTATCAATACATTTTAATGGTTTAAAGTTCCTTTATATAATAGATATAGAGTTATGTTTTATAAGTTTTAAAGTGATTTGTAGTGTGTTATTATGTAATCGATTGTATTAATTGAAAATTAAGATAATCAGTATTTTATGGTTTATATAATAGCAAAAATAGAAAGTTTATTGAAATATTTGTGCAATCGATTGAATTATTGCAATAAAAATTATATATTTACATCATAAATACTATTTCACATAGAAATGTAATTCGTTTGATACTTAAAATTAGTTAGTGTTTATTAAGTGTGTAAACAGAAAATTAAATTATTTTCAATAATAATTAGTATTTAATGTTTGTGTTTGTTACAAATTTAGCTCGGTTAACTCTTGTTTTCCGAGCTTTATTTTTTGTGCCGTTGCGAAGAGGCTCTTACCACAATTTTCGTGTTTAGCATAGAAATTTCAGATACCGAATTAATCGTATCTTCATTAGAATGTTTTAAAACGCGTAGGGCAGAGAGCGCTCCCATTTTTCGGGCAGGATGTTTTATAGTCGATAATGGCGGATCTACAATAGAAGCTATAGGATCGTCGTTAAAACCTATTACACAAAGTTCTTCTGGAATTGCAATACCTAATTTTTTAGCACTCATTATGGCGCCAACCGCCGCGGTATCGTTGGCAGAGAATAAACCGTCTGGAGGTGTGCTTGATTTTAAAAGTTTTTTCGCCGCTTTTTTTCCTTCTTTTAAACTTAAGGATTTAAAGTGTATGATTAAATCTGGATCTACAGGAATATTGTATTCTTTTAAGGCATCTAAATATCCTTGTTTACGGTCGTGATATACTATTACATGTTCTAAACCTGCAAAATGTGCAATGCGTTTACAGCCTTGTTCTATTAGGTGTTTTGTAGCATTGTAACCAGCTGTGTAATTGTCTACAACTACTTTGTAAACGTTAAAAAGGTTAGGAACACGATCTACAAAAACTACAGGTATGCCTTGGTCTATAAACTTTTGGAAATGATCGAAATTTTGGGTCTCCATACCTAAGGATGAAATAATACCTCCAATACGGGCATTGTATAAGGCTTCAGAATTGTTTACTTCTATATCGTATTCATCGTAAGATTGGGAAATAATAACATTATAGCCCGATTTTCTTGCGGTTTCTTCTATACCACTAATTAATGTAGAAACAAACGGACGGTTTATCCGCGATATTAAAATACCTATAGTATTACTTTTACTGTTGCGTAAATTAGCAGCCATAGTGTTAGGACTGTATCCCATTTGCTTTGCAACAGCTTTAATTTTTTTAATGGTTTTTTCACTTATACTACTATTATTGTTTAAAGCCCTAGAAACGGTAGAGGGCGAGTAATTGGTTTCCTTAGCAATATCGTAGATTGTGACTTCTTTTTTAAAATTCATATGTAAAGGTTGGTCGATAAGATTTTATGCGAAACACATTATTTACAACGCACACAAAATCTTTATCTAAAGTTTGAGTATGAAAATAATACATTTTTTTTAAATCGATTGCATAAACTGATATATACCGATTAGAAATGCTTATTTAAATATAAGTTTTGTTGATAGGAAGATGTGATTTAGACAATAATTGATATGGAGCTTAAAGGCAGCCCAGAGGTTTGATTGTGGAACACTTTATTTGTTTTCATAAAAATGAAGCCTGTTTTTTAAGGTCGATAACTCGGTTTGTAAAGTATCTACCTTTTTCAGTAAATTAAAAATAACGTCTATACCTTCAATATTAACATCGAGTTCTTGGTGTAATCGTAATATTTTTTCGAGGTCGTTTAAAGCTTCTGTATGTATGCATTTACCTTGTGCAATGGTTTCTATACGTAATAGGTCAATACCATGCAATTCTTCTAAAAAAGCAGGTTCTATTTGGTATTGTATACAAACGGTTTTTACTAGTATGTAAGTGCTGTCTGCCATGCTATCTTAGTTTTTGTAATTCGGTAAACAATTCTTTTTCTTTTTCTGTTAGATTTTTAGGGTTTTTAATGTGGTAGGTAATTATAAAATCTCCAAATTCATCTTTTTTATAAACAGGAAATCCTTTCCTTTTTAGCTTTACTTTAGTTTCGTTTTGAGTTTCTGGCGTTACTTTTAACTTAACCTTACCCGCAAAGGTATCAACCGTAATTTCGCCTCCTAACAGTGCAGTATACAGATCTAAATCAACATCGGCATGTAAATTATTACCATAGCGCTTAAAAGCTGTATTGTTTACTATATTGAATTTTATGTATAAATCGCCAGCAGGGCCGCCGTTTACACCAGGACCTCCTTTACCAGAGATTTTTATGACTTGGTCATTTTCTACACCAGCAGGAATGGTTAGTCGTATTTTTTTGCCATTAACAGTTAAAACCTGAACATGCTTGGTATATACATCTGTAAGGTTGAGTTGCAGTTCGGCATTAAAATCTTGACCTTTAAATTGTACCTGACTGCGGCCTTGTCTGGAGCCTGCGTTGCGCTGACCAAACATCGATTCGAAAAAATCTGAAAAATCACTTTCTGAATATTGATCTCCTGAAAAATCTTGATAGTTCTGACTTTTGCTTTGTTGTTGCGCGCGTTCTATGTCGTCGGCATGTTTCCAATCTTTGCCGTATTTATCGTATTTTTTTCTGTTTTCGGCATTAGAGAGTACTTCATTGGCTTCATTAATGTCTTTAAATTTTTTTTCAGCTTCTTTATCATTCGGATTTAAATCGGGATGATATTTACGAGCTAGCTTCCTGTATGCTTTTTTGATATCTGCATCGGTGGCCGATTTATCTATTCCTAAAATGTTATAATAATCTATATATTCCATTAATACATTCTGTTAACGGCACTTTATAGTAGCAAAGTACCTTATAAATATCAGAAATAATTAAGGATTTTCAAAACGAATTTGATTATGGATTATAAGGATTAATCTTGAAATTTTAAATGCGCAGAAAAGAAGGGTAGCGTCTTGGTTTCTATACGTTCTTCAATTTTATTTAAATGATCGCCTTTATAGCTTTCGTATTGGTGTTCAATGCCATAATTTGAGAGTAGCTCATGTAATCGTTTTGTAGACTGATTAATTTCGTGATCGTCTGTCCCTGCATCCATTCCAATAGCTTTAAGTTGTTTTAAATTATAGATGTATTGGTCGGCGGTGTATAGAATTTGATTGCTGGTATATTTTTTTAGGATGTCCTCGCGTATTTCTCCATTTTTATAAGGAAGATCTAAATACAGTGGTGGATTTTTAGGGTTTGGTGCCCAAGCCGCCGAAAATGCCAAATTAATACTTTCTACAAAGGAAGCCGTATCTACCTGAGATTTTGAAGTGATAGCTTCGTTGTGTGCCATAACGGTTGGATCTGGAATAAAACTAACATCCATACAACAAGCGCTTAATAAATAAATGGCCGAAAATATGTCTGGATATTTCATGCCCAAACGCATGGTGCCATAACCTCCCATAGAATGTCCAGCGAGGCCACGACTAGACTTGGTGTTTATGGTTCTGTAATGCGAATCGATATATTCTACAAGCTCTTTACTTATAAAGGTTTCCCAATCTCCAGTAGTTTCGGAACTTCCATAAAAACTGCCTTTAAAAGTGTTGTAAGCATTAGGCATTACAACAATCATGTCTTTGCTTTTGCCATTGGTCATGTTTCTATTTAAGATATCAAAAAGATTTATCCAATGGTTTTCCCAACCAAACCACTTGCTGTCGTTGTCTGTAAAACCGTGTAAAAAATATAACACAGGATATTTTTTATCTGGGTTAGATTGATACGATGGCGGCAGATATACGCTAACCTCGCGTGTGGCAGGATCGCCAATAAGATTGCCCTCTAAAGCCTTACTGTAAATGGTTATACGTTCTTTAGTACCTGTTTGCGCGTAAGCTGTTAAACATTGACTTGTAAAGCATATTATAAACAATAAATAGTGAAACCGTTTCATTATAATAGTATTGAATTTTAAGTGTTTGTAATGTGAAAGCATTGTGTGAGCATGTTGTATAATTCGGGATGCTTTCGTTTCATGAGTTTCGGGTTTTCAAAGAAATATTCGGAAGCTACTGCAAAAAATTCAGCCTGATTGGTGCTGCCATACGATCGGATATCGGATTTATTATTGTTTATAGCTTCCATTTCTTTATGAATAATATTTAACCACGGAATAACATAGGCATGCTGCATAACATATTCTGGAATGCCATCGGTATCGCCATCCATTTTATCTATTAAATGTACAAATTCGTGAATGCCTGTATTGCTTTTATCGGTTTGGTTAGAAAAACCATGATAGAGTGCTTTTTTCGATAAAATCATCTGCTTTTCTAAGCGGCCAGTGCCAACCATACCTGCTATAATGCGTTTACTGTTATCGTTTTTAAAATTAAAATCTTCATTAAAATTATCAGGGTATAACAATACACCGCTTAAATTTGTGTACTGCCAATTGGGAAAACCAAAAACAGGTATAACGGCGCTCGCAGCGACTAGAATTTTGTCTAATTCTTCTAATTTAAGTTGCACACCTTCAATATGGACTTCACTTAAAAACTGCATCATTTTAGACTGAAAGCGTTTTTGTTTTTCAGGCGGAAGCGATTTATAAAACTGCACATGGTCTAATAAAATAGGGTGCCAATGTTTAGGAAACGTTTGTGCTTTTTTGGGTTTTAATTGTCGTAAAGCATACGCAGCAAAGGCAACAAGAGCTATAAAAGCAATTCCGATAAATATCATAAATTTTTAAGCAATTTTTAAATCTGCCGAAAGTTACTAAAAGCAGTAGAATTAAAACGATATAGGTTTAGCTTATTTCTAGAAAAAGATGACTCGCTAGAGTGGAATATTATCCCATCACTTTAAGATTTAATTAACAATTATTAGCAGCCGATATGTGTAATTTTACAAGAAACTAAAAAACAACCTGTATTATGAAAACATGTTTATTAGGCATTTTTGCCTTTGTGTTAACACTGGGTGTTAGCGCTCAAGTTAAAACCCCGCAACCTAGTCCGTTTAGTAAAGTCGATCAGATTGTCGGGCTTACCAACGTATCGTTAGAGTATTCTAGACCTAATGTTCGTGAACGAGCAGTATTTGGAAATTTAGTGCCATATGGAGAGCTTTGGAGAACTGGTGCTAATAATAACACCAAAATTACATTTTCGGATCCTGTTGTTATAGATGGAAAGAATTTAGCCGCAGGTACTTATGCTATTTATTCCATCCCAAATAAAACGTCTTGGGATGTGATTTTTTACAAAGATGTAGAAAATTGGGGTTTACCTCAAACTTGGGATGACAGTAAAGTAGCTGTTAAAACAACAGTTGAAGTTTATCCGTTACCAATGAATATAGAAACGTTAACCATGACGTTTGATGATTTAACTAACGATTCGGCAGTTTTGGGTATTTTATGGGAAAAAGTGTATGTAGGCGTTAAATTTGAAGTGCCAACCGATGCTTTGGTAACCAAAACCATTACTGAAACAATGGTAGGAACACCAACATCTAGCGACTATTACAGCTCGGCAGTATATTATATGCAATCTGGTAACGATATTAATCAGGCGCAAATATGGATTGATAAATCTATAGAAATGTCTGAGAATCCACAATTTTGGCAATACAGACAACAAGCTTTAATTCACGCCAAAGCAGGCGATAAAAAAGGAGCTATTGAAGCTTCTAAAAAATCTTTAGAAGGCGCTAAAGCTGCTGGTAATAAAGATTATGTTAAAATGAATACCGATTCGTTAAAAGAGTGGGGGGCAATGTAATATTGTTTCTCTTTACTTTCTTAAGAACATTAAAAGATGCGGTCTCAAATTTTGAAACCGCCTCTTTTTTTTAACAGAAGTGAGGTTTTTGTATAAGTAAAATTGATACGGTTTTTAGTTATACAATTGTTTTTTAATAAGATTTAGTATTTTAAAAGTTGATTTAATTAAAGAAAATTTATCATGTAGTTAAATACTAAACCGCAACTTATAGCAAGGCCGAAACTTAATAGCGTACCAATTAAAATGTATTCTGTTAATTTTCGGTCTTTTGCTTTAGAGAGGTCTCCAAAACGAAATACCGATTTGGCGGCAATTAAAAAGCCAATACCTTCCCAATAATTTATAGCTATAAAGGCAAATACAAATAAGCGTTCTAGCATGCCTATGTAAGCACCGGCATCTTTTAAAGAGGCTTCACTATCGCTTTCTAAAGACCATTTGGAAATGATAACTTTCATTATAACCGATGAAACTTGAGTAACAAATACTATACAGGTTAAAACAAGTTGAGTTTTGCTGTTAAATATTTGATTGAATTCAATCTGTAACGGATAATAATAATGTACAGTTAGTAATATAATTGCAAGATGAGCAACTTGATCTAAAGCAAAAAGCCATCTGCTATTTAGCTTATTATGTAATAAGAGTTTTGTAAGATCTATAATATAATGAGAAACGGTAATGCCAATTATAGCGCCAATATAATGTACGTTAAATTGTAGTAAAATAAGTAAACATAATGCATGTACTGCAATATGGTAATACAGGTATTTAGATGCCCATTTTTTGGTCTGTTTATCTGTAACCCAGCTGGTAGGTTGCAAAACAAAATCGCCAATAAAATGCGCTAGTATTAAAGTGGTAAGTAAAGATATCATAGTATACTAAACGTTTAGGACGTAATAATTTAAAAGTTTAATAATTTCGTCGTAACCAGCGCGCTTTAACCCCTGACTAATATTGCCTTGGGTGCTGTTGGTTATTTTAGCTAACTGTTTTTGGTTGTAATCTGGGTGTTTTAAAACAAGCGCCATCAGGGTGGCCGTGGTTGGTGTCCAAGTGTTCATGGTTAGCAAACCTAACCCTAGCATGATGTTTATAATGGTATCAAAATTAGTGTTGTTGGATTGTATGGCTAAGGTATTCTTTTTAAGATTTTCGAAACATTCGCCAGAATGTACAAAGGCACTACCGTTAGATTGGGTAATGTGGTCGGCTTTATAACTTTTGTTACCAATACCAATAGCTAAGCGTACATCTATATCTTTAAATTGTTTCATATGTGCTTTAATCATAAGCGCTGTTTTTAAGGCGTTTTTTTTATCAATTTCTAACTGAAAACTATCACCACGGTAAATCTCCCAATGCTCGGGTGTTTGCCCAAAATTGTTCAATATATTTTTAAGGCCGTCCAACCAAGTGTTAGGGGAGTGGTTTCTAGAATTTATTATATCGCCAGTTATAATGCTTGTCATAAGAATTGGTTTCGCTAATATCAAATATATTTGAATTCTTTTAATAATCCAAAATATAATTCTTAAAGCTAATATTTATGTTTATTAGTTATTTAGATAATATTTTTAAATATTAGTTTTTGAGATAATAATTATGATTAATTTTCTGTTTTGATTAACACCCGATAACAGATATATTTGTTAGCAAAAACACATTTATGAAACTAATAAAAGAATTTCAGGAGTTTGCTGTTAAGGGGAATATGATAGATATGGCAGTAGGTATCATTATTGGGGCATCGTTTAATAAGGTTATCGATGTTTTGGTAAAGCAAGTGTTTATGCCGCCTTTATCATTATTGTCGGAAGGCATTCATTTTCAAGATAAAGTGTGGGTGCTTCGAGATGAAATAAAAGATGCTAGCGGAGCTGTTATTACTGAAGCCGTAACCGTTGGTTATGGTGCTTTAATAGAAGCGTTGTTAGATTTTTTAATTATTGGATTTACAGTGTTTTTAGTCGTGAAATTTATGAACAGATTGCGTAAAAAATCGCAAGATCCAAAGGATAAAACTGTAGAAACTCCTAAAGATATTCAGTTGCTTACCAATATAAACGAGTCCTTAAAAGTGCAAACCGAACTATTGAAACAGCAGACTAAATAATTGTATAAAACGAAAAAACTACCAATAACATCAAGTGTTATCAGTAGCTTTCTTCCCAAAGGTCAATTAATAGCATCTTTATATTTTTTAATCTAAAAAGATTAATTGTATGTAAAACCTGAGCCAAAAGTACGTGGAGATTGTTTTTAAAAAAATACCCAGAAATGGGTATATTAGGATTAACAGTAGTTTAATTGCATACCGTTTAATAATAAACATTCCTTAATTTTAGAAATAGCATTACTTAACTACAACCATTTAATTTTATACCTTTAACTCATGAAAACATTTATAACATTAAGTCTTGTTTTTGTTTTGTTTAGTTGTAAGCAAAGCACAACCGAAAATACAGTTTTAGCGGCACATACAGAGTCAGGTACTCAGTATGCTAAACCAAACGAAAGAGAGACTATATACCAATTTAAAGTGTCAGATTTATACGGCAACGCTTTCGATTTTTCAACATTGAAAGGTAAAAAAATAATGATTGTAAATACTGCTAGCGAATGTGGTTTAACCCCGCAGTACGAGCAATTACAAGAGTTGTATGATGCGTATAAAGATTCGGGATTTGTAATTATTGGATTTCCTGCTAATAATTTTGGCGGACAAGAGCCAGGAAGCAATACCCAAATTGCAGCATTTTGTAAATCTAATTACGGAGTTACATTTCCTATGATGGGAAAAATTTCGGTTAAAGGACAAGATATGCATCAAGTGTATCAGTTCTTAACTCAAAAAAGTAAAAATGGCTTAGAAGATTCGGAGGTACAATGGAATTTTCAAAAATATCTAATAGACGAATCAGGCTATTTAGTGCGTGTAGTATCTCCAAAAACATTACCTACAGATCAATCAATAATTTCTTGGATTAAAAGTTAAAACCATGACAAAAAAATTAGGCATACAAACCATTTGTACACATGTTGGCGAAATAAAAGACGAGCAATTTAAAGGTGCTGTTTCCCCTATTTATATGGCAACATCGTATCAATTTGATGACGTTGATGTAAAACGTTACCCAAGGTATTTTAATACTCCAAACCAAGAAAGTGTCGCTAAAAAAATAGCCGCATTAGAACATGCTGAGGTTGGAATGATTTTCGGATCTGGAATGGCAGCTATTAGCACAACATTACTTGCATTCTTAAAAACAGGCGATCACATTATTGTGCAAAACACATTGTACGGCGGTACCAGTAATTTTATTAGAGAAGAATTTCCTAAATATGGTATAGAGTTTACATTTACTAATGGTTATGAAGTGGCTGATTTCGAAAAAGAAATTAAAGAAAACACCAAAGTGATTTATATCGAAACTCCTTCAAATCCATTACTAACCATAACCGATTTAAAAGGTATTGCCAAACTGGCAAAAGATAACAATATACTCTCTATAATCGATAATACGTTTGCTAGTCCTGTAAATCAAAATCCTATAGATTTCGGGATAGATATAGTGCTGCATTCTGCAACAAAATATTTAGGTGGCCATAGCGATATTTTAGCTGGCGCTGTAGCTTGTTCCGAAGTGCATATGAAAGCCATTTGGAATGTAGCTAAAAATTTGGGAGGTAGCTTGAGCGATTTTACGGTGTGGATGCTTGAACGCAGTATAAAAACCTTGGTGTTACGTGTAAAAGCACAAAACAGAAATGCTAAAAAAATGGCGAAATACTTATCTGCTCATGCCGATATAAAGCAGGTGTTTTATCCTGGGTTGAAAAATCATCCGCAATACGCTTTGGCTAAATCGCAAATGAAAGGTTTCGGGGGCATGTTATCTTTCGAGTTACAAGAAGGAATAGGTGCTTTAGCATTTCAAAAAGCCTTACAATTAATTAAACCTTCTATGAGTTTAGCAGGGGTAGAGAGCACCATGTTGTCTCCAGCATTAACATCGCATGCCCTATTAAGTCAAGAAGAGCGAGATAGTATAGGGGTAACCGATGGGTTAATTCGATTTTCTGTGGGTATCGAAAACAAAGAAGACCTTATAGCCGATATAGAACAAGCTATAGCAAAGGTGAAAGGTAAGATTACAAAAGTGACTGTTTAATATTAGCGAGCAGAAACATGATAAAGCGAGTTTAATCTCGTTAAAAAATTATAAATTTAAATACATGAAATTAGATATATTGGCCGTAGGAGCACATCCAGACGATGTAGAGTTGGGTTGTGGTGCTACAATAGCCAAAGCAGTGGCCGAAGGTAAACGTGTAGGAATTTTAGATTTAACCCGAGGCGAATTAGGAACACGTGGTACGGCTGAAACAAGAGACGAAGAAGCGAAACACGCTGCAAAAATATTAGGGGTATCTGTACGTGAGAATTTAGGGTTCAAAGATGCTTTTTTTGTAAACGACAAAGCACATCAGTTAGAAATTATTAAAATAATTAGAAAGTATCAGCCCGATATTGTTTTATGCAATGCCATAGATGATCGCCATATAGACCATGGTAAAGGAAGTAAATTAGTGAGCGATGCTTGCTTTTTAAGTGGCTTGTTAAAAGTTGAAACTGAGTTAAATGGTGAATCACAAAAACATTGGCGACCTACTCATGTTTATCATTATATTCAATGGAAATCTATTGAGCCCGATTTTGTAGTAGATGTAACTGGGTATATTGGGGTGAAAGAAAAAGCAGTTTATGCGTATAAAACACAATTCTTCGATCCTGAAAGTAAAGAGCCAGAAACGCCAATTTCTAGTAAAAACTTTACAGATAGTATAAATTATAGAGCAAGAGATTTAGGGCGCATAATAGGAGTGGAATTTGCAGAAGGCTTTACCTCAGAGCGTTATGTGGCCGTCGAAAATATATTTGATTTAAAATAAAAAAAACGTAAAAAAACGTTTGGAATATAGATAAAATCGTTTAAATTTGCACTCGCATTACAAAAATGCAACATGGTGGTTGTAGCTCAGTTGGTTAGAGCGCCTGATTGTGGTTCAGGAGGTCGTCGGTTCGAGACCGATCTTCCACCCAAAAGTACAAAGCCTTTCAAATATATTTTGAAAGGCTTTTTTTGTACCTGTAATTAATGGGGTATTTATAAATATTATTACTTTACATTCGCTTGCTTTCGATTAGTTGATTTACACATTAATGTGTAATTATTTCACACTCCACTGTGAATTTTCACACTTTTACTCAGTTTCTTTATTTTTAATAATCAGTCATCGATGTTGTTAATTGCTTGATTTTAAGTTTGTTGATGTTTGTCTCGTTATTATTTATAGTATTGGCATGCTATTTTCAATACTATAAGCAAGAACAATAATTACATACAACATGAAAAATATAGTTTTAGCATCAGCATTAGTTTTGGGTGGAGCGACAGGATTTGCAACAACACCACAAACCTTATTTTTTCACGATGGTATTATGGATGAAATTTTTCAAGAAGAATTTACCGAAATACAAACTAACACATTACCTAATAATATTACAGAAGCAGTAAATAAACACTTTACTGGAGCGTCTATCCAGAAGGCTTATGTAAACGAGTTAAAAGAGTATAAGCTTGAGCTTCATTTAGAGGGGGCTTTTAAAACCGTTTATGCTGACAAGAATGGTAACTGGATCGATAAATAACAATAAACCAATTAACCATTATTATAATTATTTAATAATTCAAAAAAAGAAAAAAATCATGAAAACATTAATTTTAGCATCAGCTTTGGCATTAGGTAGTTTTTCTATGTATGCCGCGACACCGGTAATAACAGATAATAACTACTGCATTGAAGCGGTACAGGATAATTTTAAAGAAATTTCTACAAGCGATTTACCAGCAGCAGTAACCGAAGCTGTGAATACAGATTTTTCTGGAGCTACCATTGCAAAGGCTTATGTGAACGAAGCGAGCGAATATAAGCTTATTCTTAGTGTAGATGGCGATTCAAAAACGGTATACGCCAATGCTACCGGAGAATGGATTAAAAAATAGAAACGTAACGAGTAACCAGTTTAAACAAAATTTAGAGTCATTAATTTAAAAAAAGAAAAAAATCATGAAAAAGTTAGTAATAGCATCAGCATTAGTTTTAGGAAGTGTGTCTGTATTTTCTGCAGCACCTTATATAATAAACCATCAGCAGCAACATGTAGTTGTTCAAGATGAATATAAAGAGATTGCGGTAACAGAAGTGCCACGGGCCGTAACCGATGCTGTGAGTCAGAATTTCCCAAGCGGAACTATTTCTAAAGCATACAAAAACGATGCAAACGAATATAAATTGAAAATTGATACCGATGGTAATTCAAAAACAATTTATGCGAATGAAGAAGGGAAAATTTTGATGAAATAGAACGTATCCATTATTTCATATCATATCCAGTAAAAAGAGGGGGTTTATTTTAAACCCCCTCTTTTTTTACGTAATTTTACAGTAAAATATATAATTAGTTATAGTCTTATTAAGTATAAATGAAATCGATCCTTTTAATAGAAGATGATGTAGCGTTTTCTAACATGTTAAAACGTTTTTTAGAAAAGCATAAATACGATGTTACTTTAACTTATGGTTTTGAAGACGCCAAGACTTTAATTAATAAAAACGACTACGACTTAATTTTTACTGATTTGCGTTTACCAGATGGCGATGGTCTAGAACTGTTGCGCATGGTAAAACAGAAAAACGAAAGTACACCAGTGGTTTTAATGACCAGCTATGCCGAAGTGTCTACAGCTGTTACAGCCATGAAACAAGGGGCTATAGATTATATTTCTAAGCCTTTTAACCAAGACGAAGTCTTGCATGTTATACAAAATGCACTGCACACTACTCCAAAATCAAAAAGTGCTAAAAAGAACGAAACAGTTAAAACGCAAACAGAACAATCTTCAGATTTTGTAAGCGGTATAAGCGATGCTTCAAAAAAAATTAACGAATATATACAGTTGGTCGGGCCAACAGATATGTCGGTTTTAATTACAGGAGAAAGCGGAACCGGTAAAGAAGTTGTCGCCAAAGCAATTCATCAAAATAGTTCTAGAAAAGACAAACCTTTTGTAGCTGTAGACTGTGGTGCCATACCAAAAGAGATCGCTTCGAGCGAATTTTTTGGTCATAAAAAGGGATCGTTTACTGGAGCCATTAACGATAAAAAGGGTCATTTTGAATCGGCTAATAATGGCACGTTGTTTTTAGATGAAGTTGGAAATTTATCTTACGAGAATCAAGTTCAACTTTTAAGGGCATTGCAGGAACGCCGTATTAAACCCATAGGTAGTAGCCAGGAAATAGAGGTGGATATTCGGTTAATTACCGCCACAAATGAAGATTTATTACTCGCTGTAGAAAACGGGCAATTTCGAGAAGATCTGTATCATAGATTGAATGAGTTTACCATAAAAATTCCTGAGTTAAAGGAGCGAAAAGATGATATTATCCTGTTTGCTGATTACTTTTTAGAACGCGCTAATGCACAACTAAACAAATCGGTTATTGGTTTTTCTGACGAAGTACTTAAAGTGTTTCAAAATTATTCTTGGCCTGGAAATTTAAGGGAATTTGGTAATGTAGTTAAACGGGCTACTTTGTTAACGCAAGGCGACTTCATTCAAATACAGGCATTACCTGTAGAATTAACCAACGAAAGCCATACTAATAGTGCTGTAACGACTATGCCTTTAACTAGTTTGTCTACAAAAGATAATGAAAAACAGCTGATATTGAGGGCTTTGGAGCAAGCTAATAATAATAAAACCCTAGCAGCTAAGCTGTTAAATGTTACTAGAAAAACCCTGTATAATAAAATAAAAGATTACGATATTAATTTATAAAGGTTTCAATCTCCTGTATTACAGGTTGGCTTATGGTTTGAAGCGCTTCAAAAGCATCAGAAATTCTTTTTTTATCTAATTCTGTTATGTTTTCCAAATAGGTAAGGTGCGGAATTGCAGTAGCTATTTCCAATTGTTTAAACATGGTTTGCATTTTATGGCTTACTTCATTAATACCTTTTAAATCGTTGGTGTTTACCTTTTTTTCTAGAGTTTCTAAATTGTGTTTAGTTTCGTTTAAAAACAATAGTAAGGTATCTTTTAAAGACTCTTCATCATTACCTAAAAAACTAGAAATAGGTTTTATGTTAATGTGTTTAAAAGCAGTTGCATTGGTGGCCGTAGACTTTGGAGCAGATATTTGGGCTTTTGGTAACCATTTGGTTAAGCAAGCTAAAATATCTTCTACCGAAAAGGGTTTGAAAATAATATCCGAGAATCCACTTTCTGTATACACTTCTGCATTTAAATTTTTTCTGCCTGTGGCAGCAATTATGGGTTGCGACTTGTAATACGGAGCTTTTTTTAAGGTTTCCATAAAATGAAAACCATTCATTTTTGGTAATTGTATGTCGGTAAGCACCAAGTCGAAATCCATGTTTTTCAACTTCTTTAAGGCTTTATTGGCGGTTTCAAAAGTGGTGACTTTTAGGTTTTGGGTTTTTAATATGTCTGTTATTAATTGCCTTAACGATGCATCATCGTCTACCATAACAATATGCAAGTTAGGAGCAAGAACTTGTTGTACGGGTTTTGCTTTTTTGATTTCTTTTTTAGTAAAAACCACAGGAAGCGCCAGTGTAAAAGTACTACCTTGATTGGGTTTACTGGTAAATGTAAGTGTACCGTTTAATAAAGTAGCTAACTTTTTAGATATGGTTAAGCCTAGTCCAAATCCGCCATATTTTTTGTCGGTATCGCCTTCAGCCTGAGTGAATTCTTCAAAAATTACCGATTGTTTTTCTTGAGGAATTCCTATGCCTGTATCTGTTATAGTGATGTTTAAAATATGGTTGTCTTTAGATTTTTCGGTGTATTTGGTGGTTATTTTTATAGATCCGGTTTCTGTGAATTTGTAAGCATTTCCTATTAAATTATAAAGTATTTGCCGAATCCTAAACGGATCGCCATTAATTGGTGCGTTTATGGCTTTGTCGTGTTCTAGGATCAATTCTAAGTTTTTGTTTGGGTAGACAGACGTTACGCTAGTTACTACTTCATCGATAATTGGTTTTATTTGAAACGGAATATGCTCTATAGTGATTTTTCCACGTTCTAATTTTGAATATTCCAGTAAATCATCAACCAGCTGCTTCATGTAATTAGCAGCTTTTTTAATACGATCTACATAATAAGAGGTTTTACTGTCTTTAGAAATATGGTCTAACAGTTCGCTATAACTAAACACTGTGCTAAGAGGTGTTCTTAAATCGTGGCTAACCATAGAAATTAACTGTTCGCGACTATGTAGTAATGACGAGGTAAAAGCATTTGCTTTCTCTAAATCGCGCCGGTATTGTTGGCTTTTCCAAAAATCATTCAAAATAATGAAAGAAAACAATATAATTAATACCAATCCTAATATTGCGGCTAGACTTAAAATTTTAATACTTCTATCAAGAGCTTGGTCGCGTTCTTCGTTTAAGCGTTTGGTGTAATCTAAAATTTCACGTTCTAAGTTAAACAATAAGCGTCTTAGTTTTTGCGAAACATCTAAATCGCTTTTGATGAGGTTACTTTCTTTTTCCGACAAGTTATTTCGTTGCGTGAGCGCATCCTTTTTAATCTGTTTTAACATGTCTCTGGCTGCAACCACAATAGAATCTAATTGTTTTTGACTGATATTAGAGGTCTCGTTATTAGGATTGTATTTGTTTAAAATGGCAATGTATTCTTCAATAGATTGTCTTACTTCGGGAGTGAGTTCGTCGGGGTTTTTAGCAAAATCTTGAATGGTAAGTCTACCAATAGACGTTTCTATTTTATTTATTTTAAGAAGTGCGTTATCTATAGAACGCTCCGAAATGTTGTCTTGTTTTATGCGTTTTAGGGCTTCAATATTGCTAAATTTAGTGCTTAGTAAAAGTTTTACACTATCTAATAACTGTACTTGAGCTTGGTTGTCTAGTTTTAAGGCTAAACTATCTATACTATTATTTAAAGCATCATTTTTTTGCACATATAACTCGAACCGTTTTTGAGAGCCTTCCTGAATGGCAGCTCTTGCTATACTTTCGTTTTCGTAAATATCTGCAATTAAATTGCCAACATTAATCACTTTATTTCTGTCGCTAGCATCGTCCCGTTGTAGACTTATAAAATGTTTGATTTCGGAAAACACTAAGTAAGCCGCAGCAATGGCTACACTTACAAGAATAATGTAACCGATAATGACTTTAAAGGTGATTTTTCTGTTGGATTTTTCCATGACATAAAAATAATGAAATGTTATAAGTTTTAAATCATTTATAATCTTTTTAAAAATAGCTGATGTGTTATTGTATATACCCAATTTAGGGTATTTATGATTGAAGGCTATCTGTTTATATTTGAATATTTTAAGTGTTTTGAAGCAAATGAAAAATTAACATTTGGTTGTTTTAAGCTAAAAGTTCTTGACATACATGTTGGCGAAAAATCATAATATTTTGTAGTTAATAGCAACAATAATTTCATGGATGTATTTTAATTTGGGGATTTGCAGAAGGATTGTTGAGAACTTTTTTACAAACAGATTAGCATATTGAGTGCTGTAAAAAAAGTTTCATTTTTTTTCAAAATTACGGGAAAACCGTAACTCTATTAAATTGGTATGGTTTATATTTGTACCAGCTATTAGTTAATTAGGGGTATTACTATAAAGTAATACAAATTTCGGACACATGGTTGCGGCCATGTGTCTTTTTTTTGTCCATATTTATGTTACATTTGTTACCATGAAAAAGAGATACGTTATTGGTTTTTTGCTGGTAATTTTATTGCTTGTTTTGGCATTAACCACGTATGTTTTTAGAATAGACTTACAATTTTTATATCATAGGTTTACTCAAGAATCGGCTACAGCATCATCTAAAAACGATTTAATCTTTAAGGCTTATCCTCACTCGTTATTTGGTGTGGATTTATCGCATTATCAAGGCGAAATAGACTGGAATAAGGTGCATTATATTAACGATAGTGTGCCGATTGCATTTTTAATTATTAGAGCCACAATGGGAACCGACGGATTGGATAGTACATTTTTGTCGCGTTGGGAAACCATAAAATCTAAATCTATTATACGTGGTGCGTATCATTATTACAGACCCAATCAGCATTCTTTAAGTCAGGCGAAACAATTTAAAACGCATGTAGATTTAAAACCTGGAGATTTACCGCCTATTTTAGATATTGAAAATCTATCGACAGTACAGTCGGTCGAGCAGTTGAAATTGGGTGTAAAGCGCTGGCTAGACGATATTGAAGAGCATTATGGGGTAACTCCAATTATTTACACTGGCGATCATTTTTACAGCAAATATTTAAATACTCCTGAATTTGATAAATACCGGATTTGGATTGCGAATTACGGAAATTACACCGAGCCAATAACTAAGCCTTGGACCATCTGGCAGTTTACAGAACAAGGTACTATAGATGGTGTTGAAGGTTATATCGATTTAAATGTTTTTAAAGGTACCTATCCCGAGCTAAAGTCAATTTTAATTAAATAAATGCGCTTTTAATCGCATCAAAATGAATGGCGCTGTAATTGTCAATCACTTTATTTGCTAGAGTGTAATCCTGATTTTTAGAATGCGGACTTTTAAAAGCTACACAATAAATGCCAGCGCTGTGGGCAGCTTTTATTCCGCTGGTAGAATCTTCTATCACCATACAGTGTTTTGTAGATTCACCTGCAATTTCGGCGGCTCGTAAAAAGATTTCAGGATGTGGTTTGGATGCCGCTAAGCTAGCTCCCGAAATTTTACCTTTAAAATATTTATCTAAATCAAAACGGGTAAAAACATCGTTAATTGTTACTTCCGAGGCCGATGACGCCAATACCAATGTAATGCCGTTATTGTAGTAGTTTTTTATTAAGTCTAATACGCCCGGTAATAAATCTAAATCGGGATCGTTTAAGAACAGCGATTTAAAAGCTTGTCTTTTTAGTTGTACCAATTCTTCTGGTTGATGTGGCAAATTAAAATGATCGCAGATGCCCTTACAGGTGTTAATAGTAGATCGCCCTGTGTAGGTTTGGTAGTGTTCTAATGGTACTTCTACACCAATGGCTTCAAACATATTGTAATAGGCTTTAAAATGTAAAGGTTCTGTGTTAACAATAACACCATCCATGTCGAATAAAACAGCTTTTAGCATCTTTTTTTTATTTGCGAAGATAAAAAAGACATTGGTTTAGTATTCATTTTTTAAGAAATAGTATGAGTTTTAGAGTGCTAAGCTATGTAAATGATGTAATTTTGAAGTTTAAACGATTTCCATGGCAAAAAAAGGACACGCAAAAAACACAAAAAACAAAGCTAAACATGCTAAGTTGATGGCGCGGAAGAAGAATAAGCAAAAATCAGAACAGCAGCTGCGGGAAGAGCGGTTAAAAGCCATAATACAACAAGCCAACAGTACTCAAATAAATTAATACCTTATGATGTGTCCCTGTGGAAGTGATTTAAATTACAAAGACTGTTGCGAAATAGCCCACAATAATATTATGGATGTAAAAACGGCAGAAGCTTTAATGCGTTCTAGATATTCAGCTTTTGTTTTGGCTAACGGTAATTATTTAATGGAGAGCCATTATAAAACGACGCGGCCTGTTAAAGAAAAAAAAGCGATTGTAAATTGGGCAAAATCTGTTAATTGGATAAGTTTAGAAGTACTAAAAACGACCAATGGCAAAGCAACCGATACATCGGGAACTGTAGAGTTTAAAGCCGTTTACCAAGAGTGGGGGAAACTGGAAGTTATACACGAAAACTCTAAATTTATTAAAGAAAACGGATGTTGGTTTTATGTGTCTGCTGTGTAATTATTTTAAAATGGCATAACCAAAATTCACGCTAAAATCTACACACCAAACAACAAGATGGTTGTAAGTAGTTAAGTCAATATCATCAGGGAGATCGTAAGTATAGTTACCGTCTAATCCTTTTAGAATACCTAAAGATACATAATCGGTTACCTCTAAGTCTGTTGTTAAATAAAGTTCTAAAAGAGGCCCGTCATCCGATTTAAAATCATTGAGTTGTAATGTGCTCATGTCTGCACTTACAATTGCAGTGCCAGAAGTAGGGTGGGCGACTGAAACAAAATCACCCATAAGTTCTGTGTTTTGGTCAGGATCCATATTGTTAGAACTATCATCGTCGCTAGAACAGCCTAAAAATGTAATTACTAAAAATAAAGCTAGGATATTAATTTTCATAATATGTGGTTTAAATGGTTGGTTTAGAAAGTAGTCGAACCTGAAAGTTAAAGCTTACAGAATTATGGTTTTGCTACTATTTTTTCGCAAATAAGCACTAATTTCTTAGAGTTGTAATCGGTTGTAAAAAACAGATATAAATCACCACCATCTTTAATTTTCAATTTTTTTCTTAGCTGTTCTACTGTTTCAGGGAAATTTCTAGTGGTTATATTGGCTTTGTTTATGTTTTCTTTTTGAAGTGTTTTCTTGTTGTAATCTAAAGTTTTAAGCACTTTAAAACTACGGCCAGGAAACTCAATATATTGCTCTGAAGTGTATAAATGCGAATGCTTATGCAGCTTATAAATTTGTAATTGATTAGCCACTGCATTAAACCCCCCAGATTTTAATATGGCAGCGTTGGGTTCGTATATAAAATGTAAAGGCGTGTGGTATTCTGCTTCAAAGCGGCTTTCATCCTCGGGCAAAAAGTTAAACGTCTCGGTGTGAGTTTTTGTAATATTAGTTGTGCAAATGCTGAAATCTGCTGTCTGGGCATCACGCTCTAAAATCCAGAGCAATTCTTTAACCTCGTTGTTTACTGCAACAATATGCAGGTTTTTTACATGTTTTAATTCGTTATAACCTATAGTAATGTCTAGCAGCGGAGAGGTTTTAACTAAAATATGTTTAGATTTCGAAAATAAAAATGATAGGTGTTCGGGTACATTAGGCATGCAATCGTTTAAAAAAAACACTTTGCCTTTGCTGTCATGCCGTCTGGAAGGATCTATATAAATCCAATCGAAAGTTTCGTTTGTAGCTTTTAAATATGCTAAACCATCGGTTGCAATAGTTTTAATATTTGCATTTAACTGTGTGTAATTGTGGGCAACTATTTTGCTTAAATCTTCATTGATTTCACAATGGGTTACTTGGTCGAAGTGTTTGGAGAATGCAAGGCAATCTACCCCGAAGCCTCCTGTAATATCTATTATAGAATTTCCCGAAATTAAAGCAGCTTTGTAGTTGGCTGTAATTTCTGAAGAGGTTTGCTCTATATTTAATTTATTTGGATAGTAAATACCTGGCGTGTGGTACCAACTTGGCAGTTTTTTAAAACAACGCTTTTTAGCTTCAATTTGCTCTATAATGTCGCGTGTATCTAAATATTCAAACGGTGGTTTTTTTAAAAGGATACTGGCTGCGATAGTATTTAAATTTTCATTTATAAAATATTGAACTTCAGTATTTAATATGTCTTTATTCAAATAGTTACTATAGGTTTTTAGTTAGGTGCTTTACAATTTTATTTTCAGATAAAAATTCTTTTAAAATTACTTTTAAAGCGGTGTAAGCTGGTACGGCAATAACCATACCTATAATTCCGAATAAAATGCCTGCGATTATAATTACCAAAAAGATTTCTAATGGGTGAGATTTTACGCTTCTAGAAAAAATAATAGGCTGACTAAAAAAGTTGTCGATTAATTGCGCGATACCAAAACCAATAAGTACGTAAATAGTTGTTGGAAGTATTACACTAAAGTCTTCTTGTAAATTGCTCGACATGGTTAAAACAGCCATTAAAATAGCACTAATTAGTGGCCCAATGTATGGTATTAAGTTTAATAGTGCACATAAAAAAGCTATTACTATGGCATTGTTAATTCCGAAAATAAACAAGACAATAGAGTAAATAACGAATAAAATTGAAATTTGTATAAGTAAACCAATAAAATATCTTGAAAGTAATTCTTTAATGGTGTGTAGCGAATTTCGTAAGCGCGATTGTTTAGAATCTGGTATTAATACCATAAAACTATCTTCTAACAAGCGTCTGTCTTTAAGTAAAAAGAACGAAATAAATAACACAGAAAAGAAACCAATACTAAACGATCCAAAGCCACTTAATAACGAATTGAGAAATTCTGGTATTGCAGAATAGTTAATTTTAGATAGTAAATGGTAATTGTCTAAAGACTCTTCTAAATAAATATGTTTATGTTGTAAGTAAGTCGCAACTTGCTTATACACGTTATTTAAGCTCCCTTGTAATTTTTCTAAGTTTAAGAGTGAAAGGTTATGGCCTTGTTCTACTACTAGTGGAATAAACAATAAAATAAGCCCGATAAATAAGCTAACAAAAATGAACATGGTTAAAATTACCGCCACGTTATCGTTAAACTTGAGTTTATTTTTAAACAATCGCACTAAAGGACCGCCAACCAAAGATGTCACGGCGGCGATTACCAAATAAACAATAACAGATTGTATTTTATATAAAAAAAACAGAAAAATGAGCACAACAACTATAGTTAGTAAGGCTCTTAAAATACCGTTAGCAATTATTTTTGAATTCATAAAACAAATATAAATAAACTGTTATTGAATTTGTTTGGTTATTTCGTATAAAATAATGCTGGTAGCTTGTACTACATTCATACTACTATTTTGCCCAAACATATCAATATGTATAACCTGGTCTGCTAGTTCTAATATGCTTTCCGATACTCCAAAATTTTCATCGCCAATAACAATGGCTATGGGTTTTGTGTTGGTGAATATTGCTGTTTTTAAAGAGGAACTGTTTTTAGTGATTTCTAAAACTACAATGGTGTAGCCTTTTTGTTTTAAGTCGGTAACTACATCTGAAGCATCGGTTTCGATAGAAAATGAAACTGCTTTTTCTGTAGACCGTGAGGTTTTTGTTATTTTGCGACCTAATTGAATTTGCGTTCCACAAAGCGCTAAATGTTCCACACCAAAAGCATCGGCAGTTCTAAATAAACTACCAATATTAGGGGCGTTGGTAACGTTGTCGCAAACTAAAGTTATGGGAAAGGTTTTCTTGTCGAAATTTGTATTGTAATAATTCAGTTGTTCCATAACGCTAATTATTGAATACGTAATAGATAATGTTTGCGCCCATTTTTAAAGCTTTATTGCGAACTTCTGGCGGATCGTTATGAATGGCCTCGTCTTCCCAGCCATCGCCTAAATCACTTTCAAAAGTAAATAATACTATCATGCGTTCTTTATGGAATAATGCTAAAGCTTGCGGACGTTTACCATCGTGTTCATGGATTTTTGGCAAGCCTTCTGGAAATGCATAGGGCTTCTGAAAAATAGCATGGTTTGCAGGTAATTCTACCCAATCTTGGTTGGGAAATACGTCTTTTAATGCTTTAGTAATATAAGGTTGCAATCCATAATTGTCGTCTATGTGAAGAAAGCCGCCAGAAACAAGATAATTCTTAAGGTTAATTTTGTCGTCTTCATCAAAAAAAACATTACCATGTCCAGTCATGTGTATAAAGGGATATCTAAAAATATCTGGACTGGACGGCTCTACAGCTTCTATTTTAGGCGAAATTCTTGTGCTGATGTTCGCGTTACAAAAAGCTACTAAATTTGGTAACGCAGTTGGGTTGCTGTACCAATCGCCACCACCTTTATAATGTAAAACGGCGATGTCTTGTGCCTGCAATGTAGTATGTAAGATTCCTAAAATAATAAAGAAGAATACTCTCATGCTTCGGGTTCGTTAATTAAAGCTGCCGTATGGCAGGCTACTATAGCAGCAGTTTCTGTACGTAATCGCGTGTTGCCCAATGCTACGGGTTTAAAATTGTTTTTTAGTGCAAGAGCGATTTCCTGAGTGCTAAAATCGCCTTCTGGACCTATTAAAATGGTAATATCCGTATTAGGGTTTAGGCTGTGTTTAAGCGATGTTTTTTGAGTTTCTTCGCAATGCGCAATAAATTTTTGACCTTCAAAAGGCGCAGCTATAAAATCTTTAAAGGAGGTTGGAGCATTTAAAACAGGCATGTAATAATGCAACGACTGTTTCATGGCCGATTGTAAAATTTTTTCAAAACGCTCTAGTTTTACCACTTTACGTTCGCTATGGTCGCAAATAATAGGCGTAATAGTGTCTATACCTATTTCGGTAGCTTTTTCTAAAAACCATTCGTAGCGATCGTTCATTTTTGTTGGTGCGACAGCTAAATGCACGCGATATGGTTTTGGGTGTTGAAATGTTTTTTCTGTAATAACAGCTAAACAATTTCGTATATCCGCCAAAGTAAGTTTTACGTTAAACAACCAGCCATTACCATTGGTTACCTGCAACATATCGCCATTGGTTTTTCGTAATACCTTAATAATATGTCGGCTTTCATCTTTCGAGAACGCGAGTTCTTGCGAATTTTCGGTAATGTCTGGATTGTAAAATAATTGCATGTTTAAATGGCTTCGGTTACTTTAAGCACTTTAATTTCTTCAATAGGTTTTGGTGCTTCAGTCCTTAAAATTACATAATGCCATTTTTTAGACGAAATATTTACGGTAAAAAGTTTGTTAGGGTAGTGGTTTTTGTCGTTTCCTATAACTTCTTCTTCAAATTCTTTAGGCATATCGCCGCTTGTAAACCAACCCGTGTCGCCACCTCTTGATGCATTTTTATCCATAGAAAATTGTTTGGCTAAATCACGAAAAGGAACGCCTTGGTCGAATTTAGAAAAAATGGTTTGTCTGTAACGTTTTAGTTCGTAATCGGTAAGTCCTTCGCTGTCAATAAAAATATAGCTTACACGGTAATACATAACGTTGTCTTTTTGAATGACTTTATAGGTGGTTTTTTCAAAACCATTTTCGTACACTTTGCTTCCGCCTAAAGATAATTTAAATAAATCTTTAGTCATGTTCGTGTCGTGTTTTTCTTGATTAAAGGTGTAGATTTTACCTCTATAGGCTTTGTTGCTTTTTATAAAACGTTCGGCTTGTGCTGTTGTGGTAATACTGTCTAAAGTTGATTGATTTTTCTTTTGGGCTAGACATAACATAGAGGCCGAAACAGCTCCTATGAAAAGGATGTGTTTTAACATGAGTAGGTTAGGGATTTTGGGGTTAAAATTGTAATTAATTTGGACTACAATAATACTATATTTAGTCTATTTTTAATAGTATTTATTACAATTTTAATCGTGCGGAAGCCGAAATATTTGAGTCTGAAAAATCTTGCTCTAAATATTTTAAATAGCCTACTATGGCTATCATGGCAGCGTTATCTGTAGTGAATTCAAATTTAGGAACATAGGTGGTCCAGCCAAATTTATGCTCTCCATCTTTTAATGCTTTTCGTATGCCTGAATTTGCTGAAACTCCGCCGCCAATAGCAATATGCTTAATACCTGTTTGTTTAGATGCTTTTTTTAATTTATCAATTAAAATACCAATAATGGTGTATTGAATAGACGCACAGATATCGTTAAGTCGCTCTGAAATAAAATTAGGATTGGCCTTAGTTTCTTTTTGAATAAAATATAAAATGGCTGTTTTAAGTCCAGAAAAACTAAAGTTCAATCCATCTACTTTAGGTTTTGTAAATGAGAAAGCTTTGGGGTTACCTAATTGTGCGCGTTTATCGATTTCTGGTCCGGCAGGGTAGCCCAAACCTAAAATTTTACCACTTTTATCGTAAGCTTCACCTACAGCATCGTCTATGGTTTCTCCAATAACTTCCATGTTAAAGTAGCTATTCACTTTAACAATTTGAGTGTGTCCGCCAGAAATAGTCATCGCTAAAAACGGGAAAGGTGGTTTTTTAAAGCCTTCCTCATCTATAAAGTGAGCCAAAATATGTGCTTGCATGTGGTTAACATCTATTAACGGAATGTTTAATCCCAACGCTAACGACTTGGCAAAAGAGGTTCCTACCAATAGCGACCCCATAAGTCCTGGGCCTCGGGTAAAGGCAATAGCGTGCAATTGGTCTTTAGTAATATTGGCTTTCGCTAAGGCTTGGTGTACAACGGGTACGATGTTTTGTTGATGTGCTCTAGAGGCTAATTCAGGCACTACACCACCATATGCTTCGTGAATACTTTGGTTAGCCACAACATTGCTTAATATTTTGCCGTTATGTATTACAGACGCTGCTGTATCGTCGCAAGAAGACTCAATTCCCAGGATGTAGATATTTTCTGAAAGCATTCGATTATATTAGAAGCAATTATTGTTATTTTTGGCTCAAAGTTATAACTTTAAAACGTATCAAAAAATTTTTAAAAATACTATCTAAATTAGTAGCCATTGTCTTGCTGCTATTTATCATTTTGGTGTTGGTTTTGGCCATACCTGGTGTGCAGACCAGATTGGGTAAATATGCGACTTCCAGACTAAATGAATCTTTTCATACACGTATCAATATTGGTGCTGTAGGTCTTCATTTTAATGGCGATGTACAAATTAAAAATGTTTATATAGAGGATTATAAGCAAGATACCCTAATTAGTGCTAAGATGCTGGAAACTCATATTGTGAATTTTAGGAATTTATATAACGGCAGGTTAGTGTTTTCGGACATTGCTTTAAGTAATGTTAATTTTAATATTAAAACATATAAAGGAGAAACAGAGAGTAATTTAGATGTGTTTGTGTCTCGTTTTGATGACGATAATAACGACGATACTCCGAGTAATTTTTTATTGTCGTCTAGCGACGTTTCTATTTATAAAGGCAAGTTTACCTTTACAAACGAAAATCTGGAACACCCCGAGGTGTTGATTTTTAATGATATTACTATAAATGCTTCAAATTTTTTAATTCATGGTCCAAAAGTTTCTGCGCGAATTAACACCTTAGAATTTACAGATAGCAGAGGCTTGCATGTAGATAATATGAGTACCAACTTCGCTTATACTTTAAACGACATCACATTTGCTGATTTAGATTTAAAAACAGCAGATTCTAATTTGCAGGGCGATGTTAAATTTGAGTTTAATAGAGAAGACCTTCAGTATTTTACAGATAAAGTTCAGGTAAACGCCAACATTACTTCGGCCGATTTGGCTTTAAGCGATCTCAATTATTTTTATAATGAGTTTGGAGTCAACCAAAGAGCCATTTTTAATGTGTTGTTAACAGGTACTTTAAACGATTTACAATTAAACGATTTAAACTTAAAAACCAATACCAATTCTAGAATTGTTGGCGATATTAATTTTAAAAACCTGTTTAGTAAAGATGCTTCTGGTTTTTATATGAAAGGTCAGTTCAACAGGCTGTCGTCTACATATTTCGATCTCGTAAAGTTACTGCCCAATTTATTGGGTAAAACCATTCCGTCGTCTTTCGACAGGTTGGGGCATTTTAATATTACGGGGCAAAGCGAAATAACTACCTCTAAAATAAATGCCAAACTAAATATTAATACCGATTTAGGAGTAATAGAATCCGATTTGCAGCTTACCAATATCAATCAAATTGATAAGGCGTCTTATAAAGGTAATATTGTGGTTACCGATTTTGATTTAGGGGCTTATTTAGATAATCCGAAGTTTTTTAAAACGTCTTTAGATTTAGATGTTGACGGTAGCGGATTTACAGATAAAAACATAGATACTAAAGTAAACGGACAGGTTTATTATTTAGATTTTAATAACTATTCCTATAAAGACATTGAAGTTTCTGGTAATTTTAAAAGCAGCAAATACAACGGGAAACTGGTTAGTAACGACGAGAATTTTAAACTTAATTTTGATGGTTTAGCTGATTTTTCAAGACGAATAAAAACTGTAGATTTTATAGCCGATATTAAGTACGCTAACTTTAGGGCTTTAAATTTTGTTACCAAAGACACCATTTCTATGTTTAAAGGTAATGTAGAAATCGTGGCAGGAGGTACCTCTATAAACGATGTAGAAGGTATTATTTCGTTTACAGATTCAAATTATTATAACGAAAACGATAACTATTTTTTTGATGATTTTACCATAACATCTACTTTTAAAGATACTATTAGGCATGTAAAGGTTAATTCGCCAGATATTATTGAAGGTGAAATGGTTGGATATTTTAAATTTAGAGATATTGGTAAATTACTTAAAAATGCGGTAGGTAGCATATATAGTAATTTCGAGCAGATTCCCTTAAAAGAAAATCAGTTTTTCGATTTCAATTTTAAAATCTATAACAAAATAGTAGAAGTGTTTTATCCTAATATCGAGTTGGGTAAAAATACGTATATAAAAGGGCATGTGCAGAGCGACGACAATAAATTAAACCTTACTTTTAGGTCGCCCGAAATAAAATTGTACGATTACTTTGCTAGTAACATACAATTGGATGTCGATAATAAAAATCCGCTTTTTAATACCTATCTGGAAGTAGATAGCATAAATACAAAACTGTACGATATTTCTAAATTCAGTTTAGTAAATGTAACCCTAAACGATACGCTTTATATGCGTACAGAGTTTAAAGGAGGTAAAGAAAATAAAGATGCGTATAACATCAATTTCTATCATACCATAAATACCGATAATAAAAACGTTTTAGGATTTACAAGTTCCGATGTAACGTTTAAAAATAATGTATGGACGGTTAACAAAAACAAGGATACTCTAAATAAGGTTATTTTTTCTAACGATTTTAAGGATATTAATGTCCATAAACTCGACATGGTTTATGGTAACGAAGAAATTTATTTAAATGGTTTTTTAATCGATTCTACCGAAAAAGATATAGAGCTTACTTTTAAAGACGTAAACTTAGAACATGTTCTGCCCGATTTAGATAGTTTAAAACTTAAAGGTGTTTTAAATGGCGACATCGATATTTTACAACAAAAAGGGCATTATTTACCAAGTTCTAATGTAATAATAGATAGTTTAGAGGTTAACGATTTTGTTTTAGGGTCTTTTGAAGGAAATATTTCTGCCAACGAAAATTTAACGAGGTATTATGTGGATGCTAAAATTAAAAATGATGCAGATAGAACCTTTACAGCAATCGGTTATATAGATGCCTTAAACAATCAATCGTATATCGATGTCGATTTAAGGTTTGATGCTTTTAATTTAAGACCATTTAGTCCTTTAGGTAAAGATGTTATTAGCGATATTCGGGGTTATGTTTCTGGCGAAGCTAAATTAATAGGTAATCTTAATCACCCAGCAATTGAAGGCGATTTAAAACTTCGGGAGGCGGGTTTGCTAATTCCATTATTAAATACGAATTATGATTTCGAAGACGGTTCGCGGGTGGTTTTAAGAAATCAAGAATTCATTTTCGATAAGATAAAACTTACAGATCAAGCTTATCAAACCAAAGGCGTATTGGCTGGGTTTATAAAACATGATAATTTCGATGATTGGGAGCTCGGTATCGATTTAAGCACCGACAGATTATTGGTTTTAAATACCGATGATTCGGAAGACGCCCTGTATTACGGAACAGGATTTATTGGTGGTACAGCAACTATTTATGGGCCTACCGACGAGCTGGTTATTTCTGTTGATGGCGCAACTAAAGAAGGAACGGTATTTAAAATTCCTATGAGCGATTCCGAATCTTTTGGCGACAATACGTTTATTCATTTTTTAAGTGAAGAAGAAAAACAAGCAAAACTTGAAGGAAAGTCGTTTTTAGTTAAAGATTTAAAAGGATTAGAGTTAGACTTCGATTTGGATGTCGATAAAAATGCTGAAATCGAAATTGTAATGGACAGGAATTCGGGAAGTACTATAAAAGGACGCGGTATTGGAGGGCTTTTAATAGAAATAAACACCAACGGAAAATTTAATATTTATGGCGACTTTTCGGTATTTAATGGGGTGTATAATTTTATGTATGGTGGTTTAGTGCAAAAAGAGTTTATAGTAGAACCAGGAGGGACCTTGGCTTGGGATGGGAATCCGCTTGGTGCGCGAATAAACATTAAAGCGATTTATAAAACGCAGGCCAATCCGTCGCCGTTACTAGATAATCCTATAAATAAAAGTATTCCTGTAAATGTAGAAATAGAGTTAACCGACCAATTGGAAAAACCCGAAGTAAATTTTGGTTTCGAGTTTCCTAATGTAAATTCTACCGTAAAATCGGAGTTAACCTATAGGTTAGAGTCTAAAGAAGACCGCGATAATCAGGCCTTATACCTCCTAACCACAGGATCTTTCGCCAGTGGTATTTCTGGAGTTAATCCTTACGGTACGCTAACAGAGCGCTTAAATGGTATAGTTAACGATCTGTTTTCTAAAGGCGATAATAAATTGAATATTGGATTAAATTACGAATTGGGCGAAAATAATCCAGACTACCAAACCGACGACAGATTTGGAGTAACCCTGCAAACACAAATTAGCGATCGGGTAATGATTAATGGAAATGTCGATGTACCTGTTGGTGGCGTTAGCCAAACAGTAATTGCAGGCGATATAGAAGTTAATTTCCTTTTAAATGACGAAGGTACTTTAACAGCTAATGTATTTAACCGTGAAAATAGTATTAGAGATTTCGGTGAAGAAATAGGGTATACCCAAGGTGTAGGTATTTCGTATAATGTAGATTTCGATACGTTTAAAGAATTGCTTCAAAAAATATTTTCAGGAAAAGCTCAAAATCAAGATCCTTCAGAAGTTCCGCAAGAGGAACAAAATCCTAGCTCGTCTTTACCAGAATTTATCATTATGAAAGACGAAAATTCAGCAGAAAATTAAATTGAAAAACAGCAATTATATTGAAATATGGAAAAGTTTTTAACTTTTTTTTAATTCAAACGTTATAGTTTTAACCGCTAAGTTAAAATGTACTAAAAGCAGTTTCATATGTAGTTTTTCTTTAGTAGTTTTACTGTAAATGAAAAAAAACATGTCGAAAACAATCAAAAAAATTGGTGTGTTAACCTCTGGAGGAGATGCTCCAGGAATGAACGCTGCCATCCGTTCGGTGGTAAGAACATGTGCTTATCACAAAATTGAATGTGCCGGAATTTATCGCGGATATCAAGGGATGATTGAAGGTGATTTTGTAATGATGGATGCACGTAGTGTAAAAGGAATAATTAATAAAGGAGGTACTATTTTAAAATCGGCAAGATCTAAAGAGTTTATGACTGTTGAAGGTCGTAAAAAAGCCTATGCCCAACTGCAAAAAGAAGGTATAGATGCCTTAGTGGTTATTGGCGGAGATGGTAGTTTTACAGGTGCCATGGTATTTAATAACGAGTTCGATTTTCCTGTAATGGGTATTCCTGGAACCATAGATAACGATATTTACGGCTCTACCCATACTTTAGGGTACGATACCGCACTAAATACTGTAGTAGAAGCAGTCGATAAAATTCGAGATACAGCAAGTTCGCACGACCGATTATTTTTTATAGAAGTAATGGGGCGCGATGTAGGCCATATTGCCCTAAACGTAGGTGTAGGAGCAGGAGCAGAAGAGGTATTAATACCAGAAGAAGATTTAGGTTTAGATCGTTTGTTAGACTCGTTGCGTCGCAGTAAAAAATCAGGAAAATCGTCTAGTATTGTTATAGTTGCGGAAGGCGATAAAATAGGAAAAAATGTATTCGAACTAAAAGACTATGTAGACGAAAACATGTCTGAATACGAAGTACGTGTATCTGTTTTAGGGCATATGCAACGTGGCGGATCTCCATCATGCTTCGATCGTGTTTTAGCGAGTAGAATGGGCGTGAAAGCAGTAGAAAGTTTGTTAGAAGGTAAAACAAGTTTAATGGTTGGTTTAATGAACGACCAAATGGCTCTTACACCTTTAGACCAAGCTATAAAAGGACAATCAAAAATTAACTTAGAATTACTACGTGTGTCAGATATCATGACCACTTAAACATTAAAACAAGAATATGTCAACATTAAAATTAGGAATTAACGGATTTGGTAGAATTGGTAGAATTGCCTTTAGAGCAACATTAAACAGACCAGATGTAGAAGTTGTAGCTATTAACGATTTGTTAGATGTTAACCATTTAGCATACTTATTAGAATACGATTCTGTTCACGGTAAGTTTGACGGAACAATAGAAGTAAAAGACGGACATTTAGTTGTAAACGGAAAGCACGTTAGAATTACAGCAGAAAAAGACCCAACACAATTAAAATGGGATGAAGCAGGAGTAGATATCGTTGCAGAATGTACAGGTATTTTTACAACTCTAGAAAAAGCAGATTACCACATTCAAGCTGGTGCTAAAAAAGTAGTTATCTCTGCACCTAGTGCCGATGCTCCAATGTTTGTAATGGGTGTTAACGACGAAAAATTAACAGCAGAACATACTATTGTATCTAATGCATCTTGTACTACTAACTGTTTGGCTCCTGTAGCGAAAGTGTTAGATGATAATTTTGGTATAGAAGAAGCTTTAATGACTACAGTTCACGCAACTACAGCTACACAAATGACTGTTGATGGGCCTTCTAGAAAAGACTGGAGAGGCGGACGTAGTGCTTTATTAAACATTATTCCAGCTTCAACAGGTGCTGCTAAAGCCGTAGGTAAAGTAATTCCAGAATTAAACGGTAAACTTACAGGTATGGCATTTAGAGTACCAACTGCCGATGTATCTGTAGTAGATTTAACTGTAAAAACTAAAAAAGACACTTCTTTAGAAGAAATTAAAGCTGCTTTTAAAGCTGCTTCCGAAGGACCTATGAATGGTGTTTTAGGCTATACAGACGAGTTAGTGGTTTCTCAAGACTTCGTTAGCGATGCACGCACAAGTATTTTTGATGCTGAAGCAGCTATCGAATTAAACTCTAAATTCTTCAAAGTAGTATCTTGGTACGATAACGAATTCGGATATTCAAATAAATTAATCGACTTAGCTCAAAAAGTTCACAGTTTATAATTTTCACTATAATATTCCGTAATTTTATAGCCATCAATTTGTGATGGAGATAATTTTACGGAATTTTTTTATATAAAATAATATGATTTTAATAGTTGACAGCGGGTCTACAAAATCTGATTGGATAGCAGTAGATAAAAACGGCAATCAGTTGTTCGAAAAAATACGAACAAGTGGTATTAATCCAGCCATTCTTTCAGAAAAAAAATTAAGAAAAATTATAAAGAAAAGCGAAGAGCTTAACGAGATTAAAGCACAGGTAACCCATGTGTTTTTTTATGGTGCTGGTTGCGGTACAGAAAATCCGAAACAACTTTTAAAAGGCATTTTAGAAGATTTCTTTTCTGGTGCTCAAGTAGAAGTTGATGAAGATACTATGGCAGCGGTATACGCTACAATAAGTGCTCCAGACGAAGCAGCTGTGGTTTGTATTTTGGGTACAGGGTCTAATTGCAGTTATTTTGATGGCTCTAAATTACACCAGCGTGTAAAATCTTTAGGATGGAGCTTGATGGACGATGCCAGCGGAAATTATTATGGCAAGCAATTAATTAGAGATTATTATTTTAATAAAATGCCAGAAACTATTCGTGTAGCTATGGCCGACAAATATAATCTTGAAGCCGATTATATAAAATACAACATTTATAAGCAGCCAAACCCGAATGCATTTTTAGCTAATTTTGCCGAGTTTATGTTTCTTAATAAAGACTCGGAATACATTAAGGAATTAATTAAAAAAGGCATTCGTTTATTTGCAGAGAATATGATTATGCAATATAAAGAAGAGTTAAAAACTGTTCCGGTACATTTTGCAGGATCGATTGCATTTTATGCGAAAGATGAAATTAAAGAAGTTGCAGAAGAATTAAATTTTAGAGTTGGTAATTTTACCAGACGCCCGATAGAAGGTTTAGCTAAGTTTCATACAAAGGATATCGATTAATGGAAATAGCGATTATTGCACACGATGGAAAAAAAGCTGAAATGGTTCAGTTTTTAAACGAAAATAGAGAAGTATTAGAGCAGAAACAAATTTCACTCATCTCTACAGGAACAACAGGGCAAAAAGTAGAAAAAGCAGGTTTTGAAGTTACACCGTATTTATCTGGTCCTTTAGGGGGAGATGCGCAAATAGCTGCTCGTGTTGCAGAAGGTTTGTGCCATATGGTGTTGTTTTTTAGAGATCCGTTAGAAAAGCATCCGCACGAACCCGATATTTTTATGCTAATGCGTATTTGCGATGTGCACGATGTGCCTTTAGCAACAAATCCAGCAACAGCCGCTTTATTAATTAAGGGGTTATAAAAACAAAAAAATTCTCGATAAGAGAATTTTTTTGTTTTAGGGTGAATTTTAAAACTTCATGGTTGTTCTTACATTAAAAACACGGGGTGTTAAATAATTAGGTATAGCATATTGTCTTTTGCTATACACATCGCGTACCCAAGTATTGGTTATTGAGTTTTGTACATCGAAAACATTAAAAATTTCGAAACCAACAGATAGGTATTTAAATGGTTTTCTCCAGCCGCTTTCAAAAGCATCGGTTTTATCTACAATAACATATTGCAGTCCTAAATCGGCACGTTTGTAATCTGGCAAGCGGCTTTGGTAATCGTAAGGATCTGCATAACTAGGCGATCCTCCTGGTAACCCTGTATTGTAAACCAAGTTTAAATACATTTTCATACTTGGTAATTTAGGCACATAGTCTTGAAATAAAGCTCCAAATTTTAAGCGTTGGTCTGTTGGTCTGGCAATATACCCTCTGTCGTTTATATTTTCTTCGGTTTTTAAATAACCAAAACTAAACCACGATTCGGTGCCTGGAACAAATTCGCCGTTTAATCGTAAATCTAGACCGTAAGCATAAGCTTCTGCAATATTGGCTGCCCGATATCTTATGCGTACATTTTCAATAGTATAAGGGTTAACGTCGGTTAATTTTTTATAATAGGCTTCTGTAGTTAATTTAAAAGGGCGTTCCCACATATTAAAGCTATAGTCGTTCCCTGCTACAAAATGTATAGATTTTTGGGCTTTAACAATGGGATTTACAGTTCCCGTAGAATCTCGGAGTTCTCTGTAAAACGGTGGCTGATAATACAAACCTCCCGAAACCCGAAACAACATGTCGTGTTTCCAGTCTGGTTTAATGGCAAATTGTGCTCTGGGACTTACTACAGTTTGGGCGTTGCTTTTAATGCCAGCATCGTTAACATCCCAGGTGTGCGAACGTAAGCCTGCATTGGCCCAAATGTCGTGGTTACCCCACTGAAAGCGTCGACTCCATTGTAAGTATGCTTGTACGCGTTGTATAGTGGTGTGGTTGGTAGCTCTAACATTTTCGAATGTGACCAATGGCCCTTCATAAGGTTGATAAGGCTGATTGTTAGGGACTCTAAATTTTGGGGGGTTGATGGAGAATCCCGCCGAATCGATAACTTCCCATTCTACCAAACGGTCTCTAATATCTTCGTTGGTATATTTTACAGACCATTCAAAATCGTTGTCATTTAATTTGTAGCTCCCTTTATGTTCAATATTGGTAATGAAAGCATCTAAGTCGTTGCGACCATGATTGAGTTGGCTGCCTATACCTTCACTAAATTCTACTTCACCTAAATTTTCGTCGCCAATATTACTGTTAACTTCTCCTAGACGGTATTGTGCAAGAATATCGAAATATTCTTCTTCTGTCGTGTGGTATGCAGACCCTGTAAGGTGTAGTTTTAGGTTGTCGTTAGCAACGTAGCTGGCTTGCAGCGCCCCAAATAAAGTTTGATAAGCATCTTTTTCTTGTCCGTCATAATACACCAATAAGGCTAACGGATTGTCTATGGTTCCAAAGTTAGTTTGGCGCGTTTCGGGTTCGTAATTGTATTTGTTTATAGAGGCATTACCTAAAAAGCTAACACTAAATTTATCTGTAAACCTGTAGGTTAAATAACTTTGTATGTCGGCAAAAGTAGGATCGTAGTTGGTTTGCGTTTCTTTTGCATTTACCAGTAAACTGTTATCGCGGTAGCGCATACCTACTATACCCGTAAATTTTGAGTCTTTGCTAATGCCTTCAACAGAAAGACTTCCGCCTAACAAACTTAAATCGGCATTTACGGCAAAATCTACAGGTTTTCTATAAGTTATATCTAAAACAGAGGATAGTTTGTCTCCAAATTTAGCTTGAAAACCTCCTGCCGAAAAATCGACATTATGCACCATATCGGTATTTACAAAACTTAAACCTTCTTGCTGTCCTGAACGTATTAAAAATGGTCTGTAAACTTCTATGCCATTTACATAAACTAAATTTTCGTCGTAATTACCACCACGCACCGAGTATTGCGTGCTTAACTCGTTATTGTTGCTAACTCCTGGAAGGGTGGCTAAAATATTTTCGACACCTTGATTGGCGCCAGGGATATTCCTTATTGTTGTGGGGTTGAGAGTTACAATACCTTCGGCTTCCTTTTTGTTGCTTCCCGAAAGTACAACGGTAGCAATTTGCTCTATGTTTGCACTCACAACTGGATTAAATTCGAAAACTTCTCCTGTTTTTAAATAAAATTGTGCCGTTACACTTTTGTAGGATAAATGCGAAAATTGAACGGTTATGTTTTGATTGCTTGGTATGTTTAATTGATAAAAACCGTTTTCGTTAGTAAGTGTGCCGTCTTCATTAGCTTTAATACTAACATTACTTATAGGTTGATGTGCATCGTCTAAAATAATACCTTGTAGTGTTCCCATTTGCGAGAAACAGAAAAAGGGGCATAAAAAATATATTACGTTTAAAACGAAACGTTTGGTAGTATTTGTGTTGTTCATTTATTTTCTGTAAAACATAGCTTCAAATGTAGAACTATTTCCAACATTATCTGTAACAATAAGTTTTAAATTGTTTTTAGTTTCTGTGCTTACGGCATCATTAAAATCGTAAGTTAGCAATTTGGTTTTGTAATCGTATTCCAATAAAATCCATTTTCCGTTAATAGTGCCTCTAAAATTAGAAATTCCAGACAAATCATCTTCAATTTTAAATTTTAAATAGCGGTAATTGCTTAACCATTTACCATCACTAAAATTTACTGGTGTAATTACGGGGTTTTTAGTGTCCGAAACCACCGTATATACCCCTAAGTCTTTACTAAACGTAGTTAATGTATTTTCGGTTCTGGTTGTGGTGCTGTAGTATGGTCTTTTTTTGTATCCTACCAATTCTGCAATAAACAATTTGTCTTTATCGGCGTCTTGATATTTAGAAATATCGAAATCTATTTTAAACGACTTTCTTGCAGCTTCACTTATCGGTAAAAGCGTTACCGTGTCGTTAGATACTTTAAAGTCTAAGAAAAAGTCGTTATAAAATGTGTTTTTGTAAAAAGTTACGGCAACGTTTTTTTCGTTTAGAGTTGTGGTTTCGTTTTCGTATATATAATAAGGTGTCTTTACAGGTTCTTTTTTTACAGTAGAATTGTTTTTTTTACCATCTATTTGCACCGTAATATTGGTATTGTTATTGTTAAAATCGCTTATTTTAATTTTATAAACCACAGCTGTACTATCCTGAATATTTAAATATCCTTGGTTAATGGTGTTTTTGTACATGCTTAAACCATTGTTTGTGTCGATATATAATTTTTGGATGCGATCTTTTTTGTGTTTATAAGTATCGTAGTCTATAAGCCTGTTAATATCTCTGGTTTCATCAAACGAAAATGTTTTGAAATCTATTTCAAAATTCAAGCTTCCGTTGGTAAATGTTTGGATGTTGTATACACCGTTTTTATTAGCCGCTAAATCTTGTCGATCTACAGTTTCTACCCCAAAACCTATTGTGCCGGAAGCCGCTATAGGTTCGGTCGTAAAATTGCCATCGGGTTGCGGTACAAGTCTTATGTTTTGTTTGGTTTTAGAACCATTAATCTCGGCATCATCGCTAATGGGGTATGCCACCAAAGTAGAAACAATGGGTTTAGAGGTGTCTTTAGTGTTAATACCAAATAACATTGGGTTTATGGGGTGTTCGTTTTTATCGCGGATTTCAAAATGTAAATGCGGACCACCAGAACTTCCCGTGTTGCCACTATAAGCAATTAATTCGCCCTGTTCTACAAGCAAAGCTTTAATTGGCGGAAAAAGCTCGATCTCGAAAGATTCTTTCTCGTATTGCCTTTCTTTTAAATAAGTCTCTAATTTTGGTGCTAATTTTTGAAGATGCGCATACACTGTGGTATATCCGTTGGGGTGAGTAATATATACAGCCTTGCCATATCCAAAAGGAGATATTTTAATACGACTTACAAAACCACTCGCAGAAGCCACAACATCTAAACCCTGACGTTGTTGTGTTTTTATATCCATTCCAGAATGAAAATGATTGGAGCGTAATTCGGCAAATGTGCCAGCAAGCACTATAGGTATATTTAAAGGATTTATAAAATAGTCTTGTGGATACGGATTCTGGGCAACTAAAAGAACAGGAATCAAAAAAAGACTTATAAAAAGGGTTTTCATGCACATGTAATTGAGGTACTAAAGTAGTTATTTGAAGCCAATATGCAAAGTTTAAACCTAGAGACAAACTACATAATGTTGATAATGAGGAAGAACAAACTATTTTTAATTTTATGCTAAAAACAATTGTTATTTTTACTCAGGAAACTTAACTTTGTGAGATAAGTATGGTATTTGTAAATGAGTAATATTGAAGAAATTGTAAATGCTCTTGAAGAAAAAATTAGCAAAATGCTTCATAAACTAGACGTTTTAAAGCAAAGCAATGCTAAATTACAAGAGGATTTAAACCAATCTCGCCAACGCATTCAAATCCAAAAACAAGAAATCGAATCTTGGGAGGATAAATACGAGGCGCTCAAAATTGCAAAAAGCATGCTTGGCAGTGACGAAAATAAAAGAGAAACAAAGCTTAAAATAAATTCATTAATACGAGAGATAGACTATTGTATAGCACAACTCTCAGAATAATGCAATCAAGAGAAGGATGTAATGTCGGAAATGCTTAAAATTAAACTTTCTATTGCTAATAGGGTGTACCCGTTAACAATTGCTCCAGAGCAAGAGGAAGGTTTGCGTAAAGCAGCGAAGAACATAGAAACAATGATTGCAAAATTTGAGCAAAGTTATTCTGTTAGAGATAAACAAGATGTATTGGCCATGTGTGCCTTACAATTTGCAACTCAAGTAGAACAAAAACAAATAGATAAAGAGGTTGTAAGCGAGCAAGTAGAGCATAAATTAAATGCTTTAAACGCATTGCTTCACGAGCAGCTAAACTCTTAAACGGTCTTTAAAATAAACAAAGTTACTGCCTGTATTGGTTATTATTTTTGATAAACTCAACGTTAATTCTTTAAAGAGGGTGAGTTTAAGTTGTAAAAGCAAGCCGTCTAGAACGGATCCTTGATCAGCTTGTTAGCCCTAAACTTGTTTTTAAGGAGTTTATACAAAATCATCTGCCGGTACAGGCTTTTTTTATATATATTATTAATACTAACTGAACATGGATAACTCAATTATATTAATTGCAGGAGGAACGCTATTAGGCGTAATTATCGGCTTTATCATAGCCAAGACATTAGAGAAAAACAATGCATCAAAAGTAATTTCTGGAGCGAAATCAGAAGCCGAAAAAATTATTAAAGATGCGAACAATGAAGGCGAGTCTATTAAAAAAGACAAAATCTTACAAGCAAAAGAAAAATTTATAGAGCTAAAATCGGAGCATGAAAAAGTAATTTTAGCCCGCGATAAAAAAATGGCAGATGCCGAAAAACGTACTCGTGATAAAGAGTCGCAGGTATCTAACGAATTATCTAAAAGTAAAAAATTAAACGCTGAGTTAGAAAAGAAATCTAACGACTACAATCAGCGTATGGACTATTTAGATAAGAAGCAAGAAGAAATAGAACGTTTGCATAAGGGGCAAATAGAACAATTGGAAGTGATTTCTAGTTTATCGGCCGAAGAAGCAAAATCTCAATTAATAGAATCGCTTAAGGGCGAAGCTAAAAACGATGCTTTAGCCTATATTCAAGATACTTTAGAAGAAGCTAAACTTACAGCACAACAAGAGGCTCGAAAAGTAATTATTAACACGATTCAACGTATTGGTACAGAAGAAGCCGTAGACAACTGTGTGTCTGTATTTAATATTGAATCTGATGACGTTAAAGGACGAATTATTGGTCGTGAAGGTCGTAATATTCGTGCCATTGAAGCTGCTACAGGTGTAGAAATTATAGTAGACGATACTCCGGAAGCTATTATTTTATCGTGTTTTGATTCTGTGCGTCGCGAGGTAGCGCGTTTATCGCTTCATAAATTAGTAACCGATGGACGTATTCACCCAGCACGTATCGAAGAGGTCGTGAAGAAAACCAGAAAGCAGATCGAGCAAGAAATTATAGAAGTTGGTAAACGTACCGTTATAGATTTAGGAATTCATAATTTACATCCAGAGTTAATTAAGGTTGTAGGACGTATGAAGTATCGTTCGTCTTATGGTCAGAATTTATTACAACACTCTCGCGAGGTTGCGAAGTTATGTGGTATTATGGCTGCAGAATTAGGATTAAATCCTAAATTAGCTAAGCGTGCAGGCTTATTGCACGATATTGGTAAAGTGCCAGATGCCGAAGCCGATATGGAAACACCTCACGCTATTTTAGGAATGCAATGGGCTGAAAAATATGGCGAAAAAGACGATGTGATTAACGCTATTGGAGCCCACCACGACGAAATTGAAATGAAATCGCTTCTAGCTCCAATAGTACAGGTTTGCGATGCGATATCTGGTGCACGACCAGGAGCAAGACGTCAAGTGTTAGATAGTTATATCCAACGTTTAAAAGATTTAGAAGATATTGCTTTTGGTTTTACAGGTGTTAAAAAGGCTTATGCAATTCAGGCGGGTAGAGAACTGCGTGTTATTGTTGAAAGCGAAAAGGTAAACGACCAACATGCAGCAGATTTGTCGTTTAATATTTCTCAGAAAATTCAAACGGATATGACTTATCCAGGGCAAGTAAAAGTTACGGTAATTAGAGAAACAAGAGCTGTAAATATTGCGAAATAAACTTTTGCAAAGCGCAAGTGTTTAATATCTAATTGTTTAAAAATAAATATCAGAAAAACGTCATTCTTATTGAGTGACGTTTTTTTTTACCTTAAAACCCTTCAAAAACGCCTAAGCCGAATAGAGCAAAGTCGTATTTTACAGGGTCAATTGGGTCTATTTCTCTTAAATGATGGTCTAATTCCGTTAATGCTTTGGCATCATTTTGTTTTCTTGTCAATAAGCCTAATTTTCGAGCTACATTACCAGAATGCACATCTAACGGACAAGATAAAAGTGAAGGAGAAATACTTTTCCAAATTCCAAAATCTACACCAGCATGGTCTTGCCTAACCATCCATCTTAAAAACATATTAATGCGCTTAGCAGCAGAGTTTTTTAAAGGGTCGCTAATGTGCTTTTGAGTCCGGGATAAATGGTCTATTTCGAAAAAAATAGACTTGAATTTATGTATGCTGAATTGTAAATTTTCATTTAAAGTATTAGTTGAAAATACATCTTCTAATCCATTGTAATTCATGTATATATTATTTAAACTTTCAATGAATTGAATGAAGTCGTCGCCATTAAAAGTACGATGCACAAAGGGTGTTAGCGCTTCTAAATCCGATTGCGAATGATTGATGATAAAATCGAAAGGTGCATGGTCTAAAAGCTCCATCATATGCTTGGCATTATTAATAATACTTTTACGATTGCCCCAAGCTATAGTCGCTGTTAAAAACCCCGAAATTTCTATATCTTCTTTTCTGGTAAAAGCGTGTGGAACTTGAATAGGATCGGTCTCAATAAATTTTGGATTGTTGTAAAGTTCAACTTTTTCGTTTAAAAAATCTTTTAAATCGTGTGTATTCATAATTACATTAAAAGCACTGCGGGAATGATTAGTATCCCATTATAAATGGCATGAAATAACATGGAGTAAAGTAAACCAAATTGCAATCTGATAACTCCTAAAAATAAACCTATTAGTATTTGTGGCGCAACCAATATTGGCATTAGAATTAATACATTTCTGGTAATTTCGAAATTGGTAATATGTACCGCACCAAAAGTAAAAGCAAATATGTAGAATATAAGAGGAAACCATTTTGTAAACCTGCAAAACAAGGGGATTGGTGCTCTAAATATGAGTTCTTCAAATATTGGGGCTGCCACAACACCTAGTAGTACTATTGCATAGGGCGGAAATTCTTCGAAAAGTTTTGTGTTGGCATGATCTTCAAAATTTATTATTTGTAAGATGTCTAAAATTGAAAACACTATGGTAAATCCAAAATTTAATATAAAAGACCAAATTAGTGCGACAACAAAGACTTTTATAATACTGTAATTTTTAAACCACGTTTTGTCGTAACAATTAGGTTTCAATAAAAACTGAATAAATAATGTTGTAATGTCTATAAACGTATGCATATTACGCTTTTATATTACCATCAACCATCACTAATTTTCTGTCGGCTAGATTAGCTAAATCTTCGTTGTGCGTTACAATAACAAAAGTCTGACCGAATTCTTCGCGCAACTTAAAAAATAAATTATGTAATTGCTCGGCCGATTCGCTATCTAAATTCCCTGAAGGCTCGTCGGCAAAAATTAAACTGGGGTTGTTAATTAAAGCTCTGGCAACAGCAACGCGTTGTTGCTCGCCACCTGAAAGCTCGCTTGGTTTGTGATTGTAACGGTGCGATAAACCTAAAAAATCTAATAATTCTTTAGCTCTAGGTTCCGCAATTTCCGGTTTCGTACCTTTAATATAAGCCGGAATACAAACATTTTCTAAGGCCGTAAACTCGGGTAATAACTGATGAAACTGAAAAATAAACCCAATATGCTCGTTTCTAAACTGTGCTAATTTTTTTTCTTTTAAAGCCTGTACGTCTATGCCGTTTATTTTAAGTTCAAAGGCTTGTTTTTTTGAAGGTGCATCTAAAGTACCCAAAATTTGAAGAAGTGTAGTTTTTCCTGCACCAGAAGCACCAACCACCGAGACAATTTCGCCTTTTTTTATATGAAGATTCACTCCTTTTAAAACATGAAAATCGTCGTAATATTTATGAATGTTTTTTGCTTGAATCATGTGGTTTAATTGAGCCGATTAAAGTAATACTTTCTTTGCGATCCTACAAAATTACCTGTTAATAGATGCAATAGACTTTCTTTATTAAATTGTACCTTTACAAAAATAACGCTGTTACCATGCGTTTAATAAAAACTTTAATGCAATGCCATATAAACACTACGAGGAATATCATTTAAAAACTACAGACGAAATTAAGAGCCACTATAAAAGTATTATTAAGCAGGTTGGTGAAGATGCTACGCGAGAAGGCTTGTTAAAAACCCCCGAGCGTGCCTCTAAAGCCATTCAGTTTTTAACCCAAGGTTACGATTTGGATGCCGCCGAAATTTTAAAAGGAGCCATGTTTAAAGAGTCGTATAATGAAATGGTAATTGTGAAGGATATTGAATTGTATTCGCTGTGCGAACATCATTTATTACCGTTTTTCGGGAAAGCGCATATAGCTTACATCCCTAACGGGCAAATCGTTGGGTTAAGTAAATTACCAAGGATAGTAGATGTGTTTGCAAGACGATTGCAAGTACAGGAACGACTTACCGAACAAATTTTAGATTGTATAAACGATACATTAAAACCACAAGGTGTAGCGGTTGTTATTGAAGCTAGCCACATGTGTATGATGATGCGAGGGGTACAAAAGCAAAATTCGGTTACCACAACCTCGGGTTTTAGGGGCCAGTTTGAAAAAATAGAAACCCGGAATGAGTTTTTAAAGCTAATTAGCGAAAATTTGTCATAGTTTTAGTTGTGGTATGTTTCTTGATTTTAGATACTTAAACATTTAAAACATGAAAGCACAAAAACCGACTCGTTATAAAAAATTAGTTTTAAGTATCTTTTTAGATTTAATAGGTTGCTTAAGTTTTGCCATTCCTGGAATAGGGGAGTTTACCGATGTAATTTGGGCGCCAGCTTCGGCATGGATTATGACCAAAATGTATAAAGGTCAACAGGGAAAAGTCGCTGCAACAATTTCATTTATTGAAGAAGCCATCCCTGGACTAGACATTATACCAACGTTTACTTTAATGTGGTTTTACACGTATGTATTCAATGCTAAAAAAGAAATGGTTAAGGCTTAACAAATCATAAAATTATAAAAAAGGAAGAGGCTGATAGGTTTAAACATTCAGCCTCTTTTTTTGTGGGTTAAAACCCTAAAAATATTTAATCAATTTTGATGTGCTTTCCTGTTTGAATTTCGAAAATTGTCTAGTTGGAAAATACAGGACACAAGCTAAAATTATAGTCAATAACCAAATTTGCCATAAATAATCCACTCCCCAATACGTGTCTTCCGATGTTTTGAAGCGCCACGAGGCAATTTTATAGAGTATCAGTAAAATATAAAGATGCACAACGTAAAAAAACATTGGGGACGACCCAAACGTTTTTAAAATGTTTAGGCTTTTAGCTGGCAAATCTTCAAACCACGATAAAATAAAACTAGATACTCCAATAGTAATAAGTAGAAAATCTAATGAAGGAGGGTATTTGGTGAAATTTAAAAAAGACATCAGGCTTTTAATGTCCCATCCATAATTTACCCAAGCCAGAGTTTCTCCGTAAATATTTAATCCTCTTAAAACTAATAGAGTGATTAGGCAAATTGTTCCTGCAGAAATTAAAATTTGCTGCCGTTTTTTTACGCTGATGTTTTTATTATAGATTTCGCCACAATAATATCCTACTAAAATAAGTCCAATCCACGGTAATACTGGGTAAGACGCTTTTATCTTTAGAAATGCATTATCTAAAATTATACCTCTATCGTGTAAAATTGCCCAAAGGGAATAGCCAATTTCTGAAGCGGCAAATTGAATAGGAGTTAATGCGTTATGGCCTAAAATAATAATAAGTCCAATTATACCACTCCAAATTCTGGGAAGTTTTACAAATACCGATAAACAAACCATGCATATACCAATGGCCCAAATTACTTGGAGGTAAAGCGTATTGTAGTTACCAAACCAAGATAAGTTTATAACGGTAATTTCTAATACAATTAAAAATAATCCACGTTTAAACAAAAAAGAACTTGCAGATCGTTTACTATTACTGTTTCTAGGATGCTCGTATAGCCAAGCAGATATTCCTGTAAGAAAAATAAATACTGGGGCACAAAAATGTGCTAAATATCTTGTAAAAAATAAGCTTGTGTCGATTTCGTTAATATTTAAAGGATCTGTAATGGGAACATGGTAAAAAAAACGTTCCCGAACATGATCTAATAACATAATTAACATAACCAGGCCACGAAGGGCATCTATAGAATGAATTCTTGATGATTTCATATGTAAAGTTAAATGAATAAAAAAGAAAATGAAGACCGTCTAAAAAGTTTAGTAATGCATCACGTTGTGCTCTTACCTATAGTGGTAGGCAGGTGAAACAGAATCTCACTATGTTAAAATCAATAGTTGTGGGAATCTGAAATAAATTCAGATTGACGAAAGATTAACTTTTAGGCAGTCTCATCACTCTTACAAGGTATATTTCACGGTCACTGCTACGTTTCTACCAATATTGTAAATACCGTCAGGTTTTAGTCTTGATAAATGACTGATGTACGTTTTATTGGTTAAGTTCGTGCCCGTAACGTTTAACGACAACATATTGTGTAACACTTTAAAATTGCTACCAACACCTGCACTTAATAAATTGTAAGCTGGGGTTGTAGTTTCGTTTTCACTAACATGGTTTTGATCAAAAACCGAATTCAATTTAATAAAAGCAAATGCCTTTTTAAAGGTGTTGTTTTCAAACTCCACTCTTACAGTATTCTTCAAGGTGTTGGCTGGTATTAATGGTAAATAACCACCATTATCTTGTTTTCCTGTAACTGTTTCGAAGCTGCTCTCAAAATGCAACCAGTCTAAAGGATGTGGGTGAATGTGTAATCCGAATTCTCCTCCGTAAAGTGCTGCATCGTCTTGTAAATAGAGGTACACAGGATCGTCGTTTATGAATTCGCCATTAGGCGATAAGTAGATGTAGTTGTTTACCTTATTATAAAATCCGTTAGCAAACACTTCAAAATGATCGTTTTTAAACTCTAAAGCAAGATCGGTTTGGATGTTTTGTTCGTTATTAAGATCTGGATTTCCAATTTCATAACGATTTGTCCCTTCGTGCGAGCCATCAGATGTTAATTCGGCCAAATTAGGTGCTCTAAAACCAGTAGCTACATTTAGGCGTAAAGACGTGTTTTTGAATATATTCGCCTTAAATCCTGCTGCGCCATTAAAGCTGTTAAACGATCGGTTTAAATCGGTTTCCGTGGCGATAGTCCTGTTGTCGAATCTGGCGCCTAATTGCACGTCGATTGTTTCAAAATGAATATGCGAAGTCGCTAAAACACCAATATCGTTTGTTGTGGCATTCGGGATTAAGGTTTCTTCGCCATAATTCGTGTTTACTTGGTGCATGCCTTGTACACCAACAATCGTTTCGAATTTCCCAAAAGTTGGCATGTGGTATTTTACATCGTAATTAAAAGTTTTTAATTTCATGTGTAGAGCAGGGTGCAATTCTTCATCTTCTTCATGCTCATCGTGTTCGGCTTCGTCGTCATGATCATGATCGTGATCATCTTCATGGTCGTCATGTTCATCTTCATCGTCGTGGTCGTGATGGTGATGTTCTTCAAACTCTTTTCGGTCGTTATATAAAAATCCGAGATTAATATCTAAACTAGAGTCTTTAAAGAAAATATTAGATTTAGAACTTAATACGTGATTGTTTATTTGTTGATACGGTAATAAAGGTGTTTTTTGGGTAGATTGTATGCCAATGTCTTCTGGTAAACCTAATTTAGAAGCGTTTACATTATAGCGCAATTCGGTTTTAAAATGCGTGCCCTGATAGCCTAGACCAGCCTTTAAATCTTGCTCTCTAAACCGCGTATTGGTAACTCTGTAATCTTCGGTATCGTAATCGGAATGTTCGGCAAGGCTACCTCGTATTAAAAATTTAAAATTGTTTCCAGAGGTTTTAAACCCGGCATTGGTACTGTATCCTAGTGTATTGCTGTAGTAAGTACCAGATACATCGCCGTGCGATTCGTCTTGTTGGGCAAATTTTTCAGGGTTTAGATATAGCACACCACCCAAAGCATCGCTACCATAAAGTAAAGAAGCAGGACCTTTTATAACTTCTACACTCTCTATACCGGCATCGTTTATGCCTAAGCCGTGCTCGTCTCCAAATTGTTGGTTTTCTAAACGAACGCCTTGGGTGTAAACAAGAACGCGGTTAGAACTTAGCCCGCGGATTACGGGTTTTCCTATACTTACTCCTGTAGAAATATTTTCTACACCAGCAATGTTACTAATACCATCGGCTAAAGTAACTGCGCCAGCAGATTTTAATTCGGAAACATTGGCATGTTCAACTTTCATAACATTATCGCGTTGTAATTTATGAAAAGGTGTAGATACTATAATTTCTTCCATTTCTATGGCCGAAGCTTTTAATGTAATAGAAATTGGTGTGTTAAAAGGGATGGTTAAATCTTCCGAGTAACTTTCGTAGCCCATAATGGAGCATACAAATTTGTAAGTACCATTGGGTAATTTATCTATAGTAAAATTACCGTTTTCGTCGGTAATGGTGCCTTTGTCTAGTTGCGGAAAATAGACATCTGCAAATGCAATGCCTGTGTTGTTGGCTGTGTCCGTAACACGGCCTTGTATTATGTTTTGTGCCATTAACATAGGGGGTAGGCACAAACATAATATGATAGTCAAAAATGATTTCATTTATTTTGTGTTTAAATAGTTAAAATACTGATATTGTTTAGTTTATATCGGTTTATTTAAACAAGGTAAGGAGGTCCTCTAAGTGAAAAATGTAGCTGTTGAAATGTACTTAAAAAGAAGTACTGAGATAAAATAATTTGAAAATTTTCTTCGGGAATATATACTTCCGTGGTGTTAAACGGAATGGTAAAATGATGATTTAATTGAAATTTATAAAATTCGCAATCCACATCGGCAGTATGTAAATGGGTTTGTTTTTCGCCAAGGCAAACTTCGTGAACATGATCTTCAAAAACATGGGTAAACTTTACAAATGTTGGAATTAGCAAAGCTAAAACCAAAGCATAAGCGGTAAGTTTACGTGTTGTATTTTTGAATTGCAGTTCTGTCAAACCTTTTAAATTTTTAAGCCAAAACGCCTTAGCATTTTCTTTTCGAAATTCCAGAAAAACTCAAACTGACCAAATAACCAGCCAAAGCATACTAATAAAATCTGATAAAATATAATTCCTAAAAGTACATAAAGCACCCAATATAAAGCAGGGTTCAGGTTTTCTTGGGTTATACCAAGCCATTTAATAATAGGTCTGCCAACAAAAACCGACGACGAGCCGGTAAAAGCGAACACCATAAAAACGCGAATCATTTCCCATTTATAGTTTAAAACCCATTTGTGTTCTAATTTTTTAAATAAAAACAAGAAGAATTTTAATAACAAAAAGCTTGAAATTAATGTAGATAGTAAAATTATGGCCGTCGAATTTGTTTTAAAAATAGCAGTCGAAATTTTATATCCGCTATAGAGTACTAAGAGTAAGCCTACAAAGGGAAACAGTAATTGCCAATTTTTTGTGATTTGCCAAGTTTGTTTAAATTTTTCCATATGTATTTAAAATGCTCTTGGAGTATAAACTTCGATTTTTGTGTCGAATACCAACCCTTTAAACATCTTTATGGTTTGCTTTAATGTTATTCGCTGCAAATATAAATTAAATTCTAGGAACAAAGCTAGACAATCGCTGATTGTATTTTAATTGAAAGTAGATGAAGTAGTTGTAAAGCTTGTAATTTACTTCGTAGCCATAATCTATGTTTGGCCTGTAGTCAATTTGTATTTCGTATAGATTAGGATCGAAACGGGTAGGGGTAATTACACGATTGTTCCATTCGTTTACCATAATAATGTTTCGGCTTTCTAGGTATTGCTGTTCGTAATAACCTTCTGGTCGTGCGGTTGAAACTAGCCAAGTATTAAAACCTGGTTCAATTATGATAATTTGGTATTCTAAGCTGTCATTTTCAATTCTTACGGTGTCGTTTTCTGTAGTAGTTGTTTCTTGTATTGTGTTGTTCTGGGCAACAGTGGGCTTGTTGGCATTGCAGCCTACAATACATACTACTATAATTAAAAACAAAAAAAACGATCTCATAACAATTCCATTTACTTAAAGTTACAATTTTTTTATGCAATTAAAAAATTAAAAGAAAAAGCCAAATCGTGTTGATTCGGCTTTTTCAATTATTGTTTTAAACAGAAAGGTTTAGCTGTTATTTTAAAAAATTATCTAGCATACCAGAAAGTCCGCCTTTATTTTTATTGCTATCTAAAAACATTCCTGCAACATCGTCTACAATGCTTCCGTCGCCATCGGCGTCTAGCATAGAGGTTAAAAAGTTTTGTTCTTGGCCACTAGAATTACTTTGTAATAAACCACCAAGCATGCTTGTTAAATCGCTTGAATTACTAACGTTATTAGAGCGTTGTTGTTTGCCTAAATAGCCCATAAGTAAAGGCGTTGCCATTTTTAGTATTTGTGAAACACTATTGGCATCGATACCTGATTTTTGACTTAATGCTTGTTCGACATTATTTTGTTTTTGACCTAAAACATGATTTAAAATTTTACTTCCGTCATTTATAACATCGTTATCTACGCCACCTTGAAAGAAGCTTCCTAAGTCGTCTAAAATGCTGCCGTCGTGCTTATTTGCTAATGCGTTTTGAAGTCCTTGTGCACCTTCTGGAGTGCTGGCATTTCTGTTCATGGCTTGCATTAATACAGGTAATGCCATACCTAATAAATTGTTAGTTTTGTTTTGATCTTGGCCAGTTTGTCCTGCAACACCGCTTACCAAACTTTTTCCTAAATCACTGTTTAATAAATCTAAAATTCCCGACATGGTTATATGGTTTTATTGATTAAAATGTATCTGTTTTCAAGATACGAAAAAAGTCTTAACGGTTATGTTAAGACTTTAATATGTTTAAACCCCGAAAGGTCGTGTTTTTATAGTAAAATACTACTAATTTGTTGTGCTAGCTCTGTGCCAATTCGGTCTTGAGCTTCGTTTGTAGCGGCACCTGTATGCGGTGTTAACGATAACGAAGGATTCATTAATAAGCCCATTTCTGGTTTTGGTTCTTTTTCGAAAACATCTAGAGCAGCTCTCGCTATTTTACCACTTTCTATAGCTTTAACTAAAGCAAGTTCGTCTACCACACCACCGCGAGCAGCGTTAACTAAAATGGCACCGTCTTTCATTAATTTAAATTCGGCTTCACCAATAACGTAACCATCTTGAGCAGGAACGTGTAATGTTAAAAAATCGGCTTGTTTTAGGACTTCTTCTTTAGAGATAGTTTTGATATCGAAATTTACTTTCTGCCCATCGAAAAAATCTAATTCTAAATTCACTTTTTCAATAAAAGGATCGAAAGCGACCACTTTCATGCCAGCGCCTAAAGCAACTTTAGCTGTAGCTTGACCAATGCGTCCAAAACCTAAAACACCTAAAGTTTTTCCTTTTAGTTCGGTTCCTTTGGCGTAGGCTTTCTTTAAGCCTTTAAAATTGCTGTCGCCTTCTAAAGGCATTTCTCTATTAGAGTTATGTAAAAAACGGGCTAAACCGTAAAGATGTCCAAAAACCAATTCGGCTACAGAATGCGATGATGCTGCAGGTGTATTAATAACATGTAACCCTTTTTCTCTTGCATAGGCAACATCAATATTATCCATACCAACACCACCACGGCCTATAATTTTTAGGCTAGGGCAAGCATCTATTAAATCTTTGCGTACAGTTGTTGCGCTACGTACAAGTAAAACAACAATATTGTTTTCGTTAATATAATTGGCTAATTGTTCTTGTGCTACGGTAGTGGTTAAAACTTCGAAACCATCTTTGGTTAAGGCATCTATACCACTTTGAGAAATACCGTCGTTTGCTAATACTTTCATAAGTTTATCGTCAAATTAATGACTAAGATTTTATATTGATTAATTTATTTTAAGCTTTTCGTTCTAGTTCACTCATTACTTCAACTAAAGCTGCTACGCTACTTAAAGGCAGTGCATTGTACATTGAAGCTCTGTAGCCACCAACACTTCTGTGGCCATTTATGCCATTCATGCCAGCTTCTTTGGCCATGGTTTCAAAAGTGTCTTTTAACGACTCGTCTGTTAAGTTAAAAGTTGCGTTCATATTAGAGCGATCTTCTTTTGCTGCAAAACCTTTAAATAATGGATTTAGGTCTATTTCTGAATACATTAATTTTGCCTTCTTCTCGTTTTCTTCTTCTATAGCAGCAATTCCGCCAAGATTTTTTAACCATTCTAAAGTTAACATAGAGGTGTACACAGCAAAAACAGGAGGTGTATTAAACATACTTTCTTTGTCTATATGTACGGCGTAATCTAACATTGATGGGATTTGTCTAGATACTTTTCCTAAGACATCTTTTTTAACCACAACAAGAGTTGTACCAGCAGGGCCCATGTTTTTTTGAGCGCCAGCGTATATGATATCGAATTTTGAAAAATCTAGAGTTCTAGAAAAAATATCGCTACTCATGTCGCATACCATTGGCACGGGACTGTTAGGGAATTCTTTAATTTGAGTTCCGAAAATAGTGTTGTTAGAGGTACAGTGGAAATAATCTATATCTGAAGGAATATCGAATCCTTTAGGGATATAATTGTAATTAGCATCTTTAGATGAAGCAACCTCTATAACTTCACCAAATAATTTGGCTTCTTTAAGGGCTTTTGCGCTCCATGTACCACTATTTAAATATCCAGCTTTATTTTCTAATAAATTATACGCAGCCATTAAAAATTGCGTGCTTGCCCCGCCTTGTAAAAAGAGGGCGTGGTAGCCTTTGCCTTCAAGACCTAAAAGCTCTAATGCTAAGGCGCTAGCGTGATCCATTACATCTACAAAAGACTTGCTTCTGTGCGAAATTTCGATTAAAGATAAACCACTATTATTAAAATCGATAACGGCTTCCGATGCTTTAAGTAAAACTTCTTGAGGTAAAATGCAGGGACCTGCGCTAAAATTGTGTTTTTTCATTGTGTCGATAATTTTATGATAAGTACAAAGGTGCTAATTAATTGATGATTTTATGTTATAAAATTAATAATTTTTATGCTAAATGCTTAATAAAAAATCAATAGTATCTACATTGTCTGCATAGTCCCAAAGCTTAGGGTTTTGGGTATCTCCGAAAACAATTTCGTTATTCGTAAACTCTTTAGAAACAATACATTGTATTTGCTCTTTTTTGGAATTTAAAGTGGTTTTTAGCTCAACTATATCGTTGTAGTACTCGTAAAAAACGGTGGCAATAGGCGAGGCAAAACTGTCGTCTTCTTTAATCATTAAAAACCCGTTTTCCAGCATATCAAATTCACTCATTAAATACACGGCTTTATTGTAATCGTAATTATTGGCATATTTCTGGTCGTGAATGACTTCGTGCCATTTGTACATGGCTTGAAAAAAATTGTCGAACTGATAATCTTTAGGAATAAAAAGTTTAGAAACACTGCGGCAGCCTAAGCCAAAATATCTAAAAATATCGTCGGCCAATCCTTCCAATTCTTCCATGCTTTCATTTCCTGTAAGCACAGCAATGGAGTTTCTATTTTTTCTAATAATCGCAGGTTTGTCCTTAAAATAATATTCGAAATACCGGGCGGTGTTGTTGCTGCCTGTTGCTATTACAGCGTCAAAATTGTTTAGTTTTTCGTCTGTAAATGTAATTCTTCCTTTAAATTCAGGCTCTACATATTCTAGGTATTTAGCCAGGATGGGAAGAAGGTGTTTGTCGTTAGACGATTGTTTAACCAAAACACGATGTCCAGAAATTAATACCGAAAGAAAGTCGTGAAACCCAACTAACGGAATATTACCAGCCATAATAATAGCAATCGTTTTTAATGATTCATCCTTAAAGTTATACTGTTCTAGCCATTGGTTAAGGTTGCTTTCTGTAAGCGATTTAGCCCAGCCAGATATAGCAAATAAAAGATTGTCCTGGTTAAACCAACCATTGTGCTCTTGCGCCAACTTGAGTTGATGTTTAAACGTATCGAAAAACAAATCGTTAAAAAGCACAGTGTCTTTTTGTTGAATTTTAGTGGCGTTAAACTGACTTAAAAAATCACCTAGTTTAACAAAAGCATCAATTCTTTGCTGTAAATTCATTTTCTAATTTGGTTATGAAAGGTTTTGGCTTTATTTTTGTTCGACAAAGTTAGAAAAAGAAAATGCTATGGCAATTATTATAACAGACGAATGTATAAATTGTGGGGCTTGTGAACCAGAGTGCCCAAATACTGCAATATATGAAGGTGCAGACGATTGGAGATATAAAGACGGAACAAGTTTAGAAGGTAATGTTGTGTTGCCAAACGGTAAAGAAGTAGATGCCGATGAAGCACAAGAGCCTGTAAGCGACGAGATTTACTATATTGTTCCAGATAAATGTACCGAGTGTAAAGGGTTTCATGAAGAGCCACAGTGTGCTGCGGTTTGTCCAGTAGATTGTTGTGTTCCAGACGAAGATCATGAAGAGACAGAAGAAGAATTGTTAGGTAAACAGCGCTTTATGCACCCAGATGGTCATTAATTTGAAGCTGTAAATAAAATTGAAATCCCGAGTTTTCCTCGGGATTTTTTTATGTTATAACTTCAGATAATTACTTACATTTGCAATCGCTAAAACCAAGTGTGGTTTAAACTTTAATATAATTCTTTGTAATAAAAATGAAAGCTGGAATAGTAGGATTACCAAACGTAGGAAAATCAACTTTATTTAACTGTCTGTCTAATGCTAAGGCGCAAAGTGCAAATTTTCCGTTTTGTACTATCGAGCCTAATATTGGTGTGGTAAATGTACCAGATCCAAGACTTCAAAAGCTAGAATCGTTAGTTAATCCAGAGCGTGTTATTCCTGCAACCGTAGAAATTGTAGATATTGCTGGTTTGGTAAAAGGTGCAAGTAAAGGTGAAGGTTTGGGAAATCAATTCTTGGCTAATATTAGAGAAACAGACGCTATATTGCACGTGCTGCGTTGTTTTGATAATGATAATATTGTGCATGTAGATGGGAATGTGAATCCGATTCGTGATAAGGAAACCATCGATATGGAATTGCAGTTAAAAGATTTGGAAACTGTAGATAAAAAACTTGAAAAAGTAAAGCGTGCTGCAAAGACAGGAAATAAAGAAGCACAAAAAGAAGAAGCTTGTTTGTTGAAAATAAAATCGAATTTAGAAGCAGGTGTTTCGATTAGAGCTGTAGCGTTTGAAGAAGACGAATACAACGAATTTGTAGCGCCTTCTCAATTTATTACTGCAAAACCAGTAATGTATGTGTGTAATGTAGATGAAGGTTCTGCCAATACAGGGAATGCTTATGTAGAGCAGGTGAAAGAAGCGGTGAAAGACGAGAATGCAGAAGTTTTAGTGTTGGCAGTTGGTACGGAAGCCGATATTAATGAGTTAGACGACTTCGAAGAGCGTCAAATGTTTTTACAAGACATCGGTTTAGATGAGCCTGGATCTTCAAAGTTAATTCGTTCGGCATATAAATTATTAAATCAGCAAACTTATTTTACAGCAGGTGTTAAAGAGGTGCGTGCTTGGACAGTCGATATAGGTGCGACTGCACCACAAGCTGCAGGCGTAATTCATACCGATTTCGAAAAAGGGTTTATTAGAGCAGAAGTAATCGCTTACGACGATTTCGTAGCCTATGGTAGCGAATCGAAAGTTAAAGAAGCTGGGAAAATGCGTGTTGAAGGAAAAAATTACATCGTAAAAGATGGCGATGTTATGCATTTCTTATTCAATGTATAACATTTTTGAATCTTACAATAAAGGGAGCTAATGTGAAAAACATTGGCTTTTTTTGTTAATAAATACTAGTGTTTCTATTTCGTTTTTAATAGCGAAATATTATATTAGCAACTCATCATTTCAATTTTATGCTAGACCAAACCAATTATACAGAAGATAATATACGCTCTTTAGACTGGAAAGAACATATTCGCATGCGTCCCGGAATGTATATTGGTAAGCTAGGTGATGGTTCTTCTCCAGACGACGGTATTTATATTCTTTTAAAAGAAGTTTTAGATAATTCCATAGACGAATACGTCATGGGAGCAGGTAAAACCATAGAAATCTCTATCCAAGGTAATAAAGTTATTGTACGCGATTATGGTCGTGGTATTCCTTTGGGTAAAGTTGTAGATGTGGTTTCTAAAATGAATACCGGTGGTAAGTACGATTCGCGTGCGTTTAAAAAATCGGTTGGATTAAATGGAGTCGGTACGAAAGCGGTAAATGCTTTATCGGCTTATTTTAGAGTTGAATCTAATAGAGATGGTCAATCGGCTGCGGCAGAATTTGAACAAGGAAATTTAACCAATCAAGAATTTCTTGAAGAAACTACCAGACGAAAAGGGACAAAAGTATCGTTTGTTCCGGACGAGCTTATATTTAAAAATTATAAATTTAGAAATGAGTACGTCGAAAAAATGCTTAAAAACTATGTGTACTTAAATCCAGGATTAACCATAGTTTTTAATGGCGAAAAATATTATAGCGAAAACGGCTTAAAAGATTTGTTAAGTGAAAATATTAATGAATCGGATATGGTTTACCCTATAATTCACTTAAAGGGCGATGATATAGAGGTTGCCTTAACACACAGTAAAACACAATATTCCGAAGAATACCATTCGTTTGTTAATGGGCAAAACACCACCCAGGGAGGTACGCATTTAGCTGCTTTTAGAGAGGCTTTGGTAAAAACAGTAAGAGAGTTTTATGGTAAAAATTATGATGCTTCAGATATTCGAAAATCTGTAGTTTCGGCTATTGCCATAAAGGTTATGGAGCCTGTTTTCGAGAGTCAGACCAAAACCAAATTAGGGTCTACAGATATGGGAGGCGATTTGCCAACAGTGAGAACCTATGTTAACGATTTTGTTAAAACCTATTTAGATAATTATCTTCATAAAAACCCGGACTCTGCCGATAAAATTCAGCGTAAAATTCTTCAAGCAGAACGCGAACGTAAAGAATTGTCTGGGATTAGAAAATTGGCCAAAGACCGTGCAAAGAAGGCTAGTCTTCATAATAAAAAATTAAGAGATTGCCGCGTGCATTTTGGCGACACTAAAAACGAGCGCAATTTAGAATCGACTTTATTTATTACCGAGGGAGATTCTGCATCGGGAAGCATTACTAAATCGCGCGATGTAAATACACAAGCCGTGTTTAGTTTACGCGGGAAACCGTTAAACTCTTACGGAATGAGCAAGAAAATTGTTTACGAAAACGAAGAGTTTAATTTATTGCAGGCCGCTTTAAATATAGAGGAATCCATGGAGGATTTACGATATAACAATATTGTAATCGCTACTGATGCCGATGTAGACGGTATGCATATTCGTTTGTTATTAATCACATTTTTCCTTCAGTTTTTTCCAGAATTAATTAAAGAAGGCCATTTGTATATTTTGCAAACGCCATTATTTAGGGTTCGTAATAAAAAGAAAACCATTTATTGTTATTCCGAAATAGAACGTATTAATGCTATAGAAGAATTAAAACCCAAGCCAGAAATTACCCGATTTAAGGGACTAGGTGAAATTTCTCCAGATGAATTCAAACATTTTATAGGCGATGATATTAGGCTAGAACCTGTAATGCTAGATAAGGATATGTCTATCGAAGAATTACTAGAGTTTTATATGGGGAAAAATACACCTTCTCGCCAGAAATTCATTATCAATAATTTAAAAGTAGAAATAGATTTAGTAGAAGAGGCTAATGAGAACAGATAACGGCAAAGTAAAACAAATTATTATTTCGGTTTATTTTATCTTAATCGTTTTGGCTATAGTTTTAGCTACTGTATTTAGTGCTTTTAAAGATTTAACAACAAATGCAACACTAACATTTTTAGTTATATTTTTAGTTTTTGTCGCCTTATTTTTTGCTGTATATTTAATTGCTCGATATTTTGAATACGATAGCGATGGGGTAAAGGTTGTAGTAACCAATAAAGGTTTATTGTTACCCGATAAATTTAGTTTTAGAACTCACGAAATTGAATTCGAGAAATCAGACCTAAAGGCGTTTAAGTTTAATAATTATGTGATATATAAATCCTTGGCCTTGTATTTAAAAACGGCTTCGGGACATACAATAAAAGAACAGTTTAATATTACGTTGGTTAACCGAAAAAAACGTAAATATGTAAGACAGTCTTTAAGTAAAATGGTGAAAAATAATAGCGAAAATAAAGGATAACGATTAATGGCTGATATCGATAACGACGATTTAGAAAATAATATACCAGAAGAACAGGAACGTATTACCAGAGTAACTGGTATGTACAAAGATTGGTTTTTAGATTATGCATCGTATGTAATTTTAGAGCGTGCTGTACCTGCAATTGAAGATGGTTTTAAACCTGTACAGCGTAGAATTATGCATTCTATGAAAGACCTCGACGATGGTCGTTATAATAAAGTAGCCAATATTGTAGGGCATACCATGCAATATCATCCGCATGGCGATGCCAGTATTGCCGATGCCATGGTGCAAATCGGTCAGAAAGACCTCTTGATAGACACTCAGGGAAACTGGGGGAATATTTTAACAGGCGATGGCGCAGCTGCTTCGCGTTATATTGAAGCGCGTTTGTCTAAATTTGCTTTAGATGTAGTTTACAATCCAAAAATAACCGAATGGCAAGCGTCTTACGACGGACGTAGAAAAGAACCTGTTAATTTGCCAGTAATGTTTCCGTTACTTTTGGCGCAAGGTGGCGAAGGAATTGCCGTAGGATTATCCACAAAAATTTTACCTCATAATTTTATCGAGCTTATAGATGCTTCAATAAAACATTTAAAAGGAAAACGCTTTACCATTTTACCCGATTTCCCTACAGCAGGTATTGCCGATTTTACAAATTATAACGATGGTATGCGAGGCGGAAAAGTTCGCGTTCGCGCAAAAATTTCGCAATTAGATAAAAACACCCTTGTTATTACCGAAATCCCTTATGGTACAAACACATCTACTTTAATCGATTCTGTTTTAAAGGCAAACGATAAAGGGAAAATTAAAATCAAAAAAATAGAAGATAATACTTCTGCAGATGTAGAGATTTTAGTGCATTTACCAGCAGGAATTTCTCCCGATAAAACTATCGATGCGTTGTACGCATTTACAAGTTGCGAAAGTTCTATTTCGCCATTGGGTTGTGTGATCGAGGATAATAAACCCTTGTTTGTAGGTGTTTCCGAAATGTTGCGTCGTTCTATAGACAATACGGTCCAGCTCTTAAAAAGTGAGCTCGAAATTAAATTAGGAGAGTTAGAAGAGCAATGGCATTTTGCATCGTTAGAACGTATTTTTATTGAAAATAGAATTTATCGCGATATTGAAGAAGAAGAAACCTGGGAGGGTGTTATTCAAGCGATAGATAAAGGTCTTCAACCACATATTAAACATCTAAAACGTGCCATAACCGAAGACGATATAGTGCGTTTAACAGAAATACGAATTAAGCGTATTTCTAAATTCGATATCGATAAAGCACAGCAAAAAATTGATGCTTTAGATGAAGAAATAGCTCAAGTAAAGCATCACTTAGCGCATCTAATAGATTATGCGATAGCGTATTTTTCGAGATTGAAAAAAGATTATGGTGCAGGACGTGAACGTAAAACAGAAATTAGAATTTTTGATGATGTAGATGCAACTAAAGTGGTAATTAGAAATACAAAATTGTATGTAAATAGAGCAGAAGGTTTTGTAGGAACTTCTTTAAGACGCGACGAGTATGTTGGCGATTGCAGCGATATAGACGATATTATTGTGTTTACAAAAAATGGACAAATGATGGTAACTAAAGTAGATGCAAAAACCTTTGTTGGCAAAGACATCATTCATGTGGCTGTATTTAAAAAGAAAGATAAACGCACGATTTATAATATGATTTACCGCGATGGCGCTAAAGGGCCATCATACATTAAACGCTTTAATGTAACGGCTATTACACGCGATAAAGAATACGATTTAACCAATGGAGCAAAAGGGTCCACTAGCCTATATTTTTCAGCGAACCCTAATGGTGAAGCCGAAGTGGTAACCATCTTATTACGACAGGTTGGTAGTGTTAAAAAGTTGAAGTGGGATGTCGACTTCTCTGATATTTTAATCAAAGGTCGCGCGTCTAAAGGGAATTTAGTAACTAAATATCCTATAAAAAAAGTAGAACTGAAAGAAAAAGGCGTTTCTACACTAAAGCCAAGAAAAATATGGTTTGACGATACCGTACAACGTTTAAATGTTGATGGGCGTGGTGAATTATTAGGTGAGTTTAGAGGAGAAGATCGAATTTTAATCATTACTCAATCTGGTGTCGTTAAAACTATTTTACCAGAATTGACAACGCATTTTGATTCGGATATGATTGTATTGGAAAAATGGACGCCAAACAAACCAATTTCGGCCGTTTATTTTGATGGTGAAAAAGAGCGCTATTATGTAAAACGTTTTTTAATTGAAAACGAAAACAAGGAAGAGCGTTTCATTTCAGATCATGAAAAATCGCAATTAGAAATTGTTTCTACGGACTGGTTACCGGTAGCCGAAATTGTTTTTGGCAAAGAACGCGGTAAAGATCAAAAAGAAAACCAGACTGTTAATTTAGAGGAATTCATAGCTGTTAAGGGTATAAAAGCTTTAGGTAATCAATTAACTACAGACAAGGTTAAACAAATTAATTTGTTAGACCCATTACCTTTCGAGTCGCCAGAAGAAGTGCATGCAGACGATTTAGATGTGGTTGATGAAGAAACTTTAGGAGAAAAGGATTCCGCTACTAAAAAGGATGATGATCAACCTACCTTGTTTTAACTAATAAGATATCGATTCTAATTTTTGTTTAAGGTGTAAGGTAAATTGTTCTGCTCCAAACGCACTCATATGTGTTTCGTCTTTCCAGAGCGATGTGTCGTTTAAATCTTTAAATAAATTACTGAAATCCCAATAGGTTAGTCCCGCTTCTGTAAGCAGTTTTTTTAACTTCAAATTGTCTTCAGGACAAGTGTCGTTATAAATAGGAGAAGTTATAAATATATAGGTTTTGTTTTCTTGTTCAGCATCTTCTTTTATGTGTTCAAGATAGTTTAAAGCTATAGGGTTAATTGTAGTTAGCTGAGAGCATTCTTCATTTTCTTGTTTTAGTAAAATTTCATCGCGTATTTTTTGTTGATCTTCCGATAATATTAAAGGATCAAAACCATTATACATTTGGTAATTATAACTAGGTTGAAAGTAATTTTTTAGTATTCCTGTTAGTTTATTATTGTAGTTTATAGTGTAATAAAAATATTGTAATGGAGAGATTAATCCCGATTGTTTAAGGGAAGCTGTAATATTTTTGTCTCTATTGAATTTAGCGGATAATGTTTTTATATCCGATCCATTATAATTCAAATCAAAAAAATCTTTGGTGTCTATATGCACCAATACAAGTTGGTTGTGTTGCTTGTCTAAACTATGTGTTAAAGCACTAATATAAGCAATACCTGTACCATCTATCCCCATATTATATGCACTTGTATTTAGAAGCGATACATCTATATGGTGGTTTGCCCTAGAGTTTCCTAAAACAACACAATCAACCGAGTCTTTAACTGTTAAAAATTGATTTAATTTACCGATGCTCTGACCAGTCATAACGTTATCGCTAAGCGTATTTAGACTATAAAAAATAACCTTATCTACAAGGTAACTTATAGAAAGCACAAGTACAGTTAATTTAAGAACAAGTATAATATTTGGTTTTAACATGTTTTAAAATTGAAAATAAATGAAGTTTTCGCTTGTAGAGTAAAATAAACAAAGCATAATTATTAAAACAGATACAAATAATGAGAGTTTTAGTGTGTTGAATTTTACACCATAATTTTCTAGAGCAATATCAGACTTAAATAAATTTAAATCAAAACATAGCCCAATGCATAACAACAATAAGCCGTTAACAAATGTATTGATGTTGCCAATAAACAGCGTACCAAATTGCAAGCTAACTATTTTATGTACAATGTTAGACGCAGAGTGAAAATCCTGAGCTCTAAAGAAAATCCATGAAAAAACTACGACCGCAAAGGTGTAGACATACCCAAACGCATTAAATGTTTTTATTTTGAATGTCGAGAATATATATTTTTCAAAGCTTAAAAACAGCCCATGAATACCGCCCCATATTACAAAGTTCCAGGAGCTACCGTGCCATAGCCCGCCTAAAAGCATAGTCAGTAATAAATTACGGTAAGTAATAACTATTCCTTTTCTGTTTCCACCGAGAGAAATATACAGGTAGTCTCTTAACCAAAACGATAAAGACATGTGCCAACGCCTCCAGAATTCCGTTAAAGATCTGGAGAAGTAAGGTAAATTAAAGTTTTGGTTAAATTTAAAACCAAGCAATTTAGCTGTACCAATCGCAATATCAGAATAACCAGAAAAATCATAATAAATTTGAAAGGCATAAAAGATAGTCGCTACTGTAAGTGTAGATGCATTATGTATGTCGTTATTCGCATAAACAGTATCGACATAAATACCTAAATTATCTGCAATTGCTATTTTCCGGAATAAACCGATAAAAACTTGAAAAACACCTGTTCTGATTAAGGTTGAATTTAATGTGCGATGTTTTTCTATTTGCGGAATTAAATTTGAAGCGCGCTCGATAGGGCCTGCTACTAGTTGCGGAAAAAGACTCACATAGGTAAAAAAGGCAACCAGATCTTTGGTTGGTTTTAGTTGTTGCCTGTAAATATCGATGCTATAACTTAAGGTTTGGAAAGTGTAAAAACTAATACCAACAGGTAGAATAATATTTAGTGTTAAAGCATCAACTTGCCAGCCAAAACCAGACATTAACTCGGCAAACGAGTCGGTAAAGAAATTAAAATATTTAAAAACACCTAGCAGCCCTAAATTAGAACATAAGCTCACTAATAACCAGTTTTTTTTGTGTTCTGTTTTAGAATCTTCTATTTTAATACCAACATAATAATCAAGCAAAGAACTAAAAATTAAAAGCGATAAAAAACGCCAATCCCACCAGCCATAAAAAAAATAACTGGCAATTACTAATATGATGTTTTGCTTTTTATAATCTTTACTAAACGCCCAATAAAGAATAAAAACGGTTGGGAAAAAGATTAAAAACTCTAAAGAATTGAATAGCATTTTAATTTCTGGTTAAAACTGAAAAAATCGATAAATACAATCTTAATAGAAATATAGTAAAATCCTAAAGTTTAAAATGTAAAGTAATTTAATATTAGTTAAGAGGGGTGAAAAAATCGATATTACACATCATATAAAACAGAATATCGGGTAAACTGTTTAGCGTGTTTTTATAGCCAGTCCTTTTTGTTTTTTATGTTCTCCAACATACGAATACTCAAAAGTATACGACGAGTCTGTTGTAGTTAGTATTTTTAAATGAATGTCTTTACTTTCAATTCTATTTTTTGGATTTATGGTGTGAAATATTGCTTCACAATCATTAATCCATCGTACTTCGCTAGAGTCGGTTTTATTGTTATAAGTTTCAATCTGTAAATTATCAGTTCTATTAAACTCAGATTTAAACAATTCTCCATCAATAGTAATTTCGCTGTAAAAATGCCCTGTTTTAAAATCGGAACAATTACGTTCTACTTGATAACAGCCTAAACAAACAAATGCTATAAGTGCTAATAAAATTAATTTCATACCTCTTCGGTTGTTTTGCGCAAAAATAGGAAAGTTAATTAGAGTTTTCAAAGTTTTGAAAGCTTCCGTCGGAGTAAAAAATCACGATGCGTTCTATTTGTTTTCCGTTAGTAGGTTGTGTAAAAACTTTTGAGATTGAATCTGATTGTTTTTTTGGTGCTGTAGCTTGCGTATCTGTTTTTGTGCTTGGTTGAGAAAACAGATCGGAAGGTGGTACGGTTTCAGTGGTTTTAGGAAATTTACCTTTTCCGTTTAATAGCCAATACAATTCAACCTCTGGATAAGCAGATAGTATTTTAAGAACAAAATCTAAACTAGGTTTGTTTCTTCCAGAAAGGATATGCGATATAGACGAACGTTGTACGCCAATTTTTTCGGCAAACGAGGAGGCTGATTCACCATAGAATTCAATCACTTTTTCTAGGCGTTTTGTAAATTCAGTGCTGTTTATCATTGTAAACAATTTCAAATTGTTATGTTGATTACAAATGTAAATTAAAAGGGTGAAACATGCAATAGTAAAGCTTTTTTATAAGTTAAAATGCTAATTTAAAACATTAAGTAAATATATATAATTAACTGAAAATTAATTATTAAACTAAATTTTAATATTGACTTATAAATTTTGGATACCATCTGTTTACTCACCTAAAAAGGAGAGGTTAATTGCTTACACATGTATACAAAATGAAATGAATTGCTTGTTTACATTTGTAAATGTTTAATTGTTTAGTTTTGTAAACAGAAAATAAAACAAATGACAAGTAAAGATATTTCGGTATTATATAATACGAACAAAGCTGTTCAGTTAAATGGTAGATATATTAATAACGCTCATATAGAACCTTTGTTAAAAAAATTGGGTAATTTGTTTAACGTTCAAATTATTGGGCGTTCGGTATTAAATAATCCTATTTATGCGGTTAAGTTCGGAACGGGAAAAAAAAGATTGTTGTTGTGGTCTCAAATGCATGGGAACGAATCGACAACAACGAAGGCTTTATTCGACTTTTTTAATACAGTTAAAACAGCTAACGATGATTTAAAATCGATTTTAAGTGCATTTACATTTTATGTTATTCCTATATTAAATCCAGATGGAGCGGAAGCTTACACCAGAATAAATGCAAATCAGGTCGATTTAAATAGGGATGCCCAAAACTTAAGTCAGCCAGAAAGCAAAATTTTAAGAGCTGTTTATAACGATTTTCAACCAGACTACTGTTTTAATTTGCACGGACAACGTACTATTTTTAGTGCGGGAACAACCAATAATATTGCTACGGTGTCGTTTTTATCGCCTTCGCAAGATGCCGAAAGAACGATTACAGACTCTCGTAAAATTGGTATGGAAGTAATTGCGGCTATGAATAACACTTTGCAAGAGTTAATACCTAATCAGGTTGGCCGGTACGACGACGGATTTAATTTAAATTGTGTTGGCGATACGTTTCAGTCGTTTAATGTTCCTACTATATTATTTGAAGCAGGGCATTTCCCTAACGATTACGCTAGAGAGCAAACCCGCTTTTATATTTATGCGGCCTATTTAAGTGCTTTTAACTATATAGCTAACCACGATAATTTAGGAGCGCATTATCAGGCTTATTTAGATATACCAGAAAACGACAAATGTTTTCTGGATGTTATTATTAGAAATGCCAATGTAGGTACAGAGCAATCTCCTGTAATTGCTGACATAGGAGTGTTATTTGTTGAAAAATTAATTAACAAAAACATTGCATTTATCCCAAAAATAGAAATCATTGGAAATTTGAATAATAGCTATGGTCATAAGGAATTTAACGCTAAGAAAATGAACGTGTTAAGTAGAGATAAGCAGGTGTTAATTGAGGGCAGCGAAAACGATTTCGTTTACATTGGTAATGATAAATTTTTATTAAAAATGTGAATTCCTTAATAATTTGGTAAGATTTATCGGTGAAAATGTATTATTTTTGTTTTAAAGAACCAAATGTAGACAAATGGCAAAATTTAAATTAGACGAAATTGATCACCAAATTCTTGATATGTTAATCGACAATACAAGAGTTCCTTTTACAGATATTGCAAAGAAATTATTAATTTCGGCGGGTACTGTACATGTAAGAGTTAAAAAGATGGAAGATGCAGGAATTATTCAAGGCTCTTCATTAACTTTAGATTATAAAAAATTAGGGTATTCTTTTATCGCTTATATAGGTGTATATTTAAACAACACTTCTCAAACAAAATTTGTTTTAGAGCGTATAAACGAATTACCTTTCGTTACAGTAGCACACATTACTACTGGTAAATTTAATATTTTCTGTAAAATTCGTGCTAGAAACACAGCTCATGCTAAAGATGTTATTTTTATGATTGATGACATTGAAGGTGTATACAGAACAGAAACAATGATTTCTTTAGAAGAAAGTATTAACGATAAGAAACGTTTAATGCATTATATTTTTAACGAATTATAATAATGCTATTATAGTCTAGTATTCTCTCTAAGTAAAAAAATACTGTCTATTTATATAAAAGAGCCTTTTTGGGCTCTTTTTTTATTCTTCCTCATCATTAAAAACCATCGTGTTGTCTATAATGGCATTAGGCGTGTTTTCGTGATCATCAACAATAACATGCCCAGAATCGTTTACGTTTAGATCTTCTACGGTGTCAAAATTAGTCATCGTATAACGCAATTTACTACTAACTTTTACTAGGTATATGGCTTCTGGGGTTTTAATTTCTACAGCTTCAATAGTTTCGTTTTTACAATTGTCGAAAGTGATTATATCGCTGTCGTTATAGCCGTCGGGAAATTTCTCCGTTAATTTGGTAAGAATTTCCGGAGTTAATTTTTTATAATCTACAATTACTTTTTTCATATCTAATTGGGTTTTTAGATAATCAATAGTAATCTTAAAAAGTCTTATTTTGGGTTGAAATAAATTTACAAATAATTTTTAGTTAAGCATAGGTGTTGTAAACATTTAACGCTTCAATTATTAACTCGTTAGAAACGGTGCAATCTATTTTTGTTTTACCAATGCCTTCTAGTAAAACAAAGTAAATACTACCGTGCGCATTCTTTTTGTCGTATTTTAATAACTCTATTATTGGCGCATAGTCGTCTGGTGTTATAGCAACAAAATCATAAATGTCTAAAATTACATTTTTAATGTCGTTATAAGCATCAATGCTTAAACCAGTTAATTTTGTAGAAATATAAGATTCCAGAATCATACCTATAGCAATAGCTTCGCCATGAAGTAAATCGGTTTTTTCTGGGTGACTTAAAAAATACGATTCTATGGCGTGTCCTAAAGTGTGTCCGTAATTTAAAGTTTTACGCAGTCCATTCTCATTAGGGTCAATATCTACAACATGCTTTTTTATTAATATAGATTCGTAAATTAATTCATCTAAATTTGAAATGTTTAAAGATGATAAATTTTTGAAATGATCCCAATACGTCTGATCTTGAATAAGCCCATGTTTTAACATTTCGGCCAAGCCAGAACGCATTTCGTTTTGCGGCAAAGTGTTTAAATAGTCTGTATCTACTATAACCATTTTTGGAGAGTTAATAACACCAATCTGGTTTTTTAAACTGCCAAGATCGACACCTGTTTTACCTCCAATAGAAGCATCTACCATGGCTAAAAGTGTGGTCGGAATGTTAATAAAAGCAATACCTCGCTTAAATGTAGAGGCCACAAAACCACCTAAATCTGTAACAACACCACCGCCTAAATTAATAAGTAAACTTTTACGGTCTGCACCAAGTTCCGAAAGTGCATTCCAAACGCCAACACAAGTATCTATGGTTTTAAAGGTTTCTCCTGCTTCAATTTCTATAATTTCAATTTGAATAGTGGTTGCAAGTGTTTCTAAAAAACGAGCCAAACAATGGTTGTGAGTGTTTTGGTCTACTAAAATAAAAATTATTGAAGGGTTACTGCTCTCAATGTATTTGTTGATTGATTCATAACCACTTACATTAAAATGGATTTTATTGGTTTTGGTTTCGATGCTTGTCATAGAATGTTCTTAAAAAAAGACGCGTGAAAATAAGGAGTTTTTTGCAAAAAAGTAAGTCATTGTTAATTATATTTGCAAACTATTTTTTTTGAGGTATGATTGACAATACTATTTTTGACAATACAGAAATTGCTTTTGCCTTAAAAAGCGATTCGGAATTAGAAAGAGCTTACTTTCTATTTAAAATGATCTCTATAGAACCACTTGTTAGAATAGGGACTGCAGCTACTAATTTTGCTATTAAAGCAAAGCTGCCTGTAGAGGGGTTAATTCGCGCCACGGTATTCGACCATTTTTGTGGAGGTGTTAACGAAGAAGATTGCCTTACTGTTATTGATAAAATGTACGAGAAAGGCGTGAGTTCCGTTTTGGATTATTCGGTAGAGGGTAAAGAAAATGAAGCTGAATTTGATGCCGCTTTAAAAATTACGCTTAAGATTGTAAATTTTGCAGACGACAGAAAATCGATACCGATTGCTGTTTTTAAACCAACGGGATTCGGTCGTTTTGCTTTATACGAAAAAATAGGAAAAGGCGAAACACTTACGGCTAAAGAACAAGCGGAGTGGGAGCGCGTTGTAAATCGTTACGATATGGTGTGCCAAGCAGCAAAAAACAAAGATATTGCTGTTTTAATTGATGCCGAAGAAAGCTGGATGCAAGATGCAGCCGACGATTTAATTACAAACATGATGCGCAAATACAACACCGAAAAACCTGTAGTGTATAATACGTTACAAATGTATAGACACGATCGGTTGGAGTTTCTTAAAAAGCAGCATGAATTAGCTAAAAAAGAGCATTTTTATTTAGGCTATAAATTAGTGCGCGGTGCTTATATGGAAAAGGAAAATGATAGAGCAGAGGAACTCGGCTACCCAACACCTATTTGTGAAAATAAAGAAGCCACCGATATTAATTTTAATGCAGGTGTAAGCTACATGTTAGAGCATTTAAGCGACATGTCGTTATTTGCTGGAACACATAACGAATATAGTTCGTATTTGGTAATGGATTTGATGAAAGCCAAAGGTATTGATAAGTCGGATAAACGTGTTTGGTTTGGACAGTTGTACGGCATGAGTGATCACATAAGTTTTAATTTATCGCATCTGGGGTATAATGTAGCCAAATATGTGCCTTTTGGCCCAGTTAAAGACGTTATGCCGTATTTAATACGACGTGCCGAAGAAAATACGTCGGTAGCAGGGCAAACAGGGCGCGAATTGGCTTTACTAACTAAAGAGAAAAAGCGTAGAAAGAAAAGCTAAATATTAAAAATAAGATAGAGTATAAACCAAAAAAAAAGCTAGAAGATGATTCTAGCTTTTTTTATATAAATTAAACGCTGTTTGTTATTTATGCGATAAAGATTTCATTACTTTATAAGCATATTCTTCTGCATTTTTACTCACGTTTTGTGGGTCTTCAATTTCTGTAGTTACTACTGCAATTAATTGTTTGCCTTCGGCTTCATCTAAATTGTAAGTTACTGTTTCTAAAACAAAATCTCTTACTGTTCTAGTTGTAATCGTTGAAGGCGAATACGTACCAACACCTACATAAGTCATAGGGTAGTTGTAGTATCCGTAAAATCCACCATAATAGCCAGGGTACATACCGCCAAAAGTTCCACCAGCATAATAACCACCGTCTTGTGTAGTTTGGGTAGATTCTCTATAATCCTTAATTACAGTTAAAACCACTGCATTATAACCTTCTCTTTTTATAGTTTCGGCAAGCGCTTTAGTTTGTTCTTCTGTTAATTTTTTGTCTGGTTCTATGTGTGGTAATTCTTTAAAGCTTTCTGTTGCTTTAAGCCCATTATCGCGTAGTTGCTTAGCAATTTCTTGTTCGAATGCAATTCTAGCTTGGTTGTTATCTGTTCTGGCAATTACTAAAATGTTTTTATCTCTTATGGTCGACACATTGTCTGATTTCCAAGAGTCTAAAACTTTTACACTAGAGCAGCTGTTTAAAACAAATGCCATTACTAATATTAAAAGTGAATAATTTGATGTTTTCATAAGTTGTTTTTAAATGAATTAATTTTAGAATATTCAAAAGTATGCTGTTACTATTTAATTTGAAAGAAAAATCTTTATTTACTGCTTTAATTAAGAAACTTTGCTTGCAAGTGCTTGGTAGGTAACATGCAAGATTCTTTTTTGCCAAACCATTTGTATCTGTTTTTGGCAATGTAACTGTAAACCCAATCGCGTATTGGTTTTGGGATAATTAAAAAAACAGCCAATAAGTTAACGGGAAACTGTAATTGGGCAGCAATTTTTAAAGCTGCAGTAGATTTTGTGTATAGTTTGTTTTTTGGGCTATACAATAAAATAGAATCGGTTTTTGCCGTATTTATATTAAACGCTTCAATAATAGGTTTAGAAGTTTCGCCTTGCAGTGGTGCAAACTTAAAAATATTGTCTTTATCGTTTTTAATAATAAATTGTATTGAAGACTCACATAAATTACAAACGCCATCAAAAAGCACAAGGTTTTGGTTTGGGTTTAAAATGGTCATTTTTTATACGTTTTATGAATTAAAATGTGTAACCGATAGCAATACCATATCTAAATGATAATGCTGAAAACTTTGATCTTCGATTAACATCGGAAAACCTGAAATCTGAATTTATAAAATCTAATAAACTGTATTTTTCTAGGGTTGTATTTAAATCGTCGTAAAATTCGTCTGGTAAATCCTTTTCGTTTTCTAATTTAAAATTATAGTGCCCAGTACCTGGCCCAGCAATCATAAAGTCGATATTGAAATGTTTTGAAATAGGAAGTTTGTAACCAAACATTAATCCTGCTGATGTAATATTGGTTCCGACATCAAATTTTAATTCGTATTCAATGTTTTCAGAACTAATATATTTTCCTGTTAAATCACTACTGTAGTTCGAGTATTTTAAATAGGCGCCAAAATAAAATCCTGTTAAGGTTTTTCTAGCTGTTTGTTTTAAATAATAGCGCACTTCTGGTATAATTTGAAAACCGCTGTAAAATATTTCATCAGTTTTTACTTTATCGCCGTCGAGCCCCGAAATTTTTAATAATCCTTCTTTTCCTTTGTAACCTATACCTAAATTTGCTGTAAAATTCTTCCAGATATAACGCTCGTAAGAGAATTGGTAAACGCCGTTTACAACCTGTAAAACTTCAAAAGAAATTTCATTTTTATAATTCGTATAGGTTTTGTCGTTGCTATAGTCTATGTCTTGGCTAAAACTTGTTGTGCTCGCTAAAAGGAGCACGATAAGTATGCATATTGAATTTTTCATATAAGTATTGATTAACGATGTATTAATTTACAAAAAAAGCTGGTGATTTGGCCTGTTTTTAACGGCTTTATTTAGCGCTTCGCTTCAACTAGCTCCAACTGGTTTAAATCTACATTGGTAGTAAAAATACCGTAATTAACTATGGCTTTATTTTTTTCGATGTTGTCTATACTTCCTACAGCTTTGCCATCTAACATTCTAACGCGGTCGCCAACTTTTAAAATAGGGCGGGGTTTGGGCTGTTCTATTTCTTTTTTCTTGGCTTCTTTCTTTTTTTGCCTAATAACGGCAACTTTCTTTTCGGCTTCTTTTATTACTTGTTGTTCTTTAGCTTTTTGGGCACGTTTTTGCTTTGCAGAAACTTTTTTTCGTTTAGAATTTTCTATCTGTACGACTTTAAAAAGTTCGTCTAGCAGTTCTTTTTTGCGCTTATTTTCGAAATATTTTTCAGAAATGTCGTTTACTTTTTGTCCTAAATAAATCAAACGCTGGTTGCTGTCATAAAGTTCCTGATAGTTTTCGAGTTTTTTTTGAATGCGTGCATTAATCTCTTCTAGTTTTTCGGCTTCCGATTGTTTCTTTTGTTCGTTTACTTTTAAAGAGCGTTCGGTTTTTTCTAATTTATTTCGCTCTTTTTGAAGCTTGGCAATCGTGGCATCAAAACGTACTTTGCTGCCTTCAATTTTCTTTTTAGCTTTATTGATTAGGTTGTAAGGAATGCCGTTTTTCTGGGCAACTTCGAAAGTGAAAGAGCTTCCTGCCTGACCCAAAACTAATTTAAAAATAGGTTCTAAGGTTTTATTGTTAAACTGCATATTGGCATTTTGCATGTGTGGCAGTTCGTTGGCCAATATTTTTAAATTGGAATAATGCGTGGTAATAATTCCGAATGCTTCTCTAGAGTAAAATTCTTCTAAAAAGGTTTCGGCTAAGGCGCCGCCTAATTCCGGATCACTACCTGTTCCAAATTCATCAATCAAAAATAAGGTGTTACTGTTGCATTTTTTTAGAAAATAATTCATTTGCTTTAAGCGGTAGCTGTAAGTACTTAAATGATTTTCTATAGATTGGTTATCGCCAATATCGCTTAAAACGCGATCAAAAATAGAAGTTCTACTGCGTTCGTGTACGGGAATAAGCATGCCACTTTGTAGCATAACCTGTAGTAGTCCAACGGTTTTTAAGGTGATGCTTTTTCCTCCTGCATTGGGACCGGATATAACAATTATGCGATTATCTTCGTTAAGCGTAATTGTCTGCGGATAGGTTGTTGCTCCTTTTTTAGAATTTGTTAAATATAGCAGTGGGTGATAGGCGTCTTTAAGAAATACATCGCGATCGCCTGTTATTTCTGGTAAAATGGCTTGCAATGCTTTGGCGTATTGTGCTTTGGCATATACCACATCGGTTTTTATTAAAAACGCTTGATAATCCTTTAATAATGGAGAAAACGGACGAATAAAATTGGTGACATCTTTTAATATTTTTACAATTTCTTCCTGTTCTTCGTATTGTAAATTGTGTAATTCCCTTGTGTATTTTAAGGTGGTTTCAGGTTCTATATAAACAATACTACCGGTTTTACTGCTTCCCATAATAGAGCCTTTAACCTTACGTCTGTACATGGCTTTTACGGCTAAAACGCGTTTGTTGTCTACAACAGATTCTCTAATATCGTCTAAATATTCTAAGGCTTGATATGTATTTAGGGCTGTGGTAAAGCTCTGATTTATTTGCCCCTTAAGCTTGTTAATTTCTTGTCGGAGTTCAAACAATTTAGGCGATGCATTATTTTTAATATCTCCAAAACGATCTACAATGGCATCGATTTTTTCAATTAAAACTTTTGTGACTTCAATATGTGAAGCTGCCTGATAAAGTGTAGGGTAATACTCCTGAAATTTCTTTAGAAAAACAATTATTTCATTAACGGATTGCGACATCGCTACGATCTTCTTCAACCCGTGAACTTCTAAAAATGCATTTTCTATATTTAAGAGTTTTAATTCTTTAGTAATTGCATCAAAACCATGATTAGGTATTCTGTTTTCGTTATAAAAAGAAGAAACATATTCGTGAGTGAGTTGTAACTCGTATAATACATCTGTTTTCCTTTTAAAAGGTGAAATGTTTAATGCTTCCTGATTACCTAATGCAGTTATGCAGTATTCGCTAACTTGATGTAATACTGTTTGAAATTCTAAATCTTGTAATGTCTTTTTATGAATGTTTATCATTCTATTTTCCGATGCAGTTAAAAACTGCAAATTTAAAGAAATTAATAGGTTAAAGCCATTAAATGTAAACCGAAATTGTAAGTACAATCATGGTAAACAGCAATAGAATGATTATTAATGGGATTACAAACTTCAGCCATTTGTTAAAGCCTATTTTAACTATGGCTAACGAGGCTAAAATTAACCCTGTAGGATTTATAAAAGCAAAAAGCCCCATACCAAATTGGTAAGCATTAACAACCAACTCTCTACCTATACCAATACCATCTGCTAGAGGTGCCATAATGGGCATGGTTAATACGGCCATGCCGGAAGACGAAGGTATAAAAAACGATAGCGCACTATATATGTAAAGCATCGCATTTATAAAAACACCTTTGTTCATGCCTGCTGTGGCAGAGCTAGCGTAATACAGCAAGGTGTCGCTAATTAAACCGTCTTCCATTAAAACAGTTACGCCTCTGGCAATACCAATTATAAAAGCAACTCCTAGTAAATCGTTAGCACCATTAATAAACGTGTCTACAAATTCAGATTCTTTAATTTTTGCGATTAAACCAATTGCAAGAGCGCCTACAAAAAATACGGTAGTCATTTCTAAAAACCACCAGTCTAGTCTAGAAACGCCATAAATCATAATTACAAAACATAAAGCGAATAAGCACAGAATGAATTTAAATTTAGCATTTAAAGCGGTTGTTGCTGAATTAATATGTATAGGAAATAACTGTTCTATCTCTTCTTTCTGATTAAAAATTATAGATTTTGAAGCATCCTTTTTTACTTTTTGGGCATAGTTAATAATGTATGCTAAACATATGATGAGCCCGATACCTAGAACCAAACATCTTGAAACTAAACCGGAAGTCCAATTTATCCCAGCAGCATTAGAGGCTATAATGGTGCTAAACGGATTAACAGTCGATGCCATCGTACCCATACAAGAGCCAATATAAATTGAAGCTAGTGCCACCATGGCATCGTATTTTGCAGCTAAAAACACAGGAATTAAAATAGGGTAGAAGGCGATAGTTTCTTCGGCCAAACCAAAGGTCGTTCCCCCTATAGCAATTAAAGTGGTTATTACAATTATTAACACATACTCTCTGCCTTTTAAGGCTTTAGCTAAGCCCGAGATTCCTGCTTCAAATGCACCGGTAAAGTTCATAATTCCTATAAATCCACCAATAATTAGTACAAATAGAATAACGTCTATAGATTCTAAAATACCTCTAATGGGCGACTGTAAAAAAGCTATAATACCTTGTGGGTTATTCTGTAATTTATGGTAGGTGTTTGGTATGGCTATTGGCTTCCAAATGTCACCATTAGTAAATTTTTCTATGGGAATTTTAATTTGTAATTGCTCGAGTGTTTCTTGGATGGCAGGTAAATCGTTGGTGTTAATCTGTCCAGATTGGGTAAACGTATTGGTCTCGGAATTGTATTGTAATCTATCGTATTTTCCAGAAGGAATCACCCAAGTTAATACGGCTACAAAAATAGCTATGAGTAATAAAACAGTTTGCGCTGTAGGAAATTTAATGTTTTTCATTACAGAAATATGCTATTTTAAAATTAATGTTGGAAAGATAATACTATTTTTAAATTTGAAGTTTTAAAAGTAAATCAGCGATGCACAATTATATAAATAACGATTGGTTTTTAATATTAAAAGATGAGTTTGAAAAACCTTATTTTAAAAGCTTATGGCTTTTTGTAGAAGAAGAATACAAAAAGTCGGTTTGTTATCCACCAAAACCTTTAATTTTCAATGCGTTTAATCAGTGTGCGTTAAAGGATTTAAAAGTAGTGATAATAGGGCAAGATCCTTATCACGGAGCAGGGCAGGCCAATGGTTTGTGCTTTTCTGTTGCTGATGGTTTTCCGCATCCACCATCATTAAAAAATATTTTTAAAGAATTAGAAGCCGATGTATCAAAACCTTATCCGGAAAGTGGAAATTTAGAGGCTTGGGCTAAGCAAGGTATTTTATTGCTTAATGCTACTTTAACAGTTGAGGCTGGTAAAGCGGGGAGCCATCAAAATAAAGGTTGGGAAATTTTTACCGATACGGTTATAAAAACCATTAGCAACGAATCTTCTGGAATTGTGTTTTTATTGTGGGGTGGTTACGCCAAAAAGAAAACGAAACTTATCGATACCAAAAAGCACGAAGTATTAACTTCTGGGCACCCTTCGCCATTAAGCGCTAATCGGGGCTTTTGGTTTGGCAATCATCATTTTAGTAAAACTAACTCCCTGTTGCAGCTAAATAAGGAATCTTCGATTTATTGGTAGCTAATTTTTCTGGAGATAACGTTTTAATTCTTTCAGTGTTGCGTTTAACAGTCTTAGTAGGCGTCGTTTTATTGCAGCTAAAAAATAATAGGGCAAAATTAATGCCTATTAAAACAGCTAAAATTGTTAAAATTGTCATAAACATAGATTGGTGGGGTTGCAATTTTTTTCAAAAATAGCTATAACCCACGGTTTATCCTAAAAATGAAAGCAAACTTTTAACTTTATTTTTAGTTTTAACAAAGTATATGTAGTTTAAATAATTGTTACCAAATTGTTATAATCTTGTTTTTCGGGAATTAAATCTAAGGCAAACAACTGATTTTGAACAGTGTTTAAAGTGTTTTTATCGATTAACTCTTGGCTCCATTCGGTCATTTCTAGCCAGGCTTGCACGTCTGTTATTTGCTGATTGTATCTGTTTGCAATGGTGTGGTCTATAGAAGGTATATTTTTAAAATCGGAAGTAGTATTATTAATAATGTCTAAAATGGTTTTCATAACGGAAGCGTTTTCTTTTAAAAACTCATTTCTAACCGCAATTACAAAACAAGGCCATGGAGAAGGGCAATTACCAATATTTCTAAATATTCCCGAATCTACAAGGGGTTTTGTGGTGTATTTTTCCCACATAAAATAATCGGCTGTGCCTTCGGTTAAACCAGTTACAGCGCCATCTAAATCGTTTATTACTTCAAACTTTAAATCGGCATCCATATTCCAATTATGGTTTTGTGCATTCACATAAGCCATTAAATGAGATCCTGACCCATAACGACTTATAGCGGCTTTGGTGCCTTTTAATTCTTCAATGGTGTTGTAAGGTGAATTTTGGGCAACATGTATACCCCAATGTAAAGGCGTTTTTACAAAAGTTTGTACAATGGTACTAGGGTTTCCGGCAACAATATCGGCAACTATGCCTTCGGTAAGTATTACAGCAATATCAATTTCTTTTGTTCTTAGGGCTTTACACATTTCGCCGGTACCACCAAAAAAATCGTGCCAGCGCAAATTGATGTTTTCGGCTTTATATTCTCCATTTTTTAAGGTTAAATACCAAGGTAAATTAAAATGTTCTGGTACGCCTCCTATATTTACTTGTATCATATTTTAAGATTATAAGTTTACGATTTTAGTTAAGGTGTAACTTATAAGTTGCTCTATCGCTAATCCCGGATTTTTGCTAAAAGTACCAGCAGCTCTATTGGCGATTATGGCATTTATAGACAGGGCTTTATGGCCGAGTAATTGTGCCAGAGCGTAAATAGCTGCGGTTTCCATTTCTAAATTCGTTATTTTTAGATTGTTGTAGTTAAAGGTTTGTATGCTGTCGTTAAGCGTGTTATCTTCCAATTCTAGTCGTAAAATGCGTCCTTGAGGGCCGTAAAATCCGCTAGCCGTTGCTGTTATTCCTGAGCTTGTTTTTTCTGAACAGATTTTGCTTTCTAGTTCTGAATTTCCAGAAATTAATACTGGTTTAGATTTTTTGGAACTCCAGTTGGTGTGCTTTACAAAAGCAGCTTCGACTTCTGGGTTACCAATATGTTTCAAATTATAAAAATGAAGCATACCGCTAAAATCCAAACCATGACTGCTTACTAAAAACGAATCGACAGCAATATCTTCTTGGAGTGCACCAGACGTGCCAATGCGGATAATGTTTAAAGCTGTTAGTTGTTTTTTTACAGTTCGTGTATTAAAATCGATATTTACTAAAGCATCCAGTTCATTAAGTACAATATCTATATTATCGCACCCTATGCCAGTAGAAATAACTGTTATGCGTTTGCCTTTGTAACGTCCCGTCTCGGTTTTGAATTCGCGTTTTTGTATAGAAAACTCGATAGAATCGAAATGTTTAGATATTTTGGAAACACGATTTTGGTCTCCTACCAAAATAACGGTTTGTGCTATATGTTCGGGTTTTAAATTAAGATGGTAAATACTGCCATCTGGATTTAGAATGAGTTCGGAGTCCTTAATTGGCATAGTTAATAGATTTTATAAGTTTATTACATTCGGTATTAAAATAAAAATCGTGTTTTTTAGCGCCGCCATAAATCATTTTATCGTCTGCTAAATTCGCATAATTATTTTGAAGAAATAATGCTTTAAACCCATGCTGATTCAATTTTAACGTATGATTTTCTTCGGTGTAAAACACATGTAACCGATCTATAATACGTTGCATTTGCAGGTCTCCATAGCCATAATATCCTTGGTAGTTTAGGGCATAACCTAATAAATGATGCTTAGACTTAATATCGTTTTGCTCTATTATTTTTAAAATATTAAGCTCAATTTCGTTAATACCGTTTTTAGAATTTGGAAAACGCTGTAAATGCGCCTTTAAGCAATTGCTTAAATATACAAACGACGAATCTTTAACAATAAAAGGTTTTAATAGGTTGTGATCGTTCCCGTTGTATATGCTCCAAACCTGTTGTGCTAATTCTATATCGGATGGTTTAAGCTCAATTTTATTTTTATAATGATGGAGTAATTGCTTATTATTTAATTCTGATAAGCCTTTTAATTCGTGTTTATTTTCATGAATCCAGCCGCTACACACTAAATATATTGGTAGTTGAATGTTTTTTTGAAGTAATAGATTAATAACACCAATTAGATTAATATGGCAAAATAAATCGTATTCAAACCAAAGCACAATTTCTTTATAAGCACTTACATCGTCTAGAATACTAACATCGCTTTTTACTTGAATTTCATTTATTTCTAACTGATAGGTGTCTTGTAAAAACTGCTTTCTTAGGTCTAAAAACTCCACCGAATTAATAGCTTCTAGTGTCGGGCCTTCGCATAACATTTCGTGCCAAGTCAAGAAATCGCCTTCTACTTGAAGCTCGGTTAAGTAATGAGTTAAATTACTACCGTTTGTAATGTGCAATGTGTTGGCGCTTTTCATGACTAACCACCCACGCGTTTAACGTTAAATCCTTTATCTTTTAAAATCGACATGATTTTATCGCGATAATCACCTTGTATTATAATTTTATCATCTTTAAAACTTCCGCCAACACTTAATGCTTTTTTAATGTCTTTGGCTAATTGTTTAAAATCTTCGGATGCACCTGTGTAACCTTCTAAAATGGTTATGGGTTTTCCTTTGCGTTTTTCGTATTTACATAAAATGGGGTCGTCTTGCAGCCAAATATCAGACGTGTCTTCAGTTATTTGGTCTTCAGATTCTTCGTGATCTGGGAATAAATTTTTAAGCTGATCTTTTAAGTCCATGGTTGTTATTTCTTAATTAACCCTAATTCTATTAATCGTTCGTGTAAATAGGCACCAGCGGTAATATCTTCAAATTGTTTTGGATTGTTGTCGTCTATGCAGTGGTCTAAAACATTCAATTTCATATCGCTTACGGGGTGCATAAAAAAGGGTATGGAATATCTGGAAGTTCCCCATAATTCTTTAGGCGGATTAATTACTCGGTGAATTGTAGACTTTAACTTATTGTTGGTGTGTCTGGAAAGCATATCGCCAACATTTATCATTAATTCGTCAGGTTGTGCTATGGCGTCAATCCATTCGCCATCGTTATTTTGTACTTGTAAGCCACGGCCTTGAGCACCCATTAATAGTGTAATTAAATTAATATCGCCATGGGCTGCTGCTCGTACAGCTTCCTTAGGTTCGGTAGTTATTGGCGGATAATGAATGGGTCTTAAAATAGAATTACCATTTTTAATATACTGGTCGAAATAAGTTTCTTCTAAATTTAAATATAAAGCCAAAGCGCGTAGTACGTATTTCGCTGTCTTTTCTAACATTTGGTAGGCTTGTTTTCCTACCGTATTAAACTTTGGCAATTCGTCAACAATTACATTTTCTGGGTATTCTGCCTTTAGAATATCGTTATCTTCTACATATTGTCCAAAATGCCAAAATTCTTTTAAATCGCCCTCTTTTTTTCCTTTAGCATGTTCTTTACCAAATGACGTGTAACCACGCTGACCGCCAATTCCAGGGATTTCATATTTAGCCTTAACTGATTCTGGCAAATCGAAAAAGGCCTTAATCTCATCATACAAATCAGTTACTAATTTATCGTCTAAAAAATGACCTTTTAAAGCAACAAAACCGATGTCTTCGTAAGCCTTACCAATAGCGTTAACAAATTGTTTTTTTTTATCAGGATCGTTAGAAATAAAATCATTTAAATCTACACTAGGAATACTTTTCATATTTACATTTTAACTACATGGTGTATTACAAATGTACAAAAAAACAAGTGTAGATGTGAGCACAAATAATTTAATAGGGCACTAATTTTTACTGTAATTTTTCCGTTATATTTGATGATATTCAGTTTTTAAAGTATGAATTCTAAGACAGCACCAATGGATTATAAAGATTGCGGATTGAGTAACGAAACTTTATTGCAACTCTATAAAAATATGTTAAAACCTAGACTTATAGAGGAAAAAATGCTAATCCTGCTTAGGCAAGGAAAAATTAGCAAATGGTTTTCAGGGATTGGCCAAGAGGCCATTGCAATTGGGGTTACTATGGCGTTGCATACTCATGAATATATTTTGCCCATGCATCGTAATCTAGGCGTTTTTACTACGCGAAATGTGCCTTTGCACAGGTTGTTTTGTCAATGGCAGGGTAAAGCTAGCGGATTTACCAAAGGAAGGGATCGGTCCTTTCATTTTGGAACACAAGATTATAAAATTATTGGCATGATTTCGCATTTAGGACCGCAATTGGGTGTTGCCGATGGTATTGCATTAGCAGAGAAATTACATAATCGAAAAGCTGTTACTGCAGTGTTTACTGGGGAAGGGGGGACTAGTGAAGGTGATTTTCATGAAGCTCTAAATCTCGCTTCGGTCTGGCAATTACCAGTGCTGTTTTGTATAGAAAATAATGGTTACGGGCTTTCAACACCAACACACGAACAATACTATTGCAAGGATTTGGCCGATAAAGGCGTAGGCTATGGTATGGAAGCACATATTATTGATGGTAATAATGTGATAGAAGTTTTTTCTAAAGTTACTGCTATTGCCGAAAGTGTTAGGCAGCAACCTCGCCCAGTATTACTGGAATTTAAAACTTTTAGAATGCGTGGTCATGAAGAAGCTAGCGGTACAAAGTATGTGCCTAAAGAGACATTAGATTATTGGGCGACTAAAGATCCTGTAGAAGGCATGAAATCTTTTTTGATGCACACCAATATATTATCTGAAGAGATTGATAACAAGTTTAAAGCTGAAATATTACAAGAAATTGAAACAGCTTATAAACAGGCAACAGACGAAATACCTATAGTTGCTAATACAGAAATCGAGTTGGGTGATGTGTTTAAACCTTTTACGGATACAGAGATAAAAGCTTCTGAGCAAACCCAAGAACGTCGTTTTATAGATGCTATATCCGAAGGTTTAGATCAAGCTATGCAAAAGCATGACAATCTGGTGCTCATGGGGCAAGATATTGCGGAATACGGAGGTGTTTTTAAAGCTACCGAAGGTTTTGTAAATCGGTTTGGTAAAGCTCGTGTTCGAAATACACCTATTTGCGAATCTGCTATCATATCAGCTGCTATGGGCCTGGCTATTGCCGATATGAAAAGTGTTGTAGAAATGCAATTCGCAGATTTTGTGTCGTCCGGATTTAATCCCATTGTAAATTATTTGGCAAAATCATATTACCGTTGGGGGCAGTCGGCCGATGTTGTTATACGAATGCCTTGTGGTGCTGGGGTGGCTGCAGGGCCGTTTCATTCGCAAACCAACGAAGCCTGGTTTACAAAAACACCAGGTCTTAAAGTCGTGTATCCTGCATTTCCAGCCGATGCCAAAGGTCTTTTAATTCAGGCTATAAACGATCCTAATCCAGTGTTGTTTTTCGAGCATAAAGCTTTGTATAGAAGTATTCGTCAGCAAGTGCCTGAAAATTATTACACACTACCTTTTGGACAAGCGGCAAGGTTAACCGAAGGATCGGATTTGAGTATCATTACCTATGGTGCCGGTGTGCATTGGGTTTTGGAAGTATTAAGTAAAGCACCTGAAATCAAGGCCGATGTTATCGATTTAAGAACGTTACAACCTTTAGATGTAGCTACTATTTATAGTTCAGTAAAGAAAACAGGAAGAGCACTTGTATTGCAAGAAGATTCACTTTTTGGCGGGGTGGCTTCAGATATTTCAGCATTGATTATGGAACATTGTTTTGAGTATTTAGATGCTCCTGTTAAGCGCGTGGCAAGTTTAGATACGCCAATTCCATTCATCAATCAACTCGAAAATAATTATTTAGCTAAAGATAGGTTAGAAGCTGCCATACAAGAGGTGTTGGAATATTAAATGCTGTGTACAATTTCAAAAATTCACGAAAAAAATGAGAAATACGAATAAAATTATTGGAATATTTCTACTGCTGATTTTGGAATCTTGTTATTTCGGAGCCGGATTAGTTGAAAGAGAAATAACCGACGACTATTTTTTATTTGCGAATAATACGCTTGACGAAATGAGTATTTGGTATCACGCGGAAAAATATTCAAATCGACTAATTGTACCCAAAACAGTTTTTGCTGTTGGAGAAAACGGAGATTTTATAATTGCTAAAAGTCATCCAAAAACAACAGAAAACGGAATTAATAAAAGTGTGACTTATTATCACATAATTGAAGTGGATAAAAAAAGTACAGAACAAAGTCCGAATTTGACTTTGGAACAATATGAGCGTGAAAGAAAAATATTAAAAATTCCAAGCGACTTGGATTTTAACATTGTTTACGAAGAATTGGAATAAAAAACTAAATGGACAAAACTCTGAAAATAATTTCTATAACATTTTATTCTCTCATAATTCTTATGGGACAAATGATTGGACTTCCATTTATTTTTTGGCTGATATTTACAAGTTTTGAGTTTGGAAATAGTGACCAAATATTTGCCGTTTTGGGACTAATCGGAGTAATACTGAATTTTACTAAATATAAAAAGTTCAGACTTGGAAAAGTATTGAGTTTTGTTCTTATGCTTGCACCAATCGCAAGACAAATGACTGAAATACCAATTGAAAAATTTAATTATTTGGCTTTTCAGATTCCTCTTTTGATTTTTGTAATAACTTATCTGATTTACATATTAAAACAGAATGAAAATAAAAAAACTGAACACAACAACGTGTAAGCGCAATAACGGCTGAATTCCCTAATCGGAAATTCAATTCGTTTTGTTAATTAGGTGCGTTGGTAACGGGAAATGATGGGATTAAAGTATAAAAGCTATCTTTAGAGTTATGAATTTATATCGATATCTTTTTATACTGCTGGTATTTTGTTTTGGTTGCAAGGGGAAAACGACAAAATCTGCAGACGATAATTGTGCTTGGGAAACCATAAGGGTTACGGCTACAGCATACAATTCGTTAAGTTATCAAACCGATTCCCAAAGTCGTATAACCGCTTTTGGAGATACGCTAAAACCTAACCAAAAATGTATTGCGGTTTCTAGAGATTTACTGGCACAAGGTTTAGATCATAATACGCAAGTGGCTATAGAAGGATTTCAAGGGTTGTTTATTGTTAACGACAAAATGCACTCCCGTTGGAAAAATCGTATAGATATATACATGGGGACCGATGTTGATGCTGCCAAGCAATGGGGCAGAAAAAAAGTTAATATTGCCTATTGTATAAAAACAAAATAGCCCAGATGTCTGGGCTATTGTAACTTTTTAAATGGTATGGTTTAATGTGCGTAACGTTTTGTGCCATACCATAAGGCTTCTGTTGTCGAGTTAAAATCTTGAATACTACGCTTTATTAGTTTTAATTCTACAGCATCGCCATTAATTCTGGATTGTTTTAGTTGTTTTAAGAGCGTTTTCATAGCGATTGTTTTTAGAATTAGAAAGTAGATCTATAACGTCTTTTACTGTTCCAAGATTCACTTTTTGAATGATGTACTGTTCCTGTAGTCTGATTGTTGTTTAGAGTTCTCATAATGTTCGATTTTTTGATTGATGATGATTATTTTAATTGTTTTATATTTTAAAGACGAGGTGAAAACCGATTTGTTACAATTAGAAAATTTAAAATCAGCACATTAACAATATTTTAATACTTAATAGCTAATTGTCGCTCTTGTTTTTTTATGTTGAAAAAAGCGAGTCATCTTAACAATTTTTAGGAATGATTTTTGTTTCTATTAAAAATTAAAATTTATTTTTGAACTGATTATTTAGCCCTATGAAGTATTCTTTTGTATTGTGTTTCTTTCTTTTGTTTTCTGTTTCGCTGTGGGCGCAAATAGATAGTAGGCAACAGTCTTCTGGAATAATTCCAGTAATAGAAGCTCCAGAGGGCGAAGCTTCAGAAACCAATAGCTTAAATATAGATCCTGTAGAGGCGCCTAGCCTGTCTATACCTAACGAGAATACGGTAAATGGTTTGTCGGTTTCAAAAACGCCTAATTTAAATGTAGAAGAAGAGTTTTCGATGTTTAACAAAAAGACCTATGGTAATCCTGCAGAATTATATCAAGATAATATTAAACGACAATTGAAAATGCCAGAATCTGAAGCTGCTAATCCAAATGCTACAGGAAGTTTGGTAGATATGTATTTTGGAGATTTTAAAACCAAATCTGGAAAAGTTAATGTTGTTTACCGTGATCACCAAGCTTTTGATGGCGATCGTATTATGGTTTTGGTAAACGACGATATTATACAGTCTAACGTGTTGCTTACCAACGGTTATAGCGGATTTAAATTAGATTTGCAACCGGGCCTTAATAAAATAGATTTTAAAGCAATTAATCAAGGTACATCAGGTCCTAATACCGCAGAATTTCAGGTGTTAGACGAAGATGGCAATATCATTTCTGGTAACGAATGGAACTTAGCCACAGGCGTTAAGGCAACTATTATCATAGTAAAAGAATAAGGTATAAATTTCAATATTTATAGTCCGCTTTTTCAATTTAAAATATCTTGAGATAACGCTTCAAAATTAGTTGAATAAAGGATTGTCTATATTGTTGAAAAACAACACTTAACTATTTATTAAAATAGTTTTTTTTATATCGTTATTAATTCCAATAAACATCTATTATATTTGTTTAGAATTGCATTGCATTTGGCCGATAGAATTCTTTTTGGTTAATTTATGTGGTTTATAAACTAAGTTGTATTACTAAAAATATTTTTATGGCAAAATCGCAACAAGCGTACAATAAAATCGAAAAAGAAAAAGCGCGCCAAAAAAAGCGCGAAGAAAAGCAAAAGAAGAAAGAAGAGCGTAAAGCAAATGCTAAGGGCACTCAAGGTATTCAGTTTGCTTATGTAGATCAGTATGGAAATTTAACAGATACTCCGCCAGATCCAGCCGATAAAATTAAAGTAGATGCCGACGAGATTGTTTTAGGTGTTCCCAAAAAAGAAGATAACGAACCCGAAGAGCAAGATACTGTAAGAAAAGGTAAGGTAGCCTTCTTTAATACGTCTAAAGGTTTTGGATTTATTGTTGATGATAAAAATGCCGAAAAATATTTTTGCCATGTAAGCGGACTTATAGATACCATTACCGAAAACGATCGTGTAGAATTCGAGTTAGAAAAAGGTATGAAAGGCATGAATGCCGTGAAAGTTAAAAAGATTTAAAACGGTGTTCGCTTAGTTAAACTTTCGCTTTTCGAACCAACGCCCTGCAAGACTTATATTTAAAGTTAAGAGGTGGTAATGCTCTTGAATCAGGTTATTGTACACTTGGCCTTTCGTACCGTAAGCATAGCTTATATTTAACATAGATAGGCCATCGTATCGTAACGGAATTCCTAAACCGACATCTAAAGTATAGTTGTTTATTTTCTGACCAGTAATTTCCAGATTACCACTATCGTAATTAAAACCAGCGCGATATTGTAAGGTGTTCCAGAATTTAAGTTTGTTAATATTTGGTGCAAATTCTACACCTAAGCCAAAAATATTTTGATCTACAAAAGTGCCTAACTGGTCGGTTTGATTGGTGTTAGACCAAAAGTATTTTTTGTAATCTAAAGCTACAGTAACCTGATCTAAGTAAGTTGTTTGAACTCCAAAACCTATTTCTAACGGCAGTTTAAAATCGTCTAAATCTTCATTCGAATACACATCGCCATCATAAATTTGAGATACGGTAGTATCTTTTTCACCTGATAAACGTGTGGGTAAATTTACGATAGACCCCAAAGTTGTGTTTTTAAACGGACTGTATTGTATACCCGCGCCGAGTCTAAACCCCGAATAGCTGTTTGCATCATAAATGCTTAAGGTGTTATTGGCTATATAATTGGTTTCTGTTTCGGTAATCTGACCAAAAAGTAGGGAAGAAGTAAGCCCTAAACTTAAATTATCTAAAAGTTTGTAACCGTAATTAATTTTTAAATCGTTTAATCCTCCAGATCCTTCAATATCGCTATAAAACACATTAGAGGTTCCTTCAATATCCGTTTCAATAGTGTTTAAACTGTAGCCCACGTTGGTGTAAGGAATTAAGGTTAAACTAAGACCTGATTTTGAATTGATAGGAAAGGCAAAGGCCATATTAGAGAAATTGGCGTTTATTTTAGAGTCTTGGCTGCCGCCGTCTATTTGCACTCCATAAGTAGACTTAATGCCAACATCAAAAAAGAAAGTGTTTAAGGGCACATAAGCAAACGATGCCGGGTTTGCATTATTTATAAAAGTGCGAGAACTGTTTGCTATACCGGTATTGCCTAAACTGGTGGTTTTCCCAGTATTGGTAGTGTTAAGCAGTCCAAGTCCGTATAAAGAATATGGCGAACTGGAAAGCGTATTGCTTTGCGAGCATACCGAAAAAGAATATAAAAATAGGCCTAATATTAAGGTTGAAAGTTTATTCGTCGTCATCGTCGTAAAGTGCATAGTATAGTGCTAAAGTTGTTTTTAAGGCATTGGTTTCGGAGGTTTGTCCTTCTAGAATGTAGCGATCTACCGATTCATTGAAATCTTGCGACGACAAACTGAGAAATAAATTTTCGCGGTTATCGCTGTTTAATTTCAGATCTACAAAATATTGTAAATCGATGGTGTAAACGGTGTTGCTTAATTCGGACTGCGATGAATTTTTTAAGGCATAAATTTGATTTCCCGAATGGTCTGTAAGTACCGATATGGTTTCGGATCGTTGATCGATTATATACACATTTAAAGAATCTCTGGTGTGTAAATTGGTTGTAGATGAGTTTCTTTTTAAAGCGATGTAAAGTTGGGCGTTCATAACCGAGCCAGATCCTGTAATGTTATACACTTGCTCGATATAGGGAATGTCTATTTTAGTAGCCAAACCACTTCCAGATTGTATAAAACTGGTGTTGTTTGTTTGGGCGCTAGATATGCTTTCTTTTTGTGAGTTTAAATTTTCAAAATACGTATTGTTGTAATTGCTGGACAGGTTATGAAAACTATTTGCTGTACTAAAATCGAGATCTATATATTCGGCTTCATCGCTTTCTACTTCTTCTTTTATGGTGTAATATAATCTGAGTTTAGATGATTTTTCGAATCCGAATACAGTGGTATTGCTAGAATCTGGAGTAATCATTAGTCCTTTATATTTAGCTAAAAACTGATTGATGTCTGAAAATTCATTGTTTTGAATGTCTTCAAACAATTTACGGCCGTAAGCTGGATTTAAAGTAAAGTGTAACGAATCGACTTTTCTAGGTGTAATTGAAGCTTCAATTTCACCAATAGGTATATCGTTTGTGTTGTAATTAGAAGTGTTGTAATAATAGTCTTCAGTGACTTTTATATTTTTAATCACTTCATACGCCTTAAATTTTTGTTTCGGAATGGTGTCGTTGTAAAAATAAGAGTCGTATTTTAAAATTAACGCCACCGAATCGAACACAGCATCACTGTCGGCATATAAATTACTGCTGTATAATTGTATGTAAGGTTTAGCGGTAATACGACCAAAATCATTATCCATATACGCGCCTACCAGTAAACGATCGGTATCGCTTACAGAAATAGAGTCGAATTTATAAGTCGAGGTGTTTACCGTAAAAGTATCTATGTAAAATACTTTAGTGCCATTGTAAATCCAATCTTCACCCACTACCGATGAGTTATCGGGTTCGCAGGCTGTTAATAAACCTAAAAGCACGCATAAAGTACAACAGGTTTTAAAACAAATAGAGTTCATAAATCGTTTTTAAAATCGAGCGAACTTAAGCGTATAAAAAAAGAGCATAAAAAGAGTTAGACCAACAGGGATATTATCTATCTGAAACCCGTTTTTTAATATATAATACGTTCTTAAGGCTTTTGTCGAAAAAGCAATCTGGTTCGTATAGGGATTTTACTTATCTATCTAGTTTATTTTACAGCGGCGCACTAAGTAAGTAGGTTTGGGCAATATTTAAAAACACATGCCTAAAAAACTCGTTTACATACTTATTTTTTTTGTCGGTAATAGAATGTTTTGCCAAACGCATACTGTAGATGGCGCAATGCAATATCGTTTGGCACCTTATGGTAAGGATATCGATTTTTACGATTTGAATTTAGATGTAAATTACACGTTAGAGCACTCTAAATTTAAAATAACTAATGGCATTGCTTACAGTGTTTTAAATATAAATTACAACACTAATACTCCTTTTGTAGCAGAATCTTTAAATAGGTTTTACAATTTCAGTTATGGCATACAAGTCGATTATTATGTTACAGATTCTTGGGGACTTGGAGCGATATTGAAAGCTGGCTTATACTCTAATTTTATAGATGCCATTTCTAAAGATGATGTACTGGTTACAGGCGATTTTTATGCTAAAAAAAGCTGGCAGGATGCTTATGTTGCTTTTGGAGTGTCTTATAATGTTGTTTTTGGGCAGCCAGAATGGACACCTGTGTTTAAGTTTTATAAAGCATTAAACGATCATGTTGCGTTTTATGTGGGGTTCCCTGAAAGTCAAGTCCACTATAAATTCAATCAAAAACATGCACTATTTGTAAATCTGGAGCAAGAAGGAGGCTATTATAATGTTTCCGATTATTATAATAATTCAGCAGCTCTATCAAGTCTTAACGCGCATTTTACTTACCAATATGGTTTAGATCATAATTGGGCCATCAACCTGAAAGCAGGCTATATGTTCAATACAAAATATCAATTACTAGATGCGTCTGATTCTGCTGTCTACAACTTTAACATTACAGATCAGCCTTTTATCTCGGCAGGATTAACTTTTAAAATGAATACAAAAAATAAATAAATGACTTATGATAAAACATTCTAAAAAACTATTGGTATTATGTGCGCTTGCATTAAGTTTTTATAATTGTTCGAGCGATGATGATGAGGATCGCGGGAACTGGAAAGTACGTTCGGTTTTCGATGGTGTGCCCAGAAGTAATATTGCGGGTTTTGTTATTGGCGATAAAGGTTATATGGGAACGGGGTACGATGGCGACGATTATTTAAACGACTTTTGGGAATACAATATAGAAGGCGATTATTGGGTGCAAAAAGCCGATTTTCCTGGTACGCCTAGAAGTGCAGCATCCGGATTTGCTATTAATAACTTCGGGTATATAGGTGTTGGTTATGATGGCGAGGAAGAGCTTAAAGACTTTTGGCAATACAATGCCAGTGCGAATACTTGGACTCAAAAAGCTGATTTATCAGGAGATGCCAGACGTTCTGCTGTGGGGTTTGCTGCAAATAACATGGGGTATATCGGCACGGGTTACGATGGCGATAACGATCGAAAAGATTTTTATAAATACAACCCAACAACCAACGAGTGGTCCGAATTGGTTGGTTTTGGTGGCGATAAACGCCGTTTTGCAACCAGCTTTACTATAAACGACCGTGTGTATTTAGGAACAGGCGTAAGCAATGGCTTATATAAAACCGATTTCTGGGAGTTTAATCCAGCTACAGAAGTCTTTACAAAGCTTAACGATCTAGATGAAGATGATGATTATACCATTGCACGCTCTAATGCTGTAGGGTTTAGTTTAAATGGGTTAGGTTATATTGTTTCTGGCTATAATGGCGGGGTTACCAGTAGTACTTGGGAGTATAATCCGGGAACAGATTCTTGGGAAAATATTACCAGTTTAGAAGCGACATCCAGACAAGATGCCATTGCTTTTTCTAATGGTAGCAGAGCTTTTGTATTGCTCGGTAGAAGTGGAAGTTTGTATTTAGACGATAATTACGAATTATTCCCTCAAGAAGCATATGACGACGAAGATTAATTATTAAATGATTGTCTCATGGAACGTAAAAAATTTTTAAAAAACAGTTTGCTAGGTTTGGGTACTATGGTTGTTGGTGTACCTGTAATAACGTCTTGTTCGGATTCTGATGATAAAACAGCAAGTAACGATCAAACAGATGGGAGTTGTACACTTTCTCCTGAAGAAACTGCTGGGCCTTTTCCTATAATTACACCTTCAAGTTTAGTGAAAGCCAATATTATTTCCGACAGGAATGGTGTAGCTTTACTAATCAATATAACGGTAAATCAAAAGGTAGATGCAGATAGTTGTAATCCTTTGTCAGGAGTATATGTAGATTTATGGCATTGCGATTCCGAAGGAAATTATTCTCAGTACGGAGGTTCTAATATGCAAAATGTCGATTATAGTAATAAAAATTTTCTGCGAGGAAGACAATTAACCGATGACAACGGACAAGTATCTTTTATTAGTATTTTTCCTGGATGGTATCGTGGTAGGGCGCCGCACATACATATAGAAATTTTAAATATTGATGAACAATCGCTAGTTGTTACGCAAATCGCTTTTCCAGAAGCGGTATGTAATACAGTGTATAATACAACTTTTTATAATGGTGAAGCCGATACATCCAACGAAAATGATAACGTTTTCTCTGATAGCTTAGATGGCAATATGGCCGATAGTTTACTCGGAAATATTGATGATGGCTATACCTTAATAAAAACAATTACAGTTTAGTTAGTTTAGTTTTTTAACTGTTATTTAGTTTAATTCTGTTTTAAACCCAAGGCAAGTAGTAGGCCTTGGGTTTTATAAAAAGTGTTATGAAAAATAAGTTCTATAAAGTTTTATTGGTATGTCTGTTAGTAGGTGTAATAGCATTGTTTCTAAACCAACAGTCTGCATCTGGTTTTAGTATAGATATTTATACTGTGAATTCTGGGTATGGCTATTCCATTTCGAAGGATGATAAACTGTTAATTAAGCAGGATGCTATTCCTTCCGTTGAAGCGCAAATGGCGTTTTGTGATGCAAATGATGCGAAACGTATTGCGCAGTTGGTGGTTGAAAAACTAGAAAACAAGGAAAATCCCAGAATTACCAAAACAGAGTTAGAGCAAAAGCATATCGCTCTAAAATGTGTACATTAGCAATAAACTGTATATGGCCATAATGATAAAAAATAACGAAAGCTGGAAAAAAGAAACGCTGGTACAAGTTGTAATTTGGGCTGTGTTTTTTAGCGTGTTTTTTCTTCAAGTGTATTTTAATACCGGGAAATTACCATTGCCATTTTTAGGTTTTTTAGCCACAGGTATTGTTGCGTTTTATATCAATTATTTGTTTTTAGTGCCTCAGTTTTTACTTAAAAAAAAGCACATCCTTTATTTTGTAGCTGTTTTTGTGTTGTTGGCGCTGTCGGTTACATTTACGGAAATTATTTTACCAAAACCCGATTTTGCAAACCATTTGCCAAAACCTAAAGATTTTCCGCCTCCAAGAGATTTTAAGGGGCCTAATAATTTGAGGTTTAGATTGGGGTTTCCCATATTTTTCAATTTAATTTTAGTAGTTATTGGTACAGCCATTAAAATGTATTTGGAATGGGATAAAAACACCAAACTTCAAAAAGAAATTGAAAATCAAAAATCGAACGCCGAACTACATTTTTTAAAAAATCAATTAAGTCCGCATTTTCTCTTCAATTCTTTAAATAGTATTTATTCTTTAACCAGTAAAAAATCTAACGAAGCTCCAGAAGCCGTTATTACCTTGTCGGAGCTTATGCGTTATATGTTGTACCAAGCCGATAGTGATTTTGTGATGCTTAAAGATGAGCTGGAATACGTTCAAAATTATTTAAAACTGCAGCGTTTACGCATAGCAAACAATCAAAATGTAACTTTGAATGTTAGGGGCGATGTGGCACAACAAAAAATAAGGCCTTTGTTGTTAATTTCATTTATTGAAAATGCGTTTAAATACGGCACCGATTACAAGGGGAATACCCTAGTTAAAATTGAAATTACTGTCAATCAAAACAACCTTCATTTTAATTGCGTAAATTTAATAGGAAACAAAAAGAACGATCCTGCTAATTCTGGTATTGGGTTGCAAAATACTAAAGAGCGTTTACAATTGCTATATCCAGACCAGCACAGTTTGGAAATACAGGAAGCAGACAATCGGTTTATGGTTATTTTAGATTTAAAGTTAGCGGTATGAAATGTATTATTATAGACGATGAACCTTTAGCGATAGATGTTGTAGAATCGTACCTCAAGCAATTAGGCGGTATCGATATTGTGGCGACATGTACAAATCCGTTAGAAGCCATAACCTTACTCAATAAACATAAAGTAGATTTGGTGTTTTTAGATATTGAAATGCCTAATTTAAACGGTATCGATTTGGTAAAATCAATCGAAAATTTACCTCAGTTTATATTCACTACAGCTTATCCGCAATACGCTTTAGACGGATTCAATTTAAACGCAACCGATTATTTGGTGAAACCCATTCCGTTTCATCGTTTTATAAAAGCAGTTTCACGTGCAAAAGAAAAATACGAATTGGAACATTTACAATCTGCAAGCGGCATACCCGTTGCTTTAGGAACTTTGCCTAAACCCGAAAACGACTTTATTTTTGTGAAATCGGAATACGAAAACATAAAAATTAAAACCGATACAATAACGTATATTCAGGGACTGAAAGACTATATTAAAATTCATGTCGCCGATACCAATAAAGCCATTATTACCTTATCGAGCTTTAAGGACATGTTAGAAAAACTACCACAAAACAATCAGTTTATGCGTGTGCATAAGTCATTTATAGTTAATATTAATGCGATTAAAGCATTACAAAAAACTAAGATTGTTTTGCATGACGATATGCGTATTCCTATTGGCGAAACCTTTAAAAAAGAGGTTTTAGAACGTTTGGGGGTTTAAGTTTAAACCTTCATTACTGGCAATAATTTCTATACAAACTCTAGATTCTATTTGTAACAACTGTTATTGTTAAACTTGTTGTAAGTTTTTTTCTATTTTTATGTGAAATAAAAAGACAAAACGAAATAGTGCTTACTCCTGCGTTGGCAACAATATGAGAAAAACAATCCTACTAATATTTTTGACGTGTTTCAGTTACAATTATCTGACTGCCCAACAGACCCTTTCTGAAACTGAAAAATTAGTCTCTCTTGGAAAGCTTTATGGATTCTTAAAATATTATCATCCAGAGGTCGCAAAAGGAAAGTTTGATTGGGATAAAGAGTTTATTAAACAATTTCCAGAAGTTCTAAAATCTACAGATAAGAAGTCTTTATCCCAAGTTTATATCAATTGGATTGAGAGTTTAGGGGAAATTGATAAGTGTAAAAAATGTGATTTCAAGGAAGAGTATTTCGATAAAAATTTTGACTTGTCTTGGACTCAAGATTCAACAATTTTTAGCAACGAATTGTCATCAAAACTTAAATTTATTGAAAAGAACAGAAATCAAGGAGAGAATTTTTACGCTTCAAATGAACCTGTTGGTACAATAAAAATAACAAACGAGCCCAACTACAATAATTTTGATTATCCCAACGAAGCATATAGATTATTGGGACTTTTTAAATATTGGAATGTCATAGAATATTTTTATCCTTATAAATATCTTACAGACCAAAATTGGGATTCAGTATTAAAAGAAATGATTCCAAAGATTAGAAACGCATCAAATAAAGGCGAATATCAATCAACAGTAAAAGAGCTTGTTGCAAAATTGGATGACAGTCACGCTTGGATAAGTTTTTCTAAAGAGAAGACTAAATGTCTTCCTGTTAAAATCTCGAATATAGAAAATAAGGCAGTTATTTCTGGTTTTTACAATGATTCAATTGCCAAACTCAACAACTTAAAGTTAGGAGACATCATTTTAAAGATTAATGATTTGGATGTAAAAACAGAAATGGATAAAAATCTAAAATATGTTGCAGGTTCTAATACAAATATCAAAATTATAGATGCTTATAATAAAATATTTAGAGGTACAGAAAACACAGTAATCCTATCAATTGAAAGAGATGGAGAAATCCAACAAATCAGGGTAAATAGATACGACTTTAATGATTTCAACTATTTCAACAATCCTAATAGGGTTAAATCTAAATCTATTACAGAAGAAATAGGTTATATAAATATGGGAAGTGTTAAACTAGAAGATGTTTCAGATATTTTCAAATCTTTTGAGAACAAAAAAAGCATTATAATTGATTTGAGAAATTATCCTGCCTTCATCTATAAATATTTTACACGCTTCACAAATTCTGAAAAACGAGATTTTAGTAAAATTTATAGTCCTAACGTGAATTATCCTTCAAGATTTACTTTTAAAGATAATTTGCAGACAAGTAGTAGTAAGAAAGCGTTTAAAGGAAAGATTATTTTAATAGTAAACGAAGAATCATTTAGCAGGTCTGAATTTACGGCGATGGCTTTTCAAACTGCAGACAATGTAATTACTGTTGGAAACCAAACAGCAGGTACCGATGGAGATGTTGTTGTTTTTGAATATATTGGAGGTTATAAAACTGCTATTTCTGGCAATGGAATTCTTTACCCAAATGGAACAGAAACTCAAAGAAAAGGAGTTAAAATTGATATAGAAATAAAACCAACAATAAACGGATTGAGAGGTGGACGAGATAAAGTTTTGGAAAAATCCATTGAGGTTGCTAAAGAATAAAATACTGCACATGCCTTAAGGCACATTCAACACCGATTCAATATCCAAAACCTTCAAACTATCCCCAGGTTGTAAATCGTCTAAAAAAATAGTCCCCACACGCACGCGTACCAAACGTAAAGTAGGAAACCCAACAGCCGAAGTCATTTTTCGAACTTGTCTAAATTTGCCTTCGTTTAAGGTAAGCGACACCCACGACGTTGGGCCGTGCCTGTCGTCTCTTAGTTTTTTCCTGCGTTCTGGTAAATTTGGTGGCGTGTCAAGCTTAAAAACGGTACAAGGTTTTGTAATGTATTTTTTGCCATGCAGTCCAATTTCTACGCCATCTTGTAATTGTTTGATGGCGGTTTCGCTAATGTCGCCATCAACTTGCGCGTAATATTCTTTATCGACTTTAGAACTATTAATTAAATCGCTTGTTTTGCCGTCCGTTGTTAATAACAGCAAGCCTTCCGATTTTTCATCCAAGCGCCCAATCGACATAATCCCTTCGGGAAAATCACCGAGTTCACCCAGTAGTTTTTTACGATGCTGTTTTTGTCCGTTGTTAACAAACTGACTCAAATACCCGTAGGGTTTATAAATTTTAAAGTGTTTATGCATGGTATTAAAAAGGTGATTTCGTTGTATAATTGATTAAGATTTAATGCTATTAATAAATTGGCAGTTGTCAGATTGAGCGCAGTCGAAATCCTTTGTGTCGCGAACTTTTAAAGGTCTCGACTGCGCCTGACTGTCCGTTAGGCAAGCTCGATCTGACAAAGAAAATTTAATTTTCTGATTTAAAGTTAAAATTAAACAGATGCTTTTAAAATGTTAAAAACCAATTCTTTGGTTAACTTTTGGTCTTTAGCTTCAGTTCTAACCGTATCGAAGCTTACCATAAAATCGCAACCCGATTTAAAACGACTACAACCGTAAGCAGTTTTGCCTTTTACTACCGTGCCTTCATGACATTTTGGGCATTTTAAAACATCTGGATTTTCAGTTTCTGTGGCTTTTTTTTGTTCGGCTGGCTTCTCGAATTTAGGTTCTAGAACCAAATTGAAATCATCATCAAATCGAAGTAAACCTTCTACTTTTCCGGTGTCGGAATTAAAACCTTTTAAATTAACCGTCGACCCTTTTTGCAGCAAGCGGATGTATTGTTTTTCGGATATTTTTTTGTCCATAAATTTAAACGGCAACACAAAACCGCACCCCGATTTAAATGCCGAACAGCCATAAGCCGATTTGCCTTGTATTAAGTGTCCTTGTTTGCATTTCGGACAAGTTTCAGCTAAAATACCAGCTTCTTTTTTAGCTTCGGCTTTGGCTTGTTTTTTTTGAGTTGCAGCTGCATGCGATATGTTAGCGCGTTGGGTTTCGCTACGCACCTCGTAAACCAATTGGTCTACCATGCGTTTCATGTTATTAATGAATGTGCCTGCATTGTATGCGCCTTTTTCGATGTCTTTTAATTGCTTTTCCCATAAACCTGTTAATTCAGCCGATTTTAATAATTCATTCTGAATAATATCAATCAGCTGGATTCCCGTAGTTGTGGGTAATATTTGTTTTTTATTTCGGACAATATATTTTCTCCGGAATAAGGTTTCAATAATATTGGCACGCGTAGACGGACGGCCAATACCGTTTTCTTTCATCAGTTCGCGTAAATCGTCGTCGTCCACCTGTTTTCCTGCGGTTTCCATAGCACGTAAAAGCGACGCTTCGGTATATTGCTTGGGGGGCTTGGTTTGCTTTTCTAAAAACGAAGGCTCGTGTGGGCCTTTTTCACCTTTTTCAAAATTGGGTAAAATGCCTGTTTCTTTCTTTTCCTTTTCAGGATTTTCGAACACGACACGCCAGCCTTTTTTTAGGATTTCCTTACCTGTGGTTTTAAAATTCACCTCAGCAGCTTTGCCAATAACCGTGGTGTTAGACACCGAACAATCGTCGTAAAATACGGCAATGAAGCGTCTTACAATACTGTCGTACACCAATTGCTGATTGTACTGTAGGTTGATTTGAATTCCTGTTGGGATAATCGCGTGGTGATCGGTTACTTTTTTATCGTTAAAAACTTTAGACGATTTTTTTATTTTCTTTACTAATAACGGTTGTGTAAGCTCAGAATAGTTGCTTAACTTTTGAAGTATACCAGGTACTTTAGGATAAATATCGTTTGGTAAAAAGGTGGTGTCAACTCTCGGGTAGGTGACTACTTTTTGTTCGTATAATTTCTGAACGATTTTTAAAGTTTCGTCTGCCGAAAAGCCAAACTTCGTATTACAATGCACCTGAAGTCCAGTTAAATCGAATAGTTTGGGCGCGTATTCGGTTCCTTTCTTTTTGGTGATGGAAACAATTTCAAAATCGTCTTCTTTTACTTTATTGGCCAAAATCTCGCCATCTTCCATTTTAAGAAAACGCCCTTCTTCGTAGCTAAACAACGTATCGCGATACAAGGTTTGCAATTCCCAATAGGGTTGTGGCTTAAAATCTTCAATCTCCTTAAACCGATTAACAACCATAGCCAGAGTAGGGGTTTGCACGCGACCAATGGACAAAACCTGTTTGTAACCACCGTGTTTTAATGTGTACAATCTTGTCGCATTCATGCCCAAAAGCCAGTCACCAATCGCTCTGGAAAATCCGGCATAATACAAATTGTCGTATTGTTTCGAGGATTTTAAATCGTCGAATCCTTCTTTAATCGCCTCGGTTGTTAATGACGAAATCCATAAACGTTGCACTTCTCCTTTATAATTGGCCTGATCTAAAACCCAACGCTGAATGAGTTCTCCTTCTTGGCCGGCATCCCCACAGTTTATAACTACGTCGGCTTGATCGAAAAGACTTTTAACAATTTTAAACTGTTTCTGGATACCCGAATCGGCCGTTACTTTCGTTTTAAACTTTTCCGGAAGCATAGGCAAATTATTTAAGTCCCAGCTTTTCCAGTGCGGTTTATAATCGTTGGGTTCAAACAAAGTACATAAATGTCCGAAAGTGTAGGTTACGGCATAGCCATTTCCTTCAAAATAACCGTCGCGCTTGGTGTTAGCACCTAATACGGCAGCGATTTCGCGGGCAACACTTGGTTTTTCGGCAATACAGACTTTCATGTGTTTTGTTTAGAAAAAGAGTTGCAAAATAAGGATTTTAAGATGAATTTTTAAAACCGATTTATTAGGAGTTATTAACGAAGTTATACCAAATAAACTATGGTGACAACACATATTTTAGCCACAAATACACGAATAAAATAACTTGGTAGATATATTTGTGTATTTATAGAATTTTCAGTTCTAAACAAACTCTTATATAAACAAATAAGCTATCAATAATACACGTAACTATTGATGTGTTTTTAAAGCGAAAACTGTCTTAATCCGCTTCAAACTGCATGAAATCAGGAAAACCATCATTCGTCCATTGTAAAACTCTGGCACGTGTAGCACGGTTGGGGTCGGATAATTCGTGACCTTGAATCTCTTTATAATCGCGAGCGTGATAAATCATAATATCGGTTTTTCCGTCTTCGGAAGTGGTAAACGAATTATGTCCTGGGCCATAACGTTTTACATCTGCATTGGTATAGAAAACCGAACCTGGCGATTTATGCCAATTTTTGGCATCTAGAATATTATCACTTTCATCTATCCAAAGTAAACCTAAACAATACTTATGATTGGTCGCGCTGGCAGAATAACTCACAAATATTTTTCCGTTTTTTTTGATGACCGCTGGCCCTTCATTTACATTATATTTTTGGCGTTCCCAACTAAAATCAGGACTTGTTAACACAACTTCTGAACCAATAAGCGTTGTTGGATTTTTCATTTCTGATAACACCAAAGAGGTGCTGTGGTCTTTGTCTGAAACGTTTTGAGCCCAAATCATATAATTCTTCCCTTTGTGGTTAAACACTGTAGCGTCTAAAGAAAACGAATCGTGTTGGGTTTTAATTTGACCTGCTTCTGTCCAAGTACCATCCATAGGATCTTTTGCATCGTTTGAAAGCACCCACATTCTGATATTCCATTCATCTTCGGCTTTACTAGCAGCAAAATAAATATACCATGTACCATCAATTTTATGTAATTCTGGTGCCCAGATGTGGTGGCTCATATTGCCAGATTTGTGCTTGGTCCAAACCACTTTCTCGGTAGCCGTTTTTAGGCCATTAATCGTTTTTGCCTTTCGGATAACTATTTTATCGTATTCTGGTACGGTTGCGATTAAAAAATACGTGCCATCTTCGGTTTTATAAACCCAAGGATCGGCGCGTTTTTCGGCTAGCGGATTGTTAAATTTAATTTCTTGAGCAAAACACGAGGTGATAATAGCAAAAAAGAAAATGCTTAAAATCTGATTTAAGTTAGTCATAGTAAGTTTGTTTTTTTCAAAAATACAGTTTCTGTAAGAAAACATCAACATCTATTTTTGTCTTAAAATGAAATATCCCATTGCACTCTAAAACGCAATCCGTTAGATAAATCTTCATTTTGTTCTTGAAAATTGAAATAAGTAAATTCTGAAGTCAGTTTGTTTCGATGACCGTTAAAAAACCAATTGATGGCTATCCCAAATTCCTCTTCTGTGTTTCCAGACAAATGCGTGTCGGGAATGTAATAGGTATAGCGCCCAGATACTTCTAAAGGTTTTGGGAAGCTAGGCCATATGCTATTAAAAAAGTATCCAGCTTGAAAATAAGCACCTTTTAGAGTCGTGGTTTGCTGTTGCACGTGGTCGAATATTTCTTTGTAATGAAATTCGTTTTGCCACGACAATCCACGATACATAAACGCCGTTTCCAATAAATGTTGCTCTATACGGTATTGGCCATCTATGCCGTCTTCAAAACCAGTCAATTGTCCGCCGCCAGATTGCGAAAATCGGGTGTAAGGGCTTCGGTTTGTTGCTGCAGCTACAGCTATTAACCCTGTAAATTTATCGTGAAACTCCAGATCGGAACCTGTAAAATCTAAAGCTCTGCCAAACAGGTTATACTGCAAGCGCCCAACATACATTAAATTGCTATCGTCGTTTTCTGTAGCACCACGCCCCATACCTGTTAAAACAGATAAATTATAGTTGAAATCGGCGTATTTGTTGGCAGAAATGCGACCAAAAAATTCAACACCCTGCTGTCGGTCAAGGGTAAACGGACGGGTTAAAATAGAGCGGTCTACCATTTGTTGTTTCCCTGAAGAAATTACACGCTCGCGGTTGTAATAGGTTTTCCATTGACCTACTTTTAGTTTTAGAAAAGGTAATTTTTCAACCATCACTCTGAAATCCAATAAATTACTTTGCGATAATTCGTACTCCCAATAGTATTGTAACCACGGTTGAAAAGCGTGTCCGCCTACTTTTAAACGTGCTCTGTTTATTTTAAAAACAGTTTCATTTTTAGAGTAAACTTCGTCGTAAGTAACGGGATTTTGATCGCTGGGTGTTGCAAAACGAAATTGTAATCGCGATTCTATATGAAGTAGAAATTTTTCGTCACTTGTATTAAAGGCAAAACCCTTATTAGTATATTCTATATTGATTTTGGGTTGCTTAATCGAATCTTTTTTTTGAATAGAAATGCTGTCGCTTTGGGCGTAAATGCAAGCCATTGAACAGCTTAAATAGCACAAAAGCGAAAGTGAAAATTTGGTTATATTCATGAAAAACGATTATATAGCGCAACTAATTTAAGAAAGACTTATGAAATATGAGTTAAGTAGCATGTATAACTATTAATTATTTTTTTGAATCGATAACACTTAAAGCCAATCTGATTTTAAAATAATCGATTTGTTCTTCAAAATAATCAAAATAGGGCTTTAAAGCTGTTGGATTGTCTAATTCCTGCTGTGCTTTTTGTACTGCTGCGACTTCAGATTTCGATACAAAATCGTAAATATTGATGTTTTTGCCATCGCTGTGTAATTTGGCAATATGCGAATAAACGGTCGTATCTTTTAGTTTTCGTTGCATGGCAATTTCTTCAACCGACAAGCCTTTTTTATACAAATCGTAAGTAACCAAATGGGTAGCTTTCTTTTTCTCTTTTTTGAGTTTGGCGCCCATGAAGTTTAAAATTTCAGCAATAAACTCGTCGCCATAAACTTCGGCTTTGTGCTGTCCAACCCCGCTTACGTCCATTAATTCCATTAGGCTCATGGGGCGTACACGCTCCATTTCGATTAGCGTTTTATCGCTAAAAATTAAATAGGCAGGAATGTCTTCTTCTTTGGCAATGTTATAACGCAGTTTACGTAAACGTTCAAACAAGCTGTCTTCGGTTTTTGTTTTTGTACGTTTTGTTTTTCTGGATGGCGCTTTTTCTGCAATTTTAGGTTCATTTACATGAACAGGTTTTGTTAAAGGAACTTTTGCGCCATTGAACAAGACATTTTTAGAAAATTCTGTAAGTTGCAAGGCATTATTTTTATGAAACGCGATTTCGCAATAGCCCTGATTGATGAGCTGAATTGCAAAATGTTGCCAGTCCTTCCAAGCAATATCTTTACCAATACCAAAGGTTTTTAAAGTTTGATAACCTTTCTCTAAAACCGCTGCATTTTGTGACCCACGCAGAACATCCAGCACCATGCCGATGGCTTCCTCTTGTTTTAAACGATATACGGCAGATAGTATTTTTTGAGCAATGATGGTGCCGTCAAAAATTTGTGGCGGATTTTTACATACATCGCAATTGCCGCAATTTTCTTCCAGCAGTTCGCCAAAATAACCAAGTAATATTTTTCGGCGACAAGTGGTGGCTTCACTGAACTGTTTCATGCGTTCCAGTTTGGCAATTTGTACATCTTCGTTAGCCGCACCTAAAGCAAAACGACGCAATTGAATAACATCAGCATAACTATGAAACAAAAGTGCGTGGGCATCGAGTCCGTCACGGCCAGCACGACCAATTTCCTGATAATAGCCTTCAATATTTTTCGGCATATTATGATGAATTACCCAGCGTACATTCGATTTATCGATACCCATTCCAAAGGCCACCGTGGCACAAACCACTTGCGTATTGTCGTAAACAAAATCTTCCTGAACTTTATTTCGTTCGTTAAAATTAAGTCCGGCGTGATAAGCAGTGGCTTCAATGCCATTACTATTTAATTTTTTAGCGAGTTGCTCGGTGTTTTTTCTGCTTAAACAATAAATAATGCCCGATTGATTGGGGTGTTTTTTAATGAAACTGATTATCTGTTTCACTTTTTCGCTGCCTGAACGCACTTCCAGTGTAATATTTTTTCTGTCGAAAGACGAAATAAACTGTTTGGCATGTGGAATATTTAATTGCTCCATAATATCCTGCCGCGTGGCTTTGTCGGCTGTTGCGGTTAAAGCGATAATTGGAATATTAGGAATCGAGCGTTTTAAAAACCCGAGTTGCTGGTACGAAGGCCTAAAATCGTGCCCCCAGGATGAGATACAATGCGCTTCGTCTATAGCGATACAACTGATGTATCTTTCGTTTAAAATATTGGATAGGCCAGCCAAACTTTCGGGGGCTACATAAAGCAATTTAATTTCGCGTTTAGCAACTTGTTCTAAAATACGATGCTGTTCTTCTACAGTTTGGCTACTGTTAAAATAATTGGCTGAAATACCGTTTGCTCGTAAACCATCAACCTGATCTTTCATTAAAGCAATTAAGGGCGAAATGACCAAAGTTACCCCTTCAAAAATTAATGCAGGCACCTGAAAACACATCGATTTACCACCGCCCGTAGGCATAATTACCAGCGTATCGTTACCTTCTAAAACGTGCTCGATTATGGCTTGCTGTTGCGGACGAAAGGCATCGTAACCAAAATATGTTTTAAGTGTAGGATGTAATTTCTCTTTAAAATCGGGTAGTGGCATAAACTGTAATTTCGGAATGCAAAATTAAGAGAAACAGATTGTATTATCATTTATTATTTATTATTTGTTGATGGTTGATAGTTGTTGGGGTTTGGGATTTGAAATTTGTCACTTCGAGTGGAGTCGAGAAGTCTTTTAAATTTATACTTTAACTAAACCACCATAGACTAGAAGTCCATAGGTTTGAAAGCAGACTGAAAGTCCGATTATTTGTGTTTGTTTTAGCCACAAATACACAAATATTTTTATAAAAACTATGTCAAATATTCGTGCGTTAGTGGCGCAAAAATATTTATAGAAACTGAAAGTCTTGCACTAAAAGTACATAGCTTCAACTAACGCCTGAGACCAATGAAAAGGTCTCGACTGCGCTCGACCTGACAAAGAAGTTATAGTTAGTTATAAACATTATTATTTATAATAAATAGAAATTAGAAAAGTGCGTTTTATTAAGTAGGTATTTTGCTTTCTGCTTTAAAAGTACTCCTAATAGAATTTAGTTTTTGAGATTTTAAATTATCAATTCTCCATTGTCAACTATCAATTATCATTTAACTAGAAGTACATTACAAATAAAATGTTTTCAATTTCTTTAGAATTTATTTGCTTCTCTGCTAAAAAATCATTTAGCTTTGTAACAATAAAATAAACTTTAGGAGTAACTACATTGTAGTTTGAGAAATATCCTTGGAACCTGAAGCTGTTGATACAGCCGGAGGAAAAAGTTAAGTCTTTTCAAAATATCTCGATAATCGTTAATCATCTTTAGCGGTTAATCCTTAAAAAGTTTATGGTAAAATATCTAAATGAAGATGATGATATCTATACACGTAAACGATTCCGAAACCCAAGTAGCTAAACAAAGTACTTTAGCAACTTTAATGAGCAATTTGCATCAAAATTCCACGGGTATGGCTGTGGCCATTAATAATCGGGTGATTCCTAAATCGCAATGGTCTGAAACTGGATTGGAGCAAAACGATCAGGTTTTAGTAATTACCGCAACACAAGGTGGCTAAGTCGGTTTTTCTACGTTTATAATTGCGTTTATAATATCATATCGCATTAACAAATTAACAAAAATACAGGGTGAATTACACCCTGAAAAACGATGTATTACTATGAAAAAGAAAGACACCGCACCAAAGCAGGGTGTTACCACAAAACCGTTTCCGAACTCTAAAAAAGTGTATGTTCAAGGCACATTGTTTCCTGAATTGCAGGTAGCCATGCGCGAAATAACTTTGAGCGACACGGTAGATTCGATGACCAAAGAACGCACACCAAATCAGCCGGTAACCGTGTACGATACCTCGGGGCCGTACACCGATCCTGAAAAGGAAATTAACGTGCATAAAGGTATCGAGCGCATTCGTGAACCTTGGGTTTTAAAGCGTGGCGATGTGGAACAATTAGATGCTTTTTCGTCGACCTATTGTAACGAGCGATTAAATAATCAAGACCTGGATCATTTACGATTTACAGACGTTAGAAAGCCATTACGAGCTAAAGGAGGTCGTAATGTGTCGCAAATGCATTATGCAAAGCAAGGCATTATTACACCAGAAATGGAATATGTTGCCATTCGTGAAAATCAGAAAATAGAAGAAGCCATTCGTTTATCCGAACAGCATGGCGGGCAAGATTTCGGGGCTTCGATTCCAAAAAAAATAACAGCCGAATTTGTACGTGAAGAAATTGCACGCGGTCGTGCGGTATTGCCATCAAATATTAATCATCCAGAAAGCGAACCGATGATTATTGGTCGAAATTTCTTGGTGAAAATTAATGCTAATATCGGAAACTCAGCAACCACTTCAAGTATCGAAGAAGAAGTAGAAAAGGCGGTTTGGGCTTGCCGTTGGGGCGCCGATAATATCATGGATTTGTCAACTGGCGAAAACATTCACGAAACCCGCGAGTGGATTATTAGAAACTCACCAGTGCCAATCGGGACCGTGCCTATTTATCAGGCATTAGAAAAGGTAAACGGTAAAGCCGAAGATTTAACTTGGGAAATTTTTAGAGATACTTTGATTGAACAAGCCGAGCAAGGTGTCGATTATTTTACCATTCATGCCGGCGTACGTTTACGTTATGTACCGATGACTGCAAAACGTATTACGGGAATTGTGTCGCGTGGTGGTTCTATCATGGCGAAATGGTGTTTGGCACATCATAAAGAAAGTTTCTTATACACGCATTTTGAAGAGATTTGCGAAATAATGAAAGCTTACGATGTGGCTTTCTCTTTAGGGGATGGTTTGCGTCCGGGCTGTATCGCCGATGCTAATGATGAAGCGCAATTTGCCGAATTAGAAACTTTAGGCGAATTGACAAAAATAGCCTGGAAACACGATGTGCAAACCTTTATTGAAGGACCAGGGCACGTGCCAATGCACATGATAAAGGCCAATATGGATAAACAGTTGGAAGCTTGCGAGGAAGCACCATTCTACACCTTAGGGCCTTTAACGACGGATATTGCACCGGGATACGATCATATTACCTCAGGTATTGGAGCCGCCATGATTGGTTGGTTTGGCTGTGCCATGTTGTGTTATGTAACGCCTAAAGAACACTTGGGATTACCAAATAAAGACGATGTACGCACAGGTGTAGTGACTTATAAATTAGCAGCGCATGCCGCCGATTTAGCGAAAGGTCACCCAGGCGCGCAACACCGCGATGATGCCTTGAGTAAAGCACGATTTGAATTCCGTTGGGAAGATCAGTTTAATTTAGCATTAGATCCAGAATTAGCTCGCGAATATCACGATGAAACCTTACCTGCCGAAGGTGCTAAAATTGCGCATTTCTGCTCCATGTGCGGACCAAAATTCTGCTCGATGAAAATTTCTCAGGAAGTACGCGATTTTGCTGCCGTAAACGAAATTAAAAACGATGAAGTTTTTGAAAAAGGTATGGCGGAAAAATCGAAGGAATTTAAGGATAAAGGTAGCGAAGTTTATTTGTAGGTTTTGGTTGATAGTTGCTGGTTGTTGGCTTGACTGAATATTGAAGACTGCCAACTCGTTTAAAGTTGTCATTCGATTTAAGAAAGAATCTTTGGTTACTGATTTAGCTATTCAAAAAGATGCTTCACTGCGTCCCTTGTTCTGTATGACAAATGGATTGTCATTCCGACAGAGGAGGAATCTTTTAGTTAGAACCAACAATAACAAAGCTACAGTTTGGCGAAAAAAAATATAATTAAAATCCCAACAACTAACAACCATGCTAATAGTCATAGCTTCTGAAAATGATATTCAAAATGAAACCAAAATTGTAAACCAGTTGTTTCAAGCAGGTTTAGAATGTTTTCATTTAAGAAAACCAAGCTATGATTTGAAGAATTATGAAGCTTTTTTAAATGGCATTGCGATTGAATTTCATAATCGGATTGTCATTCACGATTATCACGAATTGATTAATGAATATGATTTAAAAGGCATTCATTTTTCTGAACCCAATCGGATTAATAATTTGGAGCAGGGAACAGGCTATTTTAAGGGTTTAAATATGATGAGCAAAACCATCAGCACATCTTTTCATGATGTTGAAACGTTAAAACACTGCGATTTTGAATTTGATTACCAGTTTTTAAGTCCGGTGTTTACATCGATATCAAAATCAGATTATCAAGGTAAACAATTTGATGTAACAGGTATTGATAAATCGATTATCGCATTAGGCGGCATACATAAGGATAATGTTTCAAAAGTGAATGCATTAGGCTATGCTGGCGCTGCTGTTTTAGGGAGTGTCTGGCAAATGAGAAATCCACTTTTAGTGTATAAAGAGATGCAATTTTCGGCCAATTATTGAATTTTTAAAGTGTTTAAATGATTTTACCAAACATAACAAGTTTGATTGAATTGAATCACTGTTTTTCATTGTTAAATGAGAAAGGATAAAATAATAAAATCATGCAAAATAAAACGTACATCTTAACCATTGCTGGTTTCGACCCTAGTAGCGGTGCGGGACTGACTTCGGATATTAAAACCTTTGAGGCGCATAATTTATACGGTTTGTCGGTTTGTACGGCGGTTACGGTTCAAAATGATGTAGCATTAAAAGACTGTATATGGATGGGGGAAAAAGTTATTTTGAATCAGGTTACAACGCTTTTTGAACGTTTTAAAATTGAAGTCGTTAAAATTGGTATCGTTCAATCGTGGACGGTTTTAGCTTCAATTATAAGCGTTTTGAAAGCCTGCAATTCTGAAATTAAGATTGTTTTAGATCCGGTTTTACATGCCAGTTCTGGTTACGATTTTCATTCAGGTTGTAACACCGAAAACTTGCTGGACATATTAGAAACTTGCTATTTTATAACTCCAAATTACAATGAAATTAAAGCGTTTTATCCAGGTAAGTCCGTGAATGAAACTATTGAAAATATCAGAACAAAAACAAATATCTATTTTAAGGGCGGACATCGCAGTGAGCAATTGGGTTTAGATGAAATATTTTATAATCAAACCGAATATTTGGCTCTGCAGGCAGATTCAAACAAAATCACCGAGAAACACGGCAGTGGCTGTGTGTTATCGGCATCCTTAGCATCAAATCTTGCAAAAGGGCTTCAAATTGAAGACGCTTGTCGGACCGCAAAACAATATACCAAACAGTTTTTAATGTCGAATACAACGGCCTTAGGAACGCATAATTACCAAAACGTATGATTAGTAAACTTCATTTTATAACACAAGGGAGCACCTCTGAACAACATATCACACAAATTAAACAAGCCTGTGCTTGCGGTGCCGATTGGGTGCAGTTGCGCATGAAGAATTTTGATGACGAAACGCTCTTGAAAACAGCAGAGCAAGCGCGAACAATAACCAATTCCTATCAAGCCAAATTGATTATTAACGATCATTTTCAAATCGTTCAAGCGGTTAAAGCCGACGGTGTTCATTTAGGAAAAAACGATGCTTGTCCAGAAACCGTACGTGCTATTTTAGGTTCCGATTTCATAATAGGCGGTACTGCAAATACCTTAGCAGATTGTCAGAATTTAATTGAAAAACAGGTCGATTATATTGGTTTAGGACCGTTTCGATTTACAGAAACCAAGTCTAATTTAAGTCCGATTTTAGGATTGGAAGGCTATCAATTCATTCTTAAAAACATTTCAAAACCAATGCCAGTTATTGCTATTGGCGGCATTACAACCGAAGATCTTCCAGAACTTTTAAAAACGCGTATTTACGGTGTAGCGATGTCTGGTACTATTATCGAGGACTTTAATTGCATTTCAGAAATAAAGCAATCATTTAACACCCCCCCCAAACAGTAAACTAAAGCGCGGTACACGCGTTAAAAACACAAGAACATGACAAACGATTTTTTAACTATAGCTGATAAAACATTTAAAAGCCGACTGTTTACAGGAACAGGAAAATTCAGTTCGTCGGCATTGATGAAAGAGGCGATTTTAGCTTCGGAAAGCGAATTGGTAACCGTGGCTTTAAAACGCGTAAATGTAACTGAAAAAGAAGATGATATCTTATCGCACTTAAACCATGAGACTATTCATTTACTGCCAAACACATCAGGTGTTCGCACAGCTGAAGAAGCGGTATTTGCCGCACAATTATCTCGTGAAGCACTAAATACCAATTGGGTAAAATTAGAAATTCACCCCGACCCTAAATATTTATTGCCAGATCCTATCGAAACCTTAAAAGCAGCCGAAATTTTGGTGAAAGAAGGTTTTGTGGTGATGCCTTATATTCATGCCGATCCTGTTTTATGCAAGCGTTTGGAGGATGTTGGTGTGCAATGCGTTATGCCTTTAGGAGCGCCAATTGGCAGTAACAAAGGCTTAAAAACTTTAGAGTTTTTAGAGATTATTATTGCGCAAAGTAATGTACCGGTAATTGTTGATGCCGGTATTGGAAGTCCGTCGCATGCCGCTCACGCCATGGAATTGGGTGCCGATGCTGTGTTGGTGAATACAGCCATTGCGGTCTCTCAAAACCCGATTGCAATGGGCAAAGCATTCAAATTGGCTGTTGGGGCTGGCCGCATGGCATACCAAGCAAAATTAGCACCTGTTAAGCAGCAGGCCGAAGCGAGTAGTCCGCTAACTAGTTTTTTAAATTTATAATTTATGAGTCATTTTAAAACGGTTTTCGAAGGTTACGATTGGGATGAGACGCTCGCGAGTATTTATGCAAAAACCACTCAAGATGTTCAAAATGCATTACAAAAAAATCAACGTAATTTAGAAGATTTTAAAGCTTTAATTTCTCCAGCTGCGACACCGTTTTTGGAAGATATGGCGCGTTTAAGTAGCAGTATTACTAAAAAACGCTTTGGGAATACCATACAAATGTATGCACCTATGTATTTGAGTAACGAGTGCCAAAATATTTGCACGTACTGCGGATTTAGTATGACCAATAAAATTCCGCGTAGAACACTCACGGATGCCGAAATCCTAAAAGAAGTCGCTTATCTAAAATCGAAAGGTTATAACCATATTTTATTGGTTACTGGTGAAGCTAATCGTACCGTTGGCGTGTCGTATTTGAAAAATGCCATTCAGTTAATTCGCAATCAGTTTGCAAATATCACTATTGAAGTACAACCGTTGGATCAAGAAGAATATGAGCTTTTAATTGAAAACGGATTGTACGCCGTGCTTGTGTATCAGGAAACCTATCATAAAGCCGAATACAAAAAACACCATCCAAAAGGTAAAAAATCGAATTTCGATTATCGTTTAGATACTCCCGATCGTTTGGGAAAAGCGGGTATTCATAAAATAGGTTTAGGTAGTTTATACGGTTTAGAAGACTGGCGTGCCGATAGCTTTTTTACGGCCTTACATTTAAAATACCTTCAAAAAACCTATTGGAAAACCAAATATTCGTTATCGTTTCCGCGATTACGACCATTTTCTGGTGGATTGGAACCAAAAGTTGAAATGACCGATCGGGACTTAGTGCAACTTATTTGTGCTTTTAGATTATTAGACGAAGATGTCGAATTGTCGATGTCGACACGCGAAAGTGAAATTTTCAGAAATCATATTGTCAATTTGGGCATCACGTCCATAAGTGCCGAATCAAAAACCAATCCAGGTGGTTATGTTGTTGAACAGCAATCTTTAGAGCAATTCGAGATTTCTGACGAACGTTCAACAGAAGTTATTACTGATATGTTAAAACAAAACGGCTTGGAAGTGGTTTGGAAAGATTGGGAAAATAATTGGCAATAACGTATTTTTATAGCATGTTAAATTCCGAAGAACGCAATCAATATAAACGCCATTTAACCCTCGATGCAATAGGGGAAGCAGGGCAAGAAAAATTAAAAGCAGCCAAAGTGTTGGTTGTAGGTGCCGGAGGTTTGGGCTGCCCAGTGTTGCAATATCTAACAGCAGCAGGTGTGGGCACTATTGGTATTATCGATCACGATGTGGTAGATCAAACCAATTTACAGCGTCAAATTTTATACACGCAAGCGGATATTGGACAGTCAAAAGTATCTTGCGTTATAAAAAGGCTTCAGGCATTAAATCCGTTTATTGTATTTAAAGGTTACACTGATAGATTATCCACAGAAAATGCTATTGAACTATTTAAACACTACGATATTATAGTTGATGGCACCGATAATTTTAGTACGCGATATTTAATAAACGATGCCGCAGTGTTATCTGGAAAACCGGTTGTTTTTGGGTCTATCTTCAAATTTGAAGGTCAGGTTTCTGTTTATAATTTTCATTCTGGACCAACTTACAGATGTTTATTTCCGAAACCGAATACGCTCGCTTTAAATTGTGAAGACGCAGGTGTTTTGGGAGTTTTACCAGGAATAATTGGTACGTTTCAAGCCAATGAAGTCATAAAAATTATTTGTGGTATTGGTAACGTGTTAAGTGGGAAACTTTTAATTTTTGATGCCTTAAATATGAATCAGCATATCGTGGGTTACGAAAAAACGGAACAGTCGCAGATTGCATCACTTTCAGAAACAGTAATCTATTGTAATTCGGCTTTAAATTTTGAAGAATTAACCTTTGAAGATTACCTGAGCAAGAAAGATGAATTCTTTGTTTTGGATGTACGTACCGATAGCGAACGGAAACAATTTCATTTAGAAAGTCATCACATACCATTATCAGAATTAGAACAACGTTTTAAAGAAATTAACACCCCAAAACCGATTTTGGTATACTGCCAATCCGGAAAGCGTTCGGCGCAAGCCATACAGCTATTAAAAACGCAACAATTAGCTAATACACTATACAATTTAAAAGATGGGTTATTGCACGCTAAAGTTTAGTGCCACCAAACCACAAAACATTTTTTAGTGGTGCCATTAGGGAATTTCACCCAGCATAGTGGCGCTGTTTTATTTTGAATGAGTGGCGTAATTTCTACCTTAAAGTTTTCGAAAGTTAACCAAGGGACTTGTATTTCTATGTCGCACAGCCAATTGACTTTAGTAGGAATATAAAACTTGCAATCTTTTAAATGGTGCAAAGTATCAAAATGTAAATAAAATCCAACAATGCATTGCGGATTAATTCCGTTTGCTTGTTCTAATTCAGACATGCCAAAAGGCAAAAATAGTTGTGCTTTAAAACACACTTGCTGCATTATGTTTTTTGTACTAATGTGTAAGGTATTTAACACCAACTGGGTTTCGGGTTTGTAGAGTAAGGGCAGTTGTTTGTGTTGTAACTTATTCAATTTTTCAATAAGACTGTCTTTTCGATTTGGACCTATCCAGTGGTCAAGTTCAGTATCTCCTACGGTGTTATCGTACAAATAGAATTTGTAAATAACCTCTAAATGTGTAATAGTATCGTTTTGTTGGACTATACAATCTAATTCTCCAAGAGTTATTTTATTATTTTGAATTTGAAGGTTTTTAGCCAATACCTTGGTCTCCGATTGTGAATTTAAATAGTTAAATATAAATTGCTCTACACGTTTTCCTAAGCGTATATTAGAGTCAATTCTAGAGTCAAATTTTGTTTTATGATTACTAGGTAAATCAAACTGAATTAAGTTATTTACAGTGCTGTCATGCCAAAGTGCTGGTGTTGCAATGCAACCTTGATATTGTTTTTGTATAGCTTCCATAGATGCAAATTACGCATAAAACCATAAATTATTTAGAATGATTCTTTTTAGAATGTAACTATAGAAAAACCTTACATTTTGAAAATTATTTTTTATAAATTTACATAACTAATAATCAATGTTTTGGCAATTAACCTTTTACCAGATAAGCATTCACGATGGCTTCCAGTAGCTATTGTTATTCTAGGAAGCATTGTTGGACTAGGATTATTTCTTGCAAAAGAATCTGAAGTCGTGTCGTATATGACAGACGACCCTAAAGCGTGTGTTAACTGCCATGTTATGACTTCGGAATATAATAGTTGGATGCATAGCTCGCACAGAGAAGTCGCCTCTTGTAATGGATGTCATGTGCCGCACGATAATATAGCCAACACTTATTTTTTTAAAGCTAAAGACGGATTGTATCACGCTTCTGTATTTACAATGCGCAACGAACCTCAGGTTATTTTCATGAAAGAAGCTTCGCAAGAAGTGGTTCAGCAAAACTGTATCCGTTGTCACCAGCAACAAATTACCGATACAAAATTAACGTCTTGGGTCGAGGCTCACCAGAGTAACAGAACCGATCGGCAATGTTGGGATTGCCATAGAGAAGTGCCTCACGGTAGCGTTCATGGTTTATCGAGCACAAAATATACCATAGCTCCAATACCTACAGACCCCGAAAAAGATGTTATTCCAGAATGGTTAAAAGAAGAAATTAAAAAGTAATTAAAATTAATACACATGAAAAATTGGATCTTATTTGTCATTACCGCGATAGTAGTTTTTCTACTTGGCATGTTGGCTTCGAGTGTAATTAACAGAAAAAGTGAAGCGAAATTTGCTTATGTTCCGCAAGTTGAAATCGCAGAAAATGAACCTAGAAATGAAGTTTGGGGTAAAAATTTTCCTAAAGAATACCAATCGTATATACAAACACTCGATACGAGTTTTGCGTCTTATCAAGGCGGAAGCGCCATGCGCGATATGTTAGAAGAAGATCCTCGTTTAGTTATTCTATGGGCTGGATATGCATTTTCGAAAGATTATAACCAAGGGCGCGGACATTATTATGCGGTAGACGATGTTCGCAATATTTTAAGAACAGGAGCTCCAAAAGGCGATGGCGATGGTCCTATGCCAGCAACATGTTGGACTTGTAAAAGTCCAGATGTACCTCGTTTAATGAATGAAATAGGTGTTGCTGAATTTTATAAAGGAAAATGGGCAGATAAAGGCTCGGAAATTGTAAACCCTATTGGTTGTGCCGATTGCCATAACCCTAAAGATATGAGCTTACAAATAACTCGTCCAGCTTTAATTGAAGCATTCGAAGCTATGGGGAAAGATATTAATCAGGCCACACACAATGAGATGCGTACATTAGTTTGCGCACAATGCCACGTTGAATATTATTTTAATAAGAATTTGCCAGGAAAAGAAGGCGTGCCTTATTTAGTGTTTCCATGGAAAAATGGAATGGCAGCAGAAGACATGGAAGCTTACTACGACGATATAGAGTTTAGCGATTGGACTCACGAAATTAGCAAGGCGCCAATGTTAAAAGCACAACATCCAGGTTACGAAACCTATTTAACTGGTGTGCATGCCGATCGTGGGGTATCGTGTGCCGACTGCCATATGCCTTACAAATCGGAAGGTGGTCAAAAATTTACAGATCATCATATTCAATCCCCTTTAAACAATGTGGCTAATTCTTGTCAGGTTTGTCACAGACAGGAAGCTACCAAACTAATAGAGAATGTATATTCTCGACAAAAAGCATCGACCGACTCTCGTTTAAAATTAGAAGATGCCTTAGTTAAAGCCCATTTAGAAGCAGGAAAAGCTTGGGAATTAGGTGCAACCGAAGAACAAATGAAACCGATTCTAACGGATATTCGTCATGCACAATGGCGTTGGGATTATGCTGCAGCATCTCACGGAGCTTCATTCCACGCACCAGTAGAAATTGGGCGAGTTATTACTTCTGGACTAAATGTTGCGTTAGATGCTCGTGTAAAATTGGCCAGATTATTAGCCGAATTAGGGTATGATAAACCATTAGATTTTCCAGATGTCAGCACAAAAGAAAAAGCACAACACTATATCGGTATAGATTTAGAGCAATTAAAAAAAGAAAAAGAAGCATTTAAAAAGAATTTAATTCCTGTTTGGTTAGAAAAAGCTAAAGAAAGAGAATCTAAAATGGGAATAAAACAAGTTACAATGAGTAATTAATGAAATTATAACCAGCTAATTTTCAACAGCCTCATGATTGTTACGCAATCATGAGGTTTGTTATATTTATAAATTATGAATAAAATATTTCGCCTCTTATTTTCGCCTGCATCAGCATTAATTCTACTTTTAATCTTCGCCATTTCTATGGCTACAGCCACTTTTGTGGAAAACGATTTTAGTACGCAAACGGCGCGTACTTTAATTTATAATTCTTGGTGGTTTGAAGTTGTAATGCTTCTGTTGACCTTAAATTTTATAGCAAATATTTTTAAATATAAACTGTATCGCAAAGGAAAAACGCCCATACTACTGTTTCATCTTGCTTTTGTAATTATTTTAATAGGGGCGGGCATTACCCGTTTTACTGCTTACGAAGGTATTATGAGAATTCGTGAGGGCGGAACGTCTAATACTATCATTTCCGATAGAAATTTTATTCAGCTTCATGCCAGTACAAACAACAAAGCAGTAAACGCAAAAAAGGAACTGTATTTTTCACCTTTAAGAGATAATAATTTCAGTTTAAGTGAAACGTTAGACGGAAACAATATTACAATTACTTTTAAAGAGTTTATAGCTGATGCTACATTGGATTTAAAAGATGTTGATACTGACGGTGAATCTATTTTGGAAGTTGTTGTTTCGGAAGGTGAAGGTCGTGAAAATAGACTGCTAAAGAAGGGAGAAATCATGAAAGTTGGTCTGCATCAACACGAAGTAGCCTTTCAAAACGAACACCCAAACGCCGTTAATATTAGAGAAACACAAACAGGCTTAGAAATTAAAGCCGCCCATACTATTAGCTCTTTTGTAATGGCCGAACAAAAAGCTGGAAATTTAGAAGCAAATAGTTGGCACCCTATGACTTTACGAACTTTATATCGTGTAGGCGATTTATCTTTTGTGCCAGTAACTTATCACAAAAATGCAAAAATGGGATGGGTATCTGCATCCGAAAAGCCAAAAGATAATAAAGATACTATTGATGATATTCTTATTTTAGAAGCTACTGTTAACGGAAAAACTGAAGATGTTGAGCTATTGTACCGGCACGGATTTTTGCCAAGTACGGAAACAAAGACCATAAATGATGTAGCAGTAACATTATCTTACGGTGCCACACCCATACTTACGCCTTTTGAAGTGAAATTAAACGATTTCGAATTGGTGCGTTATCCAGGCTCTACCAGTCCGTCGTCTTATGCTAGCGAAATAACTTTAACAGACAAGAGAAACCAAGACGCTTTCGATTATAGAATTTATATGAATAATGTATTGGATTATGATGGCTATCGATTTTTTCAAGCCTCTTATGATACCGATGAACAGGGAACAGTTTTAGCTGTAAATCACGACCGTCCGGGAACTTATGTTACTTATATTGGTTATTTTTTAATGGGATTGGGTATGTTGTGGACCCTTTTTGGTAAAGGCTCCCGTTTTTCGTTAATACAGCGAAAACTTAAAAAATTAAAACAACAAAAAGTTTTAGTAACCATCTTGCTGCTGTTTTTGGTTTTTAAAGCAAAAGCAAATAATCCTGTAGATAAAGACGCTGATAGTTTGGTAAAAACCCAAGTGATCGATAAATATCATGCATCGCTTTTTGGCAGATTAATGGTTCAGGATTTAGATGGCAGGATAAAACCTATAAACTCTTTAGCTTCAGAATTTTTAAGAAAAATTTCCCGTAGACCCTATTATAAAACAGAACATGTACGATTAGATGCTAACCAGACTTTTTTGGCTATTCACGCCAATCCCGAAGCGTGGTCAAAAATTCCTTTAATAAAGATAGACCCAGAAAAGGGAGGAACTGTATTTAATGAGTTAGAACGATCTTCCGATAATTTGGTAGCTTTTAATCAATTTATAAAAAAAGATGGCGATTATATTTTAGAGTCGTATGTTGCCGAGGCCAATACCAAAAAGCCAGCAGAGCGTAGTGAATTTGATAAAGAAATTATAAAAGTTGATGAGCGATTTAATATTTTATATAATATTTTTTCGGGAAATTATTTAAAAATCTTTCCGTTGAAAGACGATGAGACGCAGACTTGGTATAGTCCGTCACACAATTTCTCTAATTTTAAACAAGAAGACTCCGATTTTGCTAAAGGCATACTTCCTATTTATTTTAGAGATATTTACAATGCAAAATCCAGTGGGGATTGGACTGCTGCGGAAAACGATTTAGCTTACATTAAGAAATATCAGCAAATTATAGCGGCAGATATTATGCCATCGCAACAACATTTAGAAGCCGAATTGTGGTACAACGAGCTAAACTTGTACTTCTGGCTATTTCAAGCCTATTGGACCTTAGGTTTAGTGTTATTGGTTATGGCGATTTATCGTATTTTTTCTACTAAAAAATATTTGAATTATATTTTTAATGCTTTGGTTGTTATTACATTAATCACTTTTATTATTCATACAGGAAACTTATTGCTGCGTTGGTATGTAGCGCAGCATGCGCCTTGGAGTAACGGTTACGAAATGATTACGTTTGTTGCGTGGTCTATCATGCTTTTTGGAATTGTATTTTATAAAAAATCTGATTTTACATTGCCTTTAGCAACACTGTTTGCTGGCACACTGTTGTTCGTAAGTTATTTGGACTGGTTAAGTCCGGAAATCACGAATTTAATGCCTGTTCTAAAATCGTATTGGTTAAAAATTCATGTGGCTACTATTATTAGCAGTTACGCACCTTTGGCTTTATCGGCTTTGCTTGGGTTAATGGCTTTAATTTTAATGATTGTAAAAAACAAAACAAACAGCTACCAAATAGAATTGCGTATTAAAGAACTGAGTTATATTAACGAATTATCTATGACTATAGGTTTGTTTATCCTGTCTATCGGTACGTTTTTAGGAGGTGTTTGGGCTAACGAATCCTGGGGACGTTATTGGGCATGGGACCCTAAAGAAACCTGGGCGTTAATTAGTATAATAGTTTATGCTATTGTTTTGCACTTACATTTTGTGCCAAAATTAAACAATCGCTATGTATTGAATTTGGTTAGTGTTATTGCCTTTTTTTCAATAATTATGACATCTTTTGGAGTTAATTATTATTTAACTGGTCTACATTCGTATGCAACAGGAGACCCTGTGCCAATACCTAAATTTGTGTATGTTATTGTTGCAATTATCGTTATTATAAGCGCTTTGGCCTACTATAAATTTTATAATGATCGTGCTGTAAAGCACTTAAAAAGTAAAGTTTAATTGGTATTCTATATTTAAAGAAGATTCTATTTTAAATCATTATATATAATTTTAGTTATTTTGAATAATGCATAATTCGCTGTTTTTGTGAATGTTAAATTGTTCGAGGTATAATTCTTTAAATTAACTTAAAACGATATTTTAAAGGAAGATAATTCCTAAAAAAAGAGTTTCTAATAATTTCTCTAAAAAAAATCTGCAAAACCCTAGAAAACGCCTTATTTTTGCAACTCTTAAAAATCAAAGTGAATGTCAGTTACAGCTACAGAATTAGCAGAAAGGAAAGCCGGAAAAGATTTATATAGTTATCAAAAAGGAGCTATCAACAGAATTTTTAAATGTTTTGAAGAAGCGCCCGAAGATTACCATTTATTGTATCAATTACCTACAGGTGGTGGTAAAACCGTAATATTCTCTGAAATTGTAAGACAATATTTAAAGCATCATAACAAGAAAGTTTTGGTTATGACCCACCGAATCGAGTTATGCAAGCAAACATCGGGTATGCTTACAGAATTTGGGGTTAGCAATAAAGTTATTCATAGTAAAGCCAATTTAGAGGATCAAAACGAGTACAGCTGTTTTGTGGCTATGGTCGAGACTTTAAATAACCGTTTGAACGATGATAAATTAGATATTTCGGATGTTGGTTTAGTGATTATTGATGAAGCACATTACAACTCGTTTACTAAGCTTTTTAAGTTTTTCGAAAACTCATTCATTTTAGGAGTTACCGCAACCCCTTTGAGTTCGAATATAAAATTACCAATGAACGATAACTACAATGAGCTTATTGTTGGAGAATCAATTCAATCGTTGATAGAAAATGAGTTTTTAGCACGCGCAGAAGTGTATTCTTATAATGTAGGATTAACCTCGTTGGTTGTTGGTGCTAATGGCGATTATACCGTAAAATCGTCTGAAGATCTGTACACCAATAGCGATATGTTAGGAAAATTGGTTCAGGCTTACGAAGAGCGTTCTAAAGGCAAAAAAACACTTATTTTTAATAATGGTATTAACACCTCGTTGCACGTATACGACACGTTTAGAGCAGCAGGATACCCTATACAGCATTTAGATAATACCAATACCAAAAAGGAACGTAAAAAAATACTGAAATGGTTTAAGGAAACACCCGATGCTATTTTAACATCGGTAAGTATATTAACCACAGGTTTCGACGAGCCTTCGGTAGAATCAATCATATTAAATCGTGCCACGAAATCACTTACCTTATATTATCAGATGATTGGTCGTGGGTCGCGTATATTTAAAAATAAATCGACGTTTAACGTTATAGATTTAGGGAATAACTTTCACCGTTTTGGACCATGGGGAGCCGATTTAGATTGGCAGAAAATTTTTAGATCGCCAAACTTTTATCTTGATGGTATTTTAAGTGATGAAGAATTAGAAGAAAATTTCAGGTACGAAATGCCTGAAGATTTACGTCAGGAATTTTCGAAATCCAATTCGGTATATTTCGATGTCAGAAAAACTTACATCGACTCCATCCGTAAAGGAGAATCGTCTAAAGTGGTTTTAGAGCGTTCCATACATCATCATGCTTATATCTGTACAGAAAATAGCGAAGATATGTACGATGCGCTAGGTTTGGCCAAAATGTTGGGCGACGATATCGATTACCGCATACAACGTTACACCAAGTGTATTAGTAAAAGCACCTACAATTTTGTAGAATGGTTGCGCGACGATTACCGCAAAAAATTAAGAGCATATATCCGCGAAAATTTCGACGATTTATACGAAGAAATTAATGGGTTTCCACCAGAGGACTAAGTAGTTTTTGGTAGCGAGTATAGAGTACTTACTAGTGAGAAAATAGTTAGCTAGAATTGTGTTTTTTCGAGTCTAAATACACATTATTTAGTCGTATTTCCAAGCTAAAATCCTGCTTTTTTTGTGTCCTTGTTCCATAGGTATTAGTTTATGGCTAGCCTTAACTTTATCGAGTTGTTTTTGCAATTTGGCAACATGGGCTTGTTTAGAAACTAAAGTAGTAAACCATATGACTTGGTGCTTAAATTCGGTACTTTGTTTTATCATTCGTTTAATAAATAAAGCTTCACCACCATTACACCACAGTTCATTGGCTTGTCCTCCAAAATTAAGAGTACCTAAATTTTGATTTAAATTTCTGGTTTTAGACAATGAGGCTTTTCTGGCATCGTCTTCCGAACTGAAAAATGGGGGATTGCACATTGTAAAGTGAAATGATTCCTCTAAACCAACAATATTTTTAAACATATAAGCAGGATTATTTTGTAAACGGATTTCGATAAACGATTGCAACGACGGATTTAAAGACACATTTTGTTGGGCACTAATAATGGCCTGTTCGTTAATATCGCAGCCCACCATTTGCCATTGGTATAATTTAGCCGCTAAAATAGGGTAGATAGTATTTGCCCCAACACCTATATCTAAACCTTTTATGGCTGAATTGTTTTCAATACTTGAATCCGATTGTAATAAATCATGTATATGGTGAAGATAATCGGCTCGCCCAGGAATGGGCGGACATAAATAACCTTTTGATAATTGCCAATCTTTAAGATCATAATCTTTTAGTAAAATGGCTTTGTTTAATTGATAAACAGCATCTGGGTTAGAAAAATCTATAGTTTGATTTTGACTTAAAGGACTCAGAAAAACAAACGGCTTTAATGAAGGATTTGCTGTAATTAAGGCATCGAAATTATAAGTAGTATTATGCTTGTTTTTTCTGTGCATCTTTATGTTTTGAAGCGAATATAAGGCATTATTAAAAAATAAAGGCCTTCAACATAAACGTTAAGGCCTTCATAGTATCATTCAGATTTAAATTTTATCCATTACGAAGTGGTTTAATAGCTTTTAGTAAAGTTTCGGCAACCAATTCTGATGAAGCAGGATTTTGTCCCGTAATTAAATGTCCGTCTTTAACCACATGTACGCCCCAATCGTTAGTTTTGGTATAATTACCGCCATTGGCCTTTAACATATCTTCTACCAAAAACGGAACCACATCGGTAAGTTGCACGGCGGCTTCTTCCGAATTAGAAAAACCGGTTACTTGCTTGCCATGTACTAAAGGTGCACCATCTGTATTTTTAACATATTTAAGAGCTGCTGGAGCATGACACACCAAACCTATTGGTTTTTCAGCGGCATTAAATTGTTCAATTAATTTAATAGATGTACTGTCGTTAGCTAAATCCCATAAAGGACCATGACCGCCAGGGTAAAATATAGCCGCATAATCGTTAGCATTAACAACAGATAAAGGAATGGTATTTTGAATTTTCTCTTGCACTTCAGCATCAGTTTTAAAACGTTTTGTTGCCGGAGTTGCATTTTCTTCGGTATCACTACTTGGGTCTATTGGTGCAGGCCCGCCTTTAGGTGTAGCAATAGTAATTTGAGCACCATTATCTGCCAAGGCATAATATGGACTCGCAAATTCTTCAATCCAAAAACCAGTTTTCTTTCCTGTATTTCCTAATGTATCGTGCGATGTTAATACAAATAAAATTTTCATAATGTTTGAGTTTTTAAGTTAATAAATGCATGGCTTTAGTAAGCCATAAGTACAATACTCTCTACATCTTCAGGTTTTAAAGCTTGACGTTCCCCTAAACCTAACCAGCCTCGCTCTGTAAAACGTTGGGCTATAATTTCGGCCGTACCGTCGTAATCTTTTGTGTATTTAGATAGTTTAGTATCTATACCTAAACTATTAAAGAATTGCTCTGTTTTTTCGATGGCAGCATAGGCTTTATCTTCTAAACTTCCGCTGTTAATTTGCCAAACACGTTCTGCATATTGTGCCAGTTTCTCTTTTTTAGTTTCGAAATTGTACTGATAATGACTCGGCGCTATAATGGCTAAGGTTCTGGCGTGATCGATACCGAACAAGGCAGTAAGTTCGTGCCCCATAGCATGAACCGCCCAGTCTGTAGGAACTCCTTTTTGGATTAAACCGTTTAAGGCCATAGTACAACTCCACATAAAATTAGAAGCGGCTTCATAATCTTTAGGATCTTTTAAAATTTTTGGCGCAACTTCTATTAGCGTTTGCATGATACTTTCTGCAAACCGATCTTGTAATAATGCACCAATAGGATAGGTAAGGTATTGCTCTAATACATGACTAAAAGCATCGGTAATACCATTGGCCAACTGACGTTTTGGAATGGACTGAATAACCTGAGGATCTAGTATAGAAAATGTAGGGAATAAACCAGGGCCGCCCATAGCAAGTTTTTCCTGTGTTGACGCTCTAGTGATAACCGCTCCCGAATTCATTTCCGAACCTGTTGCGGGAAGTGTTAATACGGTTCCAAAAGGCATCCCTTGTTCTGTGCGTATTTTTTCGGTTAAAATGTCCCAAGGTGTTTCGCCTTTAAAATAAGCTGCAGCCGATAAAAATTTGGTGCCGTCTATTACCGAACCACCGCCAACAGCTAGTAAATAGGTGATGTTTTCATTTTTTATAAGCTCTAAAGCCTGCATTAAAACCGTGTATTCCGGATTTGCTGGTATACCACCAAATTCGATATGGTCTATGGTTTTTAATGCCGCTTTAACCTGATCATAAATTCCGTTTTTTTTAATACTTCCACCACCGTAAAGCATTAAAACTTTGGCATTAGCAGGGATTTCCTCTGTAAGTTTAGCTATGGTGTTTTTTCCAAAAATAATTTTTGTTGGATTTATAAATTCAAAATTGTTCATATCGTTTTTATTTTAGTGGTAATTTAAATTTGTTATGTTCTCTAGCTTTAGATTACAAAAAATCTAATCTATAACGGTAACTAAATCTTCTGTAGCCTTTCTAACTTTAACCTGATTTACCAACCAATCGTTAGCCTCGTCCCGATAGCCTAGTGGTAATAAAATAGCACTGCGGAGACCTTTGTCGCGTAAGCCTAAAATCTCGTCTACTGCTTCTGGCGTAAAGCCTTCCATTGGTGTGGCATCTACACCTTCGTAAGCCGCTGCAGCTATGGCTAAACCAAAAGCGATGTAAGCTTGTTTGGCAGCATGCGTAAAGTTGTTTTCTGGGTCTTGGTTTGGGTAAAAGCTTAATAACTTTTGTCGGTAAGCTTCAAAACCTTCGTTTTCGTAACCTCTAATTTTGTTGGTTAAATCAAAAACTTCGTTTATACGCTCTGCCGTGTAAGTGTCCCATGCGGCAAACACCAATAAATGCGAACAATCTGTTACTACAGACTGATTCCAAGCCACCTCTTTAATTTTGGCTTTTATGTCTGGATTGGTAACCACTAAAATTTCGAAAGGTTGTAAACCGCTGGATGTAGGCGCTAATCGTGCAGCTTCCAAAATGCGATCAATTTTATCTTGTGCTACGGTTTGTCCGTTCATGGCTTTTGCAGCGTATCTCCAGTTTAATTTGTCTATTAATTCCATATTAATTTATGTGTAATGTATTTAAGCGTTATTATTTTTTATGCTATCCCAAGCGCATTGGTAAGCCGTGTCTAAATGTTGTTTTGTAAGTTTAAAATCGCCTCGTTTTTGAGCATTCATTAAAAAAGCCAAAGGATAAATGGTATTGGCATAAAGTATGTGTGGGGCTATTTTTTTAATAATATGTTGCTCTTGACCTTTAACCCAGAGGTCGAGTAGGGGATTTAAATATTGAAGCCCTTGTTTTCGGCAATGTTCTTCAATCATGGGAGTGTTTTCACATTGAGAAAGAAAAAAACCTTGCTCGATATCGTTAATTTTAAATGCTGCGATACGATACCATACCGTTTTAAAACCTTCTTCTACAGTCATGGTTTCGGTGTAAGTTTTAAACGCATAGTCCATAAACCGTGCCTTAACTTCAACATATACCTGATTAATAAGATCCTGCTTATTTTCGAAATACAAATAAATGGTTGCAGGCGATACATTGGCGAGTTTAGCTATTTTAGACATGGGGGCTGCATGAAACCCTTGGTTATTCACCAAGCTAATGGTAGCTTTAACTAATGCGGCTCGTTTAATTTCGCTTTTCTTTTGTGAAATCATAATTATAAATCCGCAGCAAAGTTACAATCAAAAAAAGAATAAACATTCATTTTTTATGTGTTTAGTAATACTTTAACGCCGTGTTAAATCTAACATAATGCATTTACGAAATTTAATAGTATTTAAAAGGAATTGTATATTAGGGGATAAAGACATTAACTATGACAGCACAACAATCTATTTATGATATTAAGATTAATAGCCTTACAGGTGAGCCTATTGATTTGGAGAGTTTTAAAGGAAAAAAATTACTTATAGTCAACACGGCATCTAAATGTGGCTTTACAAACCAATATGAAGATTTACAAAACTTATACGATACTTATAAGGAGAATGTAATGGTTATAGGTGTACCGTGTAATCAATTTGGAAATCAAGAACCGGGTGTACATGATGAGATTGCTTCATTTTGTAAAGTCAATTACGGGGTATCATTTTTAATGACCGAAAAAGTAGATGTAAAAGGAAAAGATCAGCATCCGTTGTACGCTTGGTTAACCGACAAGACCATTAACGGCATAAAAAGTTCTTCTGTAAAATGGAATTTTCAAAAATATCTGATTGATGAAAATGGGCAACTGATAGACTATTATTATTCCATTACAAAACCGTTGAGCAAAAAAATAACAAAACATTTAAAAGCTTAAGCTTACACATTGATATGCAAATTACGTCGTCGGGCTTATTGTATCGTTTAGCAGCCAAACAAAAATTACCCATTACTATTGAGCAAGCTTGGGAGTTTTTATCGAATCCTCGAAATTTAAAAGTAATTACACCAAAAACGATGGATTTCGAGATTATTTTAGGTGCCGATAAGCCTATGTTTGCCGGACAAATTATTGAATATACTGTAAAGCCATTTGGAACGTTTAAAACGCATTGGGTTACCGAGATTACTCAGGTTCATGCGCCAACATATTTTGTAGACGAACAACGGTTTGGTCCTTATAAACTATGGCATCATAAACATTTTATTAAGGAGATCGCTGACGGTGTTGAAATGGAAGACGTTGTAGATTTTAAATTACCATTTGGATGGCTAGGCAAACTGTTATTTCCGATACTGGTAAAACCTAAATTAGAAAACATTTTTAAATATCGGGCTAAGACTTTAGAAGCTCTTTTTGGTGTGTATAATGCTAATTTTGAAGCACCATAGTGGTCATTAACTGCGATAGGGTACAATCTAAATCGTAGCTAAACCCTGGGTGTGGCCTAGATGTTTGTATCACCGAACTCCTTACAGCGGTTAACCATCTAAATCGCGAGGCGGCATCTAAAGCGCCAATTACTCCACTGTTGTTTTGTGCTTCGGCAATACGCTTAAAAGCAAGTAAGTGCTCTTGTAAAACGCTAAGATTAGCCACTTTGCTAAAGGCTTCAATACGCTGGATATCGATATTAAAATCGATTTTAATACACTTGTGTTGCTTGCAAAATAAAATAACGCCAAGATTTAAAAACTCTTCGCGTTCTACTTGCGGCACATACCTAATTATGGCATATTCATATAGTAGTTTTTCTGGCATGTATGGCTTCGTTTGTAAAAATTTCTGAATGTGCTAAACGCGTGGTTAAAAACTCTAAATATCCTTTTTTAAAATCTTCTGGAGTTTCCAGAAAACCATCCCAAATCAACCAAGATTCAGGAATTAAATCGACCAAAGTTTTAAAAAAATCTGGTGTTAACACGGTTTTAAAATGGTTGTTAACCGTTTCAAGTTGTGTGGCTTGAGGTAACAACACATGATCTTTTATTAAGTTGAAAGGCGTTTTGGCTGCTTTATCGATATCCTTCCAAGTATGCTGAAAATAAAATGAAGCACCGTGGTCTATTAACCAAAGTTCTTTATTCCAAATGAGCATATTGGTATTTCTAGCGGTACGGTCTATATTCGTTATAAAAGCATCTAGCCACACGATTTTAGAAGCTAGAGTTTCGTTAACTGTAGTTACAACAGGATCGAAATTTACGGCACCAGACAAATAGTGTAGGCCAATATTCCTACCTTGACTCCATTTTAGTAAATCCTGAATTTCTTCATCGCCTTCTGTACGACCAAAAGCTTCATCTAAATCTGCAAATACAATTTCAGGCACTAATAAACCGAGTGCTCGCGCAATCTCACAACCCAAAAATTCCGATATCAATCCTTTGGGGCCATGACCAGCGCCTTTAAATTTTACGACATAATTAAACCCGTCGTCGGCTTCAGCAATCGCAGGTAAGGAGCCACCTTCGCGTAAAGGAGTGATATAACGCATCACTTGAACATCTCGAATTTCTAGGGCCATAAGACTTTAAAATTATGCACCAAAGATAGGAGTTATATCTGTTAAAACGGAATGGCGTACTTCAAAAAAATTATTTTTGAAATTGAAATAGATGAGATATTAAGTCCTTAAAATCTTGTGGAGTCGCTGCATCGCGTTTTAGTTTTCGCCATAATTTTATAGTATTATACATGGGTAATAGTAAACCAAGACTTAAAATAATAACTCCAAATATTAGGCTGTTAACAGGTTGTACAAAAGTTGATTTGGCTGTGAATATGGTTAAAATAAATAAAACCGATAAGGGTAACGATAAGGCTAAAATGGATAACGCAAAATCTACATGAAACGTTTGTCGCTCTTCAGTAATGTCCAGTTCTTTTGATGCGATGCTGGAAATATGTGCAAAGGGCCAAAAACTACAAGCGCTTAAACCAAAAACTAAAGCTAACAACAAATCGTCTTGTACTTGAAAAGGACTTATAGCAGCAATACTGCCGATAAGCAAAATACTGAATCCGTAACGCAGCATCAGTAGCGAAAAAACTTGGGCTATTTGCTTTTTTTTAATAACGACGGCTAAACCAATAAATAAAAGCACTAAAGGCGTCATGATGCTGCTTAAGCGTTCTAAGTTTTGTTGAATAAATTGGGGTAAATTTTCCATGTGTATCCCGAAACCTACAAAAGATAAAGCGATTAATATGAAGATGTTAACAGGTTCTAATAACATAACCTTAGCCAAGGCTTTTAATTTGTGCTTTAAGGGTTCTGGGGCAGATTCCTGATTTTTGCGATACCAAGTAATGGCCACAAGATACAGTACAAACAACACGAAAAACTTATTCCCTAAATCGGCCATTGCGGCTTTAGCTAAAAAAGGTGTTCCTAAAAATTCTAAAATAAATGGAAAACAAGAGAGCCCAGGAGCCAAAGAAGGAATAAGTAGTCTTGATGTGTTGCGTATAGCTGTATTATTGATGCCCAATACGGTTAAAAATACAGGAGTTAAAACAAACAAAACGCCATTAAATGCTAAAGCAAATAGTGGTAACCAAAGTAAATCTGCATGCAATTCTATGTTTAATAAAGCAATAAAGATGGTTGCTGGTAAAGCCAGTAGCAAGATGATTTTTTTTAAACCATTAACTTCATCTTTCGAGCTAAACTTTTGTTTTAAGATGATTCCTAAAAGTATAAAAACAATAAATGAAAGTGCTTTTATGTGAGCATCCGTCATAAGTTAAAGTATTTGATCTAAAGCATCTGTAAATAATTGCATTTCTTCCATAGTACCCATAGACACACGGCACCAGTTTTTATCCCAAAACGTAAAGGCGCGAACCCCAACACCTTTGCCATACATGGCTTTTAAAAAATCTTTACCATCCATATCGATTTCGAAAATGATAAAATTTGTTTGCGATGGCAGGTAGTTGTAATTTTTCTTTTTAAGATATGCTGTGGTGTATGCTCTAGCTTCAGCAATTTTAGATTTAGACATGTTTAAAAAATCCTGTCCTTTTAAGCTGGTTGTTGCCGCCATAACTGACGGTCCTGTAATACCCATCCCTCCTCTGGTAATGGCATTAATTTGAGCTATCGTTTCTTTTTTGCCTACTAGATAACCAATCCGTAATCCGGCCATACCGTGTATTTTAGAAAATGTTCGCGCAACCATAACGTTTTTACCCTGACTTACTAAATCTACCATACTATCTTTTAAACCATTGTCCGAAAGCTCTATATAAGCTTCATCTACAAATACTGGTACTTTGGTAGACACGCGACTACAAAACGCTTTTAAGTCGGTAGCGTTGGTAATGGAACCCGTTGGATTGTTGGGGTTACAGATATAAATCAATTTGGTATTACTATCTATACCAGCTTCCATAGCTTTAAGGTCGTGCTGCGAATCGGGGAGTAATTTATACGATTTCCAGTGTCCGCCAACAGCTTCAGATACATGAATTAAAGACATGTAACTCGGGTCGGCACTAATGACATTACCACCTTTTTGGAAAAAGACCATGGCTACTTTTTCTAAAATATCAGATGAGCCTGGCGCCATTAAAATCTGATCGGTTTGTACACCTTCTTTATCTGCTATGTTTTGTATTAATTGATTTAAAGTTTCCCAAGCATAACGATTTCCCGAAAACACCTCGTCCTGAAACGCTTTAGCGGCAAGGGGAGGTGGCCCATAAGGGTTTTCGTTGGCTCGTAATATTGCTTTTAAAGTTGTGTCATCTACTTTAGGAGGTGTAAATTCATTAAAAGAACTGTTTGTATTAAATAAAAACGTAAGGTTGTTTTTTTGAGCATGCGTAACAGTATGAGACCATGCTTCGGTAGGCATCATGGCCAAACCAGCCATGGTTAAGGCGCCTTGTTTTAACCAAGAGCGTCTGCTAATAGGGGAAAATTTCATTTGATGATTATTGAATTACCCCACTAAAATTAGAATATTAATTACATTAAATATGTTAAAATTAATTTTTTGAAAGAAATAACAAAGCGTTTTATTGAATTGACTAATAATATGATAAATTTTATTAAATCAATATTTAATAAGGGGCTAAAATGGGATGTTTTTAACGCGTACAGACTGTATGACGTGTACAAAAAGAAGGTTTTTTACTGAAAACGTAGCCACACTTTAATAAAAAAATCCTGATGCTTAAACGCTTGTTTAAAACATCAGGATCATATTATTTATAAAATTGTTTTTAGGCTTTGATGTCTACGACTTCTAAATCGAACACCACATCTTGGCCGGCAAGTGGATGATTGGCGTCTACGACTATACTTTCGTCTTTAACATCTACAATCATTAAATTATGTTCTGTACCGTCTGGAGCTTTAGATACTAAGCCCATACCAACTTCTGGTTGTATTTCTGGAGGTAATTGATTTTTTGGAACTTCTTGAATTAATTCTGGACGAGACTCACCAAAAGCTTCATCTTTAGTTAAGGTAATGGTCTTTTTTTCGTTTAATTTCATATCGATTAAACCGTTTTCAAAACCAGGAATCATTTGTCCTTGTCCTAAAGTAAACTCTAAAGGTTCACGACCTTCCGAAGTATCGAACACTTGTCCGTTCGCTAATTTTCCTGTGTAGTGTACCTTTACGGTGTTGTTCTCTTTAACTTGACTCATATTTATATGTTTTGTTTATAAAATATAGCAGACATAACTTTTATGCGCTATATATTTTATATTCTGGTGTAACAGCCGCCAAAATCAAGCCAAGATCTATAATCGGTAATAATGACAGGTTTTGAAATATTTTCAGTTTTAGAAACGAATTCAATTTCAAGACATTCAATAAAAAAAAGACTGATTTAAATCATTTTAAGTCAGTCTTTTCGTCAAATTAAGAATGTTATATGCGTTTATTCTTTAATAAACTTATAGGTTTTTGTTGATTGTGCGGTTTGTACTTTTAAAATATATAACCCATTATTTAAGTGTGCCGTTGGTATGCTTAGGGTATTGCTGTTAGATTTAAGATCGTCTGCATGTAATACGGCTACACGTTTGCCCAATAGATTATAAACAGATACAGCTGTAATAGTTTGCAATGGCATATTAGTTTGTAGATGTAACTGTGTGGTAACAGGATTAGGAAATAACTTGATTTTAAATGTAATGTCATTGTTTATAGTATTAACACTTAACAACTTATCGCTAATGTGCTCGACAATACTATTAAGGTAAACCTCTACATTAGTGTACATATCGCTTAAGGTGTAGGTTATGCCATCTGTAGCATCGTTACTGTTTAAACCGTTGCTAGTTTCCCAATCGTCTGGCATGCCGTCGCCATCGGTATCTGTTGGCGCTTCGGTGCTGTTGTATGTTGGCCAACCATTAACATCGGCTTGCGAATCTATCAATCCGTTGGTACTTCCGTTAGAGCCCGTATAGGTATAAGTGCCGTTGGTTACTTCTTCAACAATACGTGCATCAACGTTGTCGCGCACCAAGCAAGCCCCTACGTAATTTAATACTTTGGTGTACGCATCTTGCGAAGCATCGGTTGGTATATTTTGAGCTTCAAAAGGAGTAGTGGACTTCAACTCGTCTTTACTTTTAGAAGACGGATTCGGGTCTATACCTTGCCAGTTATCGTTGGTAACGGTAGTACTTTCGTTCACATAATTTCCATCAACATAAAACGTTCCCCAGATACCTGCAGCTTGCGAATTGCCACCATTATCGGCATAGGGTTCGAAAATACGATCGCGTACTCCAGATTTCGTGGCTGGTCCTGGTTTGTAATAATTGTTTACCATATTGTAGCGTCCACCTTCACCAGCATAACCACTATTGCCGCCCCAATTATAAAGCACGTTATTTCTGAAATCTACCAATTCTAAATCGGCTTGGTTAGAGTAGCGGCTACCATTAAAACGTGGATTTCTGCTGTCGTGATGCGCTAACAAATTATGATGAAACGTTGCGCCTTTACCGCCCCAAATACCACCGTAGCCGTGTTTGCCTTTTTCGTGAACCGAGTTACGAAGACTTTCTGAAAGTACACACCATTGCATGGTAAAATTGGTGTTGTCGTAAAACGATGCGCACTCGTCGGTACCCCAGCTCATAGAACAATGGTCTATAATAATATTGCTTCGGTTTCTGCCTTTAAAAGCATCGTCTTCGGTTTGCATTTCGTCGCCCATTCTAAATCTTAAATACCTTACAATAACATTATTGGCGCTAATTTCTACCGAGTAATTTTTCAAACAAATACCATCGCCAGGAGCCGTTTGTCCTGCTATGGTAATGTCGTCTCTGTTAATGCTTAATCGCGATTGCAAGGCAATGGTTCCCGATACTTTAAACACAACAATTCTCGGGCCGCTCGTTGTAACGGCCGCTCTTAAACTGCCCGTACCAGAATCGTTTAAGTTGGTTACATAAATTACTTTACCGCCGCGACCACCTGTAGTGTATTTACCATGTCCTTCGGCTGTCGGAAAAGCAGGAGTAAGGTCGGTTGTACTTGCTTCGTTTACGGTAATCGTGGCCGATTTTTCGGCATCGGGAGTACCACCAACCGTAGTAATTGTATATTTAAACACGCCAGTTTCTGTAGGTACGCCACTAAAACTCACTTTGCTTTGTTCGTTTTCTATATCGGCGTTTATCCCGTTGGGTAAACCCGTAACAGTTACCGTTGTGGCATTTTCCCAGTTATAGTAAAAGTTCTCTATAGGCGTACCGAGGTCTACCGTTTGCGATGAACTCCCCGAACCGTGTTTAATGAGTACGGCTTGTGCATGATGTTGTGCCGTGCCCAGAATAAAATATATGCATACACACATAAAAGTTGAAATTGTTTTCATAGCATTGGTTAAATGTAATTAGTTATAAAGTTGATTTGTTTTTGGTGCTAACACTGCGTTTTAAATACAGTATTAACGATTTAATTGTTAAAACCATAAATATACTATGATTGTTTTAGTTTTAATGTTTTTTGAACACTTATTATTTGAGGATGTTGTAATGGATAAGATAAATTATATTGTTGATGAACAATATGTCGTAAAACAGCTGTTACATAAATTAAATTAAGTTGTAGTTCTATTCGCCGTTTTAATCATATTATATTTTTGTTCTATAATGTTCTGCGTTATGTAACTTGAGCTTTGGATAAAAGCGAAAGTTGTTACTACAGATTCTTGAAAAAATTTATTTCCAAAGTTTCTTTTACGATGTTAATGGAACACTTTTTATGCTAAACGACGTAGGAGGGAAGTATAATGTGTGTGGAATGGAATATAGTTTTTATAATTAACACTTAAACCTCAAATGTTACGTTCCTGTACTTTTCCTTTCACTATTTAAAAGTATTTCGTTGCTTTGCTTAAGAATGGATATCAACAATAAAATAAATAATAGTAAAACAAGGATATCTCTATATTGGAAATGTCAATTAATTGGATGGAGTATCGTTTCAGTTTATTGGGCTTATACAGTATATACAAGAGATAATTACGGCATTTTTTATACGTTGTTAAATTATGTATTAGACATTTCGATAGGAATATTTTTAACACATATGTACAGGCGATTTGCCTTAAAAGCAAAATGGAGTAGTTTACCCATAAAAAAATTACTAACCCGTTTAGTACCTACTATAATTTTATTAGCTGTTTTATATGTATTAATAAACAATTTAAAATGGTATGTGTACTGGACTTTTATTGCAGGCGAGGATAAAAATTTCTTTGAAGCCATCATATACTGGGATCCAATTTTACTTACAGGACTTCGACTAATGTCTATTTGGGTATTGGCATATCACTTGTATCATTACTATCAAAAAGAAGTTGTTACGGCTAAAGAAAATGCTCAATTATCTTTAATAGCTAAACAAGCCCAATTAGATAATTTATCGGCTCAATTAAATCCACATTTCTTATTCAACTCCTTAAACTCTATTAAATCATTGGTAATCGAAAATCCTAACGTTGCAAGAAGAGCAATTGATTTATTATCAGATTTATTGCGTTCATCATTATATGAAAAAGACAAAGGTTTAATATCTATTAAAAATGAACTTGCTTTAGTTTATGATTATATTGAATTAGAAAAAATGCGTTTTGAAGAACGACTGCAACTAAAAACCAATATTGACGATGACCTCATTAATTATAAGATTCCCACATTAAGTATTCAGTTGTTAGTTGAAAATGCCATTAAACATGGAATTGACTTAAAAGTTGGGGGTGGTGTTGTTTTCTTGAAAATTTATAAACAGGAAGGTGATATTTATATTACAGTTGAGAATCCTGGAGTAATTAACCAACATAAAAGTGTTGGATTAGGTTTAAAAAACTTAAAAAAACGCCTAGAAATTCAATATAAAGGTAAGGCTGTTTTTAGTTTAACAGCGAAAGAAAATGACTGTATAGTTGCAGAAATAGTAATTCCAATGCATATAGAAGATGAAAAGATATAAAACCATAATCATTGATGACGAACGTTTAGCGAGAGAAGAAGTAAAACGTGCATTAGAAAAACATCAAGAGTTTGAAGTTATTGGTGAAGCAAGTCATGTAGATGAGGCCATATCTTTAATTGAAGAATTACAACCAGATATTTTATTTTTGGATATTCATATGCCTGGTAAATCTGGATTTGATTTATTGGAGGAATTAACAAATGTACCTGACGTTGTTTTTACAACTGCTTATGATCAATATGCTGTAAAAGCTTTTGAGATGAATGCTTTAGATTATTTAGTAAAGCCTTTGAGAGACGAGCGCTTTTCTAAAACTATTGAAAAGGTAAAGGAAGAATTATCTAAAAGAGTAAAAATTGAGCCAACAACCTTACCAATGCATCAAAAGATATTTATAAAAGATGGTGATAAATGTCATTTTATTCCGCTAACGGATATTCATTTTATTGAATCTTTAGAAAATTACGCACGGCTTTATTTTGGTTCTAATAAAGCGATGATAAAGCGTTCTTTAAATTTATTAGCAGAAAAATTAGACCCTAAAGTTTTTTTCCGAGTTAATCGAAGTCAAATGATTAACATTAATTACATCAAAGAGATTCATCCATATTTCAATAATAAATTACAAATTATATTAACTACTGGAGAAAAAGTAGAAGTATCTAGCAGGCAATCGGTAAGATTTAAAAACTGGAATAGTTTATAAAGAAATAATCGTTCAGTTTTCTAACGTTCATTTGCATTTATTTACGCTCCTGTACTTTTTGTTTTTTGATACAATTAACTGCCTTTAATTTGTATCATAAATCATTAAAACTACTATTATGAAAATTATTACAGTTCTAAATTACATTGCAAAATTAGTATTGATTTTAGCAATATCTTTTTTGGCATCTTGCAAAAGTAATCCAGAAACAACCGTTACTAAACAACCCGTATTAACTGATTATACAATAGGAGAGAAATGGGTGTGGAAATACAAAGGTATTACTGATGAAGGCGAAGTAAGATCGGATGGAACTGATACCAAAAAAATTGTTGGTTTTAATGGAGCATTAGGAATGACCATAGATAACGATACCGTTTTGGTGTCTGAAATTGTAAAGCCTGAAAAAAGTGACACACCAAAATATAAATGGCCTTTGGAAGTCGGTAAAAAGTGGATATATGAAAAAGACTGGACCAGTCAAGATGGTACTACAGGTAAACAAAATCAGGATGTAGAAGTCCTATCCTTTAAAGAAGAAACAGTCGCAGCAGGGACTTTTATGGCCTACACTATTGAGTACAAAGGAACCATTTCAAATTCAAGAGGTTATAGTGCCAAAACGGATGAAGTTTGGTTGTATGCTCCAGAAATTAAGAATTTTATAAAAATGACTCAAGTTCAAGACGGCTTTTCTTATACCGAGGAATTAATTGAATATTCAAAATAAAGCAATCATTAAAATGAAATCCATACAAATATTAAAGGTCACATTTTTCATGCTGTTAGTAGCGTTAGTTTCTTGTAATTTTATAAAAGAAGTAGAGCAAGAGCCAAGAACCACTAGCAAAGAAGGTAAAAAGTATTTGGTTCAAGATTCTATTCAAATTACAACCAGAGATGGTGCTAAATTATCTGCAATAATAGTTAGAAATAAAGCTGTAAAAGAACCACAACCAGCTATATTATTTCATACAATATATACTCGTAAAGATGATATCAATAAAGCTTATGAAGCAGCAGATAAGGGATATGTAGGTGTTGTATCGTATACAAGAGGTAAAAACTTAAGTCCAGATGAAATAACGCCATATATTCATGAAGGTAACGATGTGTACGATGTTATTGATTGGATTACAGAGCAGAAGTGGAGCAATGATGAAGTTGGAATGTATGGAGGTAGTTATGTAGGTTTTGTTCAGTGGGCTTCTATGAAAGAAAAAGTACATCCAGCGTTAAAAACTATTGTACCATCTGTTGCTGCGGCTCCAGGTATTGCTGAACCTATGGAAAATGGCGTTTATTTTAACTTTCATTATCCTTGGTGGCATTATGTAACGAATAACAAAACACTTGATACCGTTTCTTATTATAATGGAAAACGTTGGAATGATTTGTATTTCGATTGGTATAAAAAAGGAGTGGCTTATAAGAATTTGGATAGTTTAGATGGTACACCAAATCCAGGATTCAATGAAAAATTAGAGCATCCAACATTTGATGATTATTGGAAAAATATGACACTGTATAAAGAGGATTTTTCTAAAATTAATATCCCCATTTTAAGTACTACAGGATATTATGATGGTGGGCAGTTTGGTACAATGCACTATTTTAAATCGCATTATCAATTCAATACAACTGCAGAGCATTATCTTTTGATAGGACCTTATTCACATTTTGGAGCGCAAGAACTTCCTGAAAAGAACATATTGGGTTATACCATTGACCCTGTAGCACAGATAAATATTAAGAATATAATTTTTGACTGGTTCGACTACATTTTTAAAGGAGCTGCTAAACCGGCTTTGTTAAAGGACAAGATCAATTATCAAGTGATGGGTTCAAATACTTGGAAACATGTATCTTCACTCGATAAAGTTGCTGCTGATACCTTAAGGGTATATTTGAGTAAACATCGTTCTGGTGTAGTGTTTAATTCAACCTATAATACAGGAAATTTAGGGGTAAATGACCACTTTAGTTTATCTAATATTTCTGATGCAACAAGTTATATAGAACAAGAGATTGATTTTTCTGATCGTAGCCAATTTTCTTGGAATTTAAGTGGAAATCGTAATATTATATCAGAAACTTTAACCGTTGGTCAAGGATTCTCATTTGCCACAGAACCCTTTGATGAAGATATAGAACTTAGTGGTTCTGTAAGTGGGGTTCTAAATGTGTCCATCAATAAAAAAGATTTTGATTGTAATGTTTTACTTTACGAGCAAACGGCTGACGGAACCTTTTTTAGTTTGACACTGCCGTTTACAACAAGAGCAAGTATGTCTATGGATATCGAAAATAGAAACTTATTAACTCCAAATAAAAAGACCTCAATACCCATTCAAAATTTTAGAATGACTAGTCGAAAAATTAAAAAAGGAAGCAGAATTGTTGTTATTATAAATGGGATTAAACACCCTTTTTCACAAATAAACTTTGGTACAGGAAAAGATGTGAGTGAAGAAAGCATTAAAGATGCTGAAGAGCCTTTAAAAATTAAATGGTATACTGATAGCTATATTCATTTTCCGGTTAATATGTAAAATAGAATCTTGATGTTAAACTTGGCCTCATAAAATTTTGGTCAAAACAATAGGAGAAATGAGCGTGTATATTTTAGGGGTTTAGTAATACAGTTTCTTAAGAGTTTCTATTATACAATTGTTTTCAAAGCAATGTTTACCAGTTACAATGTTTCCTAAAATATAGTGAATGAGCCGTTAATTGTTTCCAAAATTATATGCAGCCTTGAATTTTTGTTTCTTTTGTTTCAAGACAAAAGATAATGAAACATTAAAAAAGGATTGATTGAAGTTCTAAATTTAACAAGTGCATAGAATTTTATTTTTTTTAAAATTTATGCTCTTGTGGCAATCCACGAGAATCTCGTAAATTTTTTTATTACGCACATTTTATCATATACGCGATTTATAATAAGAGTAAAAAGGTTAGCTTTTATTTTGGCGCTGGCAAGCGTTGGATAATTGTGTTATAAATAAATTGCATTAAGCAATTTGATTTTATAAAAGCAATCGAGCGTTTGGCAGTGGCTATTTTACATAACGGCTAATTATAGATACAAATGTTTTAAAAAACTCTGCGAAGCAAACCGCTTATTAGTTTAATGACCCAAGTTCCAATTATTCTTATGAAAACGAATGCTTCTGGGATATTTTACATAATACTACATTATAGCTATCAAATGGAAACAATGACTTAAACAACATAATGAACATTTGTACTATAATTTATATTATGTAAAATAGAATATTTCTAATGCCACTACTTCAGTGTTTCATTTCAGTTTTATGTAAATAAATTACAAAAAAGCATGTGTTGCTGCATCTCCGTTCTACATACTAATAAAATAGTGATTGTAATGTCGGAATTTAAGACATGCTGTATTTTTAATATTCTGGACAATCGTCAAGAAATTTTCAAATACGCGATTCTCAGCGATTAGAAAATATTCCAGAATTTTACACTTAATAGCACTAAAGCTATTTGTCCTGGTGTTTTCGTTTTCGCCATAGCATGTATAAGCCTACTAAAACAATTGGTAAAATAATAAACACGATAACATCAAACGGATCTGAAAAATCTAAAGCCTCATTATCGTCTGGATTTGGAGTTCCTATGGGTAATTGTAATATAAAAAATAATAACAGTTGCATTGTGTTCGGTTTTAATAAACAGCAACTTAGTGATTAAGTATTACAACAGCGTGTGTTATTCATTTAAATAATAACTCAAAATATGTGGATTAAAAATAATGAGGCGTTTTAACGTTTCTTTATAATCCAATTAAAAGCATATATTTTAATGTTAGGTGCAATTCTAGTAACTTTACCAAAAAATCTGGACATGATACGAAACTATTGGAACGAAAAATGGAAAGATATTCAGTTTGACGATAAAATAGCTGAAAAAGAGACCTTTAAAATTTCGAACTACGGAAGAATTTTAAATTGTAAAGATGACGAAGAATTTATTCCTAACCCCTCTTTCGTGAACGGTTATCAAGTCTTACGCCTGAATTTTAAGCAAAAGCGCAAATGGACGAGCAGATATGTGCATAAACTTGTGGCGCAACATTTTTTAGAACAACATGAGGGTGTTTATGTGATTCACTTAAATTACGATAAAACCGATAATCGCGTTGAAAATTTAAAATGGGTGACGAAAAAAGAAAAAGAAGCGCATCAGTTTAACAATCCGGAATACAAAAGGAAAACCCATAAAAGAACGTATTCTAAACTTACCGAAACTAAAGTTAAGCTGATAAAACGAAAAATTAACGATCCAAACCGTAGAACACGTCTTAAAATGATTGCCAAACAGTTTGGTATTTCCGAAATGCAATTGCACCGAATTAAAACAGGCGAAAATTGGGGTTCGGTTAGCGAATATTAAACATTTATTTTATAAAAAAGTTACGTCTTTAATTTACAGTTTGTTAGGTTTTTAGTTTCAAATTCAGGATTAAATAAGGCATAAAAAATGCTTTAAACGCCTTTTAAATAGCAAACAAATAACTTTTATATTTTAAATATAAGTTTAGTTTTGCCGTAAAAATTTCAAAATTAACAACCCCAATTAAAATAGCATATTTGTTATTCTACCCTTAAACCTAACATGAAAAAAATTACCTTATTTGTATTTTTGAGTTTTGTATCATCTCAAATTAATGCCCAACTTATAAAACAAAAATCTATAGACGCTTCGATTGGAATTGGAGTTAGTTTTCCTTACGATGATGTACCAATTTCAGATTGCACCGGGTTTTACCTTAAAGGAGATTATGTTTTAACTGTTTCGAAATGGATAGACTTAAGACCTTACGCCGGTATCATTTTAACATACGCTTCTGGCGAAGATGAAAATGGCTATCCAACCGATTACGAAACAACAACTAAAGCCATGCTTTTAGGAGGCAAAGCACGATTAAAGATTCCAATTCCGTGGTTTGCACCATATTTAGAAGGTGGTATTGGTACATCTATAGGAAGTTTTAAAACCTATACGCTTTACGATAATATAGATCGCGGTGGTTTGGCCGTACATTTTCCTATAACTTTGGGCGTTGGTATAGGGCCTAACCATAATTATAATTTGGCGCTCTCGTATTATATGCAACCCGATCTTAAACAGGTACTTGGTGCAATCGCTTTTGGTGCCACCTTCCCTATTTAATACGATTTAAAATGAGATTGTTTTAATGTGCTTTTTTATGTAAATTTGATTGTAACGTTTTTAAATCGTTTAGTTATGGTTACACTACACAAGCACATACAGTACATTCTTTGTGGCGTATTCGGGATTTTGCTAATTCCTTTAATAGCCATGCAATTTAGTCAACAAGTAAATTGGTCGCCTTTCGATTTTTTAGTTGCTGCTATATTATTAAGTGTTACGGGCATTACAGCAAATGTAATATACCGAACTACAAAAAGTAAACAGCGTAAAATACTATTGATAGCCGCAACGCTTGTAGTGTTTGTATTGATTTGGCTGGAACTGGCTGTCGGTGTTTTTGGTTCGCCCTTAGCAGGAAGTTAATACCTGAGTCTGGTACCAACCACTTCCCTCCTCTTTACGGTATGTTTATAAAAGTGATATCGGTTAATTTTAAAACCGATTGCACCAATGTATTGATTACTATCGTGTTAAATTTGTTTCAGATGAAAACCATAAAACATCTTAACAAACAACAAGTATTAATCAAAAATTAGAAATCATGAACACATACACAGATAAGGTTGGTAGCAAGTTAAACGATTTATTAGAAAAGACATACGATGCAGAAAAAGGATTTACCAAAGCTGCAGAGCATGTAAATGAATCTGCTCTTAAAAATTATTTTAAACGTAAATCTCAAGAACGTTATGCCTTTGGGCATGAGTTAAAACGTGAATTGGAAGCCTACGGACAAACACCGGATAAAGGCGGAAGTTTTGCTGGAGCAGCGCACCGTACTTGGATGGATATTAAGGCTGCATTTTCTTCGGATAATGAAGATATGATGCTAAAAGAAGCCATCCGTGGGGAAAAGGCTTCGGTTGAAGAATATCAGGAAATTATTAACGAAACCAGTTTACCCATGAGTACAAAAGCGATTTTAGAATCGCAGAAAAACAAAATTGAAGAAGGTCTAACCAAGATTAGAACCATAGAAGATATCCGCTCTTAATATAAGAACAGATTTAATTAGCACTTACTATTAAAGACTATCTGAGTTGCAAATACATGAGCAATTCAGGTAGTCTTTTGTTTTGAAACACAATTGGTAAGCATGAACCTTAATTTTTATGAGCTTGTTATGATTTTAGATGCAATTTCCAATTATATTTGTAAGGTGAAACAAAAGCATCATATTTACGGTTTTATACTTCTAGCGGCTATTTATAGCTTTGCGCTGGCTATGGTAAGTACAACTACACGTACTGAGCAAGCTAGGTTTTATGATGATTCTACCAGCGATAATACATCGTATGTTTCGGCAATTAACAAAATATGGTTTGGTCATTTAGCCGAAGACCAAACAGTTATTTCATACAGCAATACCGTAAATGGGCAAGCCGAATATAAACATGTACATCCTACATTCTATGCCCTGCATGCTTCTTATAATAACATTTTACATCTGCGTTTTAAACATTATATCGCTAATACTAAGCAGGTATTAATAAGTAAACGCAATACCGATATTATTTTTCCTTTCCATTATTTCTGGTAATTCTGGAGTGTATTATTCCGAGACCATTTGGTCATTTTTACAATTATCAAAAATTTAGGTGTATCTATTTTACGATACACTGTATTAACATTTTACACTTAAACATTATGGATTTAGGAACCCTTTTAATAGGTGGTACTTGTACCACCCTATGCGCTATGCCTTTTGTAGCCACTGCAATAGGTAGAAATAAAAGACAAAAAACAAGCTTTCAAGCCTTAAGTGCTATTGCTGCAAAATATAATAGTACTATAACAAGTTACGGTACTTGTAGTCGTATGGCTATCGGTATAGATGATTCTAAGAACATGGCGTTCTTTTATAAAAAATTAGACGACACAGTGATAGAACAGGCTTTAAATTTAGAAGATATTGCTAGTTGTAGTATGATAATAACCCGCAGACCCAAGAAAAATAAAACCGATAGTGGCTCTGCAATCGAACGTTTAGAGTTATGTTTTAAGCCAAAAGTAGGAAACGAAATTAGCCTTTGGTGCTTTTACGATACCAATGACGATGCCTTAATTTCGGGCGAATTAGATTTAATACAATTATGGGAGCAAAGACTAAAGGCATACTTAGTTAAATAAGCGTTGTTGTATCTTCAATAAAAAACGAGGCTTTTTAAAAGTTAATAGTCTTTCATTGTCTGTTTGATGTAGTATGTCTCAATAATAGAGAAACTATAGCTTGAGTTAATGCGATGAAAATGATATCTTTTAAAATGGTCTCGTTTTTCATAACAAATTAATGTTTTGGTAATCAATAATTTAAAGCGCTATTAAGATTTAGTAAGAAATATCGTGTAAAATCTTTAACAAAAAGTATTATATTTCCGCTTTCAATTATTGAAAAACAACTAACTATAATTTTAAAACTAACCCCAACCAACCTACAATGAACAAGTTTCTTCGCTTGTTGAGTTTACTTATATGTTTAAGTGTATCGCAACAAACTATTGCTCAAATCGATTTCGAAAACGGATTTTATGTTACCAATTCTAACGACACTATACCGTGTTTAATTAAAAATTTAGATTGGAAAGACAACCCTTCTAGTTTCACTTATAAATTAAATGAAACAGACACGCCAAAAACATTAAGCCTGAAAGAGGTAAATGCATTTAGCGTTAATAATCATTCTTATATAAAGAAAACAGTATCTATAGACATGTCGAGCAATAGTACTGCACTTTTAACGTTTGACAGAAATCCTGATTTTGAAGAAAAAGAAGTCTTTTTAGAAGTTTTGTTTGTAGGAGCTTCTACCCTATACCAGTATGAAAACGGTAATCTTAGTCGGTACTTTTTTACATTGCCCGATGGTACTATAGAGCCTTTAATCCATAAAAATTATCGTGTAAAGAATACATTCATGGATTCTAATAAAATAGCTGAAAATAACTTTTACAGGCAACAACTTTTTAACAATCTTAAATGTAATTCCATTAAGCAATCCTACATCGAACATTTGCGTTATGCTGAAAAAGAATTAATCGATTTCTTCGAAAAATATAATACTTGTGTTGGTGGTAATACGGGCACAGCCTACAAAAAGAATGTGGCTTACGATTGGTTTAATTTGTCTATACGGCCAAGACTTAACTTTAGTTCGTTTAGTATGTTAAATGCTTTAGCGAGACCACAACAAACAACCGACTTTGATGATAAAAGCACTTTTGGATTAGGTTTAGAAGCCGAGTTTGTTTTGCCTTTTAATAACAATAAATGGAGTGTGTTTGTAGAGCCAACATATCAGTATTTTAAATCGACCGGAGAAAATGAGTCTACACATACTGAAGGAGGAAAACAAATAACCCATATTGACTACAAATCGGTTGAAGTGCCTTTAGGACTGCGTTATGGCATATATCTTAGCCCTAAATCTAAATTATTTGTAGATGCAGCATTTGTTCTTGACATTAATTTTAGTTCGGAAATTGACTTTAGAAGAGTTGATGGATCTAGTATCACTGCACCTCAGGTTAATTTAAATTCTGGTTATAATTTTGGATTTGGCATGGGGTACCAATTAATGGATCGTTATAGCCTGGCTGTAAGATATCAAACCGATAGAGATTTATTATCTAAAAACAGTATCTATTCTTCAGAATATAATACGGTATCGCTAATATTTGGCTATAAGTTGTTTTAATTCATTAAACAAATAAGAGTTAGGTGTTTTCATTTAATTATATTAGTGTCTTGCGCACTTAGCGCAGCTTACTAATTTGTAATTCATAAATGTTTTAATGCCTAAAGCACGTATTTTACCTGTAATTGTTCTTGCGCAATTTTGTTGTACCTCGTTGTGGTTTGCGGGTAATGCGGTAATGGGCGATTTGGTAAACCATTTAGGTATTAATAACAATGCATTAGGACATACGACATCGGCAGTGCAATTCGGATTTATTTTAGGGACTTTAGTTTTTGCCATATTTTTAATAACCGATAGATTTTCGCCTTCAAAAGTGTTTTTTGTATGTGCTCTTTTGGGGGCATTATGCAATTTAGGTATTACCATAGGGCAACAAAACCTTGTTAGTTTACTTGTTTTAAGAGCGCTAACGGGGTTTTTCTTAGCTGGAATTTATCCTGTAGGCATGAAAATAGCCACCGATTATTATCAATCGGGGCTCGGGCAATCTTTAGGTTTTTTGGTTGGCGCATTGGTATTGGGTACAGCATTTCCGCATGTAGTAAAAAGTATTACTACTAGCTTTTCTTGGTCGTCAGTAATTATTTTTACTTCTATTTTAGCCATTCTAGGAGGCGTATTTATGCTGTTATTTGTTCCAGATGGCCCGTACAGAACTGCAAATACCTCACTCGACTTTTCAAGCTGTTTTAAAATATTTAACAAGCAAGCGTTTCGTAAAGCAGCCTTTGGGTATTTTGGCCATATGTGGGAACTGTATGCCTTCTGGGCATTTGTTCCGCATATTTTAAAGACATATCTCACGCTTCATCCAAATGCGACTTTCAACATACCTTTAGTATCATTTTTTATTATTGCAAGCGGTGCTTTAGGTTGTGTATTAAGCGGGTGTTTATCGATAAATTGGGGAACGAAGCGTGTGGCAACTTCAGCCTTAATGCTTTCTGGGGTTTGCTGTTTACTTTCCTCGCTACTATTTTATTTGCCTCAACCTTTTTTTATAGGGTTCTTATTGTTTTGGGGCATTGTGGTTGTAGCCGATTCGCCACTATTTTCGACCTTAGTTGCTCAAAATGCAGATGACAACCTTAAAGGAAGTGCCTTAACTCTGGTTAATTGTATTGGGTTTGGTATTACCATTATAAGTATACAATTAATCAATAGTTTGCAAAACGATATTACTATGCCTTTTTTGTTTATCTTGTTGGCTATAGGTCCCTTATGTGGGACTATCATTTTACTAAAACCAATTAAATAATGGTTATGAAATATCCAAGCCTGCCTCAAGATGTTGAGGCTGTATTTAACACCTATCCAGAACCATTTAAAAATAAGCTTTTATATTTGAGACGTTTAGTGTTTGAAGTCGCCGAAGCTGAAAAAATATCTGCTTTAAAAGAAACTTTAAAATGGAACGAGCCCAGTTATCTAGCCCCAAAAGGTAGTACCTTACGATTGGCCTGGCATGCTAAACAACCCGATGTTTTTGGATTGTATGTGCAGTGCACTAGTAAATTGATTCCTACATTTAAAGTGATTTATAAAGATGTTTTTAATTTTGAAGGTAATCGTGCAATCCAATTTACATTACACGAAAATTTGCCCGAAGTAGCACTTAAAGACTGTATACGTTGTGCTTTGCAATATCATAAGATTAAGCATTTGCCTTATCTAGGTTTATAATGAATTGATACTTTAAATATTTTGGTATATGAAATTGAAAATTAGTTTTTTAATATTTTTTGTAATTAACATTATTCAAGCGCAAGAGTTGCCGAATGCGATGGTGTTTACTGGAGGTAAAAAGTTTGAACGTGATCAATTCATCGACATGTTTGAAAGTTTAAAAGACATTACATTTACGGAATATTTTAATGCAGATGGCACGACGGATTTTAAAAATCCAGATATTTCAACTTATGATGTATTAGTATTTTATAATGTATCGCAACACATTTCCGAAATACAAAAAGAAGCATTTTTAAATTTACTCGAACAAGGGAAGCCGATGTTGTTTTTACATCACGCTTTGGTGTGTTATCAAGATTGGCCTACTTACGAACATATAGTTGGCGGCAAATATTATCACGCCAAAAAAGGCAAAGACAGCCTAAGCGTTATACCATCTACCTACAAACACGACGAACAGATTCCTGTGCAAATTATAAATCGAAACCACCCCATAACTTATAATATGAACGATTTCGTCATTTTAGATGAGGTGTATAATAAATTTAAACGACACAACAACGTTACACCAATTCTTAGCACGACGCATCCCGAGAGCGAAAAAGTAATTGCCTGGACCCATACTTATGGCAATGCTCCGATTGTATTTATTCAGCTAGGCCATGACCATCAAGCATACGAAAACACAAATTATAGGACGTTGATAAATAATGCGATACAATGGTTAGCAAAAACACCTTAATACTATAAAAAAACAGCCTATCTACCTGTAAAATATATTTATTGTTTGACAAAAATTTTACTTGTAGTTCCTTTACTATGTGCGATGGATAATAAATAACTTCCGGGTTTTATATCGGATATATCTATAGAGCCATATTCATTTCTGAAAGTTTTAATTAGCCTACCTTCTAAACTGAACACCTTAATGCTATTTATGGGTAAAGTTGGAGTTATATGTAAAACCGATGTTGTTGGGTTAGGATACACTTTAAATTCTGTGTGTTGTAACTTTTCAATATTTAAGGCTTTATGAGTTACACTCATATAATACAAATTGGCCACGTCTCCTTTTGTAATTTCATGCACTCCTTCGGGTAAATCAATAGATAAAATGCCTTGTGTTGCGCTGTACTTTTCTCCGTTAACCGCTATGGTTTTATTAAAATCTTCATTAAAAACTAGAGTAAGTATTGATGCGTTATCGGTAGTGAATTTAATAGTTGTACTAGATTCAATTTTTAAGCATTGTGTTAAGGTTAAATCGCCATAAGTAACTGTACCTTTTGAATCGGATAAATTTCCAGAGATATCAAAATACGAACTTTCTAATCCAGAAAGTGTAAAATTATGAACCACATCGCCTTCAATAATTTCTTGGTCTGGATTGTCATCATCATCATCATTTCCAGAATTTTCACCATCGTTTTGTATAGCGACTAATGTTGTTTTATAATTTTTTAAAGCTGATTTTAGTCCTTGGTTAACATCAGAATCTGTGTCATCAACAGCGTTATTAAATTCCCATTTAAAATCACCGCCAAACATTCTGCCCGAATAAGTCATGACTTTAGTTTTTGCTTCTTCTGGCGTGTCTGCAGTGTAATTATACAGTATTGCTGTATCTGTGTCGAAATTGTTATAGGTGTTGTTACCGTAATTGGAATGGATCGAATTTGCTATGTTGTCGTTTCTGTTTTCTACAACAACGCCATCAAAATCTACTGTTGAATTAGGAAAATTAGGATCGCCATAAGCGACAAATCGTTTTGCATCTAGAATTACATTATTAAAAACTTTAATGCTGCCACCATCTTCTTTCGAAAACGTGGGCATATTGCCATAGTCGTTAGCACCTGTGGTTTCGTTGTAAACATCGCTACCTTGCATAGACGTTAAAATAGGATATTTACAATTTCTGAAATAATTGGATTCTACAAATACCGATGAACCTAGCGTTGCCCCTACACCGTATTTCGCATTACCATCGTAGTAATTGTTGTAAACGTGAGCCGAATAAAACCGAACACGCGGATGGCGAGAATCGGAATGATCGTACCAGTTGTGATGATAGGTAATATACAGGCCTTCGGTAGTATTTTCGCTTAAGCCTAACAGATTAGATTTTCCTGTATCCCAAAAGTGATTGTACGAAAAGGTAACATATGTAGAGCGCTTACAGTCTAAGGCACCATCGCCTTTTGCTTGGTCGGAATCGCTTCCAGCATCGCCATAAAAAAAATCGCAATGATGAATCCAGATATATTCGTTATCTTGTTGTAAACCTATATTATCGCCCTCGTTGCTATCGGTATTCATGGTAGCCAGATTTCTAACCTCAATATTTGATGCATTTTTAATGCGTATGCCCCAGCCATCGGCAACGGCGTCATTGCCAACACCTTCAAAAGTAATGTAACTTGTTGCTAAGTTATTATTCTCTATAACAATATCACCTTTATCCATGTACTCTAAATCTGTAATCTGACCAATGGCTCTAATAATTAACGGGCGTGCGTCTTTCCCTTTTTTAAAACCTTCTAGTATGTTTTGCAATCCCACACACGGATTGTTATTTGCTCCTGTTACCTCTAACGTAATGGTGTTTTTAGTGTTTTCGGTAATGTATAAAATAACGGCCTGGTCTTTAGGCGTGCCATCTTGCTTGTAAGCGCCTGGCACTCTCCCATTCGAAAATGAAAATCCAGTCCGGTCGTGTGGTTTAACAGTTATAGTTTCCGATATTGTTTTTTCGCTTTCTATATCATCTATCACTGCGGCGACACTTAAGGTGTATTGCCCTGGTTTAAGTCCGAGCACATCGGCTCTAAAATACGAGCCGTAATCTCTGACTAATTGATCGTCGATAAGTACATCGGTTTGTCCTTCACCCGAATAATAGACCCGATACGAGTTTGCTTCAACGATTGGTTGCCATGTTATAAATGCAGATTCGAGCCAGCCTTGGGTGTTGGTAATTGTGGGTTGTTGCCCCCAGCTAATTATGGTCCATAAAAAAGCACAGCAAATAAATAATTGGTTTTTCATTGTTAGTTAGTTTGGTTGTAATCGATTACACTAATGTAATTAAAAATTAAAATATATTGCGATAAATTAAATATTATAATATAATTATTGAAAAATAAGTATTCTACTAACAAAAACAAACCCGCATGCATTAAGCGTGCGGGTTTTACATAAACACAAACTAATTATTAAACTAACCAATTTAATAAGCTGGATTTTGAGGGTAATCTCCTGAGTCTAATGCGATAGCTGATAATGGAATTGGTCGCAGAATTTTATAGTTCCCGTTTTTTCCTAAAAACGGATCAATACCCTCGTCATATAATTTCTGAATATCTGGATTTCTAATTTTAGTAGTCTCCATAAGTTTACCTGTTCGCTTAAGATCTAACCACCTTAAGCCCTCTCCTGCTAATTCTCTAGCTCGCTCATCTAACAAGATATCAATATCTAATTGAGATAATGTAGAGGCTCCTGCTCTATTGCGTACCTCATTGATGCGATTAAGGGCAGTCCCAATTTCATTGTTTTGTAAATAGGCTTCAGCGGCTATAAGGTAGGTTTCGGCTAAACGGGCTAAGTATAAATCGTGAGTATACTGAATAGATGGAGTTGATGTTTGTATGCGGTCAAATTTACTAAGTCCAGGAAAGTCAGTTTGATTTAAGCCATCCCACCAATGTGGTGCTAATGGAGAAATTATTGTGTTTGCTCGGTTTGTAGGATCTTCAGATCTCCATAAATCAACATTTGCTATTTGATCTGCTGTTCTTGGATAGTAATATTGTACTGGAGAATTTTCTCTATCTATCCTCCATCCTGAATATGGGGTTGTTTTAACATTTAAAAACGTACCTTCAAAACGTACATCGTTATCTTCGAATAAAGTGTATAAATATTCTGTAGGATGTAGTACATTTTTTTTATTTACACCATCGTCTGCACCTTGAACTAAGGGGCCCCACGGGTAATCCCAATTATGTGCACCTCCATTTATAGTTGATCCAGGTGAATATTGTATAGACCACAATACTTCCGGATTATTATCATTTCCGTAGGCGAATAAATCTGCGAAATTAAGGTTTAAAGCTTGTCCAGAAATAGCTTCGTCTGCCCATACTGCTGCATCTGAAAAATCTGTAGAGACTGCATAATCTTGGTATCCCCGGGTAAGGTAAACTTTGGCTAAAATATGCTGAGCAGCTCGTTTGGTTATTCTGCCAAAATCCGATTGCGATGTTGGTAAATCTGTTATGGCAGCTAGTAATTCATCAATTATGAATTGATAAACTTCCGATTCTGGGTTGCGTTCAAAATGAGTAATAGGTTCCGATATTAAGTCGGTTACAATTGTTGTATCTCCAAATTGTTGCACAAGAATAAAATATAGAAATGCTCTTATAGTTCTAACCTCTGCAACTCTGGAAGATAAATTTGGAAATATTTCGGTTTTATCGGCATAATGCATTCCTAAATTACAAATTTGAATGCTTTGGTATGTTGTGCTAAATAACTCTTCTACTTGTCCGTTACTAGGTGTTAGGGTTTGATAGGCGGCTAACCCGATAGGAACTTCTTGATGGGCTGCAAAAAACAAATCTGTACCAGCACAAAAAACATATGGTGTAGGTTGGTAAACTTCTCGAACAGAAGAGTAAACTGAATTAACTAATCCTTCATAGCCGTCTTCTGTATTATAGAAATTCTCTGCCGTTATATTTCCTAAGTTCTCTTCTTCTAAATAGTCAGAACAACTACTTAAGGTGGTTAAACAAACAAATGCTATAATTATATATCTATTAAATGTTTTCATAATTTTAAAATTTAATGTTAAACCCTAATTGGTAAATAGAGTAGCCAGTATTGGTTGCATCTACACCAGACATGTCTGCACTTGCCCATTCTGGATCGAATCCTTCATAATCTGTAAACGTAAATGGGTTAAGTGCATTTACATAAACACGCATTTGTGTTATTCCTGCATTAGCCAACCATGTAGGATTAAAATTGTAGCCTAATGTTAAGTTTTGAATACGCACGAAAGAAGCATCTTTGTTAAAGCCAGGATATCCATAATCTCCAGCGTCTTCTCCCCAATATTGCCCTTGATAGCTTGCTTGTGGGTACGAGTTTGAGGCTCTGGCTTCGGTTACTGGATTTTGACGAACATAATAAGGAACATCTAAAATTACGCGACTATTGAAATCTGTAAACTCTCGATGGAATGGGCTGAATACCATCATTCCCTGCTTGGTAAATACAGTAGCAGAAAAATCCCAATTCTTATAAGAAAAGGTAGTCTGGAAAGTTCCTATCCAATCTGGAGCTGGCGATCCTAAAACACGCATGTCATTATCTATATCTATGCTACCATCACCGTTTAGATCTTTAACCTTAGCTGTGCCCTCCATAGCTTGACGATCTTCAGGAGCTAATTCATCGTATTGCCATACGCCATCAAATTCCATAGCATAAATAACATCTACTGGTTGACCAATAAACCATCTGTTAGGAACATCATCTATTTTTTCGCCGTAAAGTTCTTCAATCTTGTTAGTGTTTTTAGAAAAAATAAAGTTGGTTTCCCATCTGAAATCTCCTGTATCTACATTTACTGTTTTAAGTTGAAATTCTATACCTTTATTACTTACAGATCCTACATTATCTATCATTGTTACCCAACCTGACGGCATGGCTAATTTACGTTCCATCAACAAATTCTTAGATAAACGATCGTATAAGTTAAGTTCTCCAGTTATGCGATTGCTAAATAAACCCCAATCAAAACCAAGGTTCCATTCTCTTGTTTTTTCCCAGGTTAAATTAGAATTAGAAAGTTCGCCAGGAATGAAGCCGTCGGCTGTATCTCCATCCCAATCGTAATAAGTTTTTCTGTCTAGCGCAGATTGCGTAGTATAAGCATCTATGTTGTTATTTCCTGTGTAACCAAAACTTAAACGCATTCTCAGGCTATTTATGGATTCTACATCACTTAAAAAAGATTCTTCTTTTAGCTTCCATGCTAGAGCAGCAGAAGGAAAAGACGCCCATTGGTTGCCGGGTGCTAATTTAGAAGAACCGTCGTAACGCAGTGTTGCTGTTAGTAAATAACGGTTCTTAAAGGAATAATTAACACGATTTGTGAACGATAACAAAGTACTTTTTGTATAACTAGTTGAGGCATCTCGTTGTGGAGCACTCTGTACATTATAAAATAATGATTTAAAAGGAACATCGCGCCCGTATGCGTATGCGGTTTCTAAACGATCGTATTGAGAAGATTGAATAAAATCGTAACTAAAATCATGCTCACCAAAGGCTTTGTTTAAATTCACCTGATTGTCCCAAATATAGGATAGTCTATTGTTATTCCACATTCTTGCTACAGAAATAGAACGTGTTGCCCAGCGATCTTTGTATTCACCTTGACGCTCTAAACGTGCATTTGGTGAAAATGAAGTTCTGAAACTTATCCAGTCTGCGGGTGTGAATTTTAAGTAAAAATTAGATATAATATTGTACTGATCTACATTCCAATTAGAATTTCCGTCTAAAAAGGTGTATGGACTAACATTACCAGAAATTCCTATCATGGGTTGTTGCATAATATTTCCTTCGGCATCTGTAGCAGGAGCATAAGTTGGCATTCTAAATAATTGTTGCGTGTAACCCTGGCGAGATACAAGCTCTTGATTAGAAAAAGCTAAATTGATATTAGATCCAATTTCGAATACATTATTCAGTCTTGTGTCTACACTAGCTTTGAAATTATATTTTTTAAATGATTGATCTACCGCGTTACCATTATCTCCTTGATAACCAAAGCCTACAACATAACCAACATTTTCATTGCCACCGCTTGCTGAAACAAAATGGTTTTGTTGCACACTATTCTTTAAAAACTCATCTATCCAATCTGTTCCTCTCCTATTAGATAAGGCTTCCTCCCAATAATTAACACCGTTATCATCTATGACTTCTGGAAATCCGTAAGTTAACGAATTAACTATTGGGTTTCCAAGCACTAAATCTCTTGCAACTTGCCTGTTTCTATTCCATGTTACGCTTTCGTCATAGCTATTTAAAAAATCTGGCATATTTGCCACTGTTCTAAGGCCCACAAAACCTGAATAACTTACAGATGGCTTTCTACTTTTAAAACCTTCTCCAGATTTGGTTGTAACAATTACGACACCATTAGAACCTCTAGACCCATATATAGCAGTAGATGAAGCATCCTTTAAAATATCTATTCGTTCTATATCGTTTGAATTCAAAAAATTGATATCATCGGTCATTACTCCATCGACAACATATAATGGCGAACCTCCTGTTAAAGAATTTGAACCTCTAATTTCGATGTCGAAACCACTACCTACAGAACCTGTACGCTGAGAAATATTAACACCTGCAGCTTGTGCTTGTATGGCTTGCATGGGACTTGTACTTCCTACTTCATTTAATTGCTTGCTGCCTATAGATACGACAGAGCCTGTTAAATCTTCTTTTTTTACTGTACCATAACCAACTACTACAACTTCATCTAAACTAGCAACATCTTCGTGCATAGTAATGTTAATTATGGATTGATTGTTTATTGAGATTATTTGAGAAATAAACCCTAAATAAGAAACTTCTAATAGTGCATCTGGCTCGCTAACTGTTAAAGAAAAGTTTCCGTTTAAATCTGTCTGCGTTCCATTGCTGGTGTTTTTTTCAATAATATTAGCGCCAGGCAAGGGTTGTCCGTTACCATCTACAACCGTACCGGTTATATCAAAACCTTGAGGCTTTTGAAAAACCGGGTTTTGTGTCTGGTTAACACTAACTTTGTTTAGGGTTAATATTATTTGCCGGTCATTTACCTTGTAATTAATGTTGGTTTCGGCAAATAATGTGTTTAAAATCTGCTCTATGTTTTGATTGTCTGCTACTACCGTTACTGCGCGGTTTAAATCTATGGTGTTGCTATCAAACAAAAATCTAAATTCAGAATTTGTTTCAATGTGGTTAAACACCTGCTCTACAGTCGCATTTTCGAAATGCATCGACAATTTGGTGTTTTGAGAATAGCTGTTTGCATGAATTTTGAAAAATGTAGCAATTAATAAAATGGTGGTTAATTTCATTTTTAAACTAATTATGGGAAAAATTGAGCCTAGCCAATTTCTCTTAATTATATTTTTCATAATTTTGATTGATTTTGAATGAGTTAATTATCTTTCGTTTTAAATCACATTTACAATCGGGAAATACTGGTACTATTTTCCGATTTTTTTGTTGTGATATTGTCAAATGTGTTAGTTTTAAAAAGTTTATGTCATATTATTTCGGGTTTATTCTATTAGTATAATTTTGTCTTTTATTGTGTATTTAAACGACTGCATTTCGCTTAAAATTTCCATTATATCAGAGATTGATTCGATATTCACATTAAATGAAGCATTAAAATTTAAAGCATTTAAATTTTCATTATTATTGATGATTTTTACATCGTAACTGCGTTCTAGGCAGTCTAACATCTTTGTAAAGGGTGTTTTTTTAAAAATCAAATCTCCTGAAATCCAACTAGTGTATAAAGCGGTATTTACCTTAGTTATTCCTATCGCACTTTCAGTTTTTTTGCTTTCTGCCATGTATCCTGGTTCGAGTACTGTTTTTTGATCAGGGGTTTCGTTTTTAAATAATTGCACAGCACCTTCGACCAATACGGTTTCAATATTTGAAGCTTTCGGATAGGCTGAAACATTAAAAGAAGTGCCTAAAACTTTAACATTCACAGCATCGGCATGCACAATAAAAGGGTGTGCTGTATCTTTAGTCACATTAAAATAACCTTCGCCAGATAAATACACCTCTCTTGGTTGTCCGGCTATAAAATTAACGGGATAGCGTAATGAAGACCCCGCATTAAGATGTACTAAAGTTTCATCGGAAAGTGCGATGCTAAATCGTTTTCCATTAGGGATTTTAAGCTCGTTATAGACAAGTTTTTTTAATTCAGATTTTTTATAGTTTAATTGATTACCATTTTGAGAGCCAATGATGTTGCCATTAGTTAATGCAATTTCTTGTGAGTCTGTAGCAGAAATTCTCTGAACTTCTCCATTTTCAAGAATAAGTTCAATCGACTTTTCATTATTTACAACATGTTCTGCCGGTTGTTGTGTTGGGTTTTTGGAAAATAAAAACACTCCAAATAAAACAATAATAATGGCAGCATACTTTAAAGCAATAAAATATGGTTTTCTTCTTTTATGTTTTTGTTCTTTTAATTTCGATTTAAAGGAGTGCCATTGGTTTTGTTGACTTGTGTTTTCAATAAACTCTAGTGCTTCACCAACTAAATTTTGTTTCAACAAATCTTCAATTAGCGTCTTATCTTCTGTACTTAAGTGCTTTATTGCGTACAAATCCACGTTTTCGCCTTGTTGTAATTGTTTTAGTATACTAATGATGTGTTGATTCATTTTCTTTTGCTTGTGCTTTCTATTATATTCCGAAAACTCAAATTTAGGGTGACAATAAAATGAAAAAAAATGAAAATATTTATCATATAAATTATTTTTGATCGATATTTTTGCTATATATGCAATATAAAAAGCGAATATTTTACATATAATTAGAAAGCATACATGTCTAAAATGAAACAATTAAAGCAGTTTGAAGATTTATATAACGAATATTTCGTTTATTTATCTTTAGTTTCGTTTAGCGTTACAAAAGACATGGATGCCTCTAAAGATATTGTTCAAGATTATTTTGTATCGCTATGGAACAAGAATAAGGATATTATATTTTCTTCTGGATTTAAACCATATAGCTGTAAGGCTGTTAAAAATTTAAGCCTAAAACATCTTGAAAAAAGCTCAAATAAATTCACAACTGAAAGTGTAGAAGCATTAAATCCTGTTAATATTTTAGAAGAAGAAATTCAGGAACCTTCTCAAAAAGCTGTTGCTGTTTTAAAACTACTAGAGCAAGTGCCATTGTCTAGAAAAACAATCTTTACCTCGCATGTTATTAATGGATTGAGTTATTCTGAGATTGCCGAAAACCAAAATATTTCTGTAAACACAGTTAAAACCCAAATGAAACGGGTTTATGCTTTTATACGGGAAGAACTTAAAAACGCCAATGTATTTATTGTATTGTTCATAGTTTTAAAAGACAACTTTTAACAACCGAAAATCTGTATTTTACACAAAATTACATTCATGGAAAGAATAATAGCCACCTATATAATTGAAACACCTTACGATATAGAACAGGCTGCCGCTGTGTTGGCAGGCGAACAGTCTAGCGGTACTTTTGTTTCGGTTCCTGGCGAAACCAACGAATTAAAAACGCGCTTTGCAGCAAGAGTAGAACATATAGAGCCTTTAGAAACGTATAACTCCCCTAGCCTTCCGGGAGAAATCTTAAACGGTCAAACTTACAAACAGGCTAAAATAACGGTCTCTTGGTCTATTGAAAATTTTCAATACAACATACCAGGGTTAGTGTCTACTTTGCAAGGTAATTTGTACGAATTAAGACAATTTACAGGTTTAAAATTAGACGATTTTATTTTACCAGATAGCTTTAAAGCCCATTTTAAGGGGCCGCGTTTTGGCATGTCTGGCACCAAAGCATTAGCAAATGTAGGACAAGAACGCCCTATGATAGGCACTATTATTAAGCCAAGTGTAGGATTAACACCAGAGTATACAGCCAATCTTGTTAAAACCCTTGCAGAATCTGGAATCGATTTTATTAAAGACGACGAGCTTTTAATGTCGTCTGGTAATTCTCCTTTCAAAACACGAGTAACTCAAATTATGCGTGTTATCAATAATTTTGCTGATAAAACAGGAAAAAAAATCATGTACGCTTTTAATATTACAGGCGATATCGAAACCATGAAAACCAATTACGAAACCATAGTTAATGCTGGAGGTACCTGCGCGATGGTAAGTATTAATAGTGTAGGATGGGCTGGTGTAAAACACATTTGTGATTTTGGAGCATTGTCTATACATGGTCACAGAAATGGTTGGGGCATGCTTAATCGTCATCCTTTATTGGGCATAAATTTTCCTGCGTATAACAAAATATGGCGATTGGCTGGTGTAGACCAAATGCATGTAAATGGTATAAAAAATAAATTTTGGGAGTCGGATGATGCTGTGGTTAGATCTATTAAATCTTGTCACACGCCATTTTTGAATAACGAGGCAGTATTACCAGTTGTGTCTTCTGGTCAATGGGGCGGACAAGCTTTTGAGACCTACCAACGGACAAAAACCACCAATTTGTTATACATGGCTGGTGGCGGTATAATGGCACATCCTTCGGGGCCATCTGGTGGTGTTCGCGCCATTACCCAAGCCTGGCAAGGTGCTGTAGCAGGGCAAACTTTAGAGGAAACCGCAAAAAGTAACAAAGAATTTAATGAATCGGTTTTAAAATTCGGAAATAAATCATAATGGCATTAAAGCACAATTTATTATTAGCGTTTTATGGCGACGATTTTACAGGATCTACAGATGCCTTGGAATTTTTAACCTTGGCAGGAGCAAAAACAATGTTGTTTTTAAAAGATCCAACTCCAGAGTTATTACAGCAATTTGAAAACTTAGATGCCATTGGTGTGGCTGGAATGACTAGAGCGACCACGCCTAGCGAAATGAAAGAAATTCTTTCGGAAAGTTTTCAGGTTTTAAAGGCATTGCAACCTAAACATGTTCACTACAAAGTATGTTCAACTTTCGATTCATCAAAAGAGATTGGTAATATTGGCACTGCTATAGAAACAGGATTATCGATTTTTAACAATGCATTTACGCCAATTTTAGTTGCAGCTCCTAATTTAGGGCGCTATTCGGCTTTTGGTAATTTATTTGCTAAAATGGGTATTGGCAGTACAGGCGAGATATTTCGGTTAGATAGACATCCGTCTATGCAAAATCATCCAATAACTCCTGCATACGAAAGTGATTTAATGAAGCATTTATCCCTTCAGACGGAAACAGAAATGGGATTGATAGATGTAACAGATTTAGAACAACCTCTTTCCTTTATCGAAAAGAAGATAGCCCACTTAATTGCTTCAGGGAAACAGATCATTTTTTTTGATGCGATGTACGAATATCAAATGAAAATTATCGGGCAAGTTTTAGAGGGGTTAACACCTAAAAATCTCCCGTTATTTTCCGTGGGTTCTTCAGGTATAGAAAAATCGTTAGGCGATTTTTGGAAAACGCAACACCTTATACAAAATGCAAATCTGAATGAAGCACAGCTAGAACCATGTGCGCCTTTATTGGTGCTTTCAGGAAGTGTTTCTCCTATAACTGCCGCCCAAATAAATTGGGCTGTAGAAAATGGCTTTAAAGAAATAGCTATATCTCCGGAACTTTTGAATGATTCACCAGAAGCGCAAGATGTAATACAAAATTGCCAAGCGCAACTTGTGAGCTATTTAAAACAAGGAACTAGCGTTATTATGCATACGGCTAAAGGGCCTAACGACCCAAGAGTTAAGCAATCTAAAGCTTATTTTAGATCGCAAGGTTTAGACGAAATGGCTATTCGTTCGCAAACAGCTGTCGTTTTTGGTGGTATTTTAGGGCAAATCGCAAAAGCCGCCTTACTCGAAATACCCATTAAACGTTTGGTTATTGCTGGCGGAGACACGTCTAGCTATGTCGCCAGAGCATTAGATATTGTTGCTGTGCAAATGATAGCTTCAGTCTATACTGGTGCACCAATATGTAAAGCGTATGCGCCTAACTCACCTGTGCATCATATTGAAGTCAATTTAAAAGGTGGACAAGTTGGAGACCAATTTTATTTTAAGGCGATAGAACAAGGACAAAAAATTTCATAAAAACAAAAATATCAAACCATGTCAAAAACACTTACTTTTATACATACATCGGCTACTTTGGTTCCTGTGTTTCAAGAGTTAACTAACAAGTATTTAAAAGATAAAGATTTAAAAATATTTAATATAGTAGATGATAGTTTAATAAAAAACACCATAGAACGTGGCGCGGTTACTCCCGATACTTCTAGGCGTGTTGTAAATTACGTTGGTTCGGCAGAAGCTGCAGGTTCAGATTTTATTATGGTTACCTGTTCTTCTATTGGTGCGGCAGTCGAATCTTCTATACCGCTAACCAGTGTTCCAGTGCTTCGTGTAGACCAACCTATGGCCGATTTAGCCGTTCAAACTGGAAATAAAATTGGGGTTATAGCAACCCTGCCAACCACTTTAGAGCCAACGAGCGACCTTGTAAAACGAAGAGCGCTTATTGCAAATAAACAAGTAGAGATAACTTCTGTTTTATGCGAAGGCGCTTTCGATGCTTTAATGAGCGGCAATGCAGAAACCCACGATACGATGGTGGCAAAAGCCCTTGTAGAATTAGCAAATACAGTTGATGTTATTGTTTTAGCTCAAGCCTCTATGGCGCGTGTTGTTAGTCAATTAAAAGAAGAAGATAAAAAAGTGCCTATCCTTGCAAGTCCGGAAATTGCTATGGAATATTTAGCTTCTATCTTATAATGCCATGCAGCAATTAAAAGCTTTCGGTTTTAAAATTGGTTTAGCGCTTATTGCTTTATTACTTGTTTTATGGGGTTTGGGTTTTTCTTATTTACTAGCTCCGTTAGCACTTTGCTCGGCCTTGTTTTTGGCTTTTGGTATAGCTGCAATTCCGCAACTTAAAAATTATCAATACACAGCTTGGATTCTGGTAGCTATAGTTAGTGGCTTGCTCTACCCTAATGCATTTTTAAAATGGGGTACTATAGATTTGCGCAATAAATGGCTCATTCTAGTGGTTGTACAAATTGTTATGTTTGGTATGGGTACACAAATGAGTATTAAGGATTTTTTAGGGATTAAAACCATGGGTAAAGGTGTGTTGGTAGGAATTCTATGTCAGTTTTCTATCATGCCCATTGCAGGATACCTTCTAACACGGGTTTTTAATTTTGAACCTGAAATCGCAGCAGGTGTAATATTAATAGGTTCTTGTTCTAGCGGATTAGCCTCGAACGTTATGGTGTATTTAGCGAAAGCAAATTTAACATTGTCCATAACACTTACTGCTGTTGCCACATTATGCGCACCATTAATGACGCCTTTAATGATGAAACTGTTAGCTGGCACTTATATAGAAATCGATTTTGTAACCATGTGTATTCAGATTATTAAAATTGTAATCGTTCCTATTGGTGCTGCGCTACTGTTTGATGCTTATAGCCAAGGATCAACAACATTTAAATCGCTTGTGAATAAGATATTTATTGTAGCGTTACTATGGCTAACTGTAATGATTTTAGGTGTCTGGCAGTATTTAGCTCAATCTTCTTCGGAAAACGTTATGGTTGTTTTTGAATTGTTAAACTTTATGTTTGGAGCCATAGTTGTGGGAGTTGTTTATTCTTATGTAATAAAGTGGAAGCCTTCAATTTCCAAACTCATGCCATTGTTATCTATGGCGGGTATTGTTTATTTTACAACCGTTACTACTGCAGCTAGTCGAGATAATATATTGTCTATCGGTATTGTGATGTTGCTTGTTTCTATGCTTCACAATGCTTTAGGTTACACTATGGGATATTGGTTAAGTCGGCTACTTGGCTTAGATAAAAATTCATGTAGAACGGTAGCACTGGAAGTTGGTTTGCAAAACGGCGGAATGGCATCTGGTTTAGCAGGCGCCATGGGAAAATTAGCGACAGTTGGTTTAGCTTCAGCTATTTTTAGTCCCTGGATGAATATTTCAGGATCTATTCTTGCGAACTATTGGAAAAAGCATAATGTTGTTTCTAACACGCGTGATTAAGCCTCGTAATTATCGTCCCAATCTTTCACTTTAGGTTCTCCTAATTTGCCTACAGATTTAGCAACCATCATAGACACTGCCGCATCTCCTGTTACATTTACAGTGGTTCTACACATATCTAACGGGCGATCGACAGCAAAAATTAATGCTAAACCAGCTTCTGGAATTCCTGCTTGAGCCAAAACGATAACCAGCATTACCATACCAGCACCAGGTACAGCGGCGCTCCCAATAGATGCCAATGTAGCGGTTGCAATAATGCCTAATTGGGCACTTAAACTTAAATCCATACCAAAAGCTTGTGCTATAAATACTGCTGCAACAGCTTGATATAAACTGGTGCCATCCATATTGATGGTTGCTCCAATAGGCAATACAAAACTCGTTACTTCTTCCTCTACTCCTAAATGCTCTTCTACACGTTCCATAGTAACAGGTAGAGTCGCGGCACTACTACTGGTTGAAAAAGCTAATAGTTGTGCTGGAGAAATACCATTTAAAAAGAATTTTGGAGATTTTTTAGTAAAAACTGAAACTAATAAAACGTATACAGCCATCATAAGTGCTAAACCTAAAAGCACACACAAGGCATACCACGCCAACGCTTTAAATAAATCGGCGCTTGGAGCTTCAACAATTAATGCTGCTAATAAAGCAAAAACACCGTAAGGTGCGGCTAGCATTATAATATCGATAAGTTTTAAAATGACTTCGTTAAAACCGTCAAAAAAAGCTTTAACTGGTTTTGCTTGTTCTTCAGGGATCAAAATAAGTCCTATTCCAAAAAATATAGCAAAGAAAATGACTTGTAGCATATTACCATTATCACTTGCAGCTTTAAAAATATTACTTGGCACCAAATCTTCTAAAGCTTGCAGCGGTCCAGCTTGCTTTTGTTTTTCGGCAGCTGCTATTTTAGAATCGGCATCACCTCTATAACTTTCCACCAGCTCTTGTCTTGTATCTGCTGATATGGATTTCCCTGGCTTAATAATATTCACGACAGCCAAACCAATAGTAACCGCGATTATTGTAGTTATAATATAAGTACCTATAGTTCTACCGCCCATTTTAGAAAGTTTGGAAATATCTTTTAAATCTGAAACTCCTTTTATTAGTGATCCTAAAATTAGAGGTACAGCAATTAACTTTAAGGCGTTAATAAAAATATTGCCAAAAGGCTTAATCCAATTGCTAACAAATTTAGATCCCCAATCGAATTGCACCATGATGAGCGCAAACACTACACCTAAACCCATTCCTAATAAAATTTGCCAATGTAGTGCTAGTTTCTTCATAAATAATGCTTTGTTTTTGCTTAAATTAATATTTTATCTTATTGAATATCATGTGTGTCGTGAACTTAAATAATATAACAACGACAACTATTGGTGTTGATTCTATTGATAGGTTTTATCTAATAAAAAATAATCGGCTAGCACCAGTGCAGCCATAGCCTCTACTATAGGCACAGCTCTTGGCACAACACACGGATCGTGTCTTCCTTTACCTTGCATTTCTACAATATTCCCAGATTTATCTATGGTATCTTGTGTTTGCATAATGGTTGCCACAGGTTTAAAAGCTACTTTAAAATAAATATCCATGCCGTTACTGATGCCGCCTTGAATTCCCCCAGAAAGGTTAGTTTTGGTGGTACCGTCTGTATTGTATAAATCGTTATGCTCGCTTCCTTTCATTTTAGCACCCTCAAAACCGCTGCCATATTCAAAACCTTTTACGGCATTAATTGAAAGCATGGCTTTACCTAGTTCGGCATGAAGTTTATCGAATACAGGTTCTCCTAACCCAATCGGTACATTTTTAATGACACAAGTTACAGTGCCACCAATAGTATCTCCTGCTTTACGAATATCTTTAATTTTAGAAATCATGCGTTCTGCAGCAGAAGAATCTGGACACCTAACAACATTATCTTCTATGCTGTTTAAATCGACCTCTTGATACGGTTTATCCATAAAAATATCACCAACAGACGAAGTGTATGCATGTATTTTAATGTCTTTTAAGTACTGTTTGGCTATAGCTCCCGCCACTACTCTACAAGCAGTTTCTCTGGCAGAACTTCGTCCGCCACCTCTATAATCGCGGATACCGTATTTTTTTTCGTAAACATAATCGGCATGCGAAGGACGGAAAGAATCTTTAATATGAGAATAATCGTGTGATTTCTGATTGGAGTTTTCGATAATAAATCCAATAGAAGTTCCTGTAGTTTTTCCTTCAAAAATTCCTGATAAAAACTTTACTTCATCGGGTTCCTTACGTTGGGTTACAATAGCAGATTGCCCAGGTTTTCTGCGATTCATTTCATGTTGTATCGCATCAAAATCTATACTAATACCTGCAGGACAACCATCTATAACACCGCCTAACGCAGGCCCGTGTGATTCTCCAAAAGTGGAAAGTTTAAAAATTTTTCCGAAGGAATTTCCCGCCATAACAAATTATATTTTTTGCTAATTTAAATGTATTATTACAAAAAATAAAATAGAAATTACCCTAACAGCAATATTAAATATATAAACACATAACATAAATTTTACAATATGCTATATTTTAATTAATTAGCATTTTAAGTTTAGGTAACATCTGTTTCTGTTATTTGCAATATTACAAACAGATTAAACCGTCTTTTTTTGAAAATTAAACGAAAACTAGATATTGCTGTAATTTCAGACGTCCATTTAGGGACTTTTGGTTGTCATGCCAAAGAATTGTATTCGTATTTAAACAGTATCAGTCCTAAAAAACTTATTCTAAACGGCGATATTATAGATATTTGGCAGTTTAATAAACGGTACTTTCCTAAATCGCACATGCAGGTCATAAAAAAAATAATGGATATGGCGGCAGATGGTGTAGAAGTGATTTACATAACAGGAAATCACGACGAAATGCTTAGGCGGTTTTGCGATTCTAGCATAGGAAATTTTTCTATTGTTAATAAATATACAACCGAGTTAGATGGTAAAAATGCTTGGTTCTTTCATGGCGATATTTTTGATGTTTCCATTCAAAATGCGAAATGGTTGGCCAAACTTGGTGGTTATGGCTACGATGGATTAATTTTAATAAATCGTTTTGTTAACTGGTGTTTAACCCGCATGGGGCAAGAAAAATATTCAATTTCTAAACGTATTAAAAATGGTGTAAAAGGTGCTGTGAAATACATTAGCGATTTTGAAAACGTGGCATCGGATTTGGCGATTGAGCAGGGTTACGATTATGTGGTTTGCGGACACATACATCAACCTAAAATGCTTATTAAAGAAAATAAATTAGGTAAAACCATGTATTTAAATTCTGGCGATTGGGTTGAAAACTTTACAGCATTGGAGTATCAGTTTAAACGCTGGAAAATTTACAATTTTAATTACGACAAACTTTCTCCGTTTTTTGTTGACGAAGATTTGAAAGACATGGATATGCAAGATTTAATTGCAGCCATAACTATAGTCGATAAAAAATCGAAAAAGAAAAAACAGAAGTAACCAACGGTTTTGTTTATGAAAAGTTGCGAATTTGTCGACGAGGATTTTCCGTAGGAAAATCAGAAGTTGGTAAATTTGCAACTACATTCCGTTTTTGTTAAAAATAGCAATTTTTTATAAACGTTGTTGTACAACGGTTATTTATTAGTTCTTTAATAATCATTGTTGTTCAATTGAATTTAATTTTATTTCAGCATAAGAATAGTCAGCAGGTGTAGCAAATGGCTCAACACATAAGTATTTTAAATCTCCAGAGAAACTCACAGGTATTGAGTCATTTACGTTTTTTAAAAAATCAAATTCAGAGCCAAGGAAATCCTTATTACACACAATAAAATGATGCTTACAATTATAACAACCTTCTGCACCTCTTAAAATCCAAAAGTAGTTATTGTATTTTCCGTTGTGTTCATCATCAAAAATATTATCGACATTTTCAGCTCGTTTGTAAAATATTAGTCCGCTCTTTTGTTCTTCTATTGGTACTTCGGGAAAATAATCACTTGGAACAGTATCTATAGTTTCTGATTCACATCCGCAATTTGGTTTTTCATCATCAGAATTATTAAATCCAATTATAAAAATCATAATTCCGAGATAACAAATTGATAAAATTGTTAAACGAAGTATTTTAAATTTTTTATTTGGTTCTGTTTTCATCAAAATGTTGTACAACGTACTTTTATTCTAAGTGTAAATCTATTAAGTAATTAACGCAGCCTTTAAAATGCTTATAGGATGTAGGGCTTCCCGTTGAGTACCATCTTTTATTTGATGTCTGCAACTTGTTCCGTTGGCAGCTATTAACACCTCGTTAGGCGCTTTTCTAACGGCTGGAAACAGGGTTTGCTCCCCTACTTGCATACTCACGCTATAATGCTCCTTTTCGTAACCAAAACTACCAGCCATACCGCAACAACCACTAGGTATAATCGTAGCCTTGTAATGTTTGGGTAGGTTTAGAATGGTAAAGGTAGATAATTGATTACTTAAAGCTTTTTGATGGCAATGCGCATGTATTTTAATCTGTTTTGTTTCTGTGTGAAATTGTTCTGCAGTAATGTGTCCGTTTTTAATTTCCTGATGCAGAAAATCTTCAATTAAAAAAGTGTGTTTAGCAATATGTTTCGCAGCCGTTTTCTGGTCGGCTAGCATCAGATATTCATCTTTAAAGGTGAAAATAGCCGAAGGTTCTATACCAACCAAAGGTGTGTCTTCTGAAATTAAATCCTTAAAAATCGCTACGTTTTTATTGGCACATTCTTTTGCCTGATCTAAAAAACCTTTCGAGATAAATGAACGTCCAGATTCTTCATGATTAACAAACTTAACCTCATAATTCAACCCTTGTAATAAGGCAATAGCATCTAAACCAATTTGGGTATCTAAATAGTTTGAAAATTCATCAACAAACAAATAAATTGTTTTTTTATAATTGATTTTAATTTCTTTATTTTTAATATTTTGAATGCATTTATTTAGACTTTTAGTTGATATTAAAGGCATGCTGCGTTCCGGAGCAATAGCTGCCATTTTTTTTATGAATTTAGAAGTTGTGGTATTCGTAAAAAACCAATTGGTAAGTGTCGGAAAATTTGAAGACCAAGTATTTATTTTGTTGTTATAAGCAAATAATTTAGACCTTAAATCGAAGCCGTTTTCTTTCTGATATTGATATAAAAACTCAGCTTTCATAACCGAAATATCTACTGTACTCGGGCATTCATTTAAACATGCTTTACAGCTTAAACATAAATCTAAAACTTCCTTAAGTGCTTTATGATTAAACGGATTTTCGCCCGGTTGGTTATTGGTTAAAAACTCCCGCAAAGCATTAGCTCTAGCTCTAGTGGTATCTTTTTCGTTTCTGGTAGCTCTGTAGCTCGGGCACATGGTACCACCTAATTCGGCTGGTTTTCTACAATCTCCACTACCATTACATTTTTCGGCTTGCCTTAAAATACCTTGAGATTCCGAAAAGTCTAAAAGTGTAGTAATTTCAGGCTCTTTACGATCGGGTTGATATCGTAAATTTTCATCCATCGGAAAAGCATCAACAATTTTTCCAGCATTAAAAATGTTTTTCGGATCGAAAATCGATTTTATACGTTTAACAATAGCGTAATTAGCTTCGCCAATCATTAAAGGGATAAACTCTGCCCTTACAATGCCATCTCCGTGTTCACCCGACATTGAGCCACCATATTTCTTTACCAAATGAGCCACATCGGTAGTTATTTGTCGAAACATTTTAACGTCTTCAGATAACTTCAAATTTAAAACAGGCCGTAAATGCAGCTCTCCAGCACCTGCATGTGCATAATAAATAGCCTCTTGATTGTAGCCTTTCATGATGGCGGTAAACTCATTGATATAATTGGCAAAATCAGCTAATGTTACAGCTGTGTCTTCAATACAAGCAGCCGATTTTTTATCGCCAATAATGTTTCCTAACAAGCCTAATCCGGCCTTTCTCAATTCAATAGCCTTATCGATATCATCTCCAAAAAGTACCACATTTGCATAACTAAGACCTTCGTGCTCTAAAGCATTTACTAAGGCATTGGCTTGTAATTTTGCATCGGCTTCCGAATTACTTTTAAGCTCGCACATGAGTATAGCTTTGGGATCGCCAACAACAAATTGTCTGTTTTCTTGCTGTTTTAAATTGTTTTTGGTGCAATCTAAAATGGTTTTATCCATCATTTCGCACATGTATAAATGATGATCCATACAAGTGGTAACGGCACGTAACGCATCTTCTATAGAGCGAAAATGTGCTGCAACCATAACGCGTTCGGAAGGTGGTAAAGGATCTAATTGTAAAGTGATTTCTGTAGTAAATGCCAATGTGCCTTCGCTGCCACATAACACATTACACATGTTGAATGGTTTTGATGATTCTAAGAATACATCGGAATCTATTAACTTATCTAAAGCGTAACCCGTATTTCGCCGGTGAATTTCAGGTTTTGGAAAATGATCGTGTATCTGCTTTTTTACCGTATCCGCCTGTAATTCTGAATATACTGTATTGTAAATTTTACCTTCAAGCGTATTTAGCTTTGTTTTTTCATGAAACGCTTCTGGCGTTAACGCTCCAAACGTTACAGCACTACCATCGCTTAAAATCGTTTTTAGTTCTACAACTTTATCGCGTGTTACACCGTATTGAATAGAGGTTGTTCCAGATGAATTATTGCCCACCATACCGCCTACCATACATCTGTTTGAGGTGGATGTGTCGGGCGCAAAAAACAAGCCATAGGGTTTTAAATGTAGATTCAAAACATCTTTAACTACACCTGGTTGCAACGTAACGGTTCTGTTCTCTTTATCGATAGAAATGATTTGAGTAAAGTGTTTAGAAACATCTACCACGATACCATCTCCCACACATTGTCCTGCTAACGAGGTGCCGGCAGTTCTAGGAATTAAAGTGATTTGATGGGTTGTTGCAAACTTAATTAATTGTTTTAAATCGTTCTCATTCTTAGGGTATGCAACAGCTAAAGGTAATTTTCTATATACCGAAGCATCGGTCGCATAAATGGATTTTATTAAATCATCAAAAAACAATTCACCTTCTAAGTTTTGCTTCAATGCATCTAGTTGCAAGTCCTCAACGTCTATCATAACCGATAATAATTCCTTAAAATATTAGTGTGTTAAAAATAGGAGATTGTGATACAACTAACAAAAAAATGGATAAGGTACAGGTAAAATAATTTTGAACAATTATTTTTGCTCGCAAAACCCATAACAGAATTATGAAAAAACTAACATTACTTTTTCTTTTATTATTTGGATTTACAATGCAAGCCCAAGAAGTAGCTAAAAATGCCTTAGGGTTACGCTTAGGTGGCGCCGATGGTATTGGATTTGAAATATCTTACCAACGTGCTTTGGGCAGTAACAACCGATTAGAAGCCGATTTAGGGTGGAGAGATAATGACCATTTTGAAGGCTTTCAATTAACGGGCTTATACCAATGGGTTTGGCAAATAGAGCAACGTTTTAATTGGTATGCCGGTGTTGGTGGCGGTTTTGGAGACCGAGAGCACGACCATCACCATAATGGTAATCACAACCATGATGATGATGAAGGCGTTTATGTGTTTGTTGCAGGTGTTGTTGGGATTGAGTACAGCTTTGATATCCCGTTAATGCTTTCACTAGATTTTAGACCAGGTATTGGCTCTAAACATTATGACGGCTATGATTTAGCCCTTGGAATCCGTTATCAATTTTAATCATTTACATTAAACCAAAGAAGCCTTACTTTTAGCTAAGGTTTCTTTGTATAAAGCTTCGTATTGCGGAACAACATTTAATATATCGAAGGTAAACGAGCGTTGTTTGGCATTGTGTTTAAATTGTTTTAATCGGTTCTCGTCGCTTAAAATATGAATTGCATTTTGACTCATATCTTCTACATCGCCTACATTACTTAAAAAACCAGTTATGCCATGTACGTTAACTTCAGGTATTCCACCAGTATTACTGGAAATTACGGGAACGCCAGATGCCATTGCTTCTAGTGCTGCTAAACCAAAACTCTCGGTTTCCGAAGGCAATAAAAACAAATCGCTAAAACATAAAATTTTATCAATTTCGTTGCTTCTTCCAAAAAACACGACTTTATCGAGTATGCCCAATTCTGCACATAAATTTTCTGCCTTTTCGCGTTCAGGGCCTTCCCCTACCATCATTAATTTAGCTGGAAGTTCTTTTTGAATATTATAAAATATTTTTATGATATCTAAAATGCGTTTAACAGGCCTGAAATTACTAATGTGTGTTATGATTTTTTGACTGTCTTTAGCCATCATACCACGTTGGCAGTCGGTAAAAGCAAATTTATATTTTGTATTATCTATAAAATTGGTAATAACATGAATGTCGTTTTTAATATTAAATAAGCGCAACGTGTCGTTCTTTAAACTTTCGGAAACCGCTGTAACTGCATCAGACTTATTAATACTAAACGTAACTGCCGGTTTATAAAACGGATGATTACCAACTAGTGTAATATCGGTGCCGTGCAAAGTAGTTACTATAGGAATATTTATACCTTCTTCCTGTAACATTTTCTTAGCCGTATAGGCTGCATAAGCATGCGGAATGGCATAATGCACATGTAATATTTCTATACGGTGCAATTTAACCATATCTACCAATTTACTAGATAACGCCAGCTCGTATGGTAAATAATGAAACAGTGGATATTCCGGAACATTAACCTCGTGATAATGTACATTATGACTGAGTAAATCTAACCTTACCGGTTGATTGTAAGTGATAAAATGTATATCGTGACCGCGTTTAGAAAGTTCTAAACCCAACTCTGTTGCAACAACTCCACTCCCCCCAAATGTAGGGTAACAAACAATTCCTATGCGCATTTTAATGTATAATTGCTTCGTAAATTAATTCTTGAATATCTGTTCTAATATTCTCCCTTAGCAAAGTATTCACTTCTGCCGAAGGGTAAGTTCTATTGGCTAAAAACACATATACCAATTCTTCTTCTGGGTCTGCCCAGGTGTAGGTGCCTGTAAACCCAGAATGTCCAAAACTCTCCATAGACAAGCAGCCGCAGGTTGGGCCGCTTTTTCCTAACTGTGGTTTATCAAACCCCAAACCTCTTCTGTTGTCTTTATCGCAATAATAGCAAGTATTAAACATATCTATGGTTTCTGGCTTCAAATAGCGTTTATCGCCATAAAATCCTTTTTGTAAATACATTTGCATAATTTTAGCGACATCGTTGGCATTACTGAAAATTCCAGCGTGTCCACCAACACCATTTTCCATAGCTGCACCCATATCGTGTACGTAACCTTGTACAACTTGATAACGGTAATAATTATCGTCTTCGGTAGGCACAATATGTTTCAAACTAAATCTTTTATAAGGATTATAGGTGGTATAATTGGCTCCTAAAGATTCGTAAAAGTGCTTTTGCACCAGAAAATCTAAGGTTCTGTCGTAATACCGCTCAATAAATTTCTTTAATATATAATATGGTAAGTCGCTATACCTATAGCTTAACTTACTTAATAGATCGGAATCTTTTATTACTTTTTGAATCGTGTCTGGATAATCGCGCTTTAAAAATAGATTATTTGCTACTTTAATGTTGAATAATGGGCTTTCGGCATTACTATAATAATTGGAACTAGGACGTTTTAAGGAATCTAAAGTTGCCACATAAAATGGCACCCAAGGCTTTAAACGCGCGTAATGCGACAACATTTGTTTAAGGGTAATATCTTTTTTATTGGAATTTTTATATTCTGGCAATAATTGCGAAAGTTTAGAATCGATAGTTATATCGCCAGTCTCTACAATTTCCATCAGCAAAGGCAAAGTCGCTAAAATTTTAGTTAGTGAAGCAACATCGTAAATGTCGTTAAACTTTACCGTTTCTGAATCTTTGTCGTAAGTGTGTTTTCCAAAATTCTGATTGTAAATCACCTGACCTTTTCTGGCGACTAGCAATTGCAAACCTGGTGTCATGTGTTCCTTTACAGCACGCTCTGCAATAGCATCAATTTTATGAAGCTTTTCAGAATCTATACCTACACGTTCTGGAATGGTATAGCCTAAACGCGAAATGGCATGTGTATCTATTCCGTAACCCGCTGGTAAACCATTGCCTACAGATACAGGCAATTTTCCTTTTGCGGAAAGCGCACCAAAAATAATTTGCGCTGATTTTTCTTGAGCGACATTACTGTTCTGGTAGCTAACCACAATGCCTTCAAGATCGTCTATAAACGGCACATCGAGCAATGCATAAGGTTTAACAAAAATATCTAAAATAACATGGTGCGACTTTGCAATAGTTTCTAGCCAAACCAGCTCTTGCGTTGTAAATTTATAATCTTTCCACGGGTTGGCATTCGATCGGTGCAAGCCAATAATTACTGTGTTGTAATTGTCTAATTTAGATTTAAGATCGTCTAAATTATCCGATTCTAATTCGTGGACTTTGGTATATTTTTTAAGCTCGCTTACAAAGGCAGAATTATCGTCGTCTCCCATTTTTACATAGGCAATTGTTTTTTTATCTAAATCGCGAATAGGCAGTGTTTTTTCGTGGTTTTTTACAACAGTAATGGCATTTTCAAATAATTCTTCATTTAAAATATTGTCTTCCAACCTATTAAGATCTTGTATAAGGTTTGCGGTATCTGTCGGCTTGTATTTATTAAGTCCGACCTTATATTTTGCTTTTAAAATTTTCTTTACTGAGTACGATAATCGCAATTCTGAAATTTCCTGAGCCTCATAAGCTTCTTTTATTTTAGCAATTGCCTTAGGAACATCTTCAGAAATTAATAAAATATCGTTTCCTGCCAAAAATGCGGCCAAATCTATATCTCCTGGTTCACTAAAATTAGCGACCCCTTTCATTTCTAGAGCATCGGTAAAAATAAGTCCCTTAAATCGTAAGCGTTCTTTTAAAATTCCTGTAATTATAGTGTTGGATAACGACGATGGCAAATTGGCTTGTGGCTCTAAACTTGGTACGTTTAAATGCGCCACCATAACACTAGACAAACCTTCATCTATAAGTTTTTTATACGGATACAACTCTACTGAATCTATTCGTTTTTCGCTAAACGCAATGGTTGGTAATAATTTGTGAGAATCGGTTTCGGTATCGCCATGCCCAGGAAAATGTTTTCCAGTTGCCAATAAACCAGCACCTTGAAACCCTTTCATAAACGCCATGGCATCTTGGGTGACTTTATCTCGGTTTTCACCAAAAGAACGGTTGCCAATAATAGGGTTATTCGGGTTTGTATTAATATCTACATCTGGACCAAAATTAAAATGAATTCCAACGCGTTTACAGTGTTCTGCAATATGTTTTCCTGTGCGCTCTATTAACGACGGATCTTGAATAGCCCCTAAAGTCATGTTCCAAGGAAACGCGTAAGTAGAATCTAAACGCATGCTTAAACCCCACTCTGCATCCATACCGATAAGCAACGGCACTTTAGCTAGTGCTTGGTACTTGTTGTTAAGTTTTACTAATTTTTCTGGTCCGCCTTTAGAGTAAATAATTCCGCCTATATGTTGGTCTTTAATTAAATCTTCGGTGAGTTTTACATCTCCCGTATTAGCAGTAGTCATGGCGCGAACCATAAATAACTGTCCAATTTTTTGATCTAAAGACAAGGTGTTATAAACACTATCTACCCATTTTTCTTGAAGGGTTATATCTCTAGTTTCTAAAGGGTCTGTAGATTGTTGACTAAAGGTTATTTGGGTAGCACATAAAAAGAGGGACAAATATAAAATATAGCGCATGAAAAATATCTATTTGAATGTAAAAGGATTAATCGCGATTAATTAGCAGCCAAAATACTATATTTAAAATGAAGTTAAAAAGACTTTAAGATAGTTTTAGAAATTCTGTTAGGGCTCATTTTTACTTACAAACACAAGAACAGAATTTCTAAAAAGTGTCTAGAATTTCATTTGAACGTATTAGCTTAAAAATCGACTATGCCAACTATCTTGTGCCGGGACTTCCCAATTCTCTTTGTATTCTGCTATATTGTTTACCAAATTATTAAACACAATGGTGTTTTTAGATACCGCTTTATCTTTAGCCATTTTTCTGAAATCGGATAAGGTTTTGTAAGCCACAAATTCCCCTTGTTTGTAAGACACGTTCATTTTATCCATTAAATCTACCTGATAGGCCTTCTCTAATTCTTGAATGAAATGCACCGAAGCATCGATAGAACAACCTGATGCCTTATTGAACTCTTGGTTTATGGCAAGCACTATAAAGCGTTTGTATTTAATCTCGTACCCTGCTTTTAAATCGGCACCATGCGCTGTCCAATTGGTAATAAATTCGTTTAATTTATGCGTTATATCTTCGAGTTCAGAATCACTAAACGAGCGGTTGGCCTGATAGATCCAAACTCTAGATGTTTCTGGTAATGTATTAAAATCTACTAACATTTAGTTTACTGTTAACTTAGTTATTATTTTAAAATTTCTGTATTCTTCTATTTTAGAATCAAAAAAATCCTTTTCAACAAAATGAATACTTAAGGTTGATTTTTTTAATTCTTTTTCGTTTTGAAGCCATTGAGCGCCTTCAAAATACTCTAACCACAAAAAGGTGTAATTTCTGCCGCTTGATTTATCTTTTAACGTTAAAACATTAAATTGATTGTCTGTATCTAGCTTTACAAATTTTAAATTATTGAGTCGACTTTCTAAATTGGAAGCATCTATAGGCGCTTCATCTAAATAATTTCCAACAACTAAGGTCATTACATCCGAACACTCGCTCATCATTTTTAAGGCAATTGTTTCTCCAAGTTTTTCTAAAGAATCGCTATCGTCGAACGATATGTTTAAAAGTTCTTGTGCCTGTGGCGAACTCGAATAACTTTCTAAAACACATAAGCCAAAATGCATTTCTAACTTTTCGCGTTGCAGGTTATTTAAGTCTAAATTTTTATTATTTATACAATCGCATGAAGCTTTAGCAATGTCTTGTAAAATAGCTTCTTTGTTTTGTTCTTGCGCACTTACTAGACTTACAGCAAGCAAACACAGTACGGTTAATAGTTTTTTCATTTATAAATTTTGGGCAGTAGCCAGTAATTCGGCTACATCTAATACTGTTACAGTAGCTTCTTTTTCTTTGGCTTTAACACCATCTGTCATCATGGTATTGCAATAAGGGCAACCAGTAGCTATAATGTTTGGATTTGTTTGTAACGCATCTTCAGTTCTCAAAACGTTAATATCTTTATCGCCTTTTTCTGGTTCTTTAAACATTTGGGCGCCGCCGGCACCACAGCATAAAGCAGTTTTGCGGTTACGCTTCATTTCTACTATTTCTACCCCTAAAGTTTGTAATAAAGCTCTTGGTGCTTCGTAAACATTATTGGCACGGCCCAAGTAACACGGGTCGTGAAACGTAATTCGTTTCCCTTTAAACGTATTTTCGTTTTCAATTTTTAACCGACCAGAATGAATGAGCTCTTCTATAAACTGCGTATGGTGCTGAACTTGATAGTGACCTCCTAATTGCGGGTATTCGTTCTTTAAAGTGTTATACGAGTGCGGACAAGCTGTAACGATACGTTTTATCTCATAAGCATTTAAAATTTCGATGTTGGTTACGGCTTGCATTTGAAACAGAAATTCGTTTCCAGCGCGTTTGGCTACATCGCCAGTACAACTTTCTTCGGTGCCTAACACCGCAAAATCGACGTTTGCTTTATTAAGTATTTTAACGAAAGCTCGGGTTATTTTTTTAGCTCTATCGTCGTAACTTCCTGCCGAACCTACCCAAAATAAAATTTCGGGTTGTCGGCCTTCGGCCATACACTCTGCCATCGTTGGCACGTTTAACGTTTCGCTCATGGTATATTATTTTTAAAGACTTTGTAGTCTTAATCTTTAATTATTTAAAATAGAATCTTGCTCTTGTGCCTGTTCTTCTTCAGTTCTAATTCTAGCAAAATCCTTTTTAGATACTCTAATAAATAAGGCATGCCTGTAGGTGCCTTCTATTTGTCTTACATTTTTATCGAACCTAGCTAGGTACGTTCTTCGGAAAGCCTCTTCGCCTACTATATCTTTTTGATAAGCTGTACAATAGTCGCAAAACACTTTTGTAATGCGGATGGCTTCAACCTGCCTGTTGTGATAATCTATTTCGGAATAGACTTTTATTTGTAATGAATCTTTTTGATACCCAACTTGAGCCATGGTGTTTTTAACAAAAAACAGAAAAAGTATCGTTGCTATGGCTGTTGAATATTTCATGCTTCATTTACTCGTCTTTCCAATTTAAACGATCCATTTGGTTGTAAGGCCAAGGCGCTCCGTTGTTTTCTATGTTACTCATCATGTTATTAAGTTCTGTTGGCGCAGCACTTTGCTCCATCACTAAATAACGACGCATATCTATAATTATGGATAATGGATTGATACTAACCGGACAAGCCTCTACACAGGCATTACAGGTGGTGCAGGCCCAAAGTTCTTCGGCTGTAATATAATCGCCTAATAACTGTTTGCCATCGTCTTTAAATTCACCCTTGTTCGCATCTATATTTTTGCCCACTTCTTCTAGACGATCGCGGGTATCCATCATAATTTTTCGTGGCGATAATTTTTTACCGGTTAAATTTGCTGGACATTCGCTGGTACAACGCCCACATTCGGTACAGGTGTAAGCATTTAACAATTGCACCCAATTTAAATCCTGAACATCGCTAGCGCCAAATTTGGCAGGTTCCTCATCATTTTCAGTTGCTTCTGGCATGGCATAAGGATCGGCATCTGGGTCCATCATCATTTGCACTTCCTTAGTCACCGATTCTAAATTATTTAATTTTCCTTTAGGCGCTATACTGCCATAATATGTGTTTGGGAAAGCTAAGAGAATATGTAAATGTTTAGAAAAATACAGATAGTTTAAAAACACCAGAATTCCTACAATATGAAGCCACCAAGCGGTACGTTCTATAGTGTGCAAAGTAGCCTCTGAAAGCCCTTGAAACCAAGGCGCTATAAATTGGCTAATTACATTTCCTGATTGCATGGTTTGAAAGTGTACATCTGTAGCATTCATGACTAAAAACAAAATCATTAACACCATTTCGAAATACAAGATGATGTTACCATCGCTTTTTGGCCAGCCTTTCATCTCGGATTTCCAAAAGCGTTGTAATTTAATGATGTTTCGACGTACCCAAAATACAATAACCGAAACTAAAACTAGAAACGCTAAGATTTCGAAAGTTCCAATTAAAATGCCATAAAACACACCCAATCCAGAAAAAATACGATGAGTGCCAAATAAACCATCAATAATAATTTCTAAAACTTCTATGTTAATGATAATAAAGCCTACATAAACTATAATATGAAGCAGGCCTGCAATGGGGCGTCTTACCATTTTACTTTGGCCCAAAGCAATCATGGCCATATTTTTCCAACGTTGCGATGTGTTATCGCTTACATCTACATCGTGCCCAAGTTTAATATTACGTATTAATGTTTTTACATTTTTAACGAAATATCCAACACCTAAAACAAGAATTACAGCAAATACTATGTTAGAAATTATACCCATACATGATTAATTTTGAGACGTTTCTACATCTACATTTAAACCGCTGTCTTCAACTTGGTTCTGGTCTGCATCGTAACCATTTGGCTTTTTTCCAAATACAGAAAAATGAAAATAACGTTTCGGATTCAATTTTAAATCCTGCAATAATTGTTCTAATTGCAAGGTTGCGCCTTCTAAATTATTATACAAATCGTCGTCCTTTAACAATTTCCCCATCGATCCATTACCTTGATCTAAATCGGTTAATACACCGTTGAACGATGCTAAAGTCTTTTCTATATTCGCTACCATTTCGGAAATATTGGCGGTAGATAACGAATCGGTTAAATTAGAAATATTGGTCGATGCATGGTTTAAATTGTTTAACGTACCGCTTATGTTTTCTTTATTTTCGGTTAAAATACCATTTAACGAATTGGATGTCGCTTTAAAAGATACAATAGTTTCGTTTAATCCCGCTACGGCATCTTTTAAGTTTTGTTTGGTTTTTTCGTCAAAAACATCATTTAAACTCACTAGTAAAGAATCGGCATTATCGGCCATAGCTTCTATTTTTTCTTGCAGCGGGGCTAATTTTTCGCCAACAATGTCTGTTAACCCCGATTTTTTAGATGCTTTTAAATAATCTTTATCTTTAGCAATCTCGGCGTTATCGAATGCGGGAACTATAGCAATCGCTTTACCACCAATTAAACTAGTATCGTACAACTCGGCTGTACTATTTTTAGAAAAAGTGTAATCGTGGTTAATAACCATTTCCACCAACAAACTTGCCGATTGGTCTTCTTGGATTGAAATAGATTTTACATTCCCGATTTTAAACCCATTAACAGTTACAGGTGTAGATGGCGTTAACCCCTCTACATTATCGTAAACCACGTAAAAAATTCTAGAGGAATCCAGTAAATTTTCGCCTTTTAAATAATTAAATCCGAATATAAAAAATATCACTCCGGCTATAACTAAAATAGCCGTTTTAACTTCTCTTGTTATTTTCAAAGTACTGTTTTTAGTTGATAAACAAAATTAGAAATAAAAATATTAGAATACACTTAATTTGATGTTGTTTTTAACACTTTATCTAAATGTATGCGTTCTCCATTTTTATAAGCGACTATAAAACTTGAAGGATATCCCTTTGATTTTGCTTCGGTATGGTACTTTTTTATTTCGGAGTAATTAGAAGTGTTCCCGTAGAAATATTTATAGATTGTACCAGTCTGTTCGCGTGTTACATCGTGTAGGCCTTTAAAATTATAAGCTTCGAGTTCTAGTTTTTTTGAGCTTGCTGCTATTTGCACTCTAAACTCTACGTCGTTATAAATCTCGGCATCATCTTTTTCTAAAGTTACCGTGCTTGTAACAGGTCTTCCTATGTTTTCGCCAATATTTAAGTCTAACGATTTTTTATATTCTAAAATGGCATCTTTAATGGCCTCCGAAATTTCGTTTTGTCCTTTAGACGAATTCAAATAGGCACCTTCACTTTTATTGGTAATAAATCCTGTCTCGATTAAAACACTTGGCATATAAGTATTGTGCATAACCCACAAACTGGCTTGTTTTACACCGCGACTTTTACGGTTTAGTTTGCCTGAAAAGTTGTTTTCTATCATTCCAGCCAATAAAATGCTGTAATCTATGTAATCTTCTTGCATCAATGTTAAGCCAATAAGCGATTCTGGAGCATTTGGATTAAAACCGTCGTAATGCTTTTCGTAATCATCTTCCAGTAAAATCACTTCGTTTTCTTGTTTGGCTACATCAAAATTGCGTTGTGTGTTGGCTACCCCTACTACATAAGTTTCGGTACCATAGGCTTGCGAGTTGTGTGCGTTACAGTGTACAGATACAAATAAATCGGCATCGGCTTCATTTGCAATTTTTGCACGCCCGCGTAAGGTTACAAACACATCGGTTTTACGGGTGTAAATAACTTTTATGTCGGGATTTTTTTCTAACAATTCCCCTATTTTCAGAACAATTTTTAGAGCTACATCCTTTTCTTTAAAACCATATTTTGTAGGTTTCCCCGGATCGTGCCCCCCGTGGCCAGCATCTAATACAACTACAAATTTATTGGCGTTTTGCGCCTTAGTTTCTGATAATGAGTTAGAAAAAAAAGACAGTAAAAAAGATAAGAAAAGTAATAGGGTTTTCGTTTTCATATAGACAATAACTCTTAATACAGTGGTTTATTATTAATTTTTTGTGAATATTAATCAATCACAAAAAATATATGTAATTTTGGCTTTTTTAAATACCAAGCCAGACGGTTACAAAAATACATTTAAAAGCATTGCGTACAAACTACTTTCAAATACTTTTAGCTTTAAGTTTTACAGTGTTTATCAACACCTCTAGCTTTTCCCAAGACATCCCGAAACCCAGCCAGAAAGTTGATCCTATTCCAGAAGACAGCACAAAAGTTGTAATAGATAGTTTACAAACCCGTGAAATATCGGAACAAATACAAGATACCACGCATTTAGATAGTGTTAAAATTAAACAAGAGTTTTTAACCGATATAGTAACCTATTCTGCCAAAGATTACACATCTTTTAACCGTGCCGAACAAAAATTATATTTATACAACGAAGCCGAAGTGACTTACGGAGATATGAATATTAAGTCTGGTATAATTGTAATAGATTATAGTAAAAACGAAGTTTATGCCGGGCGCATAAAAGATACTGCGGGCATATATACGCAGCATCCTATATTTACGCAAGCTGAAAGCGTGGTGGAACCCGATTCAATTCGTTTTAATTTTGATACCGAAAAAGCGTTAATTTTTAATTCTAAAACAGAGCAATCTGGTTTTAATGTTATTGCGCCTATAGTAAAAAAGGAAAACGACTCGGTTATTTTTATGTCTAAAGCGCAGTTTACAACCTCGGAAAATCTGGAAAATCCAGAATATTATTTTAAATCGAGTAAGATTAAATTTGTACCAGATAAAAAAATAGTTGTAGGCCCTACCAATATGGTTATTGCCAATGTACCCACTCCTGTTGCTGTACCTTTTGGTTTTTTTCCGTTAACAGATAAACAAACGTCAGGAATTATTATCCCTAGCTTTGGTGAAGATAATAACAGAGGTTATTTTTTACAAAATGGCGGATACTATTTTGCTGTTAGCGATTATGCCGATTTAACCGTTTTAGGAGATTATTACACCAACGGAAGTTATGGTTTTAGGGTAGAAAGCAACTATGCATTCCGTTATAAATTTAGAGGAAATGTAGGGTTTAGGTACGAGAATTTAATTAGTAGCGAAAAAGGGTTTCCAGACTATTCTAAAAGCACTGTATATAACATTAGGTGGTCGCATAGTCAGGATTCTAAATCTAATCCAACATCGCGATTTTCGGCATCCGTAAACCTTGGTAGTAGCCAGTATTACCAGACCTCTATCAACCAAATTAACACAGGAAACTTTTTAAATAACACCATGTCGTCTTCGGTATCGTATTCTAAAACATTCGAAGGCGAACCCCAGGTCAACTTAAGTGTTACGGCAACACATTCCCAAAATACGCAAACCAAGCAAATAAACATGACGCTTCCTACATTTCAGGGTAGCATGAGTAGGGTTTTTCCGTTTGCTCCTAAAGTAGGTTCTAAAAAAGGCATTATTCATAACATAAACTTTCAATATAGCGCGCGGGCAGAAAATCAAATTCAAACTACCGATTCGCTATTTTTTAAACCACAAATGTTCGACGATGCTAGAGCCGGCGTGCAACACAGTATACCAATTAGTACCAACTTCAAACTTTTTAAACATTTCAGTTTAAGTGCTGGTACCAACTATCAAGAAAATTGGACGTTTAAAACGATTAGAAAATATTACGACGAGGTGCTAGATGATGTTGTTGAAGAAACTGTTAATGGTTTTGATGCTTACCGAACGTATAATTTTAATGCCAGTCTAGGAACCACAATTTATGGAATGTTCGATTTCGAAAAAGAAGGCAAAGACAGCCGTATTAAAGCTATAAGACACGTTATGCGTCCGTCTATCAGCTATAATATAAATCCGTCGTTCGATCAATACTACGACAGTTATGTAATTGATGCCGACGGCAATACTTACGATGAATATTCACGATTTGAAGAGTCGATTTACGGTGCTCCTAATCAAAATTTTTCGAGTTCCTTGGGGTTATCTTTAGGTAACAACTTTGAAGCTAAAGTAAGGGATCGCGATAGCACCGCAACCGAACCTAAAAAAGTAATGCTGCTTAACAATTTAAACTTTTCTACCTCGTATAATTTTGCAGCCGATTCGTTAAGTTGGAGTCCTTTAAGAGTAAGCGGTGGTACCCAAATTTTAGATAATAAAATGAATATAAATTTTGGTGCAACCCTAGACCCTTATGCATTGGATAATAACAATAGAAGAATTAATGTATACAACATTAATAACAACGGGAGTTTATTTAGACTAACCAGTGCGAATATGACGATGAGCTACTCGCTATCCAGTAAAATGTTTGACGGCTCTAAAGAAGAAAAAGAAAATGAAAGGGGAATTCAGGAAAACTTAAGAGGTGGTGGTCGCGACGACGATTTATTTGGGGTGTCTCAGGATTTTTCAGATCAGAGTTTCTTTGATAATGAAAATGAAGATGATGAAGATAAGAAAGATACCGAGTTTTATAAATTTAAAATTCCGTGGACACTTAACCTAGCTTATGCAGTAAACTATTCGAATGCAGCAAGACAGAATGAAATTTCATCGCATTCCTTAATGTTTTCTGGAAATATAGAGTTATCACCGCGTTGGAGTGTTGGTGCTTCGTCTGGTTACGATTTTAAAAATATGGGCTTCACATATACCCAATTGCGTTTAGAACGTGACTTGTTAAGTTGGCGTATGAATTTTAGTTGGGTACCCTTCAGCGCTAGAAAATCTTGGTATTTCTTTATAGGTATTAAATCGAATATTTTAAAGGATATTAAATACGATAAACGTTTACAACCCGATCAACAATTATAACAATAACACAATATGAAAACCGTAATTACAACACCGCACGCTCCTGCCCCTATTGGTCCTTATAATCAAGCTATTTTAAATAATGGTATGTTATACACTTCAGGGCAAATTGCCATAAATCCAGAAACCAACCAATTGGTTTTAGATACTATTAAAGCCGAAACCACACAGGTTATGGAAAACCTAAAAGCAGTTTTAAAAGCCGCCGATATGGATTTTGGAGACGTTATAAAAACATCTATTTTTATAAGCGACATGCATAATTTTGCCGAAATAAATGAAGTATATGGCCAGTATTTTAATGAAGATACTGCTCCTGCAAGAGAAACTGTAGAAGTTGCCAATCTTCCTAAGTTTGTAAACGTAGAAATAAGCGTTATTGCTTGTAAATAAATATACTTATCGTTTAAAGAGTCCAAACTATTAACTAACACTGTTTGTTAATAACATTTGGGCTTTTTTATGTTTATACGTTTTCTTAATATTTCATAACTCGTACTTTTATAAAGTAACTTAAACTTTATGTTAAATGCGAATAGAACACGATATCAAACTAGGCTTTAAAGATGTAATGATAAGACCAAAACGCTCTACTTTAAAAAGTAGGTCGGAAGTAAGTTTAGAACGTGAATTTACTTTTTTGCACAGTACATCTACCTGGAAAGGCATCCCAATAATGGCTGCAAATATGGATACTGTTGGCACTTTTTCTTTAGCGTTAGAATTGGCTAAGCAAGGTTTATTTACAGCCATACATAAGCATTACAGTTTACAGGACTGGTTAGAATTTTTAAGTTCAGCACCTACTAATATTCAAAATTACATCGCTGTAAGTACAGGCACAAGTAAAACTGATGCCGAAAAATTAAAGCAAATTTTCAATGAACACCCGCAATTGCGCTTCATTTGTATAGATGTTGCCAATGGCTATTCCGAACATTTTGTGAAATTTGTAAAGCAAACCCGTAAGGCCTATCCCGAGAAAGTTATTATAGCAGGCAACGTTGTAACAGGCGAAATGGTTGAAGAATTGTTATTGTCTGGAGCCGATATTATAAAAGTTGGTATTGGCCCGGGATCGGTATGCACTACCCGTGTAAAAACAGGTGTAGGCTATCCGCAATTATCGGCAATTATAGAATGTGCCGATGCAGCTCATGGTTTGGGCGGACAAATTATTAGCGATGGCGGTTGTGTTGTTCCTGGCGATGTTGCGAAAGCTTTTGGTGCCGGAGCAGATTTTGTAATGTTAGGCGGCATGCTAGCTGGCCACGAAGAAAGTGGCGGGGAGCTAATTGAAAAGCAAGGCAAAAAATTCAAACAATTTTATGGGATGAGCAGCGAAACAGCTATGAAAAAACATGTTGGCGGCGTTGCTGAATATCGTGCCAGCGAAGGTAAAACCATAACTATGCCCTATAAAGGCAAAGTAATACACACATTACAAGATATTCTGGGAGGACTGCGTAGTACCTGTACTTATGTTGGAGCGCAACGCTTAAAGGAGTTAACAAAACGCACCACATTTATACGTGTTGCCGAGCAAGAAAATCAGGTGTATTCTAAATAGATTATTAATATTCTAAAACTTTGTCGGCTACCAATTGTCTAGCAGCTTCGCCATCTTCTAAAACATATTGAATTTGCTTGGTTTTGCCAGAAGGTTTACCATCGGCGTATATTGGAAATCGCTGAACAAAAGTGCCTTCTACCATAGCAAACTCATCATGACCCTGATACCCTGAATTAATATCTGTAAGCGTACTTAATTCTGGAATATTGATTGCGCTTATAGATTTCCCATTGTTAACAGAATATCCATAAACTTTTCCTTTAGAATCATTTTCGTCTTGGGTGTAAATAAATACTTCAGGATACGTATCGTTATTTAAATCGTCGATTTCGGCATTTACAACAGTTCCTGAAATGGTTTGCACTATCGGGGTATTGGTCTCAGACAGCCCAACTGGGGTTAACTTCAACTGGCCATTAGTTTCTGTTATAAAAAAGATATAATCGTTATAAAATAACGATTTAGCATAACCCGTTTTATCGATTTGATTACGGTCTAACGCACCATTTATTTTAGTGTAAGTATTTGCTAAACTTCCGCCTCCCGAACAATAAAAATTTAGTTTAGAAATATCGGTTTCTGGTTCGGTGCTTATTGCTAATTGGTTATTGGTAAACGACAACACAATATATGTTGCGTTATCTGTTAATTTTAATGTATTAGACGAGGTTACAGTTGCAATACCATCAAAAGTACAGGTTGCATTTTTTTTATCGGCTCTAGAGCGTACAGACACTTTAGCTCTAAAATCGTCTATCGGTTTTATAGTTACCGCAACCCAATCGGCTCCATTATCTTTTTTAGTATAGCTTTCAGACACATAATTCCCGAAATAGATATTGTTAAACGATGGATTTGTAATAGGATCTGCTTTTATTTCAGTAGTTTTTAAATGCCCTTTAGAGACTTCCTTATCGTTATGTAGTAGCATGAATTCATCGTTCTTAGTCCAAAACACCCAGCCTTCACCATCTTCATATTTAACACCACTGGCGCTAGGTACGCGCTTTAAAACATAATCTGTATTCGCTTTTATATCTCTTAAAGTAATCATGCCATCGGCAGAATCTGGATTGGATAACACGTGATATTCATGAGTTTGGTCTGAAGACACATAGATGGTGGGATGATCTGATGCATTCATATTCAATAAAGACGAAGATGTATTTTTAGGCTCATTATTACAAGCAATAAATATGAATAGCGACAAGGCACTACATACTTTTAGAAGTTTATACAGTTTCATGGTTTAAAGATTACGAACGATTAATACCGTATAAAAATACAAAACCCAACACATATAGCGTTGGGTTTTGTTTATAAAATGATAAGATGAATTTATTTTTTAAGGCGATAATCTGTCTTTTTTCCAATTGTAATCGTCTTGTAATTGATAGCGAATGCGATCGTGAAGGCGATTTGGGCGTCCTTGCCAAAATTCCAATTCAACAGGCCTAACTAAAAAACCGCCCCAATACTCTGGTCGTGGTATCTCTTTACCTTCAAAAGTAGTCTCTAATGTTTTTAATTCCTCATCTAAAACATCGCGGCTTGCAATAACTTTGCTTTGGTGCGATACCAACGCCCCTAACTGACTACCTCGCGGCCGCGATTCAAAATAGCCGTCGCTCATATTTTCTGGCAGTTTTTCGGCTTGCCCTTTTATAATAATTTGGCGTTCGGCTTTTGGCCAAAAAAATGACAAACATACATTAGGGTTTACTAATATGGCCTTCCCTTTTTCGCTTTCGTAATTGGTGTAAAATATAAAACCTTCGTAAGTGTAACGCTTCAATAGCACGACTCTACTTTTCGGGTAGCCATCTAAACCCAAGGTAGACACTGTCATGGCATTGGTTTCGTCTTCTAAAAAATGCTGATCGACTTCTATAAACCAACTTCTAAACAATTCTAATGGATTTTCTGGTGTGTCTTCCATTAGCAACTCACGCTTTTCGTAAGATTTTCTGTAAGCACTTAAATCTTGTTCTTCCATAGTTAGTTTAAATTAAAAATGTTTTACCCGCTTCGGCCAATTCTACTGCTTCAAAGTATTCTTGAGCCTCTTCTTTAAACATATTAAGATTGTCGTATCGTGTAGAAAAATGTCCTAAAATTAACTGCGCTACCTTAGCTTTTTGGGCTATACTTGCCGCTTGCTTAGCTGTACTGTGTTTTGTTAGTTGCGCCAATTGCGCATGTTGCTCTAAAAAAGTAGATTCATGATATAAAGCGGTTACGCCTTTTATAATGGGAATAATAGCTTCGGAATAAGCAGTATCGCTACAAAAAGCATAGCTTTTTATAGGTTTAGGTGGTTTTGTAACGGCTTCGTTTTTTATTAAAACCCCATCTTCATTAACAACATCGGCACCTTGCTTTAATTTTCTATAATATGCTACATGAATATTTGCATTCAATACCGCATTCATATCTAACTTACGCTCGCCTTCTTTTTCTTTAAAAAGAAATCCGTTGGTGTACACCCTATGGTTTAAGGGAATGGTATGTACTTCAACTTTATCATCTTCAAAAATAATTTCGGTAGATTTTGAAGTGAGTTCGTGAAAAATCAAGTTAAAATTAGTCCAAGATTTAGCGAGTTTAAGTTGAAGTGTAATTACTTCTTTTATGCCTTTTGGGCCATAAACATGTAAATCTGTTTCTCGGGTTAGTAACCTGAACGTAGAAATTAACCCTACCAAACCATAAAAATGATCGCCGTGTAAATGCGATATAAATATGTGTTTTATGCGATTGAATTTAATTTTATACTTTCTAAGTTGCACTTGGGTACCTTCGCCACAATCGATTAAAAAAATATGATTGTTTATTTCTAACACCTGAGCGGTTGGATGTGTAGAAATTCTTGGTGTGGCACTATGACAACCTAAAATAGTTAATTGCATGTATTAAAATCCTAAATCGCGTTCCATTTCTTCCATTTCAATAATATCGTAAGCTTCTTGCATGGTGGGTACCACTACAATTTCGTCTGGTGTTTCGTCTAAATTAATTTTATCGGAAACAATTACAAACGAATGTTTGGCCTTGCGATGGGTATTAGACACTTGAAGGAACTCGATTATATTTTCTAAAGTGACTTTGTTTAAAGACGATAGATTTACAATAATATTATCGTTTTTAAATTTAGAATACGATGCCTCTATTTTTTGAACTAATTGTATTGGAGATGCTGTTTCTTGGGTAATAATAGTAATATTACCATCGGTATCTAAAATCATAAATTACTGTTTTATTTTTGAAGCTAATAAATATATAACAGCCATTCTAATAGCGACACCATTTTGTACTTGATCTAAAATGATGGCTTGTTTAGAATCGGCAACATCACTCGTGATTTCTACTCCACGATTTATAGGTCCAGGATGCATAATAGTTATCTCTTTATCTAAACTATCAAGCAACGTTTTACTTACTCCAAACTGTTGTGTGTACTCGCGCGTACTAGGAAAATAACTAATGTCCATACGCTCATTCTGTACGCGTAACATATTAGCTACATCACACCATTTTAATGCTTTACGTAAATCTGTTTCAACTTTTACTCCAAGCTTATCGATATACTTCGGGATTAAAGTTTTAGGCCCGCACACCATAACATTGGCGCCTTGTAATTGCAAAGCATAAATATTAGATAAAGCTACGCGACTATGCAAAATATCGCCTACAATAACAACGTTTTTACCTTTAACACTACCTAAACGCTCGCGTATAGAATACGAATCTAATAAGGCTTGTGTAGGGTGCTCGTGCGCTCCATCTCCAGCATTTACAATACTTGCATTTACGTGCTTAGATAGAAATACGCCTGCCCCAGGATTGGGATGACGCATGACTACCATATCTACTTTCATAGACAGAATGTTATTTACCGTGTCTATTAAAGTTTCACCTTTTTTTACTGAAGATTGCCCTGCCGAAAAATTAATAACATCGGCAGATAATCGTTTTTCTGCCAACTCGAACGATAATTTAGTTCGGGTTGAATTTTCGAAAAAGAGGTTTGCTATGGTAATATCTCGAAGCGAAGGCACTTTTTTAATTGGCCTATTGATAACTTCTTTAAAATGATCGGCAGTTTCAAAAATTAACTGAATATCTTGTTTGTTAAGATATTTAATACCTAGTAAGTGATTGACACTTAATTCGCTCATCTTATTTAATTATTTATTAAGTACACAGCATCTTCTTCGCCTTGCTCCTGCCATTGTACTATTACTTTTTCTTTATTGATAGCATCTACTTGTCGACCTCTAAAATTGGGTTGTATAGGTAAATGTCTGCTAAAACGTCTGTCTATTAACGTAAGTAGTTCTATTTCTTTAGGGCGCCCAAAAGATTGTATAGCTGTTAGTGCGGCTCTTATACTACGCCCTGTGTATAACACATCGTCTATAAACACCACATTTTTTTCTTCGACTATAAAACTTATTTCTGTGGTATTGGCTTCTAAAGGTTTTTCGCTTCGCCTAAAATCGTCGCGATAAAAGGTAATGTCTAACAGGCCCAACTTTAGGTCTTTTATTTTGTAGTCTTCCTTTAAAATTTTCGCAATGCGTTGGGCTAAATATTTTCCTCTTGGCTGTAAACCCACTAAAACTGTTTCAGAAAAATCGGTATGTTTTTCTATAAGTTGACAAGCCAATCGATGAAGAATGATGTTTACCTCTGTTGCATTAAGTAACACTTTTTGACTCATATTGTTTCCAAACGTATTTGGTTAACAAAGGTAAGGTAAAATTTTAATACTTGTGTTTTACTTATGGGCAAAACATAAAAAAGCCTTCCAATATTTTGGAAGGCTTTTAAGTTTTAAATAGTTAGAAAAAAATTATTTTCCTTCCATTTTATCTTTAAGAGCTTGTAAAGCATCGTTAGCATCACCTAAAGTTGGTTTAGCTTCTTGTGCTTGAGCAGCTACTTTTTTAGCAGCAGCTTTTACGTTTGCAATCTCTTCTTCTTTAAATATAGCAGTATGAGATGCAACTACTCTTTTGAATTCTTTATTGAACTCGATGATTTTGAATTCTGCTGAATCTCCTTTTCCTAATTTAGAACCATCTTCTTTCTCTAAGTGACGAGAAGGAACAAAAGCAACGATATCTTCGTTAAAGTTGATTGTAGCACCTTTGTCTACTACTTCTGCGATTTCTGCAGTATGTGTTGTACCTACAGCAAAATCAGTTTCGTATTTATCCCAAGGGTTTTCTGTAGTTTGTTTGTGACCTAAAGATAATTTACGTCCTTCTACATCTAACTCAAGAACAACAACCTCTAATTTATCGCCTACAGCACAGAATTCTGATGGATGCTTAATTTTCTTAGTCCAAGATAAATCAGAGATATAAATTAATCCGTCGATACCTTCTTCTAATTCAACAAATACACCAAAGTTTGTAAAGTTACGAACAATACCTGTGTGTTTAGAACCTAATGGGTATTTAGAAGTAATGTCTGTCCATGGGTCTGGAGTTAATTGCTTAATACCTAAAGACATTTTACGCTCTTCTCTATCTAAAGTTAAGATAACTGCTTCAACTTCGTCTCCTACAGATACGAAATCTTGTGCAGAACGTAAGTGTGTAGACCAAGACATTTCAGAAACGTGAACTAAACCTTCAACACCTTCTGCAACTTCGATAAATGCACCGTAATCTGCAATTACAACTACTTTACCTTTTACTTTGTCTCCTACTTTTACTTCTTCACCTAAAGCATCCCAAGGGTGTTTAGATAATTGTTTTAAACCTAATTGGATTCTTGATTTATCTTCATCAAAGTCAAGAATAACAACGTTTAATTTTTGGTCTAACTCAACGATTTCGTTAGGGTGGTTAATACGAGACCAAGAAAGGTCTGTAATGTGGATTAAACCATCTACGCCACCAAGGTCGATGAATACACCGTAAGAAGTAATGTTTTTAACAACACCTTCTAATACTTGGCCTTTTTCTAACTGACCAATAATTTCTTTCTTTTGTTCTTCGATATCAGCCTCGATAAGTGCTTTATGAGAAACAACAACGTTTTTAAATTCGTGGTTGATTTTAACAACTTTGAATTCCATTGTTTTGTTTACGTACTGATCGTAATCTCTAATAGGCTTCACATCGATTTGAGAACCTGGTAAGAATGCTTCAATACCGAATACATCTACAATCATACCACCTTTAGTTCTACACTTAACGAAACCATTAACGATTTCACCAGATTCGTGAGCTGCATTAACACGATCCCAAGCTTTGATAACACGAGCTTTACGGTGAGATAAAACTAACTGACCAGTTGCATCTTCACGAACATCGATTAATACTTCTACTTTGTCTCCTACTTTTAAGTTTGGATTATAACGGAACTCGTTTAAAGAAATTACACCTTCAGACTTCGCGTTAATATCGATAATAGCATCGCGATCTGTAATATGAACCACTTCACCAACAACAACTTCATCGTCTAAAGTGTCTACAAAATTCTCTGCTACTAATTTTTCAAATTCTTTTAATTGAGAATCTTCAACTTCGTCGATACCTTCTTGGTAGTTGTGCCAGTTGAACTCTTTTAAGAATTTTTCAGGGTTTGCTTGAGCTTCAGATACTACTGGAGCCTCTACTACTTTTGCTTCAGTTGCTTCAACTTCAGCTTGTTTTGCTTTTTCAGCCATTTAAATAAATGATAATACAGAGTTTTAAATTTTTATGAAGACTCTATATTATGTTTTGTATTCTGTCTGTTATTGAAAAAATTAAGCAGCTAACACACAGAAGCGTTATATATACATTAAAATCGTTCCTTTTATTTTTCAATTGCTGCTAAAAGGAGTGCAAAATTAATTATATTTATTGTAATAGCCTAATTTTTTAAACTAAATAAACATGTTGATTTTTAAGCCATTATCGACATATCTAATTAGTAAAAAGATTTGTTATATACATTGAAGAGATTTTAAGATGATGACCTACTTTAAAAATATGCATTTAAACAGCTGTACGTTCGTTAACAAGTTTTAATATGTAATCGACTTGTTCTTGAATAGTCGCATTAGAATTATCAATCTCTATAGCGTCTTCTGCTTTAAACAACGGTGAGTCTTTACGAGTACTATCTAAATGATCGCGTTTTTTTACATTCTCTAAAACAGCTTCAAAAGAAATGGCCTCCCCTCTATTTTTTAATTCATTATAACGTCTTAACGCCCTAGTATCGGCAGTAGCAGTCATGAAAAGTTTTAGTTCGGCATCGGGAAACACCACTGTACCTATATCTCGACCATCCATAACTACGGCTTTGTTTTTTCCTATTTCTTTTTGAATTTTCACCAATTCGGCTCTAACTTCTGGCACCGCAGCTACCTGGCTCACCAAATTTGAAACTTCTAGAGTTCTAATATATTGCTCTACATTGTTACCATTTAAATACACTTCGGCATAGCCTAATTCGGGATTGAATTTAAATGAAACCTCTATTTTTGAAAGAGCAGCTATAAGATCTGCTGTATTAAATGTTTTTGTGTTAATGAAATTATTTTGCATAGCGTAATAGGTTACAGCTCTATACATAGCGCCACTGTCTACATATACATAGCCTAAAGTATTGGCAATTTGTTTAGCAATAGTACTCTTTCCTGTAGATGAAAAACCATCGATAGCTATGGTAATTGTTTTCATTATTGTAAATCTATATTTAATCCAAAAAAGTTAGAATTTCCCGCACTAGTATAACTCGCATAAGTGTAGCTGAAACGCATGCGGTTTAATTTTATTGAAAAACCTGCAGATAAACCAGAAAAATTGCGTTGGTCTACAATTCGTAATTCTTCGCCACGCCTAAAACTATAACCCAATCGGATATTAAATCCTTTATCGGGAAATAACTCAGCTCCAACTACGGTGTGACGAATAACATTTTGTAAAAACGAAACATCTTCGGCGGTTTGGTTGCCTTCTAGATCGGTTTCTGTTCTTGCAGGATTAGAAACTGCGATAGGCCATTCCTGTAAATTTTCTAAAGTAAGATGCCAGCGTAAAGGTACATTGGCTAATTTTTGTGACATCCCGAAATCTATTTCTAAAGGCAAGGGTTCTCGGTTGCCCGCGTAAGTAGTAATTTGGGTTCCTAGATTTCTAACAACTAATGTGGCATTAAAATCTAAATCGTCATTTATATATAGAATTCCAAAATCTAATGCTGCCCCAAAAGAAGAATACTGTTCTAATTTAGAAGTGATAAGTTTAAGGTTTGTGCCTACATAAAAATCTGAAATTCCAACGCGTAAAGCATAACCCAAAGATAAAGCCGACTCGCTACCACTAAAGGTACCTGTTGGGTTACCCGCTTCGTCGTATCCGTCAAACTCTCCGTAATTCACATACGTAATACCACCATGAAATGTTTGCGTGCGTCTATCCCAAGTATAGGCATAAGCCGCAGTACCATAACTAACCGCTCCTAAATGACTGGTGTAGTTTAAAGCTAATTGATTATCCATTTCTACATTAATTGTAGCTGGATTATAAAGTGCCTGAGTAACATCGTAATCGACATTTGTCAACACTTTGCCACCCAATGCCGCTTGTCTAGGCGACGATACTAGGTTTAAAAACTGGTATGTAGACTCTCCGCCCAATTGAGCAGACATAACAGCGCTACAACAACCAATAATAAACAGTAGTATTTTTTGCTTCATACGGGTGCAAATTAAAGAAAACTTAGGTTTAAAACGATGAATTACAAATTATATTTTCATACCATAAAAAATGTTTCGTATATAAAAGGAACTAGTTATAAAACAAAAAAGCATAAAATCCGTCATGGGTTCAATGCTTCTTGATTATAAGTAATCTCATGTCAATCAAAAAAAATGTTTTTTAATTGATATTAACGTCATAAAAGTTTTCACTTAAAACAAACTAAATTTATTCAGTTTTCACTCCTCTTTTAGTTTTATAGTAACAATGCCTAATACTGATGCATATGTGCCATAAAGGGCGTCATACAAAGTTGATTTATTAAATGTTAGTGCATCGACTCTATTCATAGAAACTCCCTGTAATTCCTTTGTTTTTATAAACAGCTTTTCTACGTCCTTTCCACGGTCTAATAAAACTCTATACTCACCAGTCTTAATATAAGGTAAAGATTGATTATAAAATTTGCTGGAATTGATATAAATAGATTCTATATATTGTTGTAAATCAAAATTTTCACTTATTATATCTTCGTCAGGGCTGCCTACCAAAGCTTTTACGGAAACCTGCTCTTTATAGACCTTACTTTGACTGAATGCAGATTGACCAAAAAGTAATACAACTACGGTTAAGAATAAAATTTTAAACACTCTCATGGTTTATAACTATTTTGATTGACTTACAAATTAAAACAAAAAAAGCATTAAAATCCATTTGATTTTAATGCTTTTAAAATTATAAAATACCTTTTGTCTAGAGTGTTTTCGCGTTCTTCACTTTTTGATTTGTTAAGGCAATTTTTAAGACGTCGCTCATTTCTGTCACGTAATGGAATGTTAAACCTTTTAAATATTCTGGTTTAATTTCTTCGATATCTCTTCTGTTTTCTTCGCATAACAAAATATCTTTTATACGAGCGCGTTTGGCTGCTAATATTTTCTCTTTAATACCGCCTACAGGCAACACTTTTCCTCGCAAGGTAATCTCGCCCGTCATTGCCAAACTATTTTTCACTTTTCGTTGTGTGAATAACGACACTAACGAGGTAAGCATAGTAATACCCGCACTTGGCCCATCTTTTGGCGTAGCACCCTCAGGCACGTGAATGTGCACATTATACTTATCGAAAACCTCTGGACTTAAATTTAATTCTTCGGCATTGGCTTTAATATATTCCATAGCAATGGTGGCCGATTCCCGCATAACTTTCCCTAAATTACCTGTAATGGTTAAGTTTCCTTTTCCTTTAGATAAAATAGATTCAATAAAAAGAATGTCGCCACCAACACGTGTCCAAGCCAAACCTGTAACCACACCGGCAACATTATTATTTTCGTATTTATCGCGCTCTAATTTAGGGCCGCCTAGTACTTCAATAATGTCTTCGTTGGTCACTTTTACATTGTAATCTTCTTCCATAGCAATATTTTTGGCGGCATAACGCACCATTTTTGCTATTTGCTTTTCCAAGCCACGAACACCAGATTCTCTTGTGTAGCCTTCAACAATTTTTTCCAATTGCGGTTTAGCAATTTTTAAATCTTTATCGGTTAAACCATGCTCTTTTAACTGTTTTGGAACCAAATGACGTTTGGCGATTTCTACCTTTTCCTCGATGGTGTAGCCCGTAACGTTAATAATTTCCATACGGTCTAAAAGTGCCGGCTGTATGGTATTTAAACTGTTTGAAGTGGCCACAAACATAACTTTAGATAAATCGTAACCCAACTCTAAAAAGTTATCGTAAAATTCGCTGTTCTGTTCTGGATCCAACACTTCTAATAAAGCTGAAGACGGATCGCCCTGATGCGAATTGGATAGCTTATCAATCTCATCTAAAACAAATACAGGATTGGAAGTCCCTGCCTTTTTAAGACTTTGAATAATACGACCAGGCATAGCACCGATGTAGGTTTTTCTGTGTCCGCGTATTTCGGCTTCATCTCTTAATCCGCCCAACGATATTCTAACATATTCTCTACCTAAGGCTTCGGCAATAGATTTCCCTAAAGAGGTTTTCCCCACGCCAGGAGGCCCGTAAAGACATAAAATTGGCGATTTCATGTCGTTACGCAATTTTAAAACAGCCAAATATTCTATAATTCTGCGTTTCACATCCTCTAAACCATAATGGTCGCGGTCCAGAATTCTTTGTGCGCGTTTTAAATCGAACTTATCTTTGCTGAATTCATTCCAAGGTAAATCTAAAAACAGATCTAAATAATTTCTTTGAATGGAATACTCTGCTACTTGCGGATTCATACGTTGCATTTTAGCAATTTCTTTATCGAAATGCTTTTTAACGTCTTCGCTCCACTTTTTGGTTTTAGCACGCTTGCGCATGTCTTCAATTTCCTCTTCATAACTAACACCACCCAATTCTTCCTGAATGGTTTTCATTTGCTGATGCAAGAAATATTCGCGCTGTTGTTGGTTCATATCGTTTTGAACCTTTAATTGAATATCGTTTTTAAGTTCTAATTTCTGAAACTCGATATTCATGAATTTTAAAGTTTCCAGCGCACGCTCTTTAAGGTCGTTAGTTTCTAAAAGACTTTGCTTTTCTTGTACCGTAAGATTCATGTTAGACGATACAAAATTGATTAAAAACGAATTACTCTCTATGTTTTTAATAGCAAAAGAAGCTTCGCTAGGAATGTTTGGACTTTCCTTAATAATTTGAAGCGATAATTCTTTTATAGAATCTATAATAGCCTCGAATTCCTCATTATCCTTAGCGGGTTTTGCTTCTGGAACTTCAGATATGGTCGCTTTTAAATACGGTTCCTCGGTGATAACCTCATTAATTTTAAAGCGTTTTTTACCTTGTATAATAACTGTTGTGTTACCATCTGGCATTTTTAAAACGCGCAAAATTCTAGCTACAGTACCGGTTTCGTAAATATCTTTAGCCGACGGATCTTCAATAGTTTCGTCTTTTTGAGATACTACACCTATAACTTTACCTCCATTGTTGGCATCGTTAATTAACTTTATAGATTTATCGCGACCCGCAGTAATAGGAATTACTACACCAGGAAATAACACCGTATTTCTTAGCGATAAAATGGGTAAGGTATCTGGTAATTGTTCTTTATTTATTTCTTCTTCATCCTCTGGAGTCATTAAAGGAATTAACTCCGAATTTTCGTCGAATTCCTGTAATGACAAACTGTCAAGACTTAAAAAATTAGATTTTTTCATATAAAAATTTAGGTCAATCTGTCATTTAAAAATTATAAAAACAGATTTCGTGTTTAATTGTTGTGTGCTAATTTCTATTTAGAATCTTCAAAATTAATGCTTTAATCACTAATTTTCAGAAATAACCAGTATCTATTTTTCAATTAATATGCCAAGTTTTAAAAAAAATCAAAAAGTTTTATTTTAAAACTGTAACAAAAAGACTTTACCTGTATCTTTAAATTAAACCATCAATTATTACATAACGTTGTCGTTAACCAATCAACATATAGACACACTTATAGACCTTTGTAAGACAGGAAACCAGTCGGCACAAATGGAAGTGTATAACAGGTATTATAAAGCAATGTACAATACATCGTTTAGAATTGTGAAAAATAGTTTTGAAGCCGAAGACATTATGCAAGAATCGTTCTTAAAGGCATTTACAAAATTACACACCCTAAAAGATATATCGACATTTGGAGCTTGGTTAAAGCGTATAGTAGTTAACAACAGTATTTATCATTTTAATAGGAATAGTACGTATACCGATGTGCCTTTTGAGCATGTAATGTATAAAGTTGAAGATACCAGTGTAGATTTAACTCAAGACGAGAAAGCCAAAGAAAAAGCCAAATATGTTTTAAAGACCATGAATACTTTAAAAGATAATTACAGAATTGCACTAACCCTTCATTTAATTGAAGGTTACGATTACGAAGAAATTTCAAGCATCATGAATGTGTCGTATGCCAATTGCAGAACTACCATTTCTAGAGCTAAAGAAAGTTTAAGACAAAAACTACAACACGTAGTATAACATTTAAAATTATGAAACCAGACGATATCGATAAGCTTTTTGGAACGTTACAGGACGCGTTCGATGTAGCGGAGCCTAATGCAGCGCACCAAGAACGATTTTTAGATAAATTAAACGCACAGCATACCACAGTACCCGCACAAAAACAACAACAAATAACTTTTAGACCATGGTTGGCTGTTGCTGCTACGGTAGTGTTATTAATTGCCTTAACTTTTACATTTAAACCCGAAAATAAAACTTACGATTTAGCAAGTGTATCGCCAGAAATGGCAGAAACTCAAAGCTTTTTTAATGCCACATTAACCCAAGAATTAAAACAATTAGAAAAAGAAAATGCCCCAGAAGTACAACCCCTAATACAAGATGCCCTAAAACAATTAGAAATTTTAGAAAGCGATTACGAAAAACTAAAAACCGATTTAAGCAATAGCGGCAACGATAAACGCGTAATCTATGCCATGATTGCAAATTTCCAGAATAGAATTTCTATTCTTCAGGAAGTATTAGAAACGATCGATAATGTAAAACAATTAAAACAAACAACCCATGATAACAAAATTACCATATAAAATAGCCTGTTTACTTTTAGCTATTCCTTTTTTAAATTTTGCCAACAACACACCTTGGAATGGCAAACATACCGAAGAAAAAGTAATTAAAAAGGAATTTAAAGTTAATAGCAAAGCCAATTTAAGTGTAGACAATAGCTACGGAAATGTAGATATTGTAACTTGGAACGAAAACCGTATTGTTTTTGAAATTACCATTACAACCAATGGCAATAATGCCGATAAAGTACAAAACAAACTTAGCAATATTACAGTAGAATTTGAAGCCTCGCCGAGTCAGGTTTCGGCTAAAACCCTATTCGAAAAAAACAAATCGAAGTGGTGGGATTGGAACGGTGCCGATAATGTTAATATGAAGATTAATTACATAGTAAAAATTCCTATTACTAACAGTGTTAACTTAAGTAACGATTATGGAGCCATTAATGTAGACCGACTAGAAGGGCAAGCAAAAATTAGTTGTGATTATGGTAAAATTACAACCAAAGAGCTCATGGCCGATAATAACGAAATAAATTTTGATTACACTAAAAACTCGTATTTCGAATACATTAAAAGCGGAAAAATAAATGCCGATTATAGCGAGTTTACTGTCTCTAAAACCAAGCAACTTGTTATACAAGCCGATTATACCAACAGCAAAGTTGAAGTTGGTGAAAACGTAAGCTATAATTGCGATTACGGCAGTATGACCATCGACAAGGTCAATAATTTTAAAGGTCAGGGTGACTACCTTACATTAGTCATTGGCGATGTGTATAAATCGGTAGACATTAATGCTGACTATGGCTCTATTAAGATAAAAAACATGTCGGCCAATGCCGAGAGCATCAATATTAGTTCCGATTATGTTGGTATTAAAATTGGTTACGATGCAAATTTTCACTTTAATTTCGAGCTCGATTTAGAGTATGCCGATTTGCGCGACCAAGACGGCTTTCAATTTAATATAAAACGCATCGAATCTTCAGATAAATATTATAAAGGGTATTACGGAAATGCCAACACCACCAACTCTATAAGAATAAGCTCCGATTACGGTAGCGTATCGTTCATAAAAAATTAATCATCAAATCCATCAAAAAATGAAAACAGTTATTGTAAAACAAATGCTTTTAAGTGCCATCTTGGCCATAACTTTAAATTCGTGTGCGCAGTACGGCACAAATGCCATAAATGGTAACGGAAACACAACTACCATTAGCAGATCTACAGCCGAGTACAGCGGTATAAAATGTGCTGGCTCTATGGACTTTATTTTAATAAAAGGTCAGGAAGGTAATATTACTTTAGAAGGCGAATCGAATTTACTTCCCTACATCGTAACCGAAGTGCACGGAAATAATTTGGTTGTAAAAGTAAAAGACGGTACAAACCTAAGACCAAGTAAAAATAAAGGCATTATTATTACCATTCCTTTTGAAGCCGTTTCGGAAATTGCGCTTACAGGATCGGGCGATTTAAAAAACACCGATGTGATTTCTGAAGATAACCTAGAAGTTTCCTTAACAGGTTCTGGAGATGTGGTTTTAGATGTAAGTACAAGTAATTTAAAAGCTGAAATTACCGGTTCTGGCGATATCACTTTAAAAGGCGACACCGAAAATTTAGAAGTTGAAGTTACAGGATCTGGAGATTTTCACGGATTCGATTTGCAGTCTAAAAACACAGACGCTTCAGTTACTGGTTCTGGCGATGCCGATGTGGTAAGCCTAAACAATTTAAAAGGCAGAGTATCGGGGTCTGGCGATATCACTTATAAAGGTCAACCCCAAAAAGAAGACACCAAAGTCTCTGGTTCAGGGAGCATTTCAACACATTAAAACCAATCCGTATTGGTATCATCAATATTAGAGGCTATATAAAAAGTTGCATTTCGTCCATCTGTATTTATATTTCAGATTCTCATAATTATTAATTTTAAATACGGTGAGATTCTGTGTCAAGCACAGAATGACGCACTATTAAACTTCTTGTACAGCCTCTTTTTATTTTATAATGCTTGCTCTGTTTTTCTAGGAACACGGTACAACAGAATAATACCAATTAAAAAGAAGATGAATAGAAATAAGATAGAATTTCTCATGCTTCCGGTTATCTGGTCGATACTTCCGTAAATTACCATACCTATAACGATGCCTATCTTTTCGGCAACATCATAAAAACTGAAAAAAGAAGTTGTGTCGGTGGTTTCTGGTAAAAATTTTGAATATGTTGATCGAGACAATGCTTGAATCCCTCCCATAACCAGACCAACAAACATAGCGGTAATATAAAATTGTGTTGGCGTTTCTACAAAATATCCGTAAAAACACAACGCCATCCAAACAAAATTAACTACAATAAGTGTATTAATATTACCAAATTTAGCTGAAGCTTTAGAGGTTAAAAACGCACCTAGTATTGCTACAATCTGTATGACTAGAATACTTACTATTAAGCCCATCGTTTTTTCTTGTTCGCCACCCCAATCTACTTCTTGTTCGCCAAAATAGGTAGCTACGAGCATAATGGTTTGTACGGCCATACTATAAACAAAAAAGGCACGTAAATATCGTTTTAATCGTGTATTTTGTTTAATAGCTTCAAAAACATGTTTAAGTTCTTTAAAACCATTAAACAGCACTTCTTTGGTAACTTTACGTCCTGTTTTTACTCCTTTAGGCAAAATATAATACGTGTACTGACTAAAAATAATCCACCACAAACCAACAGTTATAAACGAATATCGCATGGCTTTCATGGCGGCTTCGCCTTCTGTTCCTGTAATTCCAAACCAGTCTGGTTTCATTACCATAGCCAGGTTTATAATTAATAATAACACACTGCCTAAATAGCCTAGCGAAAAGCCTTTAGCACTAATCCTATCCTGTTGTTCCGGAAAAGCTATATCGGGTAAATACGAATTATAAAATACTAGGCTTCCCCAATATCCTATCAATCCTAAAAAATAAAATACTAAACTTAAATATATATAATCTAAACTAAACCAATTTAAGCCAATACAAGCCAGACCACCAGTATAACAAAAGAATTTCATAAAGACTTTTTTATTTCCTATATAATCGGCTATACCAGATAAAATTGGAGAAATAAAGGCAATAACCAAAAACGCAAAAGCGGTTACAAATGAAATGAGCGCTGAATTCTTTACTTCTGTTCCAAAAACATGAATGTATTTATTATCAGTTACAAATAAAGCACCATAAAATATTGGAAAAATAGTAGATGCAATGGTTAAAGTGTACACAGAATTTGCCCAATCGTAAAACGCCCATGCATTTAATAAGGTTTTACTTCCTTTAGGATATGTTTTCATTGGTGGTGGTTACGTTACAGGTTCCTAAATTAGGATAAATATAATGGCTACAAAACATTAATTAGAAAAAGATGTTACGCCAAATTTTTTAGCTTCTGCCCTAGCGTTTGGTACTAAAGCTGTTAAATTAGATATTCTTGAAGATGTCGCTGGGTGTGTACTTAAAATTTCTGGGGTGCTACTTGGGCTAACAGTTTCCATACGTTTCCACAGCTCCGGCGCAACAGCAGGATCGTAGCCTGCAATAGCCATAAGTACAATGCCTATTCTATCGGCTTCGGCCTCATGACTTCTACTAAAAGGCAACATGGCACCAACATTCGATCCCACTCCGTAATACTCGTTAAACAAATCTCTACTTTGTTCATCGGTAATAGCTACATTACCTGCAAGAGCAATACCTTGTTGTATATAAGCAGCACTCATACGCTGTTGCCCGTGGTTTGCTAAGGCATGTGCCACCTCGTGTCCCATAATGGCAGCTATACCAGCATCGGTTTTGGCTACAGGTAAAATACCTGTGTAAAAAACAATTTTACCACCTGGCATACACCAAGCATTAACCGTTTTATCGTCTACCAAATGGTATTCCCATTTATAATCTTTTAAATACCCTATATATCCATTGGCGTTTAAATACCGTTCTGCGGCTTTGGCTATGCGTTTACCAACTTGTTCTATTCGCTTGGCATCTTCTGTGCCTTCTACTACTTTATGCTCCTTTAAAAAATCGTTATACTGTTGAAAAGAAACAGGAAATAGTTGATCGTTAGATACCAATGCCATGGTTTGTTTACCTGTAAACGGGTTTGTGGCACAGCCACAGCACATACTAACAAATACTAAGAGTTTTACAACAGATTTAAGCTTCATAACTGATTTCAATTTTTTACTAAAATATAAAAATGAAAAAAACGACTTTAATGCGAACCTTATTTTTTTTGCTTTGAATAGAAAATAAATCAATTTAAAATCTAAATGAAGAGATCAATTAGTAAGTCTAGTCGATATTAAACGACAAATTTTACAAAACAATTTTTATGAAACAGCTATTTGCCATAATTACCCTTGTTATGTTTACCGCTTGCCAAAGCAATGCTCAAAAAAACAACAGCACCAAAATAGAAGGTTTTAATGTTACTAAAACTGAAAGTGAATGGAAGGCCCAACTTTCCCCAGAAGCCTATCGCGTTTTAAGAGAATCTGGAACAGAACCTGCATATTCGAGTCCGCTAGATGCCAATTTTAAAGCAGGAACCTATTACTGTGCGGCTTGCAATGCCCCCTTATTTAAAAGCAACACTAAATTCGATGCTGGTTGCGGTTGGCCTGCCTTCGATCAAGAAATTCCAGGAGCTATTGCCTATTCAAAAGACAGCCATCCTATCTACGGTACCGAAGAGCATTGTGCCAATTGTGGCAGTCATTTAGGGCATATTTTTAACGACGGCCCTAAAAACACCACGGGTAAGCGACACTGCATTAATGGTGTGGCTTTAAAATTTGTTCCCGGGCCATAAATTTCCAATAATATTAAGTGTCTTCTTTTTCAGTTTAAAAGCTATAAAAGTTAAATTTTTATCTGCAGTAAAATTCTATATTCGAAATAGGTTTCGTAAATTCGTAGCTTTAAATGATTTAATAAATTGACATGAGTAAATACGATATTATTGTTCTTGGAAGTGGTCCTGGAGGCTACGTAACAGCCATCAGAGCATCTCAATTAGGATTTAAAACTGCAATAGTTGAGAAAGAAAATTTAGGTGGTGTGTGTCTTAACTGGGGATGTATTCCTACGAAAGCCCTTTTAAAATCTGCACAAGTTTTTGAATATTTAAAACACGCAAAAGATTACGGATTATCTGTAAAAGAATATGATAAAGACTTTAATGCTGTTGTAAAACGCTCTAGAGGTGTTGCAGAAGGCATGAGTAAAGGTGTTCAATTTTTAATGAAGAAAAATAAAATCGACGTTATTAATGGTTTCGGAACACTAAAACCAGGAAAAAAAGTAGAAGTAGATGGTACAGAATACAGTGCCGACCACATTATTGTTGCTACTGGTGCACGTTCTCGCGAATTGCCTAGTTTACCGCAAGATGGCAAAAAAGTAATTGGTTACCGCGAAGCGATGACCTTACTCGAACAACCTAAAAAAATGATTGTAGTTGGTTCTGGGGCTATAGGTGTAGAATTTGCATATTTCTATAACTCTATGGGTACAGAAGTTACTATAGTAGAATACTTACCAAATGTAGTTCCTGTTGAAGATGAAGATGTTTCTAAGCAATTAGAACGTTCGTTTAAAAAGAACGGTATTAATATCATGACTTCTGCCGAAGTTACTAAAGTAGATACTTCTGGTAAAGGGGTTAAGGCTACTGTAAAAACTAAAAAAGGCGAAGAAATTTTAGAAGCAGACGTTATTCTATCGGCTGTTGGTATTAAAACAAATATCGAAAACATAGGTCTAGAAGATGTTGGTATTGCCGTAGATCGCGATAAAATTTTAGTAAACGATTATTACCAAACTAACATTCCTGGATATTATGCTATTGGAGATGTTACTCCTGGACAGGCATTAGCACACGTAGCATCTGCCGAAGGTATTCTTTGTGTTGAGAAAATCGCTGGTATGCATGTAGAGCCTTTAGATTACGGTAATATTCCTGGTTGTACTTACGCCTCTCCAGAAATTGCTAGTGTTGGTTTAACCGAAAAGCAAGCTAAAGAAAAAGGCTACGAACTTAAAATTGGTAAATTCCCATTCTCTGCTTCAGGTAAAGCCAGTGCGGGCGGAAATAAAGATGGATTTGTAAAAGTGATTTTTGATGCTAAATATGGCGAATGGTTAGGTTGTCACATGATTGGTGCCGGTGTTACCGATATGATTGCTGAAGCTGTTTTAGGTCGTAAATTAGAAACTACAGGACACGAAGTTTTAAAAGCTGTTCACCCGCATCCAACTATGAGTGAAGCCGTAATGGAAGCTGTTGCTGATGCTTACGACGAAGTGATTCACTTATAATAAAATATATAGATTTTATAGTCTTTGAAGGTTCATAATTGTTATGAACCTTCTTTTTTTTGCAAATAACATTCCTGCCAAATTAAACTTGTAATCCCTTAAAAATGTCATTATTTTTGAAAAAATAAAATCATGGATATTCAACATATAATTAAAGAGCGACGCTCTATTTTTCCAGATCAATACAACGGAAAGCCTATTGATAAATCAATTATAGAACAGCTATTAAACGCCGCAAATTGTGCACCAACACATAAACTAACAGAACCTTGGCGTTTTAAGGTAATACAAGGAGAAACCTTAGAAAAACTTGGTCTCTTTTTAGCAGAAACCTTCAAACAAACCAGCGGCGATAAATTTTCGGAATTTAAGTATAAAAAACTAAAAACAAACCCTACAAAAGCTGGTGCTATAATTGCCATTTGTATGGCTAGAGACCCTAAAGAAAGTATTCCCGAATGGGAAGAAATAGCTGCTGTAGCTATGGCTGTACAAAATATGTGGTTAACAGCTACTGCTTTAAAATTAGGTGCGTATTGGAGTTCCCCTGGGTTAATTACACATATGGGCAATTTTTTCAATTTAGAATCCAACGAAACGTGTTTAGGTTTTTTCTATTTGGGCCATTACGATACGCCTTCACCAGAAAGAATCCCCTCGCCTATTGAAGCGAAAACAGAATGGTTATAAGTTAAAAATCCCGAAATCAGTTTCGGGATTTTTTATGCTGTTTTTACAAAAAACTTTGAATGGCCAATTCGTAACTTTGCAATCCAAAACCAAGAATAACGCCCTTGGCATTTGGCGAAATATACGATTGATGCCTAAATTCTTCTCTTGCAAAAGTGTTAGAGATATGTACTTCTACCACAGGAGTTTCTATTCCTTTTACAGCATCTCCAATACCCACCGAGGTGTGGGTGTATGCTGCGGCATTTAAGATAATGCCATCATAATTAAACCCTACGTCGTGCAATTTATCTATAATTTCGCCTTCAATATTTGATTGATAATACGATAATTCTACTTGTGTATATTTCTGTTTTACAGTTTCAAAAAATTCGGTAAACGTTAAACTGCCATAAATTGCAGGTTCGCGTTTTCCTAATAAATTTAAATTAGGACCATTTATAATAATTAGTTTCTTCATAAAGTAAAAATAGAAAAAGAATAGCGCATAAAAAAAGGCGAACTTAGAATTTCGCCTTTCTATATACTGTATTATATTTTTAGTTCAAATTAAGCATAAGTCCAAAGTTAATTGTAGACCATGTTACCCAACTATTGTTGTTACTTACTCCGGTATACGATAAATTTAACTGCATTAAATCGTTAAGATTAAAAGCAAATACTGGTCGGTAATAAAATCCGCCATCATCAAAACTGTCAGATAAACCAATGGCATATCCTAAATCTACTCCAAATTCTATTTGCTGTGTTGGCACATAACGTGTAGCTACAGCAATAGGGAGAAATTGAAAATCTTCACCTTCAATATCTACCAACCATCCTTCATAATCATCGGCAAATACAATACCATATCCCGAAGCAATACCCATATTAAAACCTGGCGCTACTGGATATAAATAATTAATATCAACGGCAAGACCTGCAGAAGAATAATCGGATAATTCGGCTATTGGCAACATAAAACTAGCTCCAATATTTAAACCTGAATGTCCAGTAGGCAAGGCGCGATAAACAGTTTGTGGCTGAGTTGTGGTTGTAGTTCTAACAACGGTTTGTGCACTAGCGGCTAAAGTTAGAAACATCATAAAAACGAAAGTAATGCAAACTTTTTTCATATTATTTGGTTATTGATTTAGACTTAAAACAAGTGTAACATGCAATTGATTGTTAACCTGTTCTATTATAAAAGTAGTATTTTATAATTACATAAACTTTGATATCAGCTATTATTTTAATTTAGAATTGTAAATTTTGTATTAATTTTCGTGCATGAAATGGAAACATGCCTTAAAAGATTACAGCTTATATTTAAAGATTGAACGTGGTTTATCTGAAAACTCTGTAAACAGTTATGCTTTAGATGTTAAAAAGCTGATTCGTTTTTTAGAAGACACTACTACAGAGCTGTCGCCAACCCAAATACAAGCCCATCACATACAAGATTTTATTTATCACCATTCTAAAACGCTTAATGCCCGTTCGCAAGCACGATTAATATCTGGATTACGCAGTTTTTTCGATTATCTTATGTTTGAAGATTACCGTAACGATAATCCATTAGAATTAATCGAATCGCCTAAAATTGGACGAAAACTTCCAGATACGTTAAGCGAATCTGAAATAGACCGCTTAATACAGGCTATAGATTTATCGACTCCCGAAGGCGAACGCAATCGTGCCATTTTAGAAACACTTTACAGTTGTGGTTTACGTGTAAGTGAATTAACCCATTTAAAAATTTCGGATTTATTTTTCGATGAAGGCTTTATTAAAGTAACCGGTAAAGGCAATAAACAGCGCTTTGTGCCTATTGTACCCTCAACAATAAAATATATCAATATTTATCTTACTAGAATTCGGCCTCAAGTAAACATTCAATCGGGTTTTGAAGATACTTTGTTTTTAAACAGACGCGGTAAACAACTTACTCGCGCCATGATTTTTACGATTATAAAACAATTGGCTGTTAAGATAGAATTGAATAAAACTATATCTCCACATACTTTTAGACATTCATTTGCGACTCATTTATTACAAAATCAAGCAGATTTACGTTCTATACAATTACTGTTGGGACATGAAAGTATTACAACAACAGAAATTTATGTGCATTTAGATAAAAAGCACCTTACTGCTGTAGTAGAAAAATATCATCCCAGAAAATAATACTAAAGTTTACAGATCGTTTTCGAAGTAAAGAATACGATCCAGCCCCTGTTCTGTTACCGTTAAATAACCAGAATGCTCATCTATAAAAGTCATACCAAAAACATTGGAATAATTTTTAAGTTGTAGCACAATATGACCAACTCATCTGGTTAATACCATTAAAGATATAAATAAATATTAAATACACAATTTAGGGTAAAGCATTATAAAACAAGAGGCTGTCATAAAAATTTAAAAATACGTCATTCTGTGCTAGACACAGAATCTCATCATATTGTAAATCAATAATTGTGAAAATCTGAAATAAATTCAGATTGACGGAAAACAAACTTTTAAGACAGCCTCTTAATCTCTTGTTATAAATATAAAATTTAGATTATCCTTTTAACCAGGCTTTACGTAAAGCAACTTGTTCTGCCGTGGCATCTGGATTGGCTTTTAAAACTTGACCGGTAGTATAAGACTGAGTCAATTTAGTTTTAATAACAACAGGCTCGCCTTGTCTTTCTAAATGTACTTCTACATCTTGACCAGGTTGCCACATAAATACTTTTTGAAGCATATTGTTAGCATTTGTTATGGTCATTTCTTCGCCATTGATAGTTTTTATAACGTCGTTAGGTTGTACTCCTTGTTCTTTCCAAAAACTGTTATCGTTAACCATATCGTTAAAAAAGATGGTTTTGGTAACAGGGTCGCCACCTAAGATAAGCTGACCGTTGTTCATTAAATAATTGGTTTCTATCTTATCGTTAGCTTCAATTAAACCAACTTTACTAAAATAGTCTTGATAATTTATAGGAGTTGTACCCACCACATAAGTGTTTAAAAATTCGCCAACTTCAGGATAAGTCATTGCCGTGATTTCATCTATTAAACTATCATCGTTAAACGGTTTGTTTTTACCATATTTAGTCGATAATTCTTTCATTAACGATAAAATTCCGCGTGTACCATTACTTTCTTCGCGCATAATAATATCTATACACATACCTATTAATGCTCCTTTTTGGTAAACATCTATATAGTTTTTAGCGTATGGCTCGTCTAATATATTTTCGCTCATTTTGGTAAAACTCATCGTGTCATCAAAACGTTTAGACATTAGAATTTTTTCCATTAATTTTTGATAAAACTGATCTTCGCTTACCAAATCTTGATTTACCTGAAATAATGTTGCAAAGTATTCGGTTACCCCTTCGTACATCCACAAATGCTTAGAAAAGGTTGGCTGATTATAATCGAAATAATGTACATCTTCGGAGTGCACGCTTAAAGGAGTTACAATATGAAAGAATTCATGAGACACAACATCTATCATACTCTCATCTAAAGCCTCTTCTGGCATACTTTCCTGCAACACCACCACTGTAGATGTGTGATGCTCTAAAGCACCAAAACCTTTAGGTGCTTTTTCGTCGTCGCCAGCTAAATACAAATAAATATCGTAACGTGGCGTGCTGTTAATATCGCCTAAAAATGTTTTTTGCGCTTTCATCATTTTTTCCATGGTTTCGCGCAGTTTTTTAGCGGTATGGGCTTTGGTTGGCGAATATACGCTTAAAACAATTTTTATGTCGCCAACTTGAAATTCTTCTACATCCAAATCGCCATACATCATTGGATTGTCGGTAATTTCAAAATAACGAGTTGCTGCATAACTTGTGGTTACCGTAGTACCGTCGTCGCTTTTGGTTTCGTTTACTCTTTGTAATGCCGATGTTCTTTTAAATTCTGCAGGAGACGTAACATTTAAAGTATATTGATTGTTTTTAAGTTCATCGAAATACCCTATAAAACCATGTAAATTTAGCACATAGTTATTAGGCTCTATATTGGTTCCTGCAGGAGAAAATGGTTGTTCTCCCCCTATTCCACCTTCCACTTCTATATCGAAGGTATCGTTTACGTTATAGGTTATATAATCTAAATTTTCGGCATTGGCAATAGCCCAAGAATTGGTATCTATTTTAGATGTTGCTATCTCGTTTCCGTTGTAATCGAAAGCCTTAAAATCGTCTACATATTTACCAAAATCGCTAACAGAATACGTACCCTGTACAACACGCGGCAATCTGTAAGTTACGGTATCGGCTGTAAATCTCCCAGGATTTATAACAACAGGGGCTTTATCGTTTACCACTTTTGTTAAGTCTATAGACGTTGTAATTGGTGAATTTACAGCTAAATCGTTTTTAGAAGCTGTTTTAGAGGAGCCACAACTTGCAAGCACCAAACTTGCAAATGCCAAGGCTAAAAATTGATTTTTCATTATTTAGTTATAGTTTTAATACCATTTGACGGTCAAAGTTACAATCTGTTACAGAATTATAAATATAAGGTTTTGTTAAAGAATTTTAAGATTATTTTTTTACGGGATATTTTTTTTCGATTTTCTATTTTTACCTCATTAATCTAATAGCAATTATTATCTTTATCAAACTTAATTTTAAGAATGCATTTTAAACACCCAGAACTTCTTTACGCTTTAGTTTTACTTGTTATTCCTGTTATTATACACTTATTTCAGTTACGAAAATTTCAAAAAGAAGCATTTACTAATGTTGCATTTTTAAAAGCAGTTGCTCTACAAACCCGAAAAAATTCTACTATAAAAAAATGGCTTACGCTATTTATACGCTTAGCATTATTAGCTTGTATAATCTTAGCTTTTGCACAGCCATATACAGCTAAAACCAATGCGATTAACACGCCAAAAGAAACTGTAATTTATTTAGATAATTCGTTTAGTATGCAACAACAAGGTAGCGATGGCGAGTTGTTAAAGCGGGCTATTAATGAATTAATAACGCATGTAGATGTAAACACGCCGTTGTCTTTACTAACTAACACTACTGTTTATAAAAACACCACTCTAAGTGCCATTAAAAACGAACTTTTACAAATACCATACGCCAATGAGGCCTTACCGTATACATCGGTTTTGTTAAAATGTAAATCGTTATTTAGTAAGCATAATACTAGCAAAAAAGAGATAATTTTTATTTCGGATTTTCAAGCACAACCCGAACCATTTCAGCCAAAAACAGATTCTTTAACTACAGTATCGGTAATTCCTTTACATCCTGTAAATACCAATAACATAGCAATAGATTCTGTGTATTTTGCGTCTACAACCAATATGAATTCTGAACTAAAAGTTGTGCTAAAAAATTATAGTAATCCTGTTGAAAACGTATCAGTTGCTCTCTATAACAACGATAAATTAATGGCTAAATCGGCTGTTTCTATAAGCAATGAAGCCGAAACAGCGTTTACAATTCCAAAAAATCAGCCTTTAAATGGTTCACTGGTTATTGAAGATTCTGGTCTTGAATTCGATAATACACTTTACTTTAATATTAACACACCATCAAAAATTAATGTATTAAGTATTACAGATGATGCCAGCGATGTCTTTCTTAAAAATATTTTTACTGCCGATGAGTTTAACTATACCTCTAGTACTGTAAAAGCTTTAAATTATAACATTATTTCTCAGCAAAACACCATTGTTTTAAATGAATTAAAAGATATACCTGCAACGCTAACTCAGGTTCTTAACAATTTTACGCAAAACGGCGGAAAATTAATTGTTATCCCTTCAGAAGACATCGGCTTCAACACTTATAATAATTTGTTAAGTCATTTTAACACCCGTATTTTGAATCCTGTTACTTCAGAAAAACTCATTACATCCATTAGTTACGGGCATCCAATTTATAAAGATGGTGTATTCGAAAAACAAGTTCATAATTTTCAATATCCTAAAGTAAACACCTATTATCCGCTTCAAAACAACTTAGGCAATGCGCTGTTAAGTTTCGAAGACAGCCAACCTTTTTTAACTCAATTACAAGCTAATCTGTTTTTGTTTACAGCAAGCATCAGCAAGGACAATTCCAACTTTAAAAATTGGGCATTAATTGTACCTACTTTTTATAAAATAGCCACCAGTAGTTTAATACATCCGCAATTATATTTTACTGTTGGCAAAACCAATAATTTTGATGTTGAAGTAACGTTACAACAAGACGATATTGTGAATTTAGGTAACGAGAAGGAAAAGTTTATTCCGCAGCAGCGGTATTTTAATAACAAAGTGAATATTACCACAGAACAACGCCCAGAATACGCGGGTATTTACGAAATCACTAACAAAAGTGACACTTTAAAACGTGTAAGCTACAATTACAACAGAACCGAAAGTCGTTTGGTTTACGACGATGTTACTGCTATTAAAAATGTTACGGTAAACGATTCGATTTCTCTTTACTTCGATGCGCTAAAAAGTAATACAAAAGTTAATGAGCTATGGAAATGGTTTCTTATTTTTGCACTAGCCTTTTTGATTATTGAAATGCTCGTATTAAAATATTTTAAATGAACATACTTATAAAATCTGCAACCATTATCGATAGTAAAAGTGAGTTTCATAACCAAACTCTTGATCTTTTAATCGAAGAAGGCAGAATAGCGCAAATAGGAACATCATTAGCTAATCCTAATAATTACAAAGAAATCGCTTTAGAAAACCTGCACATCTCTCAAGGTTGGTTTGATAGTAGTGTGAGTTTTGGAGAACCTGGTTTTGAAGAACGCGAAACTATAGAAAACGGTTTAACTACTGCGGCATTGTCTGGTTTTACAACTGTGGCAATGAATGCCAATAGTTATCCAATAATAGATACTAGTAGCGATATCGCTTTTGTAGCCAGCAAAGCCAGAGCACATGCTGTAAACCTGTTACCCATAGGCGCTTTAACTCGTAACAGCGAAGGAATAGATTTAGCCGAATTGTACGATATGAAATCGGCTGGTGCAGTCGTGTTTTACGATTATAAAAAATCGATTGCTAATGCCAACCTCATGAAAATTGCCCTGCAATATGCTAGCAACTTTAACGGACTGATTTGTTCGTTCCCGAACGACAATAAAATTGCAGGTAAAGGGGTTATGAACGAACACGTAACCAGCACAACATTAGGGCTTAAAGGTATTCCTGCTCTGGCGGAAGAATTACAAGTTGCCCGCGATTTGTTTATTTTAGAATATACAGGAGGTAAACTACATATCCCTACCATTTCTACAGCCAAATCTGTTGATTTAATTCGTGAAGCCAAGGCTAAAAAATTAGATGTTACTTGTAGTGTAGCCATCCATAATTTAATTTTAGACGACAGCGTACTAACCGATTTTAATACACATTATAAAGTATTGCCACCATTGCGCACACCAAACGATATTTCTGCTTTAATTGAAGGCGTTAAAGATGGTACTATAGATATGGTAACCACAGACCATAACCCTTTAAATATAGAAGAAAAGAAAGTAGAATTCGATTATGCGGCCTACGGAACCATTGGTTTAGAAAGTGCTTTTGGAGCTTTACAACAGATTTTTACCTTAAAAAAAACAATAGAAGTTTTAACTAAAGGCAAACAGCGTTTTGGTGCAGAGCATTCAACATTAAATATTGGAAACGCAGCCAACATTACGCTATTCAATCCAGATACTAAATACACTTTCTCGGCTTCAGATATTATATCTAAATCTAAAAACGCCATTTTTGAAGGTACTTCGCTAAAAGGAAAGGTTTATGGTATTATAAACAACAATCAATTAGTTTTAAAATAAATTATCATGATTAACCAAACTGCTAAAGACGGAAAAACTTGGGCCATTGTTAGCCACTTAACTTTTGTAGGCTTAATAATTGCCGTAATAATGAATATGGAAAAGCGCAATGCGTTTACTTCATTTTACAACAGGCAAATGCTTGGTTTGGTAATCTTGCTTTTTATTTCCCAAATAACCGATAAATACATTAATGGCACTTTAGGCTATGTACTTTGGATTATCTCGGCTATTGGTTGGTTGTTCTCTTTTATACACATTTTAAAAGGCGAAATTAAACCAATACCTTACATTGGCGAAAAGTTCCAAGAATGGTTTAGAAATATTTATTAATGACAGATTTTAGCTTATACCACATAACACGACCATCGTCGTTAACCAATAATGCACCATTAGTAATCATGTTTCATGGTTATGGTAGCGACGAGAACGACTTATTTTCTTTTGCTTCAGAACTACCCGAAGAACTTTTTATTATTTCGGTTAAAGCCCCCTATGCTATGCAACCTTATGGCAACGCTTGGTATGCCATTAATTTTGATGAAGTAAATGGCAAATGGAGCGACGATGAACAAGCTAAAACTTCAAGAGATCTTATAGCCACTTTTATAGATGAAGTTGTTGCCCATTATCCTGTTAATAAAGATAATGTCACCCTATTAGGTTTTAGTCAAGGTAGTATTTTGAGTTATTCCATCGCTTTAACTTATCCTGAAAAAGTAAATCAGGTTATTGCATTAAGTGGTTATGTAAATACAAATATTATTCCTGAACACTTAAATCCTGAAGCCTATAAACATTTATCGTTTTTCTGCTCCCATGGTAGTGTAGATCAAGTTATTCCAGTTGATTGGGCCAGAAAAACATCTCCTTTTTTAGAAGCTTTACACATTAAGCACGACTACCGAGAATATCCGGTTGGCCACGGGGTAGCTCCGCAAAATTTTTACGATTTTAAAGTGTGGTTATCTAAACTATTGTAACGGATACAATAGCGAATCTATAACCACGAAGGTGACTTCGTTTTGGCTAAGCACTTCGTATTTTATAAGTAGTTCGCCCCAGAAAATGCCATCAGAAAAATCGCAAATCAACCATTTGTGATTCAATAATTTTATAGAATTGATTAACATGGATTTCCCTTCATTTGCCGCATAAGGCACTAACGGATTACCACCTTTATTGGTATTTTGCTTGTAAATTTCGTCTTTAATAAAAGGAATTAAAGCCGTAACATCATACCCTTTATTCTCTAAATACGTGTAAGCATCTTCATTTTGTTCTAAATTAAAATAGGATAATTCAAAAATTTTATCATTCAGTACAGCTAAGGAATCTTTATAAGTTTCTGCGCGTTCTTTGCAAGCTTCAATCGTTTTTAAATCGTCTTCGAATACATTTTTGGAATTCACATATTGAAATAATATGAGTAATAACGAAAATATGAACAAGTACATAAAAATTCTTTGTTTCATTATAAAGTAATTTGAAGGTTATCGTAAGCTAAATTAATATGATCTGGCAAGCTGGCCTGCACCTCTTCATGAAATCCGAGTAGGTGACTAATATGTGTTAAATACGCTTTTTCTGGGTTCACTTTTGCTATAAAATCTAAAGCTTCTTGTAAATTAAAGTGAGATATGTGAGGATCTATTCTAAGTGCGTTTACCACCAAAACTTTAACACCTTTCAGTTTTTCAATTTCGCTATCGTCCAGTGTTTTCATATCTGTTAAATAGGCAAAATCACCAAACCGAAATCCAAAAACCTGTAATTTATGGTGCATGCCATTAATGGGTGTAACAGTTAAGTTTCCTATTACAAATGGCGTATTGGTAATTGGGTTGGCAGTAACACCAGGAGCTCCTGGATATTTATTTTCTGTTGCAAAAATATAATCAAAACGGCGCGCCAATTCGTTTAACACGCGCTTATGTGCAAAAATATCTATATCGCCTTGCCTAAAAAAGAAGGGTCTAATATCATCTAAACCAGCGGTGTGATCGGCATGTTCGTGGGTAAATAAAATACCATCAATTTTGGTAACACGAGCATTTAGCATTTGTTGTCTGAAATCTGGACCGCAATCTACCACGTAAACAAAATCGTCCCATTCTACCAAAACCGAAACACGTAATCTCTTATCTTTAGGGTCCTTACTTAAGCAAACGGGGTGATTGCTTCCTATAATGGGTATGCCCTGCGATGTTCCTGTTCCTAAAAATGTGATTTTCAAAAGCCTAATGATTTAGTACAAAATTAGAGTATTTTTTTTGATAAGTAGGCGAATTTAATACCTTTGCAACTTACATACAAATCTACATTTTAAGATGGAAATCACCCTCAAAGGAGATAAAAAATTTGAAGATATTCCTTCGTTAAAAACGAAAGCACTTCGAATTAACTTAAATGAAAACATTTACGGAACGTTTGCAGAGATAGGTGCAGGACAGGAAACGGTACGTCAATTTTTTAGAGCTGGTGGTGCTTCAGGAACCATTGCTAAAGCCATGTCGGCTTACGACAAAGATTTTAGTGATGCCATTTATGGTTCTGAAGCAGATGGGCGTTATGTAACAGAAGCCCGATTATTAAAAATGCTTGATCACGAAATTCGACTGATTGAAGAACGAATTACAAGAGACAAGCACCCTAATAAAATGTTTTTTTCGTTTGCCAACACGGTAACAACTATAGATTTCGCCAAACAATATAAAGGCCATGGTTGGGTAGGTATTCGCTACCAAGTAGAGCCAGACCAAGAGTACAACGAAATTACGCTTCATCTTAGATTTAAAGAAAACGATGCCCGTTTACAACAAGAAACCCTTGGTGTTTTAGGTACTAACTTAATTTACGGCGCATTTTATAAATACAACGAACCAAAAAAGTTACTGCGTTATTTATACGATCATTTACATAAAGACCAATTAGAGATTGATACCATTAATTTTTCGGGACCTATTTTTAAGGATGTAGATAACCGTTTAATGAGTTTGCAATTGGTTAAAAACGGCATGACCGATGCGGTGATGTTCGATCCGGATGGTAATAACGTACTGCCTGCTAGAATTTTATACAAAAAGAATATTTTGGCCTTACGCGGTAGTTTTAGACCGGTAACTAAAGTAAATATGGACATGTACCAAAAATCTTTGGACATGTTTATTAAAGAAAATAAAGTAGACAAAGATAATACTAAAGTAATTTTTGAAATTACCTTGTCTAACTTAAGAGCAGAAGGAGAAATAGACGAACAAGACTTTATGGATCGTGCCCGTCTGCTATGTTCGCTAGGCCAAACTGTTTTAATTTCTAATTTCCAAGAATACTATAAGTTAGTTGAATATTTCTCTCAATATTCTAAAAACCGCATGGGATTAGCCATGGGAGTAAATAACCTTGTAGATATTTTTGACGAAAAATACTACCGCCATTTAAGTGGAGGTATCTTAGAAGCTTTCGGTAAACTATTCTTTAAAGATTTACGTGTTTATCTGTACCCAATGTTAGATGAAAACGGTAATCTAATGAATAGTGAGAACCTAAAAGTTCATCCGCGTATGAAAGAATTATACAAATTCTTTAAATACAACGGTAAAGTAGTTGATATTTCGGATTACGATCCTAACATTTTATCGGTATTCTCTAGAGAAGTTCTTAGAAAAATTGCCAATAACGAAGACGGTTGGGAAACGATGTTGCCAGAAGGTATTGCTAAATTAATCAAGCAAAAATGTTTATTTGGCTGTTTAACCGAAGCGCCTTTAAACAATAAATAAATACAAAAAGGTTGTCTAAACTTTAGTTAATTGTCATTTCTAACAGAATCAAGAAATTGTTTATTTTTCAAAATTAAAACGACTAGATTCTGAACTAAATTGAAAATGACATCTTTTCTAATGGTTTAGACAACCTTTTATAAGCTCACTACTTACTTAATCGTTTAAGATCTGACTCGTGTGTGCTTTGGTTTTTACTTTACTTATAATATCTTCAATAACACCAGATTCGTCTATTACAAAAGTTGTACGGTGTATGCCATCGTATTCTCTGCCCATAAATTTTTTAGGCCCCCAAACACCAAAGGCTTCAATTACTTCTTTATCTTCATCTGCTAATAGCGGAAACGGAAATTCATTTTTTGTCTTAAAATTAGTCTGTCTGCGTGCACTATCGGCACTAACACCTAAAATGTCGTAGTTTAAAGCCTTAAAACGTTCAAAATTATCTCTTAAATTACAGGCTTCAACAGTGCAACCTGGTGTACTGGCTTTAGGATAAAAAAACAATACTAATTTCTTTCCTTTATAATCGCTTAACGAAATAGTATTTCCATCTTGATCTTTAGCTGAAAAATTTGGAGCCTTATCCCCTATTTTTAAAGTCGTCATATTTATTAAATTTGTTCAAAAATACAATAATGACCAAACAAGAAAAAGTAGACTTTGTTATAAATACCTTAAAAGCACTTTATCCAGAAGTTCCAGTGCCTTTAGACCATAAAGATCCTTATACACTATTAATAGCCGTGTTAATGTCTGCCCAAAGTACAGATGTACGTGTTAACCAAATTACACCTTTGCTGTTTGAAAAAGCCGATAATCCCTACGATATGGTAAAACTAACGGTAGACGAAATCCGGGATATAATAAGACCTGTAGGTTTATCTCCAATGAAAAGCAAAGGCATACATGGTTTATCCCAAATTTTAATTGACAAATATGATGGTGAAGTACCCCAAACTTACGAGGCTTTAGAAGCTTTACCCGCAGTGGGCCATAAAACGGCTGCAGTAGTTTTGTCTCAGGCTTTTGGCATACCGGCATTTCCTGTAGATACGCATATACAACGCTTGATGTATAGATGGAATTTAAGCAACGGAAAAAGTGTGGTGCAGACCGAAAAAGATGCTAAGCGTTTATTTCCTGAAGCATTATGGAACGATTTGCATTTGCAAATTATTTGGTATGGCAGACAATATTCACCAGCACGAGGCTGGGATTTAGATAAAGATATTATTACCAAAACCATTGGTAGAAAGTCGGAAATTGACAAATATTATAAAAACAAAAAATCCTGATCTTTCGATCAGGATATGCTGTGTTAGTTTAAAATTAATTTAACGCCTTCTTGCGCCTTACAATGTACAATGCGTAAAGCTTTTGAGTAATCTAACAGAAATTTAATGGTATCTGCTTTAGGGTTTAAATCAATTTCATTTGATGTCTTAGAGTAAAGTTTGGCCATTTATAATGATTTAAGATTCATAACATTATAACGGCCTTAATTTGCATTTATTGTTTAATTGGTTAAAACAATATTATGTTTTTCTATTATTTTACGCATGTTAATTAAAGCATACCGCATTCTCCCTAGCGCGGTATTAATACTAACACCAGTTTTATCGGAAATTTCTTTAAAACTCATATCGTTATACATACGCATTAAAATCACTTCTTTCTGGTCTTCAGGTAACTCTTCTATCAATTTTCTTACATCATCTTCAACCTGACTTTTAATAATTTGTTTCTCGGCATTTAAAGACGAATCGCTTAAAATAGAAAAAATACTAAACTCACCAGAATTATCGAATTTAGGCATGCGATTGTTTTTTCTAAAGTGATCGATAACCAAGTTATGGGAGATACGCATTACCCAAGGTATAAATTTACCTTCTTCGTTATAATTTCCTTGCTTTAAGGTATTAATAACCTTAATGAAAGTGTCTTGAAATATATCTTCGGCAACATCTTTATCGTATACCTTCGAATAAATAAAACTATAAATTTTATGCTTATGCCTTATAATTAAGGTTTCTAAAGCATTTTCATTTCCTTTAATATAATTGCTTACTAGTACAGCGTCTGAGATAAGTTCGTTTTGCATAATCATTACTTTTAAGACATAGAAGGCTTACCTTCTTAAATGGGGTTAACATGTTTTAAAAGTAATGTTGCTTTATAGGCGGCTGATTTTTATTATTAAGTATCTAGGTTTCAAATATAACAAGATTATAATACAATACACAAAATTTTTTTTGTATTTTTTTTAACACTTTCATGGATAATAATCTATTTTTTATGCTGAAATACTTATGCTATCTTTGAAAATTATTCGCTATAATACATTATGAGCATTACAATTTCCGAAGTAAACCCTAAAGAAAACATCATTATTAAAGGTGCAAAACTGCACAATCTAAAAAATATTGATGTCGTTATTCCCAGAAATAAACTGGTTGTAATAACAGGACTTTCCGGTTCTGGTAAATCCAGTCTAGCTTTCGATACACTTTATGCTGAAGGACAACGCCGTTATGTTGAAAGCTTATCGAGTTATGCCCGACAATTTTTAGGACGCCTTAATAAACCAAAGGTCGATTACATAAAAGGTATTGCTCCTGCCATAGCTATAGAGCAAAAAGTTAACTCTACCAATCCGCGGTCTACCGTAGGGACAACTACAGAAATATACGACTATTTAAAATTGCTTTTTGCCCGTATTGGTCGCACCTACTCGCCTATTTCTGGCAACGAGGTAAAAAAAGATACCGTTACCGATGTTATAAACTATATAAAAACCTTTAACGATGGCGACAAATTATTACTCCTTGCTCCTATCGTGCTAGAAGAAGGCCGAAGTATTGCAGATAAATTGAATGCATTAAAACAGCAAGGTTATGCGCGTATAAAGGTGAATAATGAGGTAAAGCGTATTGAAGATGTTGATGATTTGGCAAATCCAAATGAATTAGCCTTGGTAGTAGACCGTATTGTATACAGAGATAACGACGATTTTTTTAACCGCTTAGCCGATGCTGTACAAACTGCTTTTTTTGAAGGTAAAGGCACTTGTAGCATACAAACGTTAACCGACAATGCGGTTAGGGAATTCAGTAATCAATTTGAGTTAGATGGCATATCGTTTTTAGAACCCAATGTGCATCTTTTTAGTTTCAATAATCCTTATGGCGCTTGCCCTAAATGCGAAGGTTACGGCGATATTGTTGGTATAGACGACGATTTAGTAATCCCCAATACAGCGCTTTCAATTTTCGAAAATGCCATCTTTCCATGGCGCGGCGAAAGCATGAGCTGGTATCGCGATCAATTGGTGAATAATTCACATAAATTCGATTTCCCAATCCATAAGCCTTATTTTCAATTAACAGACGCCCAAAAACAACTTATTTGGGATGGGAATCAGTATTTTGAGGGATTATCGAGTTTTTTCGCCGAACTTGAAGCTAAAGCCTACAAAATTCAGAATCGAGTAATGTTGTCGCGTTACCGCGGAAAAACAAAATGTAAAGCCTGTAACGGCAAACGGTTAAGACCAGAAGCCAATTACGTACAAGTAGACGGTAAAACCATTACCGATTTAGTAGAATTACCCTTAGACAAATTAGCCGATTTCTTCAAAACCATTTCTTTAACAGAACACGATACTAAAATTGCAAACCGCTTACTTAAAGAAATTAACAACCGCTTAGAATTTTTATCGAATGTCGGATTAAATTATTTAACTCTAAACAGACGTTCTAACACCCTTTCTGGAGGAGAAAGTCAGCGTATTAATTTAGCAACCTCTTTAGGAAGTAGTTTAGTAGGCTCGATGTATATTTTAGACGAACCTAGTATTGGTTTACACCCAAAAGACACCGAACGCTTAATAGGAGTCTTAAAGGCTTTACGCAACCTGGGTAATACTGTAATTGTGGTTGAACACGACGAAGATATTATGCAGGCAGCCGACGAAATAATCGATATTGGCCCGGAAGCTGGCACCTTTGGTGGCGAAGTTGTAGCAACAGGTAGTTACGATAACATTTTACATTCGGAATCTTTAACAGCAAAATATTTAAACGGGAATTTAGAAATAGAGGTACCTAAAAAACGACTGACGTCTAAATACAGTATAGACATTGTTGGCGCCAGAGCCCACAACCTAAAAAATGTAGATGTTTCTTTCCCTTTAAATATGCTTACCGTAGTTACAGGAGTATCTGGTAGTGGTAAAAGTACGCTGGTAAAGAAAATTTTATATCCGGCCATTCAAAAAGAGTTAACCGGATTTGGAGATAAACCAGGACAATTTACCGAACTAAAAGGCAATTATAAATCGATTAAACATATAGAATACATCGATCAAAACCCTATCGGTCGTTCATCACGTTCTAATCCAGTGACTTATGTTAAGGCTTACGACGATATTAGAAATTTGTTTGCCAACCAAAAGCTGAGTAAAATTCGCGATTATAAGGCTAAACATTTTTCGTTTAATGTAGATGGCGGGCGTTGTGAAACCTGTAAAGGTGAAGGAGAAGTCACTATAGAAATGCAATTTATGGCCGATGTACATTTACAGTGTGAAACTTGTAATGGAAAACGCTTTAAAAAGGAAGTTTTAGAAGTTACTTTCGAAAATAAATCGATCGACGATGTATTAAACATGACTATAGACGATGCCATTTCGTTCTTTAGCAACTTCAATCAGAAAAAAATAAAGGATAAACTGCAACCCCTTCAAGATGTAGGTTTGGGCTATGTTACTTTAGGACAAAGTTCTTCAACATTGTCTGGCGGCGAAGCGCAACGCATTAAACTGGCAACGTTTTTAGGCAAAGGAACGACTAAGGAAAAAGCCTTGTTTATTTTCGATGAACCGACAACGGGGCTTCATTTTCACGACATCCAGAAACTATTAAAATCATTTAGAGCATTAATAGACAAAGGCCATTCTATAATAGTAGTAGAACACAATTTGGACCTGATAAAATGTGCCGATTATATTATAGATTTAGGTCCTGGTGGCGGCGAATATGGCGGCGAAATTGTGGCTAGTGGTACACCTGAAGCGATCGTAAAAAACAACAAGAGTGTTACAGGAAAGTATCTTGCAGATAAACTTTAAAAAACAGTAGTCGTTTGTGAATTAACATTTACGTTTTTAGAATTGATAAAAGCTGTGAATATGGTTCGTTATTTCTATCAATAAAACATAAAGGCCACTATTGCTAAAATAATCACTGCCACAGGTACTATTAAAATTAAAAATGCGCCAAACACTAAAACACTCTTAATAAAACCAGATATTTTTCCAGATTTATAAAAATTCAGTATAGCAAGATATAAATACACAAAGGCAGAAAGCAAAATAAAACTTCGTGTTATTGCTGGTAAATGCACCGCAAAATTAACGAGTGTTAGCAATGTAAATATTACAAAAATAAATGCGAAATAATAAAGACTGAATACCAAGTGGTAAGCAAAATTTCCTTTTCTAAAAAAAGCAAGTTTTAAAAATAAAGCAAAAATAGGTAGTAGTATAAATAGCGAAATGGGCACATAATTATAAAATGTTTTAAGTAAAGGTTCGCCACTCTTGTATTTGTATAATTTAAACAATTGGTTGTAAAACTTTTCCTCGAATCTACTCGGGTGTTCCCCCATTCCCAAAGCCTTTAATATTTGCGTATCACTGGCTCCAGACTGCATTAGCGAATCGACTTTTTTATTGCTTAATTTAAAATTAGTAATGTCGTTACTATCGTTTTCATCAATAGAATCTACACCTTTGACTTCAAAATGGGAACTTCCTATATGTATAGAATCTTTAATTTTTTTAGAACTATTCTCTTCAATGACTCCACGTTTTATAGCTTGCTCTACCTCGGCTTCCTGCTTTTTAGCTTCAAAAGAATACAAAAAGAAAAACACCAAACTCGCAAATAAATAAAACTGGGCAGGATGCAGGTAAAACAAACGCTTACCATTAACGAATTGTTTGGGTAAAAAGCCAGGTTTTAACAACAAAGGCACAAAACTTCTAAACAAACGCCCATCTACCGAAAAGTAATTGTGGATTGTGTTTTTAAATATAAGACTTACCGTTAAATCTTCCCTTGTATTTTGGCCACAATTCGGGCAATATTTAAAGGTTTTATCGCATTCAAATTCACAATTATCACAGATTTTACTCATAAAATACCATTCAATTTTAAAGTGAAGATAAGTATCTTTTTAGAATATCAAATATTGATTACCTTCGTGAGGCTAAAAAAAGATTATGGAGTATAAAATTATTAAAGAAGATCTTGTTTACGACGATTATTTTCAAATAAAAAAAGCAACCATTTTACACGACACCTTTACAGGAGATCAACAAATTGAAGTGATAAGACAAAGTTTTGAGCGCGGAAATGCCATTGCCATTGTTTTGGTTGAAAAAGATACCGATACTGTACTTTTAATTAATCAATTTAGATATCCTACAACCACAGATTCCGATGGCGATGGCTGGTTATTAGAAATTGTTGCAGGAGCTTTAGAAGCTAATGAAAACCCTATAGAATGTGCAAAACGTGAAGTTAAAGAAGAGATTGGTTATCGCGTATCCGCTATGGAATCTATTGGCGAATATTTTGTGTCGCCTGGAGGCGCTTCAGAAAAAGTCCATGCCTTTTATGCCGAGGTAAATTCTGCCGATAAAATTTATGAAGGTGGCGGTTTAGACGACGAGCAAGAAGATATCCAATTGGTAAAATTACCTATTTCAGACATTAGAAACACCTTAAAATCCAATGCAATAAAAGACGCTAAAACGATTATTGCACTACAATGGATGCTTTTAAATAAAGACTTTTAAAAATAATCTTAACGTATTAAATACTAATTAAAAATACAACTTAAACAATTCTATTTCTATAGCTTACAAACCAGCTTACAGGTTTTAAGTTTTCTCTTTAGATTTGTTAACAAGTTACATTTTAAAAAGTCATAAATAGTTGTATTTTTACACCTAATAAAACCAAACTATTAATGGGTAAAATCATTGCAATTGCAAACCAAAAAGGAGGTGTAGGAAAAACAACAACTTCTGTTAATTTAGCAGCCTCTTTAGGCGTACTCGAAAAAAAAGTATTGCTTATAGATGCAGACCCACAGGCCAACGCGACTTCGGGTTTAGGTATAGATGTAGAATCTGTAGAACTTGGTACTTACCAATTATTAGAACATACAGCCAGTGCTAAAGAAGCCATTATACCAACCGACACCCCTAATTTAGACATTATTCCTGCACATATAGACTTGGTTGCCATTGAAATAGAATTGGTAGATAAAGACGATCGAGAATACATGTTAAAAGGTGCTTTATCGGAAATTAAAAACGATTACGACTATATTTTAATCGATTGTGCCCCTTCGCTAGGCCTGTTAACTTTAAATGCCTTAACTGCTGCCGATGCCGTAATTATTCCTATACAATGCGAATATTTTGCACTCGAAGGACTTGGCAAATTATTAAACACTGTTAAGAGTGTTCAAAAAATACACAATCCAGATTTAGATATTGAAGGCTTATTATTAACCATGTACGATTCGCGTTTACGCTTATCGAACCAAGTTGTAGAAGAAGTTCAAAAACATTTTAACGACATGGTTTTTAAAACAATTATACAACGAAATGTGCGTTTAAGTGAGGCACCAAGTTTTGGCGAAAGCATTATTAATTTTGATGCAAGCAGCCGTGGTGCCGTAAATTATTTAAGTTTAGCAAAAGAAATCATTACAAAAAACTCCTAAAAAAGACTATGGCGAAGGCAGTAAAGAAACAAGCATTAGGAAGAGGTTTATCTGCATTATTAAAAGATCCCAATAACGATATCAATTCTGTTCAAGATAAAAATGCCGATAAAGTTATTGGTAATATTGTTGAGTTAGAATTAAGTAGCATTGAAATGAACCCATTTCAGCCGCGTACAAATTTTAACGAAGAATCCTTACGCGAATTGGCCTCGTCTATAAAAGAATTAGGCGTTATACAACCTATTACTGTTAGAAAGTTAAATTTTGATAACTATCAATTAGTATCTGGAGAACGTCGTTTTAGAGCCTCGCAATCTATTGGTTTAAAAACCATACCTGCATACATACGTATTGCTAACGATCAAGAATCGTTAGAAATGGCTTTGGTAGAAAACATTCAACGCCAAGATTTAGATCCAATAGAAATTGCGCTATCATACCAAAGGTTAATTGACGAGATTAATTTAACGCAAGAACAAATGAGCGAGCGTGTAGGTAAAAAACGCTCTACAATTACCAATTATCTTAGGCTGTTAAAATTAGATCCTATCATCCAAACAGGAATGCGAGATGGTTTTATATCTATGGGGCACGGTCGCGCCATTATTAATATTGAAGACCAAAACATTCAATTAGATATTTACGAAAAAATATTAAAAAATAAACTATCGGTTAGAGATACCGAAACTTTGGTGCGCACCTACAACGAAACACAACAAGTTGAAGTGCCTAAAGCACAAGCAAAACAGGAAGAGGAAATGCCTAAGTTTGTAAAAAAAAGCATCAAAGATTTCTCCGATTATTTTGGTCATAAAATAGATATTAAAGTGTCTAAAAACGGAAAAGGAAAAATCACAATTCCATTTCATTCCGAAGAGGATTTCAATCGCATTAAAAAACTAGTACAGAGTGCAAAGTAAATGTATTATAGCTCTATTATTATCTCTTTTTTTCTGTTTACATAGCCTAGCACAAGAAACCGACAAAGAGCGTACTGAAACGACAGTAAAGTCTACAGACACGCTTAAAGTGGAACAAAGTACCGATAAAAAAGCCAAAATCGAATCGCAATATATCGATCCCTTAGCTCCTGCCCGAGCGGCATTCTACTCGGCTGTACTCCCTGGTTTAGGTCAGGCTTACAACAAAAAATATTGGAAAATCCCTATTGTTTATGCCGCATTAGGTACAGGTATCTATTTTTATATCGATAATAATAATGCCTACAATCGCTATCGCGATGCCTATAAAAGGCGATTAGCCGGTTTTGAAGACGACGAATTTTACGGTCGATTGTCTACCGATGGTCTAATTAACGCGCAAGAACAACTGCGCCGCAACAAAGAAATGTCGCTTTTAATTACCGTAGGTTTATATGCCTTACAAATTATAGATGCTAATGTAGATGCGCATTTAATGCAATTTAATATCGACGATAATCTTAGTTTAGCACCACATTACGAATACAACGAATTCGAAAACACTTCGAATCTCGGACTTACCTTTAATTTTAAATTTTAAATTTTAAACCAATGAAAATAGCCTTATTAGGATACGGAAAAATGGGTAAAACCATTGAAAAAATTGCCATAGATCGTGGCCACGATATAGTAATAAGAGCCAGTATAGAACAACCGGATTACGACATTACTAAAGCCGATATAGCCATAGATTTTAGTATTCCTGATGCCGCAGTTCATAATATCTCTAATTGTTTAAACAACAATGTTCCAGTAGTTTCTGGAACTACAGGTTGGTTACAAGACTACGATAAAATGACTAGTTTATGTGAAGAGAAACAAGGCGGATTTATTTATGCCTCGAACTTCAGTTTGGGAGTAAACATCTTTTTTGAGCTTAACCGCAATTTAGCCAAAATGATGAGCAATCTAGAACAATATAAAATTGGTATGGAAGAAATACACCATACACAAAAATTAGACGAGCCAAGCGGAACCGCAATATCGCTCGCTAACGATATTATTGCAGAGCATACAGCTTATCAAAATTGGGCCTTAAACACAGCTGATGCAAACACGGCAATACCAATTGTTGCTAAACGCATTCCTGAAGTTCCAGGCACACATACTGTAACTTATAAAAGCGATGTCGATACAATTACCATTGCACACGAAGCACACAACAGACAAGGTTTTGCTCTTGGTGCCGTAATTGCAGCAGAATGGTTATTGGGCAAAACAGGTGTTTTTAGCATGAAAGATGTGTTAAATATTGGTTAATACAAATAAAGGCTGTAACATTAAAACTTCTATTTATACTTACTTTTATAAATCGTTAATTTTGCTATACTAGCAATCTTCAATATTGTAAATTATGACTTTAACTCAGTGGTTCATCTTTTTTATAATCATCCAAATAGTTCACGGACTAGGAACATGGAAATTATATGTTAAGGCAGGCAGACAAGCATGGGAAGCATTTATTCCCGTATACAATGCTGTAGTTTTAATGAAAATTATTAACAGACCTTGGTGGTGGACTATTCTACTGTTTTTACCTATTGTTAATCTTATAATGTTCCCGGTTATTTGGGTAGAAACTGCTAGAAGTTTTGGAAAAAACAGCACTACAGATACACTTTTAGCCATTTTTAGCTTGGGCTTTTACAATTACTATTTAAATTATGTTGCAGATGTAACTTACGTTAAAGATCGTAGTTTAGAACCTAGAACAAGTTTAGGCGATTGGGTAAGTTCTATTTTATTTGCTATTGTAGCAGCAACCATTGTACACACTTATATTATACAACCTTTTACCATTCCTACATCGTCTTTAGAAAAGTCGTTACTTATTGGTGATTTTCTTTTTGTTAGTAAATTAAATTACGGGCCAAGAATTCCGATGACTACATTGGCTTTGCCTATGGTGCATGATTCCATTCCTAAAACAAAATTAAAATCGTATGTTGCCGATGATAATTTAAATACTAAAGATGCATCGTTAAAAAACAAAACCTTACTACCCTATTTACGATTACCTGGCTTTCAGGACATAAAACGTAACGATATTGTTGTATTTAACTGGCCGGTAGATACCGTTAAAGTATTCTTTAAAAATCCCGATAGAAATTACTGGAAACCTATAGATAAGCAATCTAATTATGTAAAACGCTGTGTGGGCTTACCAGGCGATTCTTTAGAAGTGCGTAACGGTTTCGTATATATTAATGGTAAACAAAATGTATTACCAGATCGCGCTAAGCTTCAGTTTAGTTATTTAGTACAACCAAAAACACATCAATTCAATCCTAAAGAATTAGCAGATCGTTATGGTATAACAGATCGTTTTGGAATTATTAACGATCAGAACACCTATATGTTTATGTCTATTACAGACGAAGCTGTAGCACAATTTAAAAACCATCCAAACGTAGCTAGTATAACTCCAATTAAAGAAGAAAAAGGTGTTAGAAATCCGGGTATTTTTCCTCACGATCCTAACTACAATTGGAATAACGACTTTTTTGGCCCATTATACATTCCTGAAGCTGGAAAAACCATCGACTTAAATGTTAATGTATTACCATTATACAAGCGCATAATTACCGAATACGAAGACAACGATTTACAAGTTAAAGGCAATCAAATTTATATTAATGGTAAACCGGCCAACTCGTATACCTTTAAGCAAAATTATTACTGGATGATGGGCGATAACAGACATAATTCTCAAGATGCTAGAGCTTGGGGATTTGTGCCTTTTGACCATGTTGTAGGAAAACCTGTTTTTATTTGGATGAGTTGGGACCAAAACGGAAAACCACGTTGGGATAGGTTCTTTACCACTGTTCATGGTTCTGGAAAACCGGTATCTTACCTTATTCCGGCTATTATTTTGGCCATAGGTTTATTTGGATTTAATGCTTGGAGAAAGCGTAAAAAAGCAAACGCTTAAAAACCCAAACCCTGTAGAATGAATATTGTTTTGCACCCCAGTTATTTTCCTAATGTAGCACACATGGCGGCCATAGCGCAAGCTGATACGGTATATTTTGAAACCGACGATAATTTTGCAAAACAAACCTACAGAACGCGGTCTTATGTGTATGCAGCTAATGGTAAATTGCTTTTAAATATTCCTGTAGTTTATACGCAAAAAAACCGTCAGAAATACCGCGATGTAAAAGTAGCTCATAACACGAATTGGCAAACTATACATTGGAAATCATTGCTGTCGGCTTACAAAACATCGCCTTTTTTTGAATATTACGAAGACGAATTACAACCGCTTTTTGAAATGAAAGTCGATTATATTTTAGACTTTAATTTAAAGTGTTTTGAAGTTATTAGTGATTGTATTCAATTAGAAAAGAATATAGAATACACCAAAACTTACCAACATGAAATAACTGATGCTACAGATTTAAGATTCTTAATAAATGCCAAGTCGGAAAACGAATTTAAAAATGAAGCTTACACCCAAGTGTTTGAAAATAAACACGGATTTTTAAACAATTTAAGTATTCTGGATGTGCTTTTTAACGAAGGCCCTAATACTTTGCATTATCTTGAAAATCAAAACTTAAACCTGTAATGCCTCAACCAATAGTTCATTATGGTATACATTTCTTATTGCCATTAGTAATAGCTGTTTTATGTTATAAAAAGCAATGGAAACATGCCTATTTTATAATGCTATGTGGCATGCTTATCGATTTAGATCATCTGTTGGCTACTCCTGTTTTCAGTGCAAATCGTTGTAGTATTAACTTTCATCCGTTACATAGTTATGTAGCCATTGCCATTTACATTCTCTTACTGTTACCCAAAAAAACAAGACTTATAGGCTTGGGTTTAGTAATACATATTATTGCCGATTCTGTAGATTGTGCATTAATGTAATGCTAGTTTGGCGATAATAGGATAATGATCGGAATAGAGCTCGTTTAAGGTGTTGAATCCGTTAACTGTAAAACGCTCATCAGCCAAAATAAAATCTATTCTAACAGGAAAAAATTTAAAATCGTAAGTTCTGCCAAATCCATGACCAGCTTCCTTAAAGGTATCTATCAAGTCGCCTTTTATATTTCTATACACATAAGAATAAGCGGTATTATTAAAATCACCCGTAATAATCATTTTATGCTTACAGGTATTTTTATGCTTTAAAAACATTTCGGTTTGGTACTGCTGTGTAGTAAAGGCACTGCCCACACTTTTAAACAAACGCTCGGAATCTTGTTGTTTTAAAGCTTCAACTTTTGTGTTAATACGCAACGACTGTAAGTGAATGTTATATACCCTAATGGTATCTTTATCTTTAACAATATCGGCAAAAATAGCATTGTTAGGTGTGTTAGGAAATGTTATAGAACCCGATTTTACGATTGGGTATTTAGAAAAAATAGCTTGTCCGAATTGTCTTTTATCGCCTGCTAACTCGACATATTGATGTCTATAAGCCGATAAATTCACTTTTTTTGTCCCTGGTCTATATTCTTGAAGACTCAAAATATCGGGGTCTTGTGTTTGTATTAAATTAGATATTTCGGTCTCTACATCTGTATCTTCAATCCATTCGTAAATGTTAAACAATCTTACGTTGTAACTCATTATAGACAGATTGTTTTCACTTTCGACATCTGTAGCAGACGACACCTTATAGAACGATCCCAAATAAAAGTAACCAATACCAACAATAACAATAGATAATAAAAATTGTCGTTTTAGTTTTAAAAGCCAATACAGCGCAAAAACCATATTAACCAGCATTAAAAAAGGAACGGCTAAACTTAAAACCGATAAAAATGCAAAGGCTTTGGGCGGCACAAACGGTAAAATATACGATAACAGTAATAATGTAGCTACTACCGAATTTATAAAAAATATAAACTTATCTATAACATTCAGTTTGGCCATGTTATTTCCCTGCTTTAAACAGAAGCTCTTTTTCTTCTTTCGTTAAACTATCGTAACCACTTTTACTAATCTTATCTAAAATAACATCTATACGTTTTTGCTTATTAAAACTATTAAATTCTTCTTGGGTATAACCAGCAACATGTTTCTTTTTATTACGATGCACTGTTTTTAAAGGCGATTTTTGTGTTTTACTAAACCAGCTTTTCACTTTGTTTAACATACTTTCAAAGCCTTTACCAATGTCTCTTCCTTTTTTGTATTCTATCACATAAAAATAACCTAATAAAGCTCCTCCAATATGCGCTAAATTCCCGCCTGCATTTGGACCAAAAAGTCCAATAACATCTAAAACAACGATGCCTGCAGCAACATACCATAATTTTATGTTGAACATAAAAAAACGCACTTGAGTATTGGGCATATAGGCACACATAAACACCAATAAAGCCCTTACAGCAGCCGAAGCCCCCACTAATCTGTTACCAGAAGTAAAAACATTGGGTAAAAGATTATATCCTAATAAAAATAAAACACCGCCTGCTATAGCTCCTAATAGATATACATTAATGGCTAATTGCTTACTAAATAAATTTAAAAACATCTGCCCTATAAAATACAACCACAACATATTGAATAACAAATGAATAAAATCGTAATGTACAAACGCATAGGTAATTATAGACCATGGTTTTTTTAGTAATTCGGAAAGCTGACTAGGCAGCTCAAACCAAGCCAAACTACTATGATAAGCTAATGAAGCACTTATAGCCTGAATAAGAAACCCAACAACAAAAACAACCAGATTAATAACAATAATCTTTTCTAAAACAGTTAACTGTTTTAGTTTTTGTTGTATATCTTGATTAAGCGTATTCATGTTTTAATCCCAACGGTTTTTATTAAATTGTGTTTTACGCCAATACCACATAATTAAAAAACCTGTTAAAGCACCTCCAATATGCGCTACATAAGCGGTGTTACTCGGACTAAAAAACGACTGACCAGTGATGGCAGAAATTAAATCTAAGGTTATAATACCAGGAATAAAATACTTGGCTTTTATAGGAATAGGTAAAAAGATGAGCATGAGTTTAGAGTCTGGATACAACATACCAAAAGCGACTAAAACCCCCATAATAGCTCCCGAAGCCCCTACCATGGTACCGTTAAATACACTAATAAACTTGCTTAAAGCATCGCCAGATAGTACTTTTTCCCAACGGGTATCGTACATAGCATAGCCAGATTTTAAAGTTTCTAAAGTTTCTGTAGTATCGAAACCTGCATCGGCTAAGGTATTCATTCCCGAATAAAACTGAAAATAATAGTAGCCCAACATCAACAAAGCAGCTCCAAGGCCCGATGACAAATAAAAGAATAAAAATTTTCTGCTACCAAATTGTTGCTCTACAGGTGTACCAAACATCCAAAGCGCCAACATATTAAACAGAATATGCATTATGCTAAAATGTTCCATGTTTAGGCTAGCTCCACCATGCATAAACATATGGGTGAAAATTTGCCACGGTTGGAAAGCTTCGTTTTTAGGAAAGTGTAAGGCAAACCAATCGTAAAACAAGGTGCCCCCACCAACTACCATAGTACCAATAAACACAATAACATTTATAATAATAAGGTGCTTAACTGTATCGGAAATTCTATTCATAAATTTTAAATTTCGTATAATTTACATAAATTTTTTGTCCAATTCATCAACCGTCATGGTTATAAATGTAGGTTTATTATTTGGCGAGACATTAGGCTCTTTACAAGCAAATAAACTATTTACCAAGTGCTCTTGTTCGGTTTGCGATAAGGTCTGACCAGATTTAATAGCTAAACTCTTAGCCAAAGATTTAGCCAACAAGTCTGCTGCACTAAAATGGGCATCGGGCACTTCGTGTTCTACATCGCTTATAAGTTGCTCTAATATAATACTAACTTCGCTTTCGGGAACATTTATTGGCAATCCTATAATTTCTAAACTATCGGGGTTAAAATCCTGAAATACAAACCCAGCATGCTCTAAATCGCCTTTTAATTGGGCAATAATATCTAATTCCTGTTTAGTAAATGTTAATTGTAAAGGAAATAATAATTGCTGACTAACGGTATCTTTTACCGTGATATGTTTTAAAAAATCTTCGTAAAGCACTCTTTGGTGCGCTCTGTATTGATCGATTACCAACATGCCCGATTTAATGGCACTGAATACAAATTTATTATGTAATTGATACGTGCTTTGCTTGGTAGTCGTCTGTTCGTCGTCGAACATGGATACGGTAGACTCTTCACTTTCAAAGGTTACCTCGCTAAAATCGTGTTGCGATCTGGTGCTTTTAGATTCTAAACCTACATATAAACTTTCCCAGCTCGCTGTAGGCGTTTCTTTTCGGTTTGAAAATGAACTTGCATACGATTTCGTTTTAGTTACAGGTGTTGTTTTTACAGAGTCATCATTAAAAGGATTAAACGACCTATCGACTTCTATAACAGGCGAACTGGCTTGTTTACCTGTAAAATTATAAGGTGTATCTAAATTGGCATCCCTATCAAAATCCAATACTGGAGCTATATTAAACTGCCCTAAACTATGTTTAACCGAAGCTCTTAAAATGGCATACAGCGTATGCTCGTCGTCGAACTTGATCTCTGTTTTGGTAGGATGAATGTTAATATCTATTGTTTGCGGATTCACTTCTAAATTTAAAAAATAACTTGCATGAGATCCATCTTTAATCAGCCCATCAAAAGCAGCAGAAATGGCGTGATTTAAATATGCACTTTTTATAAATCTATTATTTACAAAAAAGAACTGCTCGCCTCTAGATTTTTTTGCGAACTCAGGCTTACCCACAAAACCAGATATTTTAAGCACATCGGTATCTTCGTTTACGGGTACTAATTTTTCATTGGTTTTAGGGCCAAAAATATTTACGATACGTTGTCTGTAATTACTCTGCGGTAAATTAAAAATTTCGGAACCATTATGGTACATTACAAAATTAATATTGGGATGTGCTAAGGCCACGCGCTGAAACTCATCGGTTATGTGTCGCGTTTCTACAGTATTAGATTTTAAAAAATTACGTCGCGCCGGTATATTAAAAAACAGGTGTTTTACGGCTATAGAAGTTCCTTTTGGTGTTACTACCACATCTTGATTAACGACTTCGCTACCCTCTATAGTTATAGCTGTACCAACTTCGTCTTGTTCCTGTTTGGTTTTAAGTTCTACATGGGCAATTGCTGCAATACTGGCCAAAGCCTCTCCTCTAAACCCTTTAGTGTTTAACTGAAATAAATCTTCTGCAGAACGTATTTTAGATGTGGCATGGCGTTCAAAACTTAATCGTGCATCGGTAACACTCATCCCCACACCATCGTCTATAACTTGCACCAAGGTTTTGCCTGCATCTTTAACCAATAATTTTATGGTTTGTGCTTGGGCATCTATGGCATTTTCTAATAATTCTTTTACTACTGAAGCTGGACGTTGTACTACCTCGCCTGCTGCAATTTGGTTTGCAACATGGTCTGGTAAAAGTTGAATAATGTCTGCCATGTATTTATTTTGAAAAAAATATTGAAAGATCAAATTCTATAATAAATAGAAAAATAAGTATCAATATTACTACTATAATTAAAATTCTTCGGTTTGCTTCGCGGTCGGGTTCTTCTTTTAATTCGCCCAAAGCATTTTTAAACTTAGTTTTTATGTTACCTGAAGGACCAACAGTTTTACGGTAGCCGTCAAACTTATGTTTCATTTCGAAAGGACTGCCCTCTTCACCATCTTTATAAAACCGTGGCTTATAGCTAAATTTTTTATTTTGTCGTTTACCAAAAATCCCCATAATACCTCCTACATTTCGTAATTATTTAATACGTACCACAAAACCAATATCATTACTAACAATACAATCCAACGCAGTAAAACGTTACCTTTTTTTGTTTTGTATTTTCTGGTTTGTTTAATGTCTTGCCATTTAGAAGCTATATCTTTTGAATCGTGTTCGCTGGTATCTTCTTGAAATTTAGGCTTATAATTAAACGATTTATTTTTACGCTGATTAAATAAATTCACTATTTAAAAACTAGTCTTTGTTACCTTTCAAAGGTACTTAAAATTGAATGAAATGTCGAATTGGAATTCCAAAAAAATGTTAACATACTAGGCTGCTTGCAGCATATATAAGTAAATGTCAACTTTAAAAGGCGTAAAAGCTATAATGAGGAATAATGCTCTACTTTGGATTTATAAAAATGAAAAGCGCCCTATTTCTAGGACGCTTTTCTCGCTATTAATCAACACTAAAGTAATTAACCTTAAAACTAATTACTATGTTCTATAATGTGAAGCAGATCGTTTTTTTGAACTACTCCCGATTGTCTCCAAACTTGATTTCCAGATTTATACAAAATTAAAGTGGGTACACCTTTAACTTGCAATTTTGATGCCAATGTTTGATTTTTATCGACATCTATTTTTAAAATTGAAATCCGATCGCCTAATGTGTCTTTTAGTTCTTTTAAAATCGGACTCATAACTTTACAAGGGCCACACCAGTCTGCGAAAAAATCGACTAAAACTGGTTTATCTTGTGCAATAAGTTCTGAAAAACGACTCATAAAAAAACTACTTTTTCATTTTGCGACTGCAAATGTACAACCTTAATACAAAACACAGCTATTAATTAACTAATTTTTAGCAATTTATATTATTTCTTAATTGTAGAAGGACATATAAAATCGGTTAACGGAATGCCTGCTTCGCGTATCGCCTTCATACCACCGGCAACATCTATAAGATTGTGGTAGCCTCTACTCTTTAAAATGGATGCCGCAATTACCGATCTATACCCCCCAGCACAATGCACATAAAAAGGGTCCTCTTTCGGAATTTCGGACAAATAATCGTTAATAAATTCTAATGAAGCATTTTTAGCATTTTCGATATGCTCCGAAGCAAACTCGCTATCTTTTCTTACATCAAAAACCTGTAGATTACCGTCTTCTAATCGCGATTTAAACGTCTCGGCCGAAATAGATGAAATGGTATCGTAAGTCTTACCCGTATCTTTCCACGCTTCAAAACCACCTTCTAAATACCCTAAAGTATTATCGAAACCTACACGAGACAGACGTATTACGGCTTCTTCTTCCATACCTTTATCGGTTACCAGTAAAATAGGTTGTTTAACATCTTTAATTAATGCCCCAACCCAAGGTGCAAATCCACCATCCAGACCAATAAAAATGGATCGTGGAATATGTCCCTGAATAAAATCGTTTTGATGTCTTACATCTAAAACTAAAGCTTCAACACTATTCGCCAAACTTTCGAATGCTTCTGGGTTTAAGGCTTTGGTACCTTTTTCGATTACGGTATCTATATTGTCGTATCCTTCCTTATTCATTTTTACATTTAACGGAAAATACTGTGGTGGTGGCGCTAAACCATCGGTAACTTCTTTAACAAATTCTGCTTTGGTCATATCGGCACGCAAAGCGTAATTCATTTGCTTTTGGTTACCTAAAGTGTCTACGGTTTCTTTCATCATATTTTTACCACATGCCGAACCAGCACCATGTCCTGGATACACAATAACATCGTCTGCTAATGGCATAATCTTTTCACGTAAACTATCGAATAAATATCCCGCTAAATCGTCTTGGGTAATATCGCCTTTTTGTGCTAAATCCGGACGGCCTACGTCGCCTAAAAACAGGGTGTCTCCACTAAAAATAGCATAATCTTTTCCTGTTTCATCTTTTAATAAAAATGTAGCACTTTCCATAGTATGCCCTGGCGTGTGCAATACTTTTATGCGCACATTACCAAGTTTAAATTCTTGACCATCTGTAGCAATAACAGCATCGAAAGCAGGTTTAGCCGACGGCCCATAAATTATTGGAGCACCTGTTAACTCGGATAAAGTTACGTGCCCACTTACAAAATCTGCATGAAAATGGGTTTCGAAAATATATTTTATAGTTGCTCCATCTTTTTCTGCTCTTTTTATGTAAGGCTCTACTTCTCGTAGCGGATCTATTATAGCAACTTCACCCGCGCTTTCTATATAATATGCACCCTGTGCTAAACAGCCTGTATATATTTGATCTACTTTCATAATCTTTTATTTTATATGCTTCAAAATTACTAATGTTTTTGGATTGATTGCGTAACTTGGGTTACAATACCAGTTCTTTAATTAAAATATAAACCCCCATAACAAGTACAAACCAACCGAATCCTTTTTTAAGTTTTTCTCCTTCAATATTATTCGACAAATAACTTCCTATTAATATTCCAACTACGGATAGCATAGTGAATATGCTTAGAAAAATCCAATCGATTTGCGTATGGCCAATGTCTCCTGCAAAACCAATTAAGGAATTAACCGCAATGATGAACAACGAGGTACCTACGGCCTTTTTCATCGATAAATTTCCTAATATTATAAGTGCTGGAATAATTATAAATCCGCCCCCAGCACCAACTAATCCAGTGAAAAACCCAATAACAATGGCCTGATTAAAAATTAAAAGGTTGCTTAATTTTCTTTTATGATGTTCTTCATCAATGTCTTTTTTAGGTTTAAGCATGGTTAGCGAAGCCACAACCATCATTACCGCGAACAATACCATAATGGCTATGTCTTTAGTTATTATCAAATTACCTATTTGCAGTAAATTTTCGGGCATAGCAGGTATAATTAACTTTCTCGTTATGTATACCATACTAAAAGCAGGAATAGCAAAAATAGCGGCGATTTTTAAATCGACTAAGCCCTTTTGGAAATTTTTATACGCTCCAAAACTAGCTGTAAAACCCACTATAAATAAAGAATAAGCTGTAGCCGTTATAGGATTAACATGTAATAAATACACTAATACGGGTACTGTAAGTATAGACCCGCCGCCGCCTGTAAGTCCTAAAACCAAACCAATAATTAATGCACTTAAATATCCTACAACTTGCGTAATATCCATACCTTAAATTTCGGGCAAATGTAAAGATTACATACACTTTATAAGGTAACAATGGTTACAAATTACACCGATATTTTTTTTTAATATGCCTTGTAGTGCGCTTGGCTGCTATATACTAATGATAACCAACAGTTAAGGAGTTGAAAAAAAAACTAACTTTTCTACAATTTCATTAATTGAATTTGGTTTCGCTGTAATTTAATGGCACCTTCATTTTCTAGTTTTTTTAAGAGTCTTGAAATGACTACTCTGGAAGTATGCAAATCTTGAGCAATTTCGGAATGAGTAACATTTATAACATCGTTGTGGTTTACCATGGCTTTATCTTTTAAATACTTCAACAGCCGTTCGTCCATTTTTAAGAACGCAATAGTATCTATAGCTTCCAATAATTCCGATGTACGCTCATGATAGCTTAGTAATATAAAGTTTTGCCAACTTTTATATTTTCCCAACCAAAGTTGCATGTGCTCTACAGGTACCATTATCAGTTTGGTATCGGTTTCGGCGATGGCACGTATTTCACTTTTTTTATTACCCAAGCAGCAGGTAAAACTCATGGTGCAGGTGTCGCCTTGCTCTATAAAATATAGCAACAATTCGTCTCCCTTAGCATCTTCTCTTAAAATTTTAATAGCACCGCTAAATAATAAAGGCATATATTTAATGGTTTCGCCAATATCCATAAGCAAAAAACCGGCAGGAATGTCTTTAAATACCCCTACTTGATTGATTTCTTTAAGTAAATCATCTTCAAATAAATAGCCATAGTGCTGCTTTAATGCTTCAATCATTATTTAAGAGTTTAAAGGTTTAAAGATACTTATATCTTGTCGAATTTGATTGGGATTTCTTATTGAACTCAAGAATTCTGAGTATATTTATAAGTGTATAATTAACATTTAAAAATACAAATGAAGAAACTAACTTTTTTACTATTTGGTCTTTTTGTGCTTAATGCATGTAAAGAACCTCCAACTATTAACCACAATCTCACTAACGCTGAAAACACCATAAGCGTACATGTAAACGTAAACGCTAACAATCAGCCATTTTATCAAGTATATTACAACAATACCATGGTTTTAGATTCTTCGGCTCTTGGTATTATTAGAGAAGATGCTAATTTTTATGACAATTTAAAAATAACAGCTATATCAGAACCAAAATTAATTACAGACACCTATTCGCTTTTTCATGGCAAACAAAAGGACATTACCTATACTGCACAACAATACACAGTGCATTTAGAAAATGAAACTGGTGAACAACTTGAAATCGATTTTAATTTATCGGAAGATGGTGTTGCTTTTCAATATCACTTTCCAGAAACATCAACAGACATAAAACACATTACTGAGGAAAAAACCAGTTATAATTTTACAAAAAATTCTAGAGCTTGGTTACAGCCTATGTCTAAAGCAAAAACAGGATGGAGCAATACCAATCCATCATACGAAGAGCATTATAAAATGAATATTCCTGTTAGCGAGTCCTCGCCTATTGGTGAAGGCTGGGTATATCCTGCGCTTTTTAACAGCAACGCTATTTGGACCTTAATTTCTGAAACAGGATTAGATAACACCTATTGTGGTACCCGTTTAAAATACAATCCACAAAGTGAAGCCCTGCAAGTAACCTTTCCGCAAAAAGAAGAAATTTTTCCTAACGGAGCCTTGAACCCGGAATCTAAACTTCCGTGGTCTACCCCATGGCGCATTATTACCATGGGAAATCTCAACACAATTACCGAAAGTACTTTAGGTACCGACCTTGCAAAACCAGCTATTAACACAGATACATCGTTTATAAAAGGCGGATTGGCTTCTTGGAGTTGGGTGCTGTTAAAAGATGATTTTATCACTTACGAAACCACTAAAAGATTCATAGATTATTCGGCAAGTATGCACTGGCCATACTGTTTAATTGATGTTGATTGGGATACTAAAATTGGTGATGAAAAAATTAAAGAGTTAGCAACTTATGCACAATCTAAAGATGTAAAACTATTAGTATGGTACAATTCCTCTGGGAGTTGGAACACGACACCTTACACGCCAAAAAGTAAATTACTCACTAAAGACAGTAGAGCCCACGAGTTTAAAAAATTAAACGATTTAGGAGTTGCTGGAGTTAAAATTGATTTTTTTGGAGGCGATGGCCAATCTATGATTGCTTATTACCATGATATTTTACAGGACGCTGCCAAGCATAATCTTTTAGTAAATTTTCACGGGTGTACCTTACCAAGAGGCTGGCAACGCACCTATCCTAATTTAATGACTATGGAAGCCATAATGGGCGAAGAATTTGTAACGTTTGTTCAAGACAATGCCGATGCCCAGCCTAGCCATTGCGCCATGTTACCTTTTACCCGAAACGTATTCGACCCTATGGATTTTACGCCAATGGTTTTAGATACGATTCCTAATATAAAACGTGTTACTACACCAGCTTTCGAGTTGGCTTTACCTGTATTATTCACTTCTGGTGTTCAGCATATTGCAGAAATTCCTGAAGGCATGAAAAAGCAACCAGAATTTGTAATTTCATATTTACAAGATATTCCGACCTTGTGGGATGCTTCTAAATTTGTTAGTGGTTATCCTGGTAAAGATGTGGTTATGGCAAGAAAGAAAGGTAAAAACTGGTTTGTTGTCGGTATTAACGGTGAGGCTGAAACCAAAACGCTAAACCTAGACCTTTCGTTTATTGAAGCTTCAAACGGACTATTGATTACAGATGGCCCTGATGGACTGGAACAACAACAAATTGACTTAAACACCAATAAAACTTTAAATATAACAGTAAAACCTTATGGTGGTTTCACTTTAAAATTTTAAGCAACAAAGTTTACATTATAAAAAAAGTGACGCATGAATTATGCGTCACTTTTTTTGTAAAATATAGTATTTAAAATTGTTTACCAGAAATACCAATAAAACAATCCGGTAATGAATAAAATAATACAAGAATGAATAACATCCCATTTATTCCAAGAATCTCTATCTGCGGCAAGCTCTTCTGGTGTTGCAGTACCAAAAACCAAACCTTTAATTTTAGCTGGGTCTGGCGCTTCGGTTAATAAACTAACCACTACTACAACAATAATACAGAATAAGAACATCCATCCGCAGAAAAACAACCAGTTTAAATCGTAGAACAAGTATTTAAAGGTCGAATCGGCTACTTCGCCTGCATTAGTATAGTACACTTTAGCACCTAAACGCGTAAGCCCGATTATTAATCCGGAAATTAATCCCCACATACCTCCAAGCGCCGAAGTTCTTTTCCAAGTTACTCCTAATAAAAAGGCTGCGGCAATACCTGGTGCTAATACAGATTGTACATCTTGTAAGTACGTGTACAATACATCACCAACACTACGCATAATCGGAATCCATAAAATACCTAAAATTACAACCACTAAGGTTGCCATTTGTCCAATACGCACTAATTTGGTTTCAGGAGTATTGGGTTTAATTTTCTTATAAAAATCGATAGTAAATAGCATGGCAGAAGAATTAAATAACGATGCCAACGAGCTCATTAAAGCTGCCAAAATACCACAAACTACAAGACCTTTAACACCTGCAGGCAATAATTTTGCCACTAAGGTAGGAAAAGCAGCATCGGCATTAGCTACGCCATTATCTAAGTACGGTAAAAAGCCTGCGCCACCATCGGCTAAGTATTTTTGATGAATAGCAAATGCAATCATTCCTGGTATTAAAAATAAAAATACAGGTAATAATTTTAAATAGGCTCCAAAAATAGTTCCGCGTCTCGCTTCTTTTAAATTTTTACCAGACAACACACGCTGCACGATATATTGATCTGTACACCAATACCAAAATCCGATAATAGAAGACCCGATTAACGCTCCTAACCAAGGAAAATCTGGATCGTTATTACTACGGATTAAGTTTATCATAGTATCGCCGTATTCATTAACTGGTACAGCACCAGCAATCTCAATCATTTTGCTCCATCCACCAAGCTCCTTCAAACCTAAAACTACAATAATTAAAGATCCCAAAAGCAAAATAGGTGTTTGTAAAACTGAAGTATACAGCACCGATTTCATACCACCAAATATGGTGTATAATGCTGTAATAACTACAAGACCTATAGCAGCAATCCAAAAGAAATCAATTCCCCAAAGTTCTTCAATACCGAATACTTGCTGAAATACTAAACCACCAGCATAAACGGTTACTGCCACTTTAGTTAATACATAACTAATTAAAGAAATTACAGATAAAATGGTTCTGGATTGGGGATTATAGCGACGCTCTAAAAACTCGGGCATGGTATACACCATACTACGAGAATAAAACGGTACAAACACCCAACCTAAAATTAAAATCATCCAGCCTTGAATTTCCCAATGCGCCATGGCCATACCACTAGAGGCACCAGCACCTGCCAGACCAATTAAGTGTTCAGACCCTATATTTGAAGCAAAAATAGAAGTACCAATGGCAATCCATGTGGCATCTTTTCCGCCTAAAAAATAATCTTCAGAATTTTGTTGTTTCTGTTTTACAACATAAACAATAACTCCAATTAAAAGAACAGCAAATACACCAATTACTACCCAATCTAACGTTTGTAAAGCTTGCATATTATTGGTTTTTATTTAGTTGAAAATTTAAATGTAGTTTTTGTACTATACGTTTCACCAGGATTTAATACCGTAGTCGGATAGTCCTTTTGATTTGGCGAATCTGGATAATGTTGCGTTTCTAAACACAAACCAGTTCGTTTAGCATAAGTACCACCTTGTTGCGACGGCAAAGTGCCATCTAAGAAATTACCTGTGTAAAACTGAATCCCTGGTTCGTCTGTAAATACTTCTAAAAATCGACCACTTGCTTCGTTATACACAGTGGCTGCCAATCTAAACCCTTGGTCTTGATGGTTAAGCACCCAACAATGGTCGTAACCTGTTCCGTTTTTAATCTGAACGTCGTCGGCATCAATAGCCGCTCCAACTGCTTTAGGCGTAGTAAAATCGAAAGGTGTTCCTTTAACTTCGGCCAAAGGCCCTAACGGAATAGACGTTTCGTCTATAGGCACGTAACGATCGGCATCAATCATTACTTTATCATCTAAAGTAGTTTTAGAAAAATCGCCTGATAAATTGAAGTACGAATGCTGCGTTAAATTTACAATGGTCGTTTTATCGGTTGTAGCCTCGTAGCTTACCTCTAAAGCATTGTCTGGAGTTAAGGTATAAACTACAGTTGTATTTAAATTACCTGGATAACCTTCTTCCATATCTTTGCTTAAATAGCTTAGTTTTAAAGCTACGGTATCGCCGTTTTCAACAGGTTCTGCATTCCAAACTACTTTGTCGAAACCTGTATCTCCTCCATGTAAATGGTTTGGCGCATTGTTAGTTGCTAAAGTATATTCTGTACCGTTTAAAGTGAATTTACCATTAGCAATACGATTGCCGTAACGACCAATTAAGGCACCAAAAAATGTTGGGTTTGTTAAATACGGCTCTAAATTATTATACCCTAAAACGACATCTTCAAATTTCCCTTCTTTGTTTGGTGCTTTCAACGTAGTGATGATACCTCCAAAAGTAATGATATCGACTTCCATGCCATTGGCATTTTTAAGTTTGTATAGGTCTACTTGCTGGCCATCTGGTGTTGTTCCAAATGCCGATTTAGTAACTGATGCGTGTTCCATGGTTTTCTCTGCTTCTGTTTCTATTTTTTTAACTTCTTGCTTGGTATCTTTACAACTGGTGTAAAAAGAAACCACCGCTAAAAGTATAAAAAATTGAAAGCAACGTTTCATAATTTTCATATCTATTAGTTTGTTAGTATTAATTGTTGCGATTAAAGATATGATAATAAGCTTCGTTAGCGTGCATAGTATCTTTAAAAGTTCTAACTTTTGTATCGTTATCGATTACCAACAATTCTACACCAGCTATGTCTGCAAAGTCTTCCATCATTTCTGTGGTAACTGCTTGGCTATACACAGTATGGTGTGCACCTCCAGCTAAAATCCATGTTGTAGCGGCAATGTCTAAGTTAGGTTTACAATCCCAAAGTACTCTAGCTACTGGTAATTTAGGTAAATCAGCCATTGGTTTTACAGCCTCTACTTCGTTAACTATAAGTCTGAAACGATTTCCCATATCTACTAAAGAAGCATTAATTGCAGGACCTTCTGGCGAGTTGAATACCAAACGTACCGGATCTTCTTTACCTCCAATACCTAACGGATGGATCTCGCAATTTACTTTACCATCGGCAATACTCGGACAAATCTCTAACATGTGAGACCCCAAAACATACGATTTTTCTGGTGTGAAATGATATGTGTAGTCTTCCATAAACGATGTTCCGCCTTCAAGACCATAACTCATCACTTTCATTACACGTGTCATTGCAGCTGTTTTCCAATCGCCTTCACCACCAAAGCCATAACCATCGGCCATTAAACGTTGGGTTGCAATACCTGGTAATTGTTTTAACTCGCCTAAATTTTCAAACGTATCTGTAAAAGCTTTAAATCCGCCATTATCTAAAAAAGCTCTTAAACCTAGTTCTATTTTAGCGGCATCAACTAAAGATTGACGTTGCTCGCCACCTACTTTTAACTTGTCTGAAAGCTTATAAGTAGACTCGTATACTTTAATTAAATCTTCAATTTCTTGCTCGGTAACCTTATTCATAAAGTTAATCACATCTGAAGAATCGTAGCCATTAACCTGCATACCAAAACGCATTTGTGCTTCTACTTTATCGCCTTCGGTTACGGCAACTTCACGCATATTATCGCCTATTCTAGCTACTTTTAAATTTTGAATTTCATCCCAACCTAAAGCAACACGCGACCACATACCAATTTTTTGTTGAACGCGATCTGTTTTCCAATGCCCTACAATAACTTTACGTTTTTTACGTAAGCGCGACATGATAAATCCAAACTCGCGGTCGCCATGAGCCGATTGGTGTAAGTTCATATAATCCATATCGATGGCATCCCAAGGAAGCTCTGCATTAAATTGCGTGTGTAAATGGCATAGTGGTTTGTTTAAAATAGATAAACCACCAATCCACATTTTTGCAGGAGAAAACGTATGCATCCAAGTAATGATTCCAATACAATTAGGATTCGAGTTAGCATCTTGGCACACCTGAAGAATTTCGCTTGGTGATTTTACTGTAGGTTTATAAACGATTTTTACTGGTATCGCTTTTGAAGCGTCTAAGCCTTTTACAACCTCTTGAGAGTCGGCTGCTACTTGTTTAAGGGTTTCTTCTCCGTATAAATCTTGGCTTCCGGTTACAAACCAAATTTCTTTTTTGCTAATATCTAGTATCATGTAATTAGTTTTTTATAAGGTTAATTTATTTATTGTCCGTAATACGCATCTTTACCATGCTTACGGTCGTAATGTTTTTTTATTAATGAATCTTTTAAACGCGGGGCGTTAGGATTAATTTGTCGCGTTAAATACGCCATTTCTGCAACTACTTCCAGCACTTTACTGTTATACACGGCCTTAGCGGCATTTTTCCCCCAAGCAAATGGCCCGTGGTTGCCCAATAGTACCATTTCTACTTCGGTATGCGATAATTGTTTCGATTTAAAACAATCTAAAATCTGAATACCAGTATTATGCTCGTAATTACCTGCAATTAAATCGTCGTGCATTGGTGCTGCACAAGGAATATCTTTAGTTAAATGATCGGCATGCGTCGTTCCAAAAATGGGAATATCCATTTGTGCTTGAGCCCATGCCACCGAATATTTAGCGTGTGTATGCGCTATCCCACCAATATCTTCCCAATGCTTATACAAATAAGCGTGTGTTTTGGTGTCTGAAGACGGACGTAATTCGCCTTCAATTTTATTGTTATCGTAATCTAAAATAACGATATCTTCTGGTTTTAAACTTTCGTAAGGTACTCCGCTAGGCTTTATGGCAAAGGCACCATTAGCCCGATCTACGGCACTTACATTACCAAAAGTATATACCACCAAACCCAATGCATTTAACTGCATATTGGCTTCGTAGCACTCTTCTTTTAAACTTTTATATTTTGAACTCATTTTTTATTGGATTTTACGGTTGTTTCTACAAATGCCCCTAAATGCTTATACGCCTGCATAATGTCTTCGTATTTATCTACATTATCGGCCTGAGGGAAATATTCGGCTTCAAAATCGCTACCCATAACTTTACTGGCTTCTATAACATTAGGATAAACACCTGCTGCAACAGCCGCATAAATCGCTGCACCCAATGCCGGGGCCTGATCTGATTCTGCTACTTTAATTGGCATGTTAAGTACATTTGCCAAAGTTTGCATAATGAAAGGTGATTTTCTAGCCACACCACCAATACCAATTACGGTATTAATTTTAACGCCTTCGTCTTGAAAACGATCGACAATCATTTTAGAACCAAAACAGATGGCATTTACAAGCGCTTTAAAAATATGCGGGGCTTTGGTACCTAAAGAAATACCAGACATAGCACTTTTTAATTCTTGGTTGGCATCTGGCGTTCTACGACCATTTACCCAGTCTAATGCAACTGGTACTGCATCGCTAAGCGGAATATTTTCGGCTTGTGCCGCTAAAGTGCGTATAAAATTGGCATCAATTTCGTCTTGTAAAGCTTTTTTCTGATCGTCTGATAATATTGAAGATCTCATTACCAAATTCTGCACCGGCCAAGCTAAAACATCTTTAAACCATGCCAAAACATCGCCGAAAGCCGATTGTCCAGCTTCTAAACCAATATAACCAGGAATTACAGAGCCATCCACTTGTCCGCAAATGCCTTTTACAGTATTTGCACCAATAACATCTGGAGACGACACCATAATGTCGCAAGTCGAAGTTCCCATAACCCGTACTAAAGCGTGTTCATCGACTTTAGCACCTACAGCACCCGAATGGGCATCGAAAGTACCGACGGCGATTACCGTTTTTGTGGTTAACCCTAATTTCGTTGCCCACGCTTCATTTAAATTTCCAGCAACCCTGTCCGATGTAAATGTTTCGTTATACAAATTTCCTCTTAGACTCCCTAAATAAGGATCTAATTGACTTAAAAATTCTTCCGAAGGTAATCCGCCCCAGCTTTCGTGCCACATAGCTTTGTGGCCTGCTGCGCAACGACTTCTTTTAAAGCTTTCTAAATCGTCGTGATCTGAAATTAAATAAGTAATGTAATCGCAGTGTTCCATCCACGTATGGGCTGCTTCTTTTACTGCTTTATCTGTTCTTGCAATGTGCAATATTTTAGCCCAGAACCATTCCGAAGAATAGATGCCGCCTTCGTATTTTGTATAATCTTCTCCGCCCCAAGATCTCGCTAATTCATTAATTTCGTTAGCTTCTTGAATGGCAGTATGGTCTTTCCATAATACCATCATGGCATTTGGATTTTCTTCAAAACCTGCTGTTAATGCTACAGCTTCACCAGTTGCTGTAATAGGAAGTGGCGAAGACCCTGTGGTATCTATACAAATACCAACGATACTTTCTGGATCGACTTCGCTACTAGATACGACTGATTTAATGGTATGTTCTAAACCTTCGATATGATCTAAAGGATGTTGGCGAAATTGATTGATACTAGCGTTACAATATTGTTGTGCTTTCCAACGTGCATACCAGTGTACTTCTGAAGCTAATTCAGCTCCATTTTGAGTATCGATTAAGACGGCTCTTACAGAATCCGATCCATAATCTAACCCTATTACATATGTTTTCATGTTTAAAAAAATTCGTATTTAGTATTCAACAAATATAGTATTATAATATATAAGTGTAAAAATAACACTTAAAGTTTAACGTAATTCCTGCGTAATTTAACATCATCTTTTTAGAGATAAAAACGGTTTAGCATATTTACTCAAATAAATTAAAAATGAGCTATAAACCTGCTAACAAACACTTGCTTTATAAATGTTAGATCTCCTACGTGCATCGTGATGTCTTTTTAATACAACTCAAAAACTGGTCGACCAGCTTCATCAAATGTAACTTCCATAATGCGGGCATGACGATTAGGATCGTATAACGGGTCGGCTTTAATTTCTTGTAATGGTCTTGTATCGGTTTTAGGTACTACCATAGGATCTCCCACAGCATGTTCGTAATCTCTAGCATGGTAAACACATAATGGCGTTATACCGTCTTCGGCCACAGTAAAACTATTGTGGCCTGGTCCGTAAATATGCTTCTCGTAATTGGTTTGCAACACAGGGAATCTTGTTTTCTTCCAAGAATTTCTATCCAATAAATCAGCGTCTTCATCGGCTTCCATATACCCCATACAATAGCAAGCGCCCGTAGCACTTGCCGAGAAGGTTATATAAATTTTGCCGTTATTTTTAATGACTGCAGGCCCTTCGTTCACCCAGAAATCAACACGCTCCCAATCGTAATCTGGTGTTGTTAACATAAATTGAGGTGTTTTAAGTTTTATAGGCGATTCCATTTCTGCTAAATACAAATTAGACGCCGCAAACTGCCCCCCTGTTTTTTCTGCCCAGCAGAAATAACGCTTGCCTTGATTTTCGAAAACTGTACCGTCTAACGAAAAATCTATAAATGATTTCTGATCTCCATCTGCAGCTTGCATCATTCCAAGTTCTATCCATTCATCTTTAAAAGGATCTTGACCTTTACACTCCAAGACATAAGGTCTGAGTGCCCAAATATCATCTTCTTGACTCGCGGCGAAATAGACATACCATTTGCCATCTAAATAATGAAGTTCTGGTGCCCAAATATGTCGACTCATCGGGCCACTGTCGTGCTTAAACCACACATCAAAAGTCTCTGCATTTTGCAATTCAGCAATAGTTTTCGCCCGTCGCAATTCTATTCTATCGTAAGTAGGCACCGAACCCGTAAAATAGTAATACCCATCGGTATGTTTATAGATAAACGGATCGGCACGTTGTTCAACTATTGGTTTATTAGTAAATCGTGTCATAACTTTAAATATGAAGTTTTGCTTTTATGAGTTCGTAATAGGTATCGGTAATTTTATACTTATAAATTAACATGCCGTTAATAACATGAAAAGTGGCTGGAATTAATGTTAACATTAAAGCGAGTCCCATTAAGGAAGTCTCAGATTGTATAGTATCTGGAATATATCCAAAACTATCGAGCAACACGCCTACTACGGCTCCTGCAATACCCATTCCTGCTTTTTGTGCAAATGAAATCCCGCCAAAAGCCAATCCCGAAACACGAATACCGGTTTCGGCTTGCCCATAATCTACAGCTTCTGCAATAGCAGTCCAAAAAATAGGCGCATGTACATCGACTACAAACGATAAAATGAAATACATTACATAAGCCAATAACATACTTTCTGGATGAGGCTTTACAACAACATACATAAGCAAACTCAATACCGCTACAGCAAACTGCGACATCCAAAATAATTTCACCTTACAGAAGCGTTTGGTTATAAACGTAGACGCGGGCATAGCTAAAATAGCAGCTGCTACACCGGTACCCATAAAAGTAGATTGCACCACTTCGTCGCCGCCTAAATAATATTTTGCGTAGTATATGGCCACAGAAGCTCTTATAACATAACCTACTGTACCAGACAAGCAAGATCCTGCTAACAATAACCACTGATTGTTTTTAAACAGATATTTTAATTGTTCCAATAAGGGTCTTTTCTCTTCTACATGTTCTACACGCTCTGTGGTGGTAAAAAAACAGAACAGTAAAAGTAGTGTACCAACAAAGGCCATAATTCCCATAGCTATTTGGTAGCCGCGAGCCAAATCGCCTGAACCCATTTTTTTAGCAAGTATTGGCACAACTATCGATACCGCAAAGGCAGCAATCTTGGCAAAAAACAAACGGTACCCACTAGCCGACAACCGTTCTTTAGGATCGCTTGTTAATACCCCTATTAAAGAAATGTAAGGAATGGTTACCGAAGTAAACATGAGGGTGACCAATATATAGGTGGCGTAAGCATAAAGCAATTTTCCTGCATAATCGAAATCTGGTGTGGTAAAAGTTAAAAACACCGAAATTCCGAAAGGCACCGATAAGTATAAAAAATAAGGTCTGAATCGTCCGGATTTGAATTTGTATTTATCGGTAATAATGCCCATAAGCGGATCGCTAACAGCATCTATTAAACGTACCAATAAAAACATTAAAGCCACATCCTTTGGAGTAAGACCAAAAATATCGGTATAAAAATATGTAATAATCAGGAACATTGAAGAAATCACAACATTCACTGCTGCATCTCCAGAGCCGTACCCTATTTTTTCTAAAAGACTTAACTTTTGATTTTCTGTTTTCATATACTCGTTTTTAAGTCATCTTTTATACTTTAAAACACCGACTTAAATTATTTAATATTGTTATTCTTTTTTAGTTGCTTCAGGAGCTTTTATTAATCGAACACCATAAATACCTGCTGTTGTAGAACCTGAATCTGCTTGAAAACGTACTTCTAAAACAGCATTTTGTTTTACTAAATGCATTGGCAATTTATAATCGACATCGAAAAACGTATTGCCTTTTTCTCCCTCTAATTTAGGGCTCGCTATAACCTCTCCATTCACTAAAATTTTAAAATGCCTTCCAGCATCTAAACCAAAATATGTTACACGCAAATAATCAGCATTAAAATATTGATTTTTAAAATTATAACTAAACCAACCTGAAGCATCTCTCCAATGTTTATTTTGATTCAATCCGCTATTGGATTCCACCGATTTTATACCATGGTCGGACTCTGGTTGTTGTTCACCTGGTGCCACATAATCTAAGGTAATGGATTGCAAATAGGCTTCGGATTTTTCTTTTTCTGCCAATTCAAGTTGTAACTGTTCTAACCCTTCTGGTGTTTCATTTTTAAAGTATATGGCATAACGTTTTTCGTGAATTTTATAAAAGGGCTGAAGCACCAGATTTTTATATTTTTTTGGATACCAAAGTTCTGGTGCCGAAAACTCTAGCGGCTTATTTGGTATTGGCTTAATCGCTTTTAAAATATCGGCTTCCTGTCCAGATATTAACATAGGCGCATCGTTTAAAGGCAAAAAAGGGCCATCGGCAATATGTCCGCCTCTACTATCGTCTGCAAACAAACCATCCTGATTGGCATCACCTGTAACCGCAGCCAATACAATTGGCCCATAAGTTACAGATACATACCCCGAATTATCTGGTATATCTACCAAACTTAAATGCATAGGCAACGTCATAGTAATACGATCGCCAGATTGCCATTTTCTACAAATAGGAATATAAGATCCAGGAACGCCTTTAACGTCTATTGACTTACCATTTACCGAAATTTTTAAAGCTCCAGCTGCAACCCACTGCGGATAACGTAACATTAAAGTCGCCTTTTTAGCCGCCTTGCTTTCCCAAATTAAAGTGGTTGATGCGGTTTCTGGAAAGTTGGTTTCTTGAGTGATAGTTGCCTGTTGTGCTTGCCAATTTACTTGTGAAGGAATGAACAAGTTTACATACAATGAATCTTTATGCTTAGCATAAATCAGTTCGTTATACTTGGTATGATTTTCCATTCCAGAGCCTACACAACACCAAAAACTCGTTTCTGGTTGCGAGTATACTCTATAATGCCCAGGTCGCATTGGTGTAAAATATACAAATCCGCCATTGGGATTTTGAGATGACAAAATGTGATTGTAAAGTCCGCGTTCGTAAAAATCGATATAGCTTTCGTTTGCAGTATCTTCAAAGAACATTTTACTCAACTTAAGCATATTATAAGTATTACAGGTTTCGGGACCTTGTTCGCTACTTAAAACTTCGGTAAAGTCGTTAATAGGGTTAAAATGTTCTCGCACACTATTTCCACCAATACTCAATGAACGTTTTTGAGTCACATTATCGTAAAAATGCAACGCTGATGCGCGATAGGTTTTATCGTGGTCTAATTGATAAATACGCTCGAAACCAATAAATTTTGGTATTTGCGTATTCGCATGCATACCTGTTAAAATATCTTTATTTTCGGCTAGTGGATTTAACAACCCCTGTTCGGAAAATCGCTTAGCTAATTTTAAGTATTTTTCATCTTTAGTAATGTAATACACTTCGGCGAACACTTCGTTTAACCCACCGTGTTCAGAACGTAACATATCCTGAACTTGAGCTTCAGATAAATTACTCGTTACTCCACTAAACCAATCAGTTAATGCAATTAACATAGTTTTAGCTTCAGCCTTATCGGCAAACATCCAGGCATCTTTTAAACCAGCAAACGTTTTATGAATATTGTAAAGCGGTACCCATTTATCGTTTAAGCTAAAACTACCTGCGTTAATTTTTCCGTTTTCAATGGCTTTCCACAAAGTCTTACTTCCTGGTATACCACCAATATATCCATTGCCATTAGCTTGTTGTACACGATGTAATTCTGATAACACATAATCTATTAATACATTCGCTTTTGGATTGTCTGTAGAAGCATAATACATAGATAATGCCGATAAATAATGCCCTAAAGTATGGCCATCTAACCCCGTATTTTCCCAATTGGTATACGCTTCCGCTTTAGGTGTTAAACCAGCTTCTCTAAGATATGGCGCCAGCAATCGGTCTGGATTTAGCTCTTGTATATACTTAAAATCGGTTTCTGCGGCTTCTTTAAAAACACCAGACATTACAGAAACTTGATCTAAAGGAAATAACTGCACAGCCTCTTGTGCCATGGCTGACAGTGTGAAAATAATCCCCAAACTTGTTAATAATAATTTCATCTTTACTCTAATACATTGTCTTTTAGACTTGGCCATAAATTATTATCCCATTTCAATTCAGAAACTCTTAGCTTAGGCAATCCTTTATCTGAAGCATCATACCCATGAAAAAAGATATAATCCTTATCATCAAAAGTATATACACTGTTATGTCCAGCGCCGTACCACTTGCTATTTCCTTCAAGCACTAGAGTGCCTCCACCAGCATTTAATGGTGTTCCGTCTTTATCTACATAAGGCCCTGTAACCGTTTTAGAGCGCCCCACCACAACTTTGTAGGTGCTATTTTCGGCACGGCAACAGTAATCCCAAGATAAAAATTGATAGTAATATTCGCCTTTTTTAAATATAAACGGCCCCTCTAAAGCGGCATCACCCGCATCGGAATCTTCAATATCGAAACTACGCTCGCGACGTGCAATAGTATGCCATACTTCTGGTGTTGCAATAGATTTTAAATCTGATGCCATTTTCACCATTTTAAGTCCGCCCCAGAACGATCCAAAAGCCATCCACGGCGTTCCTTGTTCATCGAAAATTAAATTCGGATCTATAGCATTCCAATTATCTCGATTAGGAATAGATTGGATGATGATACCCTGATCTTCCCATTTGTAGTTTTTATCGTTCGGATTCAATGTTTTGTTAGTTACCAAACCAATTGCCGAAGTGTTTTTTCCGAAGGCTGAAATAGAATAATACAAATAATACATGCCTTTATGAAAGGAAATGTCTGGCGCCCAAATATGCCCGTTAAATCCCGGAGCGACATCTTTAGCCCATTTTGGACTTTCGGCAAATACTTGTTTTGCTTTGGTCCATGTTTTTAAGTCTTTAGATGTAAAACTGGTTATACCAGGACCTGTACAAAATAAATAGTATGTATCGCCTTGTTTTGCCACAACTGGATCGTGGGTAATTGGTTTTGTAGTTTGTGCAAAAGCTTTTAGCGATACTAAAATCACTAAAAGCTTTATATAAAATTGAACTGTTTTCATAGTTTAATCTTGAATCCCTTCCGAAGTCATAATCACACGCTTTAGGGTGCCATCGGGATTATAGTATAATCTATCCACACATACCGAGCGTCTGAAACTTCCTCCATGAGTAGGAATGCTACCATTGTGATAAATGAAGTAATCTTTTCCTTTAAACTCTATAATTGATTGATGATTGGTGTTGGAATTCCCTGCAACTTCATTTAAAATACCTTTATATTCCCAAGGACCAGTGATGGACTTACTCATGGCATAAGCAATTTTTTCTGGAAATTGATACGCATACGATAAGTAATACCAATCGCCTTTTTTATGAATATATGGTGCTTCTGTAAAATTAGGAAGATCTACCGTATGTATTGGTCCATCCAATTCAATCATATTATCCTTTAATTTGGCATAATGACAAACAGTATTGCCCCAATATAGATAGGCTTGACCATCGTGATCTACATACACAGTAGGATCTATATCGTCCCAAGAAATATCGGTATGCTTGGTCATATCGTTAGTAATTAAGGCTTTCCCTAAAGCATCTTTAAATGGCCCTGTTGGCGAATCGGATACAGCCACACCAATAGATTTGCCGTGGATACTACCATGAGACACGGTAACATACCAATAAAATTTTCCGTTACGCTCTATAACTTCCGATGCCCAAGCATCGCCTTTTGCCCATTTAAAATCGGCCGGTTTTAATGGCACGGGATGCGATTTCCAAGTTATCATATCGGTTGATGAATACACCAACCATTCGTCTATTTTATAAAAATTAAAATCGTTTGGAGCCTCGTCGTGCCCTGTATACAAATACACCGTATTATCGTGTACAATAGCTGCTGGATCGGCAGTATATTTATCGGTAATAATCGGGTTGTTTATGTTGTCTATTTGTTGTGCTTGTACCTGTAGAGTCGTTAAAACCACGCCCAGAACTGTACTTGCAAAATTTAATCGTTTCATAGTATATTAATTTATTTTTTTTGCCCAAATAGGTTTTCCTTCCGTTGTAAATCCAGAATACGACAGGGTAACTGCTCTTGGCGAAGCTTCCCAATCCCAAGCATCAAAAAGTTTACATTCTTGTCCGTTTACATAAATGGTATTGGTATTTGCATTAAATTCCCAATTACCAGAAACTTCGCCGCCCATAGTACCATTACTATTAAAAATTATGGTTTTTGAAGTTTGCATAACTTTATACTCGTAATTCATAGTAATTTGCTCCCAAGTACCTGCTATGTCTGCTACTGTAATATTAGTTTCTGGCACATTAGCATAACGTTCTGGAGCCACTACAGGCCAACCATCTTCTGTCCATTGCAATTCTCTAACCTGTCCCATCATTACGGCATTAGACACGTTAATTCCTGGCACGCCTTCTGGCAATCTACCTTGCGATGAAAAATACCATTTGTTGGTATCGGCATCCTGAAAAATAGCACAGTGCGAAATTCCAACCCATCCTGTATGACCGTTAAATTTATAAGGATGTGTAAGCATCGGCCAGCACTCTGCACCTTCCGATACATTTTGACCATCGATACCCACATAAGGCCCTAACAAATTTGTAGCTCTAGCCACACGGGTATTATATGCTACAGATAATTCGTCGTATGCCAAAAATAAGTAGTAATAACCAGTATCTGGATTATATATAATTTCTGCACCTTCTAAACCTTGCCATCTATTAGATCCAATATTTCCACGACCCGCTATCCTTGTTCCATAATCTTCAATACCATTAAGTTGGAATGGTTTACCTGTTGCTGGATCTAACTGTACAGCAGCAATGCCCGTATGCCAAGATCCGTAAATTAACCACTGCTCACCTTCTGGTGTTTCTACTATACTAGGATCTATGGCATTAAATTTATTATACGAACTCCAATCGTTACAACTGGCTCTGTAGTAATCTTCTACTCCATCTGGAATGGCAGTAATAACCATACCTTTATCTTCCCAATTATTAGAAGCCAAATCGGTAGTTTCCATCATACCTATATAAGGGCGTTCTCCCCATGAAGCACAACCGTCGGTTCCCGTTATAAGCTCATCTACAATAATACTGTAATACATACGGTATATCCCATTGATTTCGCGTACACAAGGTGCCCAATAACCGTATTTCGGATTTGCAATTTCGGGTAATTCCATGCGCCTTCTATTCGCGTTCATAGAATCTTTAACCCAAGTAGGGGCGGCATCCATTGTCTTGCCCAAATACTCCCAGTTTACCAAATCTTTAGAGCGACGCCCATGAAAATGCCCATGACCATCATGAGCATTACCATAAGAAGCATCGGTTTGATACATATAAAAGTACTCGCCTTGTTTTACAACTGTTGGGTCGTGTACATTAGCTAAATTCCAACGGCTTCTATTAGCCCATGAACCTATATTGGTGTAATTATCAGCAAAAGTGGGCCCATCGAAAGCAGGTTCCGTTGGTTCGTTATCGTCGTCATCTGTCGGGTTTTCTTCAACATCGGGATCGTTAGTAACGTCTTCATCTTTAGAACAACTAAACACCATTCCAAAAAGAAGTAAAACAAGACAGATGTGTTTTAAATGTGTAAGTTTCATTATTTTTCTCCTTCTATTACTACTACCGAAAACGGAGGCAATTCTACTTGTAGCTCTCCTTTTTTCAATTTAAAATCCTTGAATGGTTGTGGTGTGATATTGTTTGGATTGTCGAAGGTATTATGATCTTGTAAAGCTTTAGAACTTAAAATGCTTGCTGTAGCATTTTTTAACCCTAAATCTTTTACATTTATGCTTACGGTATGCGCTTGTTTTGCATCGATATTCACTAATGACGCACTCACTTTACCAGCTTCGTCTTTTGATGCCGAAATAGAAATAGCGTCTAACGATTCGCCGTCTACAGTATATTTAGGCGATTTAAATGTTACTGGAATTAAAGTAGCATCGTGATGCACGGTATACATTTTCATTACGTGATAAGTAGGTGTTAACAACATTTTTTCGCCTTCTGTAAGAATAACAGCTTGTAACACATTTACTGTTTGTGCAATATTTGCCATCTTAACACGGTCTGCATGATTATTAAAAATATTCAATGTCGTTCCAGCAATCATAGCATCGCGCATTGTATTTTGCTGATATAACACTCCCTTTTCTGGTGTTTCGCTATCGTACCATCCGCCCCACTCATCTACAATTAAAGCGACTTTATGCTCAGGGTCGTATTTATCCATAATAGCCGTATGTTTTTCAACCAGTTCTTCCATTTTTAATGCGGTTTTCATAGTTGAAAAATATTGTGCTTCGTTAAATTTTATGTCGGAGCTTTTATTTTCCCATTTTACAAATGAATACGAGTGCAAAGCGACACCCTCTATTAAATTTTTAGGAATATCACGCATCAATACTTCTGTCCAATGGTAATCTGCCACATTTGCTCCAGAAGCAATTCTGAATAATTTTTGGTCGTTAGTCCAACTCGTCATAAACGTAGCGTACTGTCTGTAAATGTTAGCATAGTGTTCTGGCGTCATATGGCCACCACAACCCCACATTTCGTTACCAACACCCCAATATGTTACGTTCCAAGATTTTTCGCGACCGTTTTCTTTTCTTAAATCAGCCATCGGACTAACACCATCGTGCCCCACATACTGAATCCAATCTGTAAATTCTTTAACAGTACCACTACCTACATTTGCGGCTAAATAAGGCTCTGTATCTAACACTTCGCAAAGGTTTAAAAAGTCGTGGGTTCCAAAGCTGTTGTCTTCTGTTGTACCACCCCACCATTGATTTACTATTGTTGGTCGGTCTTTTTTAGGACCAATACCATCTTTCCAGTGATAGGTATCGGCAAAACATCCGCCAGGCCATCTTAAATTTGGAATTTTCAACTCTTTAAGCGCTGTAATTATATCGTTTCTAACACCATTGGTATTAGGTATGTTTTTATTGGCTTCACCAACATAAATACCATCGTAAATACAGCGTCCTAAATGTTCTGCAAAATGACCATAAATATGTTTACTAATTATTGGAGCATCGCCTTCTAAAGTTAATGATACTTCGGTGTTTTTTTGAGCTGCAAGTGGTTGTATAACACTTAAAGCCAAACCGGCAACAGCACTATAAATATGTTTTCTTTTCATTGTTGTTTTTAATTTAAAAAAGACCGCGCGATAAACGCGGTCTTTAAGGTTTTAATGCTTAGACTAATTCAAAATAAAGTATTAATACCCTGTGTTTTGTTCTGTTACTAGAGGGTTGTTGTCCATTTCTGATTGTGGAATCGGAAAATATTCTCGCCCAGGAACATAACTATTATACTCTGGATCTCTAGATTTTAACCACTCGAGTTTAGCTGGATCTTGTAACCATCCCCAACGACGAATATCGTCGAATCTGTGCCCTTCTAAAGGAAACTCTAAAAAGCGTTCGTGAGCAATTTGATCTCTCATTTGTTGTTGTGACATACCTGGTTTGGTAGTTGCCAAATCTGGTAAATTAACACGATCTCTCACCTGCTGAATGTAAGCATAAGCAGCATCGGTTTGTCCTAATTCGTTTAAACATTCGGCATACATTAATAACACATCGGCGTAACGCATAATGCGTTCGTTAATTCCAGATCTCCAGTCGTACTCATCTACTCTACTACCATCAGAATTTTGGTATTTAGCAACAAATAAATCGTTTAAATAGGATTCGTTAGCGCCATAATGCGTAGCAAAATCTACACCATACAGCATCATGCCTCCCGGTTTGTTATAAAACATAGTGGCATCTAAACGTGGATCGACTTGACCGTCTACCGTTTGTTCTTTATGAAAATCGTCGAATAAAATACGGGTTGGCTGCACATCTGTAAATCCAAAAGTTGGTGGGCCGTAAGTAATGGCTCTGGCAGAAGTTTTACCCCAACCAGATGCTGGCGCACCGCCCCAGCCTAAGTCTACTCCTCCTGCTTCGCGACTAAATTGTACTTCAAAAATAGATTCTGAATTATTTTCGTTGTATAACGTAAAATTATCTTGGTAATTTGCTACTAATGCATATTCTCCAGAATTTATTACACTCTCGAAAGCTGTTTTAGCAGCATTGAAGTCTTTTGTAAACAAATGTGCTTTTCCTAAATATGCCATAGCGGCGCCTTTAGTGGCTCTTCCTACTTGTCCGGCATCTGGTCCTGACACTGAATTATAATTTTCTGGCAACAAAGCTGCTGCAGCTTCCAAGTCAGATTTTACCTGAGCCCAACCTTCTTCTTGTGTTTTTTGCTCGTGATAAATTTCTAAACTCGTTAATGGTAACGGCACGTTTTTAAACATGTTTACCAAATGGAAAAAGTATAACCCTCTTAAAAAATAAGCCTGACCTACTACTCTATCTTTAAGTGCTTCGTTTTCCATTTCCATGCCTGGAACGTTTTCTAACACTTGATTAGCTCTGTACACCCCTTGATAAAAGGTTTCGAAAGCCCAACCATAAATAGCGGCATCGGCTACACTGGTATTAAAACGGCCAACATTAGCCATAGCCGCCCACGGACTGTTACTGCGTGTACCATCGCCTTTTAAATCTAATAACAACGGCGTACTACGCATATAAGACCCATCTGTAAGTAAACTACCGTAAACAGAGTTTACACCTTCTAATGCATCATTATCGTCTTGCCAAAAAGAATCGGCTGTTTCAAAGTTCGGGTCGGTTTGATTAAGGTCTTCATCACTCACACATCCTGTAGCCAATATAGCCGATGTAATTGCAAATGAATATAATATATGTTTTGTTTTCATAATTTCTAAATTTTCAATATTAAAAGTCTAACTGCACACCAAGAGCTAATGTTCTTGGGTTCGGGAACGAACCGAACTCAAAACCTCTATTAAACAATCCGTCACTAATAAAATCTGGGTCATAACCACTGTAGCCCGTAATTACGAACAAGTTTTGACCAGATGCGAAAACTCTAGCTCTTTGAAACACTTTAGTTTGAATTGGAATGTTATATCCAATTTCCAAACTTTGCAATCTTACATAGTCTCCATCTTCAATAAAACGATCTGATGCTCTGTTATTAGCATTAGGATCTCCTATAACTGGTCTTGGTATATTGGTATCGGTATTATTTGGTGTCCAATAATCCATCATTTCTACAGAACTATTTACTAAATCGCCTAACATGATATTTTGACGCGTTCCGTTATAAATTTTATGTCCGGCAGCCCCTTGAAAGAAACATGAAAAATCGAAATTTTTATAACTAGCACTTAAGTTTAAACCAAAATTTAAGTTAGGAATTACGGTACCTTGGAATGTTCTGTCTTCATCTGTTATTAATCCGTCACCAGCATCTGGAATACCATCACCATCGGTATCGACAGTTAATTGATCTACAAACTTAACATCTCCTGGTTGCGCCCCAGACTGAAACGCATGATTGTTAATTTCGTCTTGCGACTGGAATAAACCATCGGTTTCGTATACATAAATCTCACCTGCAGAACGACCAACTTCTGTTCTTCCTACCCCAGATGAAATAGGTGTGTCGTCTACCCCTATTTTTAACACTTCGTTCTTTAAGGTTCCTAAGTTGGCAGAAATGTTATAACTGAAATCTTCTTTAACATCTCCCCAGCTAAAGGAAAATTCTACCCCTGTATTTTTAATAGTTCCTGCATTGGTTGTTAATGATATAGGAAATGAACCTGAAGAATAAGGAATTGGAATATCGGCCAATAAATCTGTAGACTGTTTCATGAAATATTCGGCAGTAAATTGTAATCTGTTGTTAAACATTCCAAATTCGGCTGCAACGTTAGCAGATTCTGTATCTTCCCATTTAATATCTGGATCTACCATTTTTACTACTATGGTTCCTGGAGCTAATTCATTATTGAAATCGTAACTAGCAAATGGATTTAAGTTTCTAGCAAATTCATACAAACCTATTGTATTGTTACCTAACTGACCATAACCTCCTCTAATTTTAAAGGTGTTCCACCAATCTGGCAAATTAATATCGTTATGCACTTTCCATGCTCCAGATACAGACCAATAGTTACCTGTATTATTACGCTCAGCGAACTTAGACGATTTATCTTGTCTGAAGTTAAAGGTTAATAAATATTTGTCATTATACGTATAGTCGAATCTACCAATGTACGACTTATATGTTTCTTCCGATTCATACTCTGAAGCATCACGGTTATCGGCATATTCTAAATGCGGAATTGTTCCAGCAGCATAGCCTGTACCCCAAGCTCTCATATTGTAATAATTATTGCGCTCGTGTAACAAACCTCCTAAAAAGTTAAATTGGTGCTTTTCGGCCAAATTAAAATCGTAAGTCAATAAATTATTTACAATGGTTCTTGTAGTATGCCCACTGTTAACATCTAATAAAGCTTCCTCTGGTGTGGTTATATAATACCAGCCTAAATCGCTTTCCGGATTGTAATATCTGGTATCCCAGTTTGTACGATCGGCACTTACACTCAATTTGTATTTAAGTCCTTTTAGAATTTCATACTCACCCCACATGTTACCAACAAAGCGGTTACGCTTGTTTTCGTTGGTAATTAAGTTGTTATATCCAATAACATTTAACGATATAGCACGTTGGGTTATACCATCTGTACCGCCGTAACCACCTAATCTGTTAGGATCGTAAACCGGCATTGTTGGTATGGCCTGAATTAAATTTATAATAGATGAAGTACCAGCGTTATACTCGTTAAAGTTTTCTTTATCGGATAAAGAATACGACATTTTTGCACCATATTTAAATTTTCCTTTTTCTCCATTCAAATTCATGGTTGCTGTATATCTTTCATAATCCTGAGGTGTTTCTAAATACCCAGTATTTTTAAAATAATCTACATTTACATTATAATTTAATGTTGGTGCTCCTCCGCTCAAGTTTAAAGTATGGTTTTCTAAAATCCCCGTTCTAAAAGCCTCATCTTGCCAATCGGTATCTACATCGTCGATATACGAATCACTATCTGGATAATTTGCTGGCGAAGTAGCCACATTTAAACCTTGATTATTGGCATTGGTTTCGGCAACTCTTACCAATTCTTGGTATTGCTCTCTGTTTGCTAAATCGTACCATCTGTTTTTTGGTAAATTCTGGAATCCAGTTGTCACTTTATAACTGATATCCAATTTGCCTTCTTTACCTTTTTTAGTAGTAATAATAACCACCCCATTTGCACCACGTGCTCCATAAATAGCAGCAGACGATGCATCTTTAAGCACTTGAATAGACTCGATATCGCCTGTTGCAAAATCGTAAGGATTATCTACAATAACACCATCTATAACAAAAAGTGGATTATTGTTTCTAAACGAAGTAATACCCCTGATTTTAATGTTTACAAATCCGCCTGGCTCACCAGAAGACTGCACTGTTACCCCTGGAGCCTGTCCCTGTAACATTTTGGCAACATCGTAAGTAATGGTCTTTTTAGCATCGTCTACATCTACAACACTAACGGCACCTGTTAAATCAGATTTCTTTTTCGAGCCGTATCCCACAACAACGACTTCATCTAAAGCCGACAAACTTTCCTTTAATACAATACTGAGATTTGTCTGATTTCCTACCTGAATCTCTTGGGTAACATACCCCAAATAAGAAATCACTAAAATAGCTTCTGGAGTGGCATTAATTTCGAAATTTCCATCGAAATCTGTAGCAGTTCCCGTTGTAGTACCTTTAACCAAAACATTAACGCCTGGTAAGGGAATTTCGGAATCGGCTTCCCTTACAGTACCTGTAATTGTTTTACTCTGCTGAGCAAAAATACTCATAGATGACAGCAGTAGCAATGCACAAGTTAAAATCCTGGTTTTAGACTTTAACAACCTGCTCTTCATAAATGATTGAGTTGTTGTAACCATGTGTGTTAGTTTAAAATTAATATTAAGTGTGTTTTTTACATTTATAAAAGTATATGTTTAATTCTGATTTAGCAAGTATTCAACCTAAATTTTAACAATTAATCATTAATTTTATCTATATTTGAGAATAAGTTAATGTTGTTAAAAAACCGTTAAACCATTGCCAGCAAAAGGTTACACGCTATTTTTAACTTTATTTTAGCTTTCAAACGTTTTCATGAAAAAAAATTATCTTCACAAAAAATTTTAAATGAATTTGAATAATTACAGTACCGAAGACAAGGTACTATTGGCTGTAGATTGTATTATATTTGGTTTTGATGGTGAAGATTTAAAGATTCTTTTAATTAAAAGGGATTTCGAACCAGAACGTGGTAAATGGTCTTTAATAGGTGGTTTTCTTAAACGTCACGAAACCCTTCACGATGCTGCTAGTAGAATTTTACATTACTTAACCGGATTTAACGATATTTACATGGAGCAGTTTTATGCTTTTAGTGAAGTTAATCGTGACCCTGGTGAACGTACGGTATCTGTAGCCTATTATGCCCTTATTAATATAGAAGACCATAATAAGGAATTAACCCAACAATTTTCTGCGAACTGGTTTAGTGTTTCCAGAATGCCACATCTTATTTTTGACCACAATCAAATGGTAGACCACGCCATAAAAAGGTTAAGATACAGAACCTCAACCAAGCCTATTGGTTTTGAACTACTTCCTGAGAAATTTACCATGAAACAGCTTCAAAAACTTTATGAATCTATTTTAAATACTAAACTAGATAAGCGGAACTTTATTAGTAAAATTAACAGCTTAGACATATTAATACGTCTCGACGAAAAAGACACCGAATCGTCTAAGCGCGGGTCGTTCCTTCACACTTTCGACAAAGACAAATACTACAAAAAAACAAACGAAGGTTTTGTATTTAAAATTTAACGCTAATTAATCCAATAAATCAATAACACGTTTACAAAATTGATTTTAAACAATTTAGATCTTAAGCACACTTTAGATTCTAATACTATAATATAATGCACGTTTCAAAAGACAGGTTTGAGTTAAAACTCTATGGAGTAAACTTATTTTAGTATTAGCATATTTTAACTTTTTAAAAATTAAAAACAGGATAAAAAGCTGCATTTTATCGATTAAATGCAAATTTTATTGGTGAACACTCAAATTTTTTATACGTTTATACTACGAAATTTAATGGAATACGATCAAAAACCGTAAGCAATTAAAACCGAATAGATTATTAATTTTAACAGATATATATTGAAACAAAACTAGAACACCCTTATTTTATAACCAGTTGTTAATGCCCCCACATTACTATCGGCTGTAAAATAAACTTTACTAAAAAGACCATGAAACCTACTAACCTACCAAATAAACTGAGTTTATTTGTATGCCTTATTATAGGGATAAGTTTTACGACTAGGAGTTATAGCCAAATCACCATTTTAACCCCTACTCTAGATTTTACCCAAGCTTGTGCATCGGCCGATTTTAACGAGTTTCAAGTGAACTTCTCGTTTTATCCAGCACAAAATTTAGGCGCAGATAACGAATTCTTGATCGAGCTTTCCGATGCTTCCGGGGATTTCTCTGCTCCTGTGGTTTTAAAACATCTAACAAATTCAGCATCTCCTGTTCGCGAAAAATTTGCCATACCAGAAACAGCCTCTGGCGATGCTTATAAAATACGAATTCGCAGTACAAATCCAGAATTTACAAGTCCGTCAACAACGGCTTTTTCTGCCTACTACGCAACTCATAACCAACCATTTTCCATTAATAGTTACGACAGCACTGTTTCGCTATGTCAAGGACAAACCTACACCCTAAAAATAGACAATAACAACACACCGGCATCGCCTGTATATTATCCAAATTTAAAATACATCTGGTATAAGAACTTTAACGAAATATCGGGAGCAACTTCATCGGAATTAACGGTTTCGGAACCAGGATCGTACTATTGCGTGGTCGACTACGGCAATTGTGTTATGGATAGCTATTCTAATATTGTAGATGTTGAAGTTATTAGCGACATAGTTCCCGAAATTACCGCCAGTGCAACTGCACTTTGTAATGGTAGTTCTGTATTACTCACCAGTGCTATCACCAATAGCAGTTACAGTTATACTTGGTATAAAAACAATACCGCAATAACAAATGCTAACGGAGTTACTTATGAAGTTTTAGAGCCAGGAGACTACCAATTAGAAATCAATATGGGTGGTGATTGTGATTTTCTGTCAAATACCATAACCATAAACAATCTAGACTTCGACGTTTCTATAAATAACAACGCCAATACCCTGTTAATACTTCCTGGAAACACTTTAAACCTAACCGCACAAACAACAGCTCAAAATCCTAGCTATACTTGGTTTAAAAACGATATAGAAATCACAGGGGAGTCTGAAGCTGAAATCTTAATATCAGAACCTGGCATCTATAAAGTAGTAGTAACACAAACCGAACCTTGTGCGCTTCAAAAAGAAGCTACAATAACTGTTTCTAGTCCGTTATATTATGAATTAGAAATTTCAACCGATGCCAATTATAGTTCTTGTAGCAGTACCTCAACAACATTAAGCATCAGTAAATTTGACGCCATTACCAACGACGATACCATCAATTTAATTGAAAACACATCTAATTATACATTTCAATGGTATAAAAACAATAGCCCTATAACTGGAGCAACCAACTCTAGTATTGTAATCGCTGATGCTTCAGAAAACGGAACCTACACCTTAGATGTTAAATTAACCGATGAAGACACCGAAATATCAAATGCTATAGATGTACAATTGGCAACAGAAAACATTAGCATTACAAACGATATTGCTTTATGTAACAATCAGGATGTGACTTTAAGCGCCAATGTTTCAAACAGCAACTACACCTACCAATGGTATAAAAACAACAGTAGTATTACAGGCGAAACGAATAGTAGTTTAATTACCAATACTGCTGGAAATTATTATTTAGAAGTGACAAGTGGCAACTGTACTTTGAGTTCGAATACTATTGAACTTATAGATGGCGGTATAAATATTACTTCAGAAACGCCAGAACAAAATGTTTTACTCCCAAGTGAGTCTAAAACAATACACATAAGCACCGATGCCACTTCACCTACTTTTAGTTGGTATAAAAATAATGAGCTTATTGAAACTGCTAAACAAAACAGTATTACAGTAACCGAAATTGGCGAATATAAAGTTACAGTAACCCAAACCGAAGGTTGCAGCACCGAAATTTCAAAAACATTTGTATTTACGGCACCTTCAAATGTTTCGGCTACCATTGCAAACGATAACTTCAAAACCTGTACGACCGATGTTATAACAATTAGTTTAACCAGTTTATTGGCCGATACAGATTCTGGAAGCATCGACTTATTAGAAGGCGATTTCAGTAATTACAGCTTTCAGTGGTATAAAAATAATACCATGGTTAACGAAGCCAACACTTTACATTTAGACATTACCAACCCAAAAGACAATGGCGAATACTACGTTGTTGCACAAGTTCCTAATTTTGGATATGTTACATCAAACTCCATTCATGTTCATCTAACTACAGTAAAACAAGTCTCTGTAAGCACACAAGATGGTTTTTGCGATACGTCTAGCATGGTAACCATTACCTCGGATGTTACACCTACAGACGATATTAGCTTTGCTTGGTACAAAACAGATGCAAATACCATACTAAGTACTAGTACTACTGTAACAGTAAACGAAGCTGGTACCTACTATTTAGAAGTTACCGATGGTGATTGTGTTATAGCATCTAATTATTTAGACATACAAGCATTAAATGAAGATGCAATCACAACAAACTATCCGTCTAACATAAATTTAGTTGAAGGGACTACCCTAACACTTACTGCCGAAGGTGCTCAAAATTACAATTGGTTTTTTAATGGTGCTGTAGTATCTACAACCAACGAAACCTCGATAAGTGAAGCCGGACAATACACCTTAACGGCATCGGTAAATTCATGCGAAGTTGTAAAAACTTTTACGGTTACAGAAATAGAAAATAATGCCATTGCCATACCAAATACAGTAACCTTAAACAACGATGGCATTAACGACACTTGGGCATTACCTAACCAATATGTAAATCAACCTAACATAGAAATTATAATATACAAAGCCGATGGTTCTGTCGCTTTTAAAAGCACAAATTACATGAATAATTGGCCAGAACAAGACTATCGTTTTTCCAATAAAAGCCCCGTGTTTTATTACATGATTTTAGATAACGGAAAAACCATTAAAAAAGGATCTATAACAATAGTAAAATAACTGATGAAAACACACAACATCATACTATTTATTATAGCACTGCTTGTAGTAGCGCCTTTAGCGCATGCGCAAGAGGGGCCTATCCTATCGTTGGAAATTCCATCACAAAACAACTTAAAGTTCAACCGCTTTTTACAAAACCCAACCTATAGTTTTGTAAGGGAAACCAATACAAATGCGGCGTTATATCATCGTAATCAATGGATTTCGTATAACGATTCTCCTAAAACCTACATGCTAAGTTACTCTGGCAAATTCACAGAACGTGCTGGTTTAGGTGTTGCTTTATATCAGCAAAACCTGGGGATTATCACTAGTTTTGGTGCTGTGGCCAATTATGCTTACAATATAAAATTAGATACCGATTTAAACTTAACACTAGGTTTTAACATGGCATTTTATAATAGTGGTGTAAACCGCAACAAAACTGTAGTATCTACTGCCGACCCAAGACTTTATGAATTAGAAAACAGCACATTATTTGCTATAGAACCAGGTATCAATTTAAATTACAAACAATTTGACCTTGGACTTTATGCCGAGAATTTAATTGATTTCGATCTTAAAACAACAAGCTTAGCTAGTGAGTATGTTCCAAAAACTTTCGCCGCACAATTAATGTACACTTGGGCTTTAAAACATACCGAAACAGTGTTAGAAGACCATCAACTTCAATTTCAGTTACGCAGTCGCATTAACGATATTACCCACTTTGGTTATGGTGCCTCGGCGATTTACGACGCACCTAAATTAGGTTGGTTACAAACAGGTTACGACGATTACTACGGATTTAGTGCAGGGCTGGGCGTACACATTACCAACCGCCTTTCGATAGGATATACTTACGAAAAAACAGTAAAAAACAATATAGACCAATTTGGAGCTTCGCACGAGTTTAACATGGCTTTCGCTATTAAAAACCAACGCGATACAAGAACTTTTGAAACCTATGAAGACGATGCTTCAGAAATTATCGAAGCTTTAGAAGCCGAACAACAAGAAGCCATTGCCGAGCAATTAAACAGCTTAGAAACCGAGTTAGACGACTACACTCTACCGTTATTAGAAAAATTGGTACAAGATGATGATATTTCAACTTTAGATAAAGAAGAATTACAAATTCGAATAGAAAATCTTAAGGCCTATTCGCAACGCCAACAAAATACCAAACTAAATGGCAAAAGCAGTAGCCCTATTGTTTTACGTAATGTAAATGCCCCAACCGAAAAAATAACACCTAAAACACTAGAAGATTTAAAACAGGCAGAAAACGGTTACTATTTGGTTTCTAAACCAATTTCTAATCTAAATAAAAACGATTTACTAAACATAAAACGTTACGATGTACTGCCAGAAGCTGTAAGCGCACTTCAAGATAAAAAGGAAAACAACAGCAATCTGGAAATCTATATTGTACATGTAGACAACTTAAAAATAAACACTGTTGAAACCGAAAAAACAGAATTACAAATAGCACAAGAGCAAGAAGATAAAACGGTAAGAAATACGCTAACCCTTGGCGGCGCAGAACAATTAAGACCATCGCCAAAAGCCGGAGTTACCATAGAAATGGAAGACGTTCCTGTTGGCTATTATATTGTTGCCAATGTATTTGCAGAATATCCTAACGCGGTAAACTTTATGAAAGATCTAAATAACCGTGACATACTATCAGACTCATTTATAAACCCATTAAATAATTACATGTATGTGTACTTAAAACGATTCAACACTTGGCAAGAAGCCCTAATAAGCTACTATACCAATGTAGATAACACGTATTACGAAAGCATATGGATTATGCCTATTAATACCCAATTAAACAACAGTATAAATCAACAAAAAAAACAATAAACAATACAGCGCATTATAGCATTTCCCCAAAGTGTTATTAAGCGAACATAAATTAATTAAACCCAAATAAATATCGATTACAAAACAGCATTCCCCAAAGTGCGAAAACGTAAAACCTATGAAAAAACCTACTTACTTAAAATCAGTATTGATTTTCGCTATGTTGCTGTGCAGCGTCCTCACGTATGCGCAAAACAATTTCGGAACTCACGTGCCTTTTACGCCACGATTCGACCAGACCTTAAAAGGAGACATTCTACTTGTTGGAAATAACATTCTTAACAGAGATGCCAATGGCAATGGTAACGGTCCAAACGATGCTTACACGGGCACAGAAATGAACGCGAATTTAAATATGGCTTACATAGACATAGATAACGACGATTCAACGTTCAGTTCCAGTTCAGCCAATTTAACCGTGCCTACAGACTGTTACAACATTATTTATGCAGGTTTATATTGGTCTGGTATTTATTTTGAAGACGACAGATCGACTCTTAATACAATAAAATTTAAAACTCCGGGCGGTAGCTATCAAGACCTTACAGGAGAACTTATTTACGATGCGGTAAACACCCCTATTCAAGGCGTATCCAAATCGTTTGCTTGTTATTATGATGTTACAAGTATCATACAAAATTTATCAGATCCAGAAGGTACGTATACTGTAGCCAATGTCTTAGCGTCTACAGGAAATGCCAATTGGGAAAGTGTAGGTACAAGTGCTGGATGGTCGTTGTTTGTGGTTTACGAAGATCCTTTATTACCAGGAAAAGCCATCGTGTCTTTCGATGGATTTAGTGCCATTGGTAGAGATTATGTTTTAGATGTTCCTATTGAAGGATTTAAAACCATTCCAATTGGGCCAGTACGCGCTAAATACGCTTTCGCTTGTTTAGAAGGCGATTACGGTTTTTCTGGGGATTATCTTGCTATAAACGGATACAAAATGTCTGCAGACGGCAGACCTAACGACAACTTTTTTAACAGTAGCGTTACCACCATTTCGGGTGTAGATGTTAGAATCCCAAATAGTAGTAACACCTTAGGCTACGATGCCGGAATTATCGAAATCGATAACCCAGATAACAATATTATTGCCAATAACGATACCTCAGCAACCATTACTTTAGGAACACAAACCGATGTATTCCATTTCTATTTTAATGCTTTTGCTGTAGAAATTATTCAACCAGACATTACACTTACTAAAATAGTTGAAGATGGTGCTGGAAACAATATTAACAACGGAGACGTAACTTTGGGGCAAGAATTAGAATACGTACTTCAATTTCAAAATACAGGTAACGACGATGCTGTTAATTACAGTATTAAAGATGTACTACCGGTAAACGTTAATTTTTTAGAAATGAATTTAAACGGAGCGCCTGGAGTAACTTACACTTACGACGAGGCCACCCATACTTTAAATTTCGAAATCCCAGACGACTTAGTTGAAGAAAAAGATCCCGTTTACGAAATCCGTATCAAAGTACGCGTTATAGAAGAGTGTTACAAACTACGTGACGCTTGTTCTAATATCATTCAAAACCTAGCCTACTCTACCTATTACAGCGAAACTTCGGGTAATGTGGTAGGCAACGAAAACCCAAGTGTATCGGGTATTGGAAATTGCGGACTTACAACTCCGGGATCGACTAACTTTTTAGTCGATATCGATGGCTGTACGTTCGAGCGCGAAGAAGTACTTTGTAGCGACTCTATGCAAATTACAGCTGGCGATGGCTATAAAGCTTACCAATGGTACAAAGGTACACCTGCTACCGGTACACCACTTGGCACTACCCAAACCATTACGGTTACAGAACCAGGAATTTACACATCTGTAAATACAACAGATAAACCTTGTATTTCAATTACCGAAACCGTAAATGTGGTTTTATTTGGTGCCGATCTTCCTAACCCAATTCTTAAATATGCCGATAAAGTGCTAACCTGTCCAGACGACAACAGTAAACTACCTGTTATCTTTTTATGTGGTGAAGGCGATACGCAATTATTAGAATCTAATATTACCGATGCCGAAAGCATTGTTTGGGAAAAACTTAATGAAGGAAGCTGTAACGATTCTGGTACCAATTGTGCCAATAAAAACAGCTCGTGTACTTGGAGCCAAGTAGGCACAGAAGCCAATTATACCGCTAATGAAGCAGGCGAATTCAGGCTTCGAATTATTTACCAAGACGGCTGTTTTGTTACCTTCTATTTTAATGTACATAAAAACTTATTCACCCCTACCGAAACGCACACAGATATAAGCTGCGATACCGATGGTAACATTACTGTTCATGGTGTGCCAGATGGCTACGAGTATAGTATTAATGGAGAAAACGGCCCTTATCAAAACGCCAATAGCTTCGACATTGCAACGGCGGGTAATTACACCATACACATCAGACCAAAAGGCTTAGATACCGAAACTTGTGTATTTGTATTAGACAATATTCCGGTACGATCTAGAGATTTTACTGTAGATGTTTTAGCCACCCAACCATTATGTGCTACAGACAAAGGCATCATTCGTATTCAAATTAACGATGTAGATCCTCAATTCACTTATAAAATAGAAAAAGGCAATACTGTTTTAAATGAAGTTGGACCAATAGATGATAACGACTACGAGTTCAATAATCTGAACGCTGGTAAGTACACCGTTAGTGTTACCACCGCCGACGGATGTACCTACTCCGAAGATATTACCATCACAAAACCAGAACCTTTAAAAGTTACTGCGGCTTTAACTGCTCCTGTGGGTTGCGACAACGGTCAAGTTACCATCACAACCGAAGGGGGTACGCCACCATACTACTACTATATTAACAATGCTACAGATTACCAAACTGCAAACACATTTAATGTAGATGCTCCTGGAACATATACCATCGAGGTTATCGATTTTAACAACTGTAAAACCGAAACTTCTATAGAAGTTAGCAAAGCAGATGCGCCTTCGTACACCATTGCAACCACCGACAATACTTGTGCTGGTACAGACCAAGGTAGTATTAGTATTAATGTAGATAACACTAATGGTTACACTTTAGAATATAGTATAGATAACGGAAGTAATTTTCAAACCTCTAACGTGTTTAGCAATTTAAGTAATGGGCAATACAATATTGTAATCAATTATACATTACAAGGCGCGACTTGTACGTTAAACGATACTGCCGAAATTCAAGGATCGTCTTCAATTACTGGTGAAGCTGTTTTAATTCAGGAGTACAACTGTAATCAAAATGCAAGCATACAAGCTCAAAATGTTAGCGGAGGAAATACACCTTATGAGTATAGCTTAGACGGCGTAAACTTTCAAAATTCCGACATCTTTAACAATCTTACAGCTGGATCGTACAGTATTACTATACGCGATGCAAACGGCTGTACATTTACCACAAACACCATAAAAATCGATGCTGTAAACGCGCCTAAAGGGGTAACATTTAGCAGTACCGAAATTTCATGCGACACGCCTAATGCTTCAGTAACTTTAAATGTTACAGGTAGCGGTACTTATCAGTACGAAATCACTTCACCTGTTACCGTGGATAACGGAACAAATAATACATTTAGTGACTTGGCTCCAGGTACGTACACCTTTTTAATTACAAACGATAAAGGTTGTAGCTTGTCCGATTCTTTTACTATAGAATCGATTTCTCCTGTAACAGTCGAAGCCAATGTACTTAGCGATGTAAATTGTGTTGGTACAGCTACTGGCGAAGTAAGTTTTACTGTAGACGGATTTGAAACATCTTACGCCTATAGCATAAATGGAGGTGCTGTAACTACTGGTGAAACCAATGCGAGCTTAACTTTTAATTACGGTGCAGGAACCTATACTATTGAGGTTACAGACGAATCTACAAACTGTAAAGCAACAGCTAGCGTTACCGTATCGGAAGCCGCCAACCCATTAACACCTGGCACGCATGAAATTACACCAATGTCTTGTAGTACCGAAGGAAGCGTTACACTTAAGGCTACTGGCGGATCGGGTAGCAAAAAATACACTTTAACATTACCAGACGGCACTAGCAAAGGGCCTAAAACCAATCCTACTTTTAATGGATTAACACAATCTGGAACCTACACTTATACGATTGAAGATGTAGCTGGTTGTTCGGTAACAGATACCTTCGAGTTACAATCTACAACAGCGCCAGTTGCTACGATAGATGCTAGCTCCGATTTATGTTTTAACAACACAACCAATGCTACAATTGTAGTTTCTGTAAACGGTGGTACAGCTCCATATACTTACAGTATAAACGGAAGTGCTTTTCAATCAGATAATACCTTTAGCGGATTAACACCTGGCGACTATACTATTGATGTTTTAGATGCTAACGGGTGTCCTGCTACAGCAATTACACAAACTATAGCACCACAAATGGTAATTGATGCCATACTGACCAAAAACTTAGACTGTACTACAAGTCCAGATGCCGAAATAACAGTAAGTATTTCTGGTGGCACACTTAACTACGCATATCAAGTATCTAAAGATGGTGGTAACTATTCCTCTAAAACAGCTTTTACAGGAACAGAGTTTATTTACAATGCTGCTACCGAAGGTACTTATAGCTTCTTGGTGACCGATGCCAACGGTTGTACTGTAGAATCTTCAGGTGTTATTGTAGATCCTAAACTTAGTTTAAAAGATCCAATCATTACTATAACTTCAGAAATTTTATGTCATGATGATAATGGCGGCGCATTTACTATTGAACCGGCAGGCGGATTACCACCTTACACCATCACTATCGAAAACGACAAAGGTGTAGATATTGATGGTCAAACCTCCGGCCTAGCAGCTGGAACCTATACGGTAACCATTACAGATGCTAATGCTTGTACAATAAGCGAAGATGTAGAGATTAAAGAACCTAATGCTATAGCTTTTGAAATTGAAACTAAAGACATTACTTGTGATGGTTTCGACGATGGCTCTGGTACACCACAAGCTTCAACTGGTCAAATTATTGTAAAAAATGTATCTGGTGGTACACCAGGTTACACCTATTACGTAACTAATAATTTTGGATTCTCAGATTCTTACGTTCCAGTAGATGGAGAAGATTACACTTTTATAGTAATCGATTATGGTATTTACCAAGTTAACGTTGTAGATGCTAACGGATGTTCTTTATTAGAAGAAAACATTATAATAGCTTCACCTCCTACCGACCTAACTGTAGATATTTCTACAGCAACATCAGATTGTAACACTGGTGGTACGGCTATCGTTACTGTTAACGCACCTGTATCGAGTGCCAACTACGAATTTGCTATATTGGAAACCAATACTCCACCGTATGCAACAAATTATTTACCATCAGATCCAGGTACACCAGAAACAAGAACCTTTACAGGTTTAACACCTGGAGTATTGTACACTTTCGTAGTACACGATAAAACTACAGATTGTTATTCTATAAAAACAGCTGCGGCACCTATCGATACCTTATCCAACTTAACTGCTACGATAGACGAAGAAAACAATATTACCTGTACAGGAAGTGCAGATGGTAATGTATCATTTACCTTCGGAAATTATGCAACTACAGAAGTCACTTACGAAATTTTTAAAGCCCACTCTAATATATCTACTGGTTATACAGGATCTGAGTCAGGCTTAACAGGTGATGACGTAACGGTATCAAATTTAGGTAACTTAGAGCCTGGTGAGTATTACATTTTATTTAAAGAAATTGGTGGCTGTTCGGTAGCTTCAGAAGCATTTAATATTACAGAATCTGCCCAACCTCTGGAAGTAACGGCTACAGTAACCAAAAACGATAACTGTTATGATGAAGCTGGTGTTATCACAGCACAGGCACAATACGGTACAGCGCCTTATAAATACATTTTTATATCTGCGGGTAGCGCTACACCAGATGCGAATGCACCGTGGGTAGACACTAAAGTATTCCACGCCGATGGCGGAGATTACGATGTATACGCCATGGATGTGTATGGTTGTATTAAAAAGACTTCTGCAACTATTACCCTTCCTACAGATACAGCACCTACCTTAACCTTAACGGTAGACAGCAATACTATTTGTGGCGAAGAAGGTAATTTTACTTTAGTGGTTACCAGAGATAGCGATGGCATTGCTCCTTTTACGTATAGTGTTAATGGTTCGGCCTTTAAAAGCTATACAGAGGACAGTACACAATCTTTCGAATTAACAAATCTAAATTCGGGCGAACACACCATAGTACTTAAAGATGCTAATGGTTGTACTTCCGAACAAAAAGCAACCATTTATCCGCCATTAAACGGAACAGCAACACCTACAATTTCGGCTACACCAGATTGTAACGCGACAGACGGTGTAATAACTGTAAATGCTGTTGGTGGATCGGGATCTTACTCGTATAGTATTTCTCCTGCAAACGGAAATGTATCTGGAAACACTTTCTCTGGACTTTCTGCGGGAACCTATACCGTAACTATTTCAGACAATACCACGGGCTGTATTAAAACTATTGAAGTTGATATCCCTGCAGGAACTCCAGTTAATTTCGATATCAATAATGTACAAGTTGAAGATGTTAGCTGTAATGGTAATACCGATGGTAGTATAACAGTAAGATTGCCAAACAATCAGATTGACTTACCTTACACCTACACCATAACAGGAATTAACCCTAGTGTAGCTTCACAAAGTAACGATTCTGGTATTTTCGAAGACTTAGTCGCTGGCGAATATCTTATCGAAGTTGTTTCTGCTAGAAACTGTAATAACAACCTTACAGTTTCTATAAATGAACCAGGCCTATTATCGGCTTCTGCTTCCGCAACCGAATTTGCTTGTGCTTCAAACAACACAACAAATGCTGCTACAGTAACCATAGATGCCAATGGAGGAACCACACCATACTACTACAGTATTAATGGCACCGATTATTTCGAGACCAATACATTTAAAGTATTAGATAACGGCGCAGCTCAAACCATTCAAACCTATGTAAAAGATGCTAATGGCTGCGAAGTCACTTCTTCCGTTATTATAGCCCCTTTACCTAACATGGAAAATATTCAAATTGATATGTTAGAGGAAATTAGCTGTGCGAATGGCGAGCGTATCAAATTAACTATTAACGATAATCCAACCGATTATTTATATCAGTTATTACCATCGGGAACACCTCAAACGTCTGATGAATTTATTTTAGACGAGCCAGGTACTTACACTTTTAAAATGACAAACATCGCTACGGGATGTTATGCGATTTCGGAACCTTATGTAGTAGAACCGTACGACACCATCGAAACCGACATAGTATCTACAACTGGAGTAACCTGTTATGGCGATTTCAGCGGGAGCGTAACCATTAATATTACAGGTTATGCAGGTGCTTATACCTATGGCGTACGTGATGTAGATGGTAACGAATTGGCACCTGCTATTGGAGGCACAATCAATCCGTTTCAAGACACTTTAACCATCTCTAATTTACCAGCAGGAAATTTCTACGTTGAAATTACCGAAACCGAAAAACCATTCTGTTTTACAAATACGCCTGTGTTCAATATTTCATCACCTGCTTCAGGAATCGATGTTACCATTGAAACTACCGGAGTAACTTGTACTAACGATTTAGGAACTATAACGGCTATAGGATCTGGCGGAACTGGAGCTTTATTATACCAATTCAGCAACGCAGCCACTAATGCCATATTACAGGCAGCATCATCAGACAATAGCATTGAAGGTTTAGGAGCTGGAACGTATGTGGTAACTGTTACAGACGCAAGCGGATGTGAATTTATTTCTAACTCCATTACTCTAGAAGCCCCTACACCTATATCGGCTGATATTACTGCTGCTCCAACAGCTTTATCTTGTATTGGCGATGCTAACGCTACTATTACAGTAAGTAATGTATCGGGCGGACAAGGTAGCGGGTATTTATATACATTAGTAAATACAGCAACAGGCATTAGCTCTGGACCACAACCTAACAACGTATTTAACCACGTAGCTGCAGGCACGTATTATGTTACAGTAACCGACGGATGGAACTGTGAGTTTATAACTGCTAATGTTACAGTTACAGAACCATCGGATGCTATTGTGGGTAATTTAAACTTAAATGCCTCTGCAACTTGTAGTACAGATGCTTCGATCACTTTATCGGTTAGTGGCGGAACAGCACCTTACCAATACAGTACAGATGGTAATAACTTTAGCGCCTTGACTAATCCGTCAACGTTTAACGTTTCAGCTGGCACTTACCAATACTATATTAAAGATGCCAAAAACTGTGATATTGTTTTAACAAATAAAGTTGAAGTTGAGCCTGTTTATCCTGTAAGTATTAATTTAGATCTTTCTGGTGCAATTGTAAGCTGTTCAGGAGGTAATAATGCTACAATAATAGCTAAAGCTAAAAATGGATTAGGTAACTATACTTACGAGTTAGTAGATCTTAATTCAAATACTGTAATTGCAGGACCACAAACCAATGGTACTTTCGAGAACTTAGCAGCAGGAACATACCAAGTTAAAGCTTATAGTGGTAGTGATTGTAGTGCTGTTTCGGAAGAAGTAACCATAGCAGATCCGACGCCTTTAGATGTTACATACACTAAAACAGATATTACTTGTAAGGGCGAAGACAACGGAACCATTACTATTGCGGCAACAGGAGGAACAGGTATCATTCAATATGCTATTTCACCTAACTTTAAACAGTTTGTAAACGATAATACTTTTGAAGATTTAGCCGCTGGAGATTACGAGGTATATATACAAGACCAAAGTGGATGTTTTCAAGTTATTGAAGTAACTATAAACGAACCAGCAGAACTTGAAGCAGAAATTACTGCAAGTGCCGGAGAACAATGTTTAGGCGAAACTAACGGTACAATAACCATTAATATTAATGGAGGAACAGCACCGTTCTCGGTACGACTTGATGGTAACGGTAATATCATTTCTAATTTCACCGAAATTACAGGAAACGAATATACCTTTACTGGTTTATCTGGCGACACATTCTATCAAGTTCATGTTACAGATGCCAATAATTGTACCATAGAAAGTGCATTAGAACTGTATATGGATCCTGCGGTAGACATGACTCCAGAGGTAACTATAGAAAACATATGTACTAACAATGCCCCTCAATCCGATGTTACTATTACCGTGAACGATGAGGTTCAAAATGAAGTACAATACTCTATTAATGGAACCGATTATTACGCGACCAATACATTTACCAATGTCGCTGTAGGCAGTTACACCGCTTATGTGTTACACAGTAATGGTTGTTTAAAAACCATCGATTTTGAAATTACACCGTTACAACCAATAACAGCCGATTACAATGTAGCTTCAGATGTGTCTTGTTTTGGAGCCAATAACGGAGAGATTGTAATAAACGCAACTGGTGGTACTGGCAAATTACAATATGCAATATCACCAGATTTCAACTATCAAACGTCAAATACATTCAGTAATTTAACAGCAGGTATTTACGAAGTAAAAGTATTAGATGAAATTGGTTGCGAAATAACTTTAGATAACATTGTAATTAACGAACCTACAGCTGCTTTAACAGCTACTGCAACTCCTACATCAGAAATTTGTTACCAAGCTAACGATGGTACCATTACTGTAGATATTTTAGGCGGAACAGCACCTTACGAAATTAAATTAAACGATGGTAACTTTGTTGCTGTTACAGGAAACCAGCATACATTTACAACTTTAGAAGGTGCTACAGAATACACCGTGTATGTAAAAGATGCTAACGCCTGCCAGATTACACCATTACCAATTACTGTACATTCGGGTGCTATTTTAGAGCCTACAATTACAATAGACAATTCGTGTAATGCTAATACCATAGGCAATACGGTAACTATAACCATGAATAATGAAGAGAAAGATGCCGTTCAATTTTCTATAGATGGTGTAAACTACCAAACAGCAAATGTATTTACAAACTTACCTGCTGGCACGTATACTTTAAGCATTAAACACGACGAAGGTTGTATTAAAGAAACTACCTTTACAATCGATGATTTAACAGCGATTGCTGCTACAGCAAATACAACTTCGGAAGTATTGTGTTACGGCGATTCTAGTGGAGCTATAGAAGTTACAGCAACTGGCGGCTCAGGCAATTACCAATATGCGATTTCTCCAGATTACAATTATGTAAGTACCAATGTATTTAATGGTTTAGCTGCAGGGACTTATACTATTAAAGTATTAGACACAAGCTTAGGCTGCGAGGTAGAGCTAACCAATAATATCATTACGCAACCAGCGGCTTCGTTACAAGCAACGGCTTCGGCAACTCACGAAGTTTGCTACAATGCAGAAGATGGCACAATAACCGTTAATATTACTGGCGGAACTACTCCTTATCTAGTAAACATTAATGGAAGTGCTTTCGAAACCGTTACTGGTAATCAGCATATTTTTACAGCATTACAAGGTGATACGGATTACAACATTATAGTGCAAGATGCTAATGGTTGCGAAATTGTTCCGCTTACTACACGTATAAATTCAGGAATCAATTTCGAACCTACCGTAACCGTTGAAGCCAATTGTACAGCCAACGCTGCAGGAAACTTAGTGACTGTAACGGTAGATGAAGCGGTTGCTAACGATGTTACTTATGCTCTAAATAACGGTAGTTATTCAGCAAATAATAGCTTTACTAATTTACCAGTTGGTACCCACACGATTTCGGTAAAACACATCAATGGGTGTATACAAACGGTAGAAGTTATTATTGCTCCAACATCGCCTATTACAGCAGATGTTAATCATACCGAACCTTTATGTGCTGGAGATGCTAGCGGAACCATAACCATTAGTAATGTAAGTGGCGGACAAGGTGCTGATTTCACCTATGCCATCTCGCCTAATTTCGAGCAAACTACCGAAACTACATTTACCGACTTAACGGCTGGTACCTACACAATACGAGTTTACGATAGTTTAGGATGTTATTTCGAAACTACCGAAACCGTAACAGAGCCTACACCTTTACAAGCTAACGTAAAACAGGTGTTCGAAGAATATTGTGGTAACGACGACAATGGTGCGATCGAAATTGAAATTATTAGAAATTCTGGTACAGCACCATACTTTACCAGTTTAGACCCTGATACCAATTTTGTTGAAGGCCAATTAATCTTCGATGGCTTAAATGGTGGACAAACCTATACCATTTACGTAAAAGATGCCAACGGATGTCTTACTACTGTTGAAGCTACTTTAGCAGCACCGGTAGACATTGTTCCAACTATCGAAACACAGTATAGCTGCGAGCAAAACATTACGACGGTAATTTTAGACGAAAGTGTAGCCGCAGAATCTTCGTTCTTTATAGATGGTGAAGCTTCTAAAACAGGTGGTGAATTCATGAACTTAGCCTCTGGAACTTACGAAGTCGAAGTACAACACATTTCTGGCTGTTCTTCTACTATTTCTTTTAAAGTTGATAATGCGCTGCCATTAGCTCTAGATGTTAAAGAAACTAACATTAACGAAGTAACTGCCGAAGTTACGGGTGGTACAGGAAATTACACTTACACCTTTAATGGCGTAGACTACGGAAGCAACAATGTGTACATTATTAAGGAAAGTGGTACACTTCATGTTATCGCAACCGATGAGCTTGGCTGTCAGCGTGAAGCTATTTTAGATGTTACTAAATTAGATATAGAAATAGATAATTTCTTTACGCCTGATGAAGATGGTGAAAACGACGAATGGGGACCAATAAACGCTTTTGTTTACCCTAACATTATCACTAAAATTTACGACCGCTACGGCCGAGTAGTATCTACCCTGCGTGTTAATGAAAAATGGGATGGTAAATACGATGGTAATAACCTGCCAACAGGAGATTACTGGTATGTAATTAACCTAAACGACCCAAGCAATACCAAAGATTATGTTGGTCATTTTACACTGTACAGATAACAAAACCCAAACACTCTGGCTAGCCCCAAACTAGCCAGAGTTATAAAAAAACATCCCATATAAAACCTACAAATACCATGAAAAAACTTAACCTAATTATGCTACTGTGTCTTATGGGTACTCTAGCAAGAGCTCAAGAATTAACCATACCAACCTACACCCAATATTTAGCAGATAACCCATTTATTATGGCACCTGCTTATGCCGGTATTGGCGAAAACATAAAAGTTAGAGTAAACGGATTAACCCAATGGGTAGGCATTAAAGATGCCCCAGATAACCAATCGGTTTCTGGCGATATGCGTATTGGAGATCGCTCTGGCATAGGCGCTTTTATTTACAACGATAAAAACGGATATACCAATCAATTTGGTGCTAAATTCTCGTATGCACATCATTTAACTTTAAATTACAAAACAGACAGCTTTTTGTCTTTAGGTTTGTCTTACAACATCAATACCTTCAGATTAGATTACGAAGAGTTTAACGGTTTCGATTCGTCGGTAACAGACGACAGAAAGACAATCAACCACAACTTCGATGTCTCTGCCCTATACCGTTTAAATGAATTTTATATCAGCTTAAACATAAATAACCTTTTAAATAAAGATTTGAAGATTTACGCCACTAACGAACCAGGCCGACTTCGTAACTACCAAGTCTATGCGGGATATGTCTTTAAAAATAATAATGACTTCGAAATTGAGCCATCAACCTATGTTCAATATTTTGAAAGTGACGGGCGTTCTACAACCGATATCAATGTGAAGTTTAGAAAACGGGATCGCGAAAACTATTATTGGGCTGGTGTATCGTACAGATTTCTTAACGACCAGTTCATGCAGCCATTAAACCTAGGGCCTATGGTAGGTTTAAAAGTAAACAAGTTTTATTTTGCTTATTCTTACCAAGTAACTATTAACGATTTCTTTGGTTACAATAGCGGGACACACATGATTACTTTAGGTTTAGATATTTTTCAAGGACCTGGAGAATGTTCATGTACGTTATAACTTAAACACAAGTTACAATATTAAAAACTCATGGTGTTTTTTTCAAAAGCCTCAAATTCTATGGTGGAATTTGGGGCTTTTATCGTTTTATAATTCTTTCATCCACATGTATAACCGCTAAAACAAGCTTCAACAAAACAATGTAAAAACCTAATATTCAACATAATAACACTCGTAATCTAATTTTATAAATATTTTAACAAATACTTAACTTTTGTTAGTTCGGAAATTCCCGAACCAAAACTATTTTTGTAAAAAATTAAATTATGATGGAGAAAGAACTCCTGAAAGAGAAACATAGACTGGTAGAAAAGCTTGGGGTTATTATAGAAAATAAAGACCAAATGGCTCCTGTTGCGGCTCGCATCATTTCTTATGTTATCTTAACAGGAAAAAAAGGCGTTACCTTCGACGATTTAGTAACGCACCTTTGCGCCAGTAAAAGTACCATATCTACCCATTTAAATCATTTATCAGATTTAGGACATTTGGAGTATTTTACTAAACCAGGCGACAGAAAAAAATATTTTACCATTAATGGCGATCATATAATTCAGCATATCGACAAAATGATTGCCTATTGGAATTCCGATAAAGAATTGCATTTAGAAATGAAAGCTTTTAAAGAAAAAGTAAATCATTCTACTACAGACGATGACGACAAATTCGATCTCGCATTTCATAACAATTACATAACATTTCTAGATGAGTCTATGTTATTAGTCTCTAAATTAAAAGAGAAAATGATTAATAATCAATCAAATTAATGCATCAAAAAAAACGTATGAAAAGACAATTTTACACTTTAGTTTCGCTAACCATGATAGCGACAACCCTTATAAGTTGTGGTAACGATAAAGCGGCACAACCCCAACAGCAGCAGCAGGCTTTACCGTTTCCTGTAACAACAGTTCCTCAAAAAAATGTAACCACTTACCAAACCTTCCCTACGAGTATAGAAGGTATTATTACCAGCGAAGTAAGAGCAAAAGTTAGTGGTTACATTCAAAAAGTATTGGTAGATGAAGGCGAAACCGTAAAAAAGGGACAAGCCTTGTTTAAACTAGAAACTCAATCGCTTAGCCAAGATGCCGATGCTGCCAAAGCTTCGGTTAATGTGGCTGAGGTAGAAGTAGAAAAGTTAAAACCTTTAGTAGAAAAAGGTATTATTAGTAATGTACAACTAGAAACAGCAAAAGCACAATTGGCGCAAGCTAAAAGTAACTACAATAGTATAAATGCTAATATTAGTTATGCTACTGTAAAAAGCCCTGTAGATGGTGTTGTTGGTGCGATTAATTTTAGAGAAGGCTCGCTGGTAAGTGCTACAAGTCAGCGCGCATTAACAACGGTGTCGGACATCAAACAAATCTATGCGTTCTTCTCTATGAACGAAACTAAGTATTTAGATTTCCTTCAAAATACACCTGGAAATACCTTAAAAGAGAAAGTAGCAAATTTCCCTAAGGTACACCTAACATTAGCTAATGGATTCCAGTATAAAAAAGAAGGTACAATACAAACAGTTACTGGCCAGATTGATGCTACAACTGGTACCGTAAGTTTTAGAGCGATATTTGATAACCCTAGCGGATTAATAACCAACGGAAATAGTGGTACAATTAGTATTCCTACTGTATACGAAAATGCCGTAGTTATACCGCAGTCGGCAACTTTCGAGCAACAAGGACAAACTTTTGTGTACGTTGTTAATGGCGAAAACAAGACTGTTGCAACTCCTGTAAACGTTAAAGACAAAAACAGCCACTTATATGTTGTAGCGTCTGGCGTTAAACAAGGTGATAAAATTGTTACCAGCGGTACTGGAAAATTACGAAACAATACAGTTATACAACCACAAGAAGTGGTTTTCGATAGTGTTTCAAAACCTATTAAACCTTTATTTCAATAATCTTTTTAGACAATAAAGTCCTATGTTAAAAACATTTATAGAGAGACCGGTACTGTCTACCGTAATCTCCATCATCATAGTTATTTTAGGGGTGCTGGGTTTTACCACACTTCCTGTAGAGCAATACCCCGATATTGCGCCGCCAACCATTACGGTAAATGCCACCTATCCTGGTGCGAGTGCCGAAACCATTATGGAAAGTGTAATTATTCCTATTGAAGAACAGATTAACGGGGTTGAGGGTATGACCTACATTACCTCTACCGCTTCCAACTCTGGTTCGGCATCTATTACGGTATATTTCGACCAAGAAACCGATCCGGATATTGCGGCGGTAAACGTACAAAACCGTGTGGCACGTGCCAATCCGTTATTGCCTCAAGAAGTGATTCAAACCGGGGTTTTAACGCAAAAGCAACAAACCTCTGCCTTAATGTTCATGTCGGTGTATTCCGAAAATGAAAATTACAATGCAACCTATCTTCAGAATTACTTAAAAATTAACGTGATACCTTCTCTGCAAAGGGTTAAAGGTGTAGGAAACGTAAACGTGTTTGGTAGCCAAGATTACGCCATGCGTATTTGGTTGAAACCCGAAAAGCTTGCTGTATTTAACCTCTTGCCTGCCGATGTTACTGCGGCATTAAGAGAACAGAGTTTAGAAGCTTCGGCTGGTGCTTTGGGACAAAACGACGGACAAGCATTTACCTATACGATTACTTATAGCGGACGATTTAAATCGGAAGACCAATACAGCAACATCATAATTAAAGCCTTAGATAATGGACAATATTTACGCTTGAAGGATGTCGCCGATATTCAATTAGATGCACAATCTTACGATTCTTATGGATTTACAGATGGAAACCCGAGTATCAACATGGGGATTTATCAAACGGCAGGATCGAACGCGCAGGAAATTATCGAGCAAATTCAATCGGAATTAGAACGTTTATCTCAAGATTTCCCTGAAGGTGTTCATTATGTTATCAATTACGATACTAACGAATTCCTTACCGCATCCATGAACAAGGTAAAACACACCCTTATTGAAGCTTTTATCTTGGTATTTATTGTAGTATTTATCTTTTTACAGGATTTCAGATCAACTTTAATCCCTGCCATTGCGGTACCTGTAGCTATTGTTGGTACGTTCTTTTTCTTGGGTGTATTTGGGTATTCTATCAACTTATTAACTTTATTTGCTTTGGTACTGGCCATCGGTATTGTGGTAGATGATGCCATTGTGGTTGTAGAGGCCGTTCATGCCAAATTAGATGAAGGCGAACACAGTGCCAAAAAAGCAACTTTAGATGCCATGCACGAAATTTCCGGAGCCATTATTTCCATTACCTTGGTTATGGCCGCGGTGTTTATTCCGGTTACCTTTATACAAGGACCAACAGGTGTATTTTACGAGCAATTTGGGGTAACTTTAATTGTAGCCATTTTAATTTCGGCAGTAAACGCTTTAACGTTAAGTCCAGCGTTGTGTGCTTTATTCTTAAAAGGTCACGACGAGAAAGACCACGAAAAGAAAAGTTTCCTTCAAGGCTTTTACGACCGATTCAATAAAGGATTTAATGCCACAACGGCACGTTACGGAAAATCGTTACGTTTTTTATATAAAAACAAATGGATTTCGGCCGCCATCTTAATTCTTGCTTCTGTAGGAATTTGGTGGGCTGCCAACACCACTCCTACTGGTTTCGTACCAGATGAAGATCGTGGTATTATTTTCATGAACGTCGAGTTACCTGCAGGATCGTCTATGGACCGTACCAATATGGTAATGCAAGATATGTACCAAAAAGCAAAACAGATACCAGGTGTTAATGGCGTAACGGTAATTAACGGTAGAAGTTTAATAAGTGGTACAGGTTCTAACTATGGTTTAGGATTTATTAAACTTAAAAATTGGGAAGAACGCGAGAACGACGACGAAGCTGCTTCTGCAATCATTGGTAAATTGTTCGGTATCGCAGCCACCGTTCCCGAGGCTCAGATTATTTTCTTTGCACCGCCAAGTATTCCTGGATTTGGATTATCGTCAGGTTTTGAGGTTAACCTTTTAGATAAATCTGGTGGTAACTTTGCCGATTTAGAAACGGCTACACAAGACTTTATTGGTAGTTTAATGAAGCATCCGGCCATTCAATACGGACAATCGTCTTTCAACACTAAATATCCGCAATACGAAATGGAAATTAATGTGCCGCTAGCCAAAAAATATGGCGTGCCAATTAGTTCTATTTTCGGAACCATGCAAGGTTATATTGGAGGAATTTATGCCGCCGATTTTTCTAGATTTGGTAAGCAATACCGTGTGTATGTACAAGCCGCACCAGAAAATCGTTCGGAAAAAGAATCCTTAAACGAATTATACATTAAAACAGGGAGTGGCGACATGACGCCTATTACCCAGTTTGTAAAACTTAAGCGTGTTTACGGACCGCAATCGGTAACACGTTTTAACTTATATAATTCCACTAAAATTTCTGGAGCTTCAAACCCTGGATTTAGTACTGGTGATGCTATTAGCATTATTGAGGAAGAGCTTAAAAACCTACCAACCCAATACGATGTGGCGTATTCTGGTTTAACACGTGAAGAGGTAAGTGCGGGTAACCAAACTGTTATTATTTTCATTTTATGTGTGGTATTTGTGTACTTCTTGTTAGCGGCGCAATACGAAAGTTATTTATTACCATTTGCTGTAATTTTATCGCTTCCGTTAGGGGTGTTTGGAGCCTTTTTCACAACAAAAATGATGGGCTTACAAAACAATATCTATTTCCAGATTGCCTTAATTATGTTAGTTGGATTATTGGCTAAGAATGCGATTTTAATTGTGGAATTTGCTGTACAACGCCGCAGACATGGCGAAAGTATTCCAGACGCTGCGATACATGGTGCACAAGCACGTTTACGACCTATTTTAATGACTTCGTTTGCTTTCATTTTAGGTTTAATGCCATTGGTATTGGCTAAAGGTGTTGGTGCCGAAGGAAACAACTCTATTGGTAGTGGTGCTGCCGGAGGTATGTTAATAGGTACACTTTTAGGGGTATTTGTAATTCCAATCCTCTTTATTTTATTCCAATGGTTACAAGAAAAAGTATCCAGTAAACCTGCAGTAATAGAACAACACATTGAAGAAGAAAAATAATATGACATCAAAACTAAAATACAATACATTAAAATTTGTAGTCTTAATTTTGGTTGGAACCACATTACAAAGTTGTTTTGTGGCAAAAAATTACGAACGCCCAGAATTTGAAGAAACTACAAATTTATACCGAACAGATAATCTGCCAACCGATAGTCTATCGATGGCAGATGTATCTTGGAAAGACCTGTTTACCGATTCGTATTTAAATCAGTATATCGAAGAAGGTTTACAAAATAACATCGATATCAGGATAGCGTTACAGCAAATGGCAGCTGCCGAGGCGTATGCCAAGCAAGGCAAAGCAGGATATTATCCATCGCTATCTGTAAACCCTACTGTTACCCACCAAGAATTGTCTAAAAACAGCCAGTTTGGATCGTTTTTCGATGGTGGTTTAACACAGTATCAACTTTCAGCAGACCTGTCTTGGGAAGCAGATATTTGGGGAAAAATAAGAAGTACCAAACGTGCTTCTGACGCCAGTTATTTACAATCGGTTGCAGCCCATAAGGCTGTTAAAACAACTCTGGTATCTAGCATTGCCTCTACCTATTATCAGCTTTTAGCTTTAGATATGCAATTAAAAGTTACTAACGAAACTATTCAGGCTAGAGAAAAAAGTGTTGAAACCATCCAAGCTTTAAAAGAGTCTGGCCAAGTAAACCAAGTTGCGGTAGACCAAACTATCGCGCAATACAACAGCGCCTTGGCTTTGAAAATAGATATTGAAAAAGCCATTTTCCAAACCGAAAACATTTTCAGTTTGCTTTTAGGAAAAACAGGACAAGACATTTTACGTTCAGATTTAGATCAACAAGTATTAGACGTTGCCCTTAAAACAGGTGTACCATCGGTATTACTACGCAATCGTCCAGATGTTATGGCGGCAGAATATGGTTTAATTAATGCTTTCGAATTGACCAATGTGGCAAAAAGTAACTTCTACCCATCTTTAACGTTAACAGCTTCGGGAGGTTTTCAAAGTTTAGATTTAAAAGATTGGATAAGTGCCAATTCTATTTTTGCTAATATAGTTGGTGGTTTGGCGCAACCTATATTTAATAAACGCGCTATAAAAACCCAATACGAAGTCGCTCAAGCCCAACAGGAACAAGCCTTATTGAATTTCGAAAAACAGCTATTAGTTGCTGGAAATGAAGTTTCGGATGCCTTATATGTGTACGAAGCAGAAACTAAAAAATTCGAATTTAGAGAAAAAGAAGTTGAAGCTTTACGACAAGCCGAAACCAATTCTGAAATTCTGTTGAATTACGGTTACGCCAATTATTTAGATTTATTAACCGCAAGAACAGCGGCCTTAAATGCCGAATTAAATGTTGTAGACACGAAATTAAATCAATTACTTAGTGTGGTAAATTTATATGAAGCCCTTGGTGGTGGATGGCAATAAACCCCACAAAACCCAATACAACAAAAGGTCTTTTATGTAAATAATTGGCCTTTTGTATTTTAATTAGCTATATATCTGGTTTATTGCTAGCTTAAAACCTAATTGCGTATTTCTATAAAAAATCATTTTTCTATTTACTTGATTTACATATATTTGGCAAACTAAAAAAATCGCATGTCAATACAATTTTTCACGATTCTTAGTGCCTTTATTATGGTAGGATCTTGTGCAACTACAAAGTACACGACTAAAATCGAAAACCAGAAAAAAGCCATTACCATTATAGATACTGCACTGGTATCGCACTACGCAAAAAGCATCACCATTCCCGAATTAAAAACGCATTTAACTATTTATGCATCCGATTCGTTAGAAGGTCGTGCAACAGGAGAAGAAGGTCAGAAAAAAGCAGCTAATTATTTAAAACACATCTATAAAGAGCAACACATTGCGTCTCCTATAGCAGATTCTGTGTATTTTCAAGTTGTACCAGAATCGTTCTTACCCGAAGGCACAGGTACGTCGGAAAATGTTTTAGCCTATATACCAGGTTCCGAAAAACCGGAAGAAGTACTTATCATCTCTGCCCATTTAGATCATGTTGGGGTAACCAATGGCGAAATTTATAATGGTGCAGACGACGATGGCTCTGGTACGGTTGCGATATTAGAAATTGCACAAGCATTTAAACAAGCAGCTTTAGACGGACATGCCCCGAAACGCTCTGTATTATTTTTACATGTTACAGGCGAAGAAATTGGTTTATATGGTTCACGATTTTACACCGAACATCCTGTATTTCCGTTAAAAAACACAATAGCCGATTTAAATATAGATATGATTGGTCGTGTAGACGATAAACATGCCAGCAACCCTAATTATATTTACTTAATAGGCTCTAATAGATTGAGTAACGATTTGCATTTTATATCTGAAAAAGTAAACGACACGTATTTTAATTTCGATTTAGATTATACGTTTAACCAAGACAACGACCCAAACCGTTTTTATTACCGATCGGATCATTACAATTTTGCCAAACATAATATTCCTATTATATTTTATTTTAATGGTACACACCAAGATTACCACCAACCTACAGATACAGTCGATAAAATAAATTTCAAGCTGCTACAAAAGCGAGCCCAATATGTATTTGCTACAGCGTGGCAATTAGCCAACCAAGCGCAAAGACCACGTTTAAATAATGATGACAACTAAGCCAGAGCCTATAATTTTTTGTTAAAAACAACAAGCAAACAATCAGATGTTTGTGCTTATTTTGTAATATCGCAATCCTAACCCTTAAACGTAATTCATGAAAAAAACATTCATGCTATCTAGTATGGCTGTACTTACATTGGCCTGTAGTACAACCAAAAATGTAAGCACGACTAAGCCAACTGAAATTCACGATGTTAATTTTTACGCCAACACCATCACTTCCGATGAATTAAAAAAAGATCTATACACCTATGCTTCCGATGAATTTGAAGGACGTGAAACAGGAGAAGAAGGTCAGAAAAAAGCTGTAGAGTTTTTAAAACAACGGTATGTCGATTTAGGCATTCCTTCGGCAAAAACAAATGGCGATTATTTTCAAGAAGTGCCTCTAGAAGTTATTAAAACTCCAGAAGTTACATTAAACGTTAACAATACCGATTTTGAATTAATTTCAGATTTTATTTCTGTACTTCCTAGCGCATCAAACACCATAAACACCACAAACATTATTTATGCTGGCTATGGTATAGAAACCGAAAATTATTCCGATTACACCACTTTAGATGTTAAAGACAAAGTCGTTTTGTTTAAAGCTGGAGAGCCTAAAAATACTGACGGCACCTACACCATTTCAGGAACAACAACTACAAGCAAATGGTCTAATTTCAGACAAGAATTCGCTTTAAAGAGAGACCTTGCCAAAAGTAAAGGTGCTAGAGCCATTTTATTTTACGCGCCAGACATTTACGATATGGCTGCCAATCGCTATGGTAAATCGCATGGTAGAATGACGCTTCAAGACAAAGAAGAAGAACTGTTCTTTTTTGTTATAAACACCAAGTTAGCAGAAACCATTTTACCTAGCATACAAACCGAAAGTGCACCTCAAACATTAGCCTCTAACTTCAAGCTAAACTATAAAAAGGTAAGCGAAGATTTTAACTCCGAAAACGTTGCTGCATTTATTAAAGGCTCTGAAAAACCAGACGAAATTATAGTAATATCGGCACATTTAGATCACGAAGGTATTAAAGATGGCGAGGTATATAATGGTGCAGACGACGATGGTTCTGGAACAGTTGCCATTTTAGAAATAGCTGAAGCTTTTAAACAAGCGCAAAACAATAACGAAGGCCCAAAACGTTCTGTTTTATTTTTGCATGTAACAGGCGAAGAAAAGGGACTTTTAGGATCTAGCTACTACGCCGATATCGATCCTATAAAACCTTTAAACAACACTATGGTTGATTTAAATATCGACATGATAGGCAGAACCGATCCTACCAGAAAAAACACCAACAGAAACTATGTGTATTTAATAGGAAGCGATAAACTAAGTACAGACTTACACAACATTTCGGAAGCTGTAAACAAATCGTGTTGTAATATTGAATTGGATTACACTTTTAACGACGATAACGATCCGAACCGCTTTTATTACCGATCGGACCACTACAATTTTGCTAAAAACAATATCCCTGTTATTTTTTATTTTAACGGTACACATGCCGATTACCATAAACCAACAGACACTCCGGATAAGATTGAATACGATTTACTAGAAAACAGAACGCGTTTAATATTTTACACGGCTTGGGAACTGGCTAACCGCGATAATAAAATAGTGGTAGATAAAGCTGTAAAATAACATCATACCAACCAAACATGGAAACTAAACCACTATCGACTAGAAGTCCATAGGTGTGTTACGAGAGAGACTAAAGTCTCTCTTTTTTTTTCTCGACTTATTATAAATTAGAATTATATGAATTGGGGTACTGTGATGCTCCAAATGTATTTACCACTTCATCCGTTATATTACCTGTACATCGAATTCCATGTCTAGTTGCCTAAAACTGTCTAGCCCAATACATTTTTCCTATTTAAAGAAATTCCTGTTGCAATTTTCTCGAACATCTCTCCTTCAACTGTTTCACCAAAAACTAATACTTTGCTTTAGGAAATATTCTATATGATGATAAATACAATCTTAACTTAAGCTCCTTTTAATTTTTCTAATTCTTCTTTAATACAAATCTGAATGAGCAAGTCTCGACAACGCAACTAAAAGTCTCCTTTCAACCCTTTATATCTATACTTCGTTGTCCAAACTATATGACAACTCAATTCCGTTGATATCCTTATATCTTATAAAGATATAATTTTATTTTACTTAAGTGATGTAATGAAATTACAGGGTTTTAGCCACTAATTTGAAATCAATAAAAACCGCATCAATTTTACTTATACAAAAACCTTTCATCTATAAAAAAAAAAAAAATAGAAATATGTTAAAATTTACGGTTTTTCCCCAATAGGTTGAAATTTAAAATTGATAAGTTTGATTTTAACTTAAAACTAAATCATGAATAAATTTCGCAACCTAATCATTCTATTAACAATCAGCCTATTATCAATTAATACAAATGCTCAAGACGAAAAAGAAAAAGACGAATTTAGAAATAAAGGTTATTTTAACATCACTCGTTTAAGTTATATCGCCGTATATAATGCCGAACTAGAAACCTACTCGCCTTCTGAAGGTGTTGTGGTAACAGATTTACCGACTAACAAAGCTCACGCTTTTAGCTTACAGACCATAAACGGATACTTTTTCAATCCTTATTTTTCGGCAGGTATTGGTATTGGATTAGATGGTTACAAAAACCCTACTTTTAACACACTTCCCGCTTTTTTAGACCTGAGAGCATATTTTAACGATGGTCTTTCAAGCCCATACTTATACACAAACTTTGGCACCTTAATAAAAATTGAAGGCGGTAAAAACAATGGTACTATTTTTAATTTTGGATTTGGATATAAATTTCCTTTAAATGAAAATAGATTAATATTTGTATCCGATTTGTCGTATAGTTATAAAACTATTAGCAACGATGGATTATCAATCAGAAATTCAGAAAGCTACAGCAGTTTAAAGGGAGCCATGCTAAGTATTGGAATACTTTTTTAACCTGCAATTTCCACTTACAACATAAATAATAAAAAAGCCGTCCAAAAAGTTAATTTCCCGTCAATCTGAATGTATTTCAGATTCTCACAACAACTAATATTCAAGAGTATGAGATTCTGTGTCAAGCACAGAATGACATCGTGATTAACTTTCTGGTCAGCTTTTTATGTTTATCACCTATTATGATGTTTTCTTTTTCCTGTAAAACTTAGCGTATTTGTTGTAAGCAAAAACTGCAATTACAGCAATAATGGCTAAAGTAATTAAGATGAACTTTACACTTACAATTTGATCGCCACTCGCATAAGAATGCAATCCTGCTAGATAAAAATTAACTCCAAAATAAGTCATCATAATACTAGAGAATGCTAAAATAGAAGCCAGATTAAAACCAAATCGACCACGTAATCCAGGCACCAAACGCATATGAATTACAAAAGCGTAAACCATAATACTAATTAAAGCCCAAGTCTCTTTTGGATCCCAGCCCCAATAGCGTCCCCAACTCTCGTTGGCCCACATACCGCCTAGAAAGTTTCCAATGGTTAACATTACCAAACCAACCGTAAGTGCCATTTCGTTAATAACCGTTAACTCTTTTATATTAATAAGCATTTTTTCTTTATTGCCAGCATTGGTAAAAATCATTAAAAACAATACGGTTAACCCTAAAATCATTCCTAATGTAAACGGTCCGTAACTCGCTACAATAACCGCTACATGTATCATTAACCAATAACTATCTAATACAGGTTGTAGGTTGGCAATAGCAGGATCCATCCAATTCCAGTGTGCAACCATCAAAATCATTGACGTTACAAAAGCAGTTGCTGCAATGGTAAGATCGCTTCGTCTGCCAAAAAGCAATCCAAACAACATGGTCGCCCAAGCCACATAAATCATTGATTCGTAAGCATCGCTCCAAGGTGCGTGACCAGAAATATACCATCTAGAAATTAAACCTGCTGTATGCAATACAAACAACACAACAACAATACTTTTTAAAACCGTTACCCCTATGTTAATCGCTTTGTTTTTGCTGTTAAAAATCTGAACGATTAAAACGACAAAAAGTAATGTACCAGCGTACATATACCAACTAAACAGCTTTTTAAAGATATCATACTTATTGTATAGGATTTCGGTTTTCACTTTCTCATCAGACAACATAACGTCGCCTCCATATTCCAACTGGGTTTTATGAAAAGCTTCCAATAACTTATTGGCATCGGAATAATCGCCAGTTCTTTTAGCCTGATTTAAGGTCATTAAGTACGCAGAAAATCCGCTGTTTATAAAATTGGCGTATAACGAATCCTGTACCTTATAAGCACCGTTTCGGTACTCTATAGAAGAAATCCATTTATTGTTTTCGTTATCTGGGATCGGAAAAATTCTTAACGCACGGCCTTCAATCGCATTGTATAATAAATTAACACGTTGGTCGGTTTCTTTAAATTCTTTTTGAAATCCGTTAGGAATTTGCGCTTTGTAAGCTTCCTCTAAATAAGGCGCTAATTTATAATCGCCTCGATCGGTAAAGAAATCGGCCAATGTAGCATATTTTTCAGATTCACTTACTCCAATTAAATGACGAATAGAATCGGCCTTTTTATACTTTAAATGAATGATAGGCACATTGTACCACAACATAGGACTCTCTTGAATAGATAAAAACACCTGATTCGCATCGAAATCTTCATAAGTGTCATATTTACTTAATTTTCGAAGCATTTCCGAAGCATAAGTATTAACAGGCATCATACGACCACCCAAATCCTGAATCACCATATGCCCAAATTTATCGGCATGCGCTTTTGGTGTAATATTCGCTTTTAAAACAGAATCGATTTGCTGCTTACTTGGTCTAACATGCGGCGTGTGGTCGTGATCATGATTGTCTTGAGCAAAACCATTAAAGGCAAAACCAATAAGTAAAACCGATAGAATTTTAGCTTTCTTGGCTTTTAAAGCGTTCAATCGACGTCTTAAATCTCCAAAACGGGTGCCTTTCGCAAATAAAATGGCCAACAAGCCAAAGTACAGTAAAAAGTAACCAATATAAGTAAATAAAGTGCCGTAGTAATCGTGATTAACTGATAGAATTGTTCCTTTTTCATCGGGATCGAACCCAGATTGGAAAAAACGATAACCACGATGGTCTAGAATATGATTCATATAAATTTTATAATCAAAATCACCTTCTTGTTCGTCTATAACCGTAACTTCGCTAGAATATGCCGAATAGTTATTTTCGGTTCCAGGATAACGCTCGGCTTCAAAATCGTTTAGTTTTACACTAAATGGTAATTCTAAAACTTTAGAGCCGTATTTAAACGCAAAATCCAAACCTCCAACTTCAACTTGTTTAAACATGCTATTGGTACCTTTACCACCAAGTAAACCTACGGTTTCTGATTCGCCATTTGTAGTAATTTTTAGAACAACACCATCTTCGTCGTTCTTTAAAATTTCAGATTTTTTCACGATCCCAAACTTTCCTTTAACTACAGGTTTTGGAAATACCATTTGCATGTTACCAATGATATAACGCGAACGTAAAGCCAAAGGTTGTAAACTATCTTTTTCGAGCTTACCCGATGCCATTGTGGCCATGGTTAAATACTCGCCTTCAAAAGGGGAATGAATATAAATACCATCTTCGCGATTATAAATATTTATGGCACCAGGAGTTTCTTTATCTAAAGCCACTAAAATATTGTGAATGCTTTGTACTTCGCCCGATTTTAAAAAGTGGTTATGCGGTTTACCGCCGCCAGCTTCAACCAATTTTAAATAATTTTCGCCATTCTCATCGGGAATTACATCTTCTTCTGCTCCACCAATAAAATCTACCAATTCTATAGTTACAGGTTGCTGATCGTATTTGGTTTCAATTTTAAAATCATTATCTAATCGTGGCGAAAAATCGACTTCGCGCTCTATTGGCAAACGCTGCGGCACGCCATCAATCATATAATCGCCATCAATATAAGCTGTAATGTAGGTCTTTTGCGATAGAAACGTATTTTCGGTTGCACCTTCACGGATAGCCATCATACCTTCAAATCCTACATAACGCGTTATAAAAGCCCCGATAAGAATAAAAATAAAAGATAAATGCAATATTAAAGACGCCCACTTTTCTCGTTTATGAAGACGGTATCTTTTAATATTTCCAAAGAAATTAATTAAGAAAAATACCATAATAGCCTCGAACCACCAGGTATTATAAATTAAATTTCTGGAGTATGGTGTTGGCGATGTTGCTTCGCCAGCATCTAGAAAAGTACCGATGGCCATGGCGCCAGCAAAAACTAAAAATAAAATTGAGGTAATACGGGTAGAAAAAAGAATCTTGGCAAGTTTATTTTGCATAATAAATACTCATATTTTTAAAGCGTTGCAAATTTAACCTATTTTGTTGGGTTGATGGTTACGTATTAAAAATAATGATTGTTAAAATTAACTTAATTTTAAGATTGCATTTTAAGTCTTATGCTGTCGTGCCATAAAAATATTCATATACAGAAACGTTCCCATTTTACGCGCTCTTTGCTTAGCATTCTCGGCTATTTCGCCTTCAAAAAGCGCATTAACGGTTTGTACCCAAATTGTTAACCACAATCCAAAATGCTCTTGCGTTATGCTATGGTTTTGTGCTTCATCTACTTTAATATGAGCCTCTAACGGGTTACCGTAATACCGGGTTTTTAAAAATAAACTTGACTCCCAAAATGTTGTCAATTTTTCAATGTGTTCTGACCAATCATTTATCATAGTATTAAAAAAAGGCCCTAAAATCTCGTCTTCTCTAATCCGACTGTAAAAAGTAGATACTAATGTATGCACATCGTCTCGGGTTGTAATATCCTGCTTTTTAGAACACATGATTCAGTTTTTTAGATAAACACAAAGATAATTTAAATTCGCTTACCAGTTTTTGCAGCTAACGCTTTACAATCCTAAATGTTTGTGTTTAAAATTGAGGTTAGCGTTCTGTAATTAGGTCTAAATATAGTATTTTAGCCAAATGATTTCAGTTGTTTTACTTGGCGCTGGTAATGTTGCCACACATTTATATAAAGCTTTTAAGTCTTCAGATTCTGTTACTGTATCGCAATGGTACAACAGACATTTAAGCAGTATTTCGACTTACCAAAATGAGGTTGCTATTACCGATACACTTTCAGAATTAAAACCAGCAGATATTTATATAATTGCTGTAAGCGATGACGCTGTTGCGCAAATTTCGGAAGCTTTACCGTTTAAAGATCGCTTGGTTGTTCACACTGCAGGCGCAGTAAGTGCATACGATTTAAGCAAAAACAACAGACGCGGTGTACTTTATCCGTTACAGAGTTTTACTAAAGATGCCGAAATGGATTTTAAAAATGTACCGCTATGTCTTGAAACTTTAGACAAAGCAGATTTTAAGATTCTTAAAGATTTAGCTGAAGCAATAGGAAGCCCGTCTTATAAAATATCGAGCGAACAACGCAAAAGACTTCATTTGGCGGCAGTATTTGCTAACAATTTCACCAACCAACTCTACCGAATTACTCACGAAATTACCGAAGACAACCTTATAGATTTCGACATTTTAAGACCGCTTATTTTAGAAACCGCAAAAAAAGTGCAGCACATGTCGCCCTATATGGCACAAACCGGCCCAGCGGTTCGACGCGATAAAAAAACCATTAAAAAGCATTTAAAATTAATAGAAAATCCGCATCACAAAGCGATTTACCAACTGCTAACCGACTCAATTGCATACACCCATGGAAGAAAAAAGTTATAAAGAATATTTAGAACACATTACTACGTTTATTTTTGATGTAGACGGCGTTTTAACCGACGGCACCGTAACGGTAACAACCTCTGGAGAAATGTTAAGAACCATGAACGTTAAAGACGGTTATGCCATTAAAACTGCAATAGATGCCGGATTTAAAATGTGTATTATTTCTGGAGGCTCTAACGAAGGTGTTCGCAAGCGTTTAGAAGGTCTTGGTGTAACCGACATTTTTTTAGGAGCTCATAATAAAATTGATCAGTTAGATGCATTTTTAGCCAAATACGATGTTAAAACCGAAAATGTACTGTATATGGGCGATGATATTCCAGATTATCCTGTAATGTTAATTGTTGGATTGCCAACCTGCCCTCAGGATGCTGTTCCTGAAATTAAAAACATCTCTAAATACGTGTCTCATAAAAACGGAGGAAAAGGTGCCGTGAGGGATGTCATAGAACAAGTTATGAAGGTTCAAGGAAAATGGAGCGGCAATTTTGACGCCCAATACGACTAGAATGCGGTTTTTAAACCTCGTTCGCTGGCCTAATCTGTTACTCATTATTATTGCGCAATGCCTGATTAGGTTTGCCCTCTTCCCTAGCTTTAATGCACAAACAGCCTTAAACCTTTGGCAATTTTTTTTGTTAGTGGGGTCGACTGTAACATTGGCTGCTGCAGGCAATATAATTAATGATATTTATGATGTACAAACCGACAGCATCAACAAACCGAATCGGGTTATTGTAAATTCGTTGGTTTCGGAATCTTTTGCTTACAATGTATTTATTGTTTTAAATGTTATTGGAGTCGGCCTAGGGTTTTACCTTTCGCATGCGATTAACAAACCCGCTTACTTTTCAATTTTTGTAATCATTTCCGCGACGTTGTACATGTATGCTTCGTATTTAAAAGGAATAGCCCTTATTGGAAATGTAGTTATTGCAATACTTGTTGCGCTGACTTTAATTATTGTCGGTTTATTTGATCTTATTCCTGCTATAACCATTTATAATCAAAATATACAACGCGGCGTATTTCAAATTATACTAGCTTATGCTGGGGTGGCGTTTTTATTGAACCTTAGCCGAGAAATTATTAAAGACATAGAAGACATTAATGGTGATTATACTTCGGGATTCCAAACGCTTCCTATTTTAATAGGTAGACAGCGTACCGCTATAGTAGCTTCATTTTTTTGTATTACAGCATTGGGGCTAATTGTTTATTATGTGGTTAGTCAGTTATACAACCAACCTATTGCAGTAGTTTATTATACTTTTTTTATAATTGGTCCTTTAATTTATATTGTTATTCAACTTTTTACAGCCAAATCTGTTAAAAACTATAAGCATATAAGTCGGCTATTAAAACTTGTTATGTTAACAGGTTTATTATCTTTATGTCTTTACCCTTTAAATCTTTGCTGATGCTTCACGACAACTTAAAGAATTACAATATTATTTTAGCTTCTGGATCGCCAAGACGACAACAATTTTTTAAAGACTTAGGATTAGATTTTTCCATCCGATTAAAACCAGTTGAAGAAATTTATCCAAAGAGATTAAACCATTTTGAAATCAGCGATTATCTTGCCCAGCTTAAAGCACTCCCTTTTAAAGAAGAATTACAAGCAAACGACATTTTAATAACCAGCGACACTATTGTTTGGCATAACAACAAGGCTTTAGGAAAACCAAAAACAGAACAGGAAGCATTGTCCATGTTACAATCCTTAAGCAACAACACGCACGAGGTTATTACATCGGTATGTTTTACGTCTAAAACTTACGAAAAAACCTTACATGCCATTACTAAAGTTACATTTAAAGCACTAACAGACCAAGAAATTAATTACTATATAAACACCTATAAACCTTTCGATAAAGCAGGAGCTTACGGCATACAGGAATGGATAGGTTATATTGGCGTTACCCAAATAGAAGGCTCCTATTTTAACGTTGTTGGCTTACCCGTTCATGATGTTTACAAGGTTTTAAACGATATTGTCTCGAAAACCAGTTCAAATTATTCTGAAAAAAATTAGATAAATTTTTACAAATTCTTACAGTATCTTTGTACTTCAATTACGCTATTTATGTTTTTAGAATCGTATGCCTCGCAAATAATTGCGACATTAATCTTATTAATTATACTCATTACTATCAGGCAAGTTATTGTTGTTTTAGTAAAAAAAATCGGACGAAAAAGCGGCATTAACGAAGCACGTATTCATCTTATACAACGCTACTCTACGGTTACTCTTTTTTTAATAGGCTTATTATTTTTTTCGTTCATATTGGGTGCTAAACCAGAAGATTTAGCCTTAGTATTTTCGTCGGTTTTTGCAGTAATTGGTATTGCTCTATTTGCCATATGGTCTATTTTGAGCAATATTACTTCTGGTGTTATTATGTTTTTTTCTTTTCCGTATAAAGTTGGCGATAAAATAAGTATACACGACAAAGATTTTCCTATTGAGGCTGTAATAGAGGACATTCGCGCCTTTCAATTACATTTAAGATTAGACAATGGTAATTTAGTAACCTACCCGAACAATCTTATTTTACAAAAAGCTGTAACTTTAGTTCAAAAAGATGCTATAGACGATGGCCACGATGCCGTTTAATTAGCAATTATGTAAACTATGCCTAAAAAACATCGCTCTAAAAAAAGTAAGCAAAAACCAGGGTTATCGCCCGGAACAGTAGTGTATACAGGACAAAAGGAAACTCAAAAACTCTTTATTGAGGCCTTTAACTACAGCCCCAACCATAGCTCGGAAAAAGAATTACTCGCTATTGAAGATGCTTACGCTTACAAATCGGAACGAGATACTGAGGTAACATGGATTAATATTAACGGATTAAACCACACCAATGCTATCGAAAAAATTGGGGAGCATTACAATATTCATCCGCTTATATTAGAAGATATCGCCAACACGTCTCAACGTCCTAAAATGGATGAGTTTAACGATTACATCTCTATCAACATGAAAATGCTTTATTACGATAAAGACAAAGGGTTAATCTCGGAGCAAATCAGTTTAATATTGGGCCATAATTACGTGTTAACCTTTCAAGAAGCCGAAGGCGATGTTTTTGATGAGTTACGAGAACGCATAAGACACGGCAAAGGACGCATCAGAACTATGGGCTCCGATTATCTGTTTTATGCATTAATAGATAGTATTGTAGACCATTATTACGTAATAATAGAGACTTTAGGCGATAAAATTGAAGAGCTAGAAGACAACCTCTTTAATGGTACTGCTAAAGATAATATACCCACGCAAATACAAGATTTAAAGCGTGAAATCCTTAGAGTTCGCCGCTCCATATTTCCGCTAAGGGATATTATCAACCGCATCGAAAAAAACGAACACCCGCTAATAGACACCAAAACCCTACCCTTCTTTCAAGACGTTTACGACCATACCACACAAGTAAACGAGAATACCGAAGTATATCGCGAAATGGTTTGGGGACTAATGGATATGTACATGACAACTTTAAGTAACAAAATGAACGAAGTGGTTAAGGTACTCACCATCATGTCTACTGTGTTTATCCCGCTGACTTTTATAGCCGGAATTTACGGCATGAACTTCGACCACATGCCAGAACTCCACCACCAATACAGCTACCCTATTTTACTGATAATCATGATTGTTATGGTGGCCTTCATGATTTACTACTTTAAAAGAAAACGATGGCTATAACAGGCACAATCGTTTTATTATAAGTTATGTGTTTTTGAAGGTTTAAAGTTAAAGAAACCTTAAATCCCTTTAAAAGCCAAGGCTACTGTTTATATTTGAAACTCAAGTCAAAATTCAAACTTGTTTTAATGAAAAAACAACTCCTCTCCTTACTTTTTTGTTTGGTTATCGTACCATTATTTCACGCACAACAACCTCAAAAACCAAATGCTTCAGAAATATATCAGTCCGTAAAAAAACTTAATTTTTTAGGCTCTGTGTTATATTTAGCGGCACATCCAGACGACGAGAATACCAAGCTAATTTCGTATATGGCCAACGAGGTAAAAGCCCGAACAGCTTATTTATCTTTAACGCGTGGCGATGGCGGGCAAAACTTAATAGGTCCAGAAATTCGCGAACTTTTAGGTGTTATCCGTACCGAAGAATTATTAGCGGCAAGACGTACCGATGGTGGCGAACAGTTTTTTACAAGAGCTAACGATTTTGGCTACTCCAAACATCCAGACGAAACTTTAACCATTTGGAATAAAGACGACGTATTACGCGATGTGGTGTTAACCATCAGAAAATTTCAACCCGATATTATTATCAATCGTTTTGACCACCGAACACCAGGCACGACACACGGCCACCATACCAGTTCGGCCATGTTAAGTGTTGAAGCTTTTAACTTAACCAACAATGCCTCGGTATATCCAGATCAATTAAAATCTGTTAACACCTGGCAACCTAAGCGTTTATTTTATAACACGTCGTGGTGGCGATATGGTTCTCAAGAAGCATTTGACAAAGTAGATAAAAGTAACTTTTTAAGCATAGATACAGGTGTTTATTTTCCGTCAAGCGGACTCTCAAACACCGAAATTTCTGCATTAAGCCGAAGTCAACATAAATCCCAAGGCTTTGGTAATACAGGAACACGTGGTTCGGAATTGGAATACATTGAACTCATTGAAGGTGATATGCCTAAACATCCTGACAATATTTTTGACGGAATAGACACTAGCTGGAATCGTGTAAAAGGCGGCAAAGCCGTAGGTAAGGTTTTGGCAGAAGTTGAAGCTGAATACGATTTTAAAAATCCCGCAGCAAGCATTTCTAAACTAGTAAAAGCGTATCATTTAATTCAGCAAATAGAAGACAAGCATTGGAAAACCATTAAAACCAGAGATATTAAACAGGTTATTTTGGCTTGTGCTGGTTTGTATCTAGAAGCAACAGCAACTAATAATTGGGCTACACCAAACGAACAAGTGCATTTAAATCTGGAACTTATTAATAGAAGCAATGCAAATATTAAACTTCAAAATTACACTTTACCAAATCAGGTTTCAGTGAACAAAAATCTAGCACTTGCCAACAATACTAAATTCCAATTTTCCGAAAACTATTCGGTAGCTTCAACTGCAAAAACAACCACGCCGTATTGGCTAACCGAAAGCAGTAGTTTAGGCATGTATACCGTTAACGACCAATCGTTAATTGGCTTACCAGAAACGCCAAGAAGCGAAATGGTTACCTTCCATATAAATATTGAAAACATAACGATTCCTTTTACAAAACCTATTGTTTACAAAACCAACGATCCTGTAAAAGGTGAAGTTTATAAACCCTTCGAAATTATTCCTGAAGCCGCAGTACAAATGGCCGAACCCGTGGTTATTTTCGAAAACAACACGCCTAAACGCGTGGCTGTAATGGTAAAGGCAGGTCATGATAATCTTGAAGGCACTCTTAAGCTAAACACACCAGATGCTTGGCAAATTAGCCCAAAACAACAAACCGTAAACATAAGGCATAAAGGAGAAACTAAACTGCTTTGGTTTACCGTAACACCTCCAGAGCAACAAAATGAAGTTTCTATTTCTCCAACTATAAGCGTTAACGGACGTAACTACAACAACGCTTTAATAGAAATTGATTACGACCATATTCCTTTTCAAACAGTACTAATGCCAAGCAACAGCAAATGGGTACGTTTAAATATCATTAAAAAAGGCGAAAACATTGGTTATATAGCAGGTGCTGGCGATGTAGTTCCAGAAAGTCTAAGACAAATAGGTTATAATGTTGCGGTTATACAACCCGAGCAAATTACAGCAAGTAACTTAGCGCGGTTCGATGCTGTTGTTGTTGGTATAAGAGCATATAACACGGTTGAAGATTTACGATACAAACAGCAAACTTTATTCGATTATGTGCAGAACGGAGGCAATTTAATTGTGCAATACAATACAAGTCATAGATTAAAGGTAGAATCTTTAGCACCTTATACTTTAGAATTGTCTAGAGACCGTGTAACAGACGAAAATGCCGAAGTTAAATTTTTAAATCCAACACATCCTATTTTAAATACACCAAATAAAATTACGACACATGATTTTGAAGGATGGACTCAAGAACGCGGTTTATATTTTCCAAATACATGGGGCGACGAATTTACCCCTATATTAGGGATGAACGACAAAGGTGAAACCGAAAAAGACGGCAGCCTTTTAGTTGCCCAATATGGCAAAGGATATTACATCTATACCGGATTGAGTTTCTTTAGAGAATTTCCTGCAGGTGTTTCTGGTGCCTACCGCCTATTCGCCAATATGTTGTCGTTAGGAAAAGAAAACATTGTAACCCAACCTAAATTGAACGATTAGTATGGCAAAATCTCCAGAAATAAAACAAGGTTGGAAACGCGCCTACACGGTTGTACTCCTTGCTAATGCCGTTTACATTATTTTGTTTTACTTACTTATGAATGCCTTTTAATAGATGACAACTTTAGACTGGATAATTTTAATAGGCACTTTGCTTACCATTGTAGGTTACGGCACGTACAAAACACGAGGTAGTAAAAACGTACAAGATTACATTCGTGGAGGAAACCAAGCGCAATGGTGGACCATTGGCTTATCGGTAATGGCTACTCAAGCCAGCGCCATTACTTTTTTATCGACGCCTGGACAAGCCTTTAACGACGGAATGGGTTTTGTGCAGTTTTATTTCGGGTTACCCATAGCCATGATTATCATTTGCATGGTATTTATTCCGCTGTACCATAAACTAAAAGTGTATACCGCTTACGAGTTTCTAGAAAATCGTTTCGATTTAAAAACCCGAAGCTTAACGGCTGGATTATTTTTAATTCAACGTGGTTTAGCAGCTGGTATAACCATTTACGCACCAGCAATTATTTTGTCGGCTGTTTTGGGTTGGTCTTTAAATCAACTTAATATCATCATTGGTATTTTAGTTATTATTTATACAGTTTCTGGCGGCACCAAAGCGGTAAGTGTTACCCAAAAACACCAAATGGCCGTTATTTTTACAGGTATGTTTATCGCTTTCTTTTTAATTCTAAGCTATTTACCAGAAAATATCAATTTTACTAATGCCTTAGAAATTGCCGCTGCAAATAACAAAATGAACATCTTAGATTTTTCGTTTAATTTAGAAAATCGCTATACCTTTTGGAGTGGTATTATAGGTGGTACCTTTTTAATGTTGTCGTATTTCGGCACCGACCAAAGTCAGGTGCAACGTTATTTATCGGGAAAATCGCTTAAAGAAATGCAACTCGGCCTCATTTTTAATGGCATACTAAAAGTACCCATGCAATTTTTTATTTTATTGGTAGGTGTTATGGTATTTGTATTTTATCAGTTTAACGAAGCGCCTATTCATTTTAATCCGCATGCAAAAACCGTTGTAGCATCGTCTTCATTTGCAGAAGAATTCAATACTCTGGAAGCTGAACACCACAAGCTTTTCAACCAAAAAAAAGAGATATTAAACGCCTATACCAATGCACCTTCTAGCGATTTAAAAGCTGAAATCACCGCTTTAAACACCGCGGAAAAATCTAACAGAAATGAAGCGAAAATCGTATTAGAAAAAGCCGCAAACGAGCAGCTAGTAAAAATTGAAACCAACGATAAAGATTATGTATTTATCCATTTTATACTAAACAATTTACCTCGTGGTTTAATTGGCTTGCTGCTGGCTGTAATTTTAAGTGCCGCTATGTCCAGTACCGCCAGCGAACTGAATGCTTTGGCATCGACCACGACAATAGACTTATACAAACGTAGTATTTCGCCAAACCAAACCGAATTGCATTATGTTAAGGCGACTAAGTGGTTTACTTTTGGCTGGGGCATATTAGCCATTTGTATTGCTTGTGTGGCCTATTTAGCCGATAATTTAATTCAGTTGGTAAATATTATTGGGTCTGTATTTTATGGTAATGTTTTGGGTATTTTTTTACTGGCTTTTTTCTTTAAACGTGTACAAGCCAACGCTGTATTTATTGGCGCATTAATTACCCAAGCCATTGTTATTTTAGGCTGGTATCAAGATTGGATGCCATATTTGTGGCTTAACCTTTTTGGTTGTATTTTGGTTATTGTAATAGCGTCTGTACTTCAACTTTTTAATCCAAAAAATTATGAGAACACAAACTCCTAAAACCATTCGTTGGGGAATAATAGGTCTGGGAAAAATCGCTACAAAATTTGCAACGGATTTAGCGACTATTCCAGATGCCGAATTATATGCTGTAGCCTCGAGATCGCAAGAAAGCGCCGATAGTTTTGCTGAAAAATTTAATGCCACAAAAGCCTATAATTCCTACGAAAGTTTAGCAAAAGACCCTAACGTTGATGCGGTTTACATTGCCACGCCGCATAGCTTTCATAAAGCACATAGCATTTTATGCTTAGAACATAAAAAAGCCGTACTCTGCGAAAAACCTTTTGCGATGAATTTAGAAGAAGTCGAAACCATGATAGCCACAGCAAAGGTCAATAATGTATTATTAATGGAAGCCTTATGGACTTATTTTTTACCGCATTATCAGTACATCTTAAAGATTTTAAACGATAACACTTTCGGAAAAATATTGAAGTTGGAAGCCGACTTTGGCTTTACGCGTCCGTTTGATGACGATTCTAGACTATTCAATAAAGAACTCGGTGGTGGCAGTTTATTAGACATTGGCATCTACCCTATCTTTGCTGCATTATCAACATTAGGCTTACCCGATGCTATAAAAGCTTCTTGTACCACGTTTAACAACGGTGCTGACTCCAGTTGCGACATGATTTTTAGATACAATAACGGTGCTACTGCTAGTTTAAAAAGCACCCTTGTAGAAAACACCCCAACCACTTGTACCTTTTATTGCGAGAACGCTACAATTAAACTTAACAGACAATTTCACACGCCAACAAGCATCACTATAACTAAAGATGGCAAAGAAGAAACCATAGATTTTACAGGAAATACTATCGGTTATAATTTTGAAACGCTTCATTTTAATCAGTTACTACGAGACGGAAAAACCGAAAGTGATATTATGAGTTTCGACTTTAGCAGAAACCTCATCAAAACGCTAGATACCGTTAGGCAGCACATTCAACTAGAATATTAAGCACTTGTAAGAAACCACTAATTAATTCGTCTAATTACCAAATTAAAAAATTAATATCTCATGCACATAAAAATATGGTCCGATATACGTTGTCCTTTCTGTTATATTGGTAAAAAGCATTTTGAAGCAGCTTTAGAACAATTTCCGCATAACGATAAGGTTACAGTAGAATGGAAAAGTTTTGAATTAGACCCGAATTTAAAAACGGATACCGATACAGATGCTATTTCCCATTTTGTAGAAAGCAAAGGCATAGAAAAAGAACGTGCTATTATGATGTTTGATAATGTAACGGCAATGGCTGAAAAAGCTGGTATAGCATTTCATTTAGAACAAGCAATTCCTGCTAATTCCTTAAAAGCACACCGCTTATTACATTTTGCAAAAAAACAAGAGCTTGCCTACCAAACTAAAGCGGCATTACTACAAGCCCATTTATGCGATGGTTTAAATATTGATGATGTAGAAGTGTTGGCAAGTATAGCAATGGAGCAAGGAATGGATAAGCAAGAAGTGATAGACATGTTAACAACTGAAGCATATATTTACGATGTTCGTCAAGACGAAATGGAAGCACGAAATTTAGGTATTTCTGGGGTTCCGTTTTTTGTAATAGATAATACTTACGGTGTTTCTGGTGCACAACCTGTGGCAGTTTTTAAGGAATCGCTCGAAAAAGCTTGGGAAAAACATCAAGAAAATGTAGAAGTTATAACAAAAGATGCTAGCTGCGATTTAGATGGTAGATGTTGTTAAGGTATTTTAAAGAGTAAAACAAAAGGTCTTAAAAGCAAAACTAAATACGATGCTTATTAAGACCTTTGTTGATGTTTAATTATTTTTTAATTCAATTTTAGCATTATGAGATGCTATTTCTTCGATATAATCTTCTAAAACAAACTCCGACGGATTAAAATTTTCACTGCGCTTTTTGGCTTGTTTTTGGCGTTTAATACTTCTTGCAAAACGTCTAATACTATCTTCGGTATCTAAAATAATGCCTGGTACAGGAATACTTTTATAGTCTTTATCTTTCGCAACCATAGTAAAATACGACGAGTTACAGTGCTTTATTTCGCCTGTATGAATATTTTCCGATTCCACTCGTAGCCCTACAACCATCGAGGTTCGACCTGTATAATTAATAGAAGCTTTTAAGGTTACCAACTCTCCAACTTCTATAGCATTAAGAAAATCTACTTTGTTTACCGAAGCGGTTACCGAATAGTGTTCGGAATGTTTAGACGCGCAGGCAAAGGCTATCTGGTCCATTAAATTTAAAATGAAACCTCCGTGAATTTTTCCTCTAAAATTAGAGTTCGAGGGCAGCATTAACTGCGTCATTGTAATTTGCGATTCTTCAATTGTTTTAAATCTCATAGCGTTTTATTGTGTAATACGAACTAAAATAAATAATTTTTCCATAGTCTTAATACAAATCAAAAATTACTATCAAATTTTAATCAATAATCACGTATCACAAAGAATTTAATAGCTTAATTTTAAATAAACCAAAAAATACGCATTACAACAGCATCACCGTTCTTTTCAAAAAACTAAGAAATATACAAACCATTTAAGTTCGCATTAAATATGTTTTGTTCACTGCAATAAATAGTTCTATTTTTATTTTTTATTAAACGTATTAAAAACACTTTATTAATGGCTTCAGGATTTTTTGCATTATTAGATGACATTGCGGCAATTATGGATGATGTAGCAACCATGGGAAAAATAGCTACCAAAAAAACAGCTGGAATTTTAGGCGACGACTTAGCTGTTAATGCCGAAAAAGCATCAGGTTTTGTATCGTCTAGAGAACTACCTGTGCTTTGGGCCATAACTAAAGGTTCTTTAAAAAATAAAATTATTATTTTACCGATAGCCTTTTTATTAAGCGCCTTTTTACCACAAGCCATCCCAATAATATTAATAATTGGTGGAATGTATTTAGCTTATGAAGGAGCCGAAAAAATTTATGAATTCTTCGTTCCGCATAAGTCAGACAGTCATGATGCGGTTGAAACTCCCCTATCTGAAGCTGAAATTTTAAAACTAGAAAAAGAAAAAATTAAATCGGCCATAATTACTGATTTTATACTATCTGTAGAAATTGTAATCATAGCTTTAGGAGCCGTTATGGGCGAGCCACTTTTAAATCAGATTTTAGTAGTATCGTTTGTCGCTTTAGTGGCTACTATAGGGGTTTACGGTATTGTTGCACTAATTGTTCGTATGGATGATTTTGGTTTAAAACTAATCAAGTTAAACGAACAAGATGATAGTTTTTCGGACAAAATAGGTCGCGTTTTGGTAAAAGCCCTGCCGTGGGTTATTAAAAGTTTAGGGGTTATTGGTACTATTGCTCTATTATTGGTATCTGGTGGTATTTTTTTACATCAAATACCTTTTATTCACGATTTACTTCATAATATACCTTTTATTTTAGGCGAGCTACTTTCGGGTATTGTTATTGGTTTTATTGTATTTTTAGTAGTGAAATTATTTCAGAAATTAACCGGCAAAACCGCTGCTCACTAATGTAAATATGAAAGCTTTTAAAGCCAAAAACCGACACGATGCTTCTTATTATATCGATGGTATTTTAAATCAGGACCGCGTAAAATTATCGCAGGCCATTACCATTACAGAAAGTCATCTTGAAAGTGATAAACAATTGGCTTCTCAAATTCTTCAACACGTATTGCCACACACAGGAAATTCTTTAAGAATTGGGATTACTGGTGTGCCTGGCGTTGGAAAAAGTACTTTTATTGAAGCTTTTGGCATGCACTTAATTTCACTTGGTTTTAAAGTCGCCATATTATCTATAGACCCGAGTAGTCAACGTTCTAAAGGCAGTATTTTAGGTGATAAAACACGAATGGAAGAACTGAGCCATTCAAATCACGCCTATATTCGTCCATCTGCTTCGGGAGATACACTTGGGGGTGTAGCCAATACAACTGCAGAAAGTATGTTATTATGCGAAGCTGCTGGCTACACTATCATTTTAATAGAAACTGTGGGAGTTGGACAGTCTGAAACAGCTGTACATAGCATGACCGACTTTTTTTTACTTTTAATGTTAGCTGGCGCTGGAGATGAACTACAAGGTATAAAAAAAGGAATCATGGAAATGGCCGACCTTATAGTAATCCATAAAGCCGATGGCGACAATATTAACCATAGTAAAGCTGCTAAAAGCAAATACGAAAATGCTTTGCACCTATTTGCTTCAAACGAATCGGGATGGTCGCCGAAAGTTACAACAGCATCATCAACCCAAAACACAGGCATAGATACTATTTGGGAAATCATTCAAAACTACCAAACGCTTACCGTAGCCAACGGGTACTTTCAAAAACACAGAAATCATCAAAAAATTGACTGGATGTACCGTACCATTGAAAATGAATTGAAACGATTGTTTTACAATAACAGTGCAATTAAAGCCCGGTTACCACTATTAGAAGAACAAATTATTGCTTCGGAATTATCGCCTGTGAAAGCTGCCTTAAACATTATTGGTGAATATAATAAAACTAAAAAAAACGTCTAAAACCGCAGTCTAGACGTTCTTTAATACTACATATCAAGTTTAATTTAATTCACCTTTAAAAGCTGAACATCGAAAATTAAAACAGCACCACCAGGAATAGCAGAATTACCATAACGGCCGTAAGCTAAACTAGATGGTATTAATAATTTACCACTACCGCCTTCGTTAAAATACTGCAAGCCTTCTTTCCAACCTTCAATAACAGTATCTAAATTAAAAGTCACTCCAGAATCGTTACTTTCATCAAACACCGTTTCGTCGGTAAAATAACCTTTGTAAGTAACAGTTACATTATCGTAAGCTGTAGGTGCTACTCCACTACCTGCTTCTTCAATAACATAATACAAACCAGATGCTGTAGCTTCTGCATTTAAATTATTTTCTTCAATATACTCTAAAATCTCTTGCTTGTTTTCTGCATTATAATCGACTACTTCTATATCAAATACAATTACAGAGCCACCTGGCACACCATTGTAGTCGCTACTTCCGTATGCCAAATGTGCTGGAACAATTAGCTTACCGCTACCCCCTTCATTAAAATACTGTAAGCCCTCTATCCAACCCGGAATTACATATTGTAAATTAAAGCTTACTGCTTCGTCTAAATTTTCATCTATTACAATACCATCTGTATAAGTGGCTTTATAACGTACGGTTACATCGCTATTTGCGCTTATAGTATTCCCTTCGCCTTCGTCCTCTACAACAACATACAATCCCGAACTGGTACGAAAAGCATCTAACTGATTAGATGCCACATAAGCAGAAATTTCCTGCTCGTTTTCTACCGAGTAATCTTTATAAGATACGCCATCGTCTGTGCTGCAAGACACAAAAAGAACAACGAAAAGTGCTAAAAAAACTGATTTCATTTTAAATATTCCATTTTTAAATTAAGGAGGCAAAAATATAAAATTGAAACTTAAAAACATGCACGCCGTTACGTGAGTAATATTGTTATTTTAAATACTTTTTATGATTACTGAAAAGTTTTTGTTAGATTAAAAGTCTAATTAGCTCTAATTCTGATGACATATTCTAAACTTCATGTTGTTTATTTTATAATGCTGACTGCTGTTGGCATGGCACAAAACAACTTAAACGATATACACACGTTAACCGAATTTATAAACGTTTCTAAACAAGCCCCCTGGGAAACTGCGCAAAGCGATAAAGGAGTTAGTATACAATACCGTAACCTTATCCTTAACGATACATTAGAAACCAGAGAATTATTAGTGCGTTTAACTGCTAACACAACACTACAAAAAGCAAAAAAATATGTTACACTCCCCGAAAATATAATCCAATGGAACGACGCTGTAAAAGACATTAAATATGTTAAGCAAAACTCTAGTTATTGGATAGCGCATACGCTGTACGATATTCCGTTTCCGTTAAGCAAGCAGGATTTAGTTGCTAAATATTGGGTAGAACATGATGGGAATACAATAATAATTCATGTAAAATCTGTTCCTGATGCAATTCCTGAAACTAAAGGATATGATCGAGAAAATTATAATTTATCGCAATGGCGTTTAATACCAAAAAACAATACTATTACTGTAGAATTTGCTGGAATAACTCTATCCAATTCTAAAATCCCCAGATTTATAAAAGATCCTATTATACAGCGCAAATTGCTTAATTCCTTCATACATCTAAAAACCATACTAGAAACATCAGATTTATAATAATGCTAAGGGATTTAAATTCTTAGAACTACCAAAAAAATCACTTTTTAAAACGGGTAAAAACCATCATTTTTTTCTTGGTGTTAATAAAATACACCCCCGTTAACAAAATAAGCCCAGCTATAATAGATTGCAAACTTATATGTTCGTCTAAAACATACCAACCCAATAACAACGCTATAACAGGATTAACATAAGCCGATGTAGATACTTTTTCTGTAGCGACCTCTTTCAATAAATAATTAAAGGCTGTAAACGCTACAACACTTCCAAAAACCACTAATAAAAACATTGATATTTGTGCCTTAACACTCCAATTTAAAGGAGACACCCAGTGTTCTTGAAATGCCAAACTCCCAATAATTAGCATAGTACCAGCCGCTAACATTTGGTAGCCTGTACTTACAAAAAAACTGGAAGGCAAGTTAGCTTTCGAAACAAATATACTGGCATAACTCCAACTTAGCACACACGTAAATAACATAATAATACCTTTAATACTATCGGGAGTTAAATGCAGACCGTCTTGACTAATTAATAAATACATCCCTACTAAACCTAAAACCACGCCAACAAGAGATTTCGTTTTTATGGGGTTGCCATGAAGTAATCGCATTAAAAAGATCACAAACAACGGTTGTGTGGCTGCTATTAAAGCTGCAAAACCACTATCTACATATTTTAATGCCCAAACAAACACGCCATTACCATACACCAAAAACAAAAAACCAGCGATAATACAATTAAAAAGTTGCTGTTTTGTTATGGCTAACGACAACTTTAAAAGTTTAGAAATAAACATAATAAGTACACCTGCACTTAAAAACCGAATTGCAGCCAATAGTAAAGGTGCTACTTCTGTAACCACTATCTTATTCATTAAATAGGTAGAACCCCAAATAACATAAATAGCAAAAAAAGATAAAATAATTAACAGTCCTTTTTGGGGTTTACTCATGGCCAAAAAATTAAAAAAAGTAACGCGATTGCACTCGCAATAATAAGAAATCTTCTTGGATGTAGACTTGTAAAATGAAGCTATTTTTTAGCTGAAATTAGCTATTTATTTAGCGCTTATTTTTGTCTTTTTATCTTTTTTTGATTTGTATAATGTATTTAACACCAAGGCAATTATAATCATAAAAATACCTAACAAACTCCAAAATGTATATACCTCGCTAAACAAAGACACCCCTAAAAGCATGGTAAAAATAACCTCTAAATATTTAAATGGTGCCACTACACTCGTTTTGGCATTCTGAAAGGCTTTGGTCATAAACAATTGTCCAAAATAACCAAAAACACCCAATAAAAATAAAAACAACCATTGCCAGCCCACTGGATCTACCCAATGGTTTATAGAAAACACTGCTCCCACTATTGTAGAAATAATCATAAAATAATTAACCACCACCACAGGGTGCTCGCTCTTTCCTATTTTACTTATAATTACATAAACCAAACCACTGGTAACAGAAGCTATTAAAATTAAAGTAAGTCCGTACGTATTAACCTGAGTATCTAAACCTTTTAAAATAATCACGCCCAAAAAGGCCATTAAAAAAAAGAGCCATTGCAATTTCCATATCTTTTCCTTTAAAAATAAAACAGCAAATAAAGCTGCAAAAATAGGTGCCAAATAGCGTAAAGAAACCGCAGTACCAATTGGCAGATACTTAGTAGACATAAAAAACAAAGACATGGAAGTTACCCCTGCCAGTCCTCTTAAAACAAGAAGTTTTTTATTATTACCAGCAAAAGAAATATTGTGTTTTAATAAAAAACCTACAGTAAAAAACAACGAACTTAACGATCTAAAAAAAACAATCTGAAACGCATTTATATTTTCTAAATACTTAACAGTAGCATTCATACAAGCAAACGCCAAGGTACTTAAAAGCATTAATTTAATGGTGTGTTTAATAGGCATAAACGTCTAGCTAGGTATTAATTTTACAAGCGCAAATACGCTTGATTAGTACTGTTTTTATGCCCTCAAAAGTATTGAATTTATTACACTATAGTAATATATAAAGCCATTACTTTTAGTCCTTCATTAGCTTTTGAACACTTCTACTTTTACGTTTATTTTTGTTGAGAATTCAACAAATTACACACCTAGATTTTAAGAATAAAACATTTCGGTTCCCTAAAAAACATCACAAATTCTAAGCTCTTCAAAAACACAGGTATAACTATTTAAATGTTTTGTTTTACAAGACTTTAAACTAAAAAATAACTACATTAGTATTAATGGTTTAACACCAAACCTTATAAAAATATGTAGAACTGCACATACGTGTTTTAGCATCTAAAAATTAATATGGCATTAAAAGTTGTAATTTCACACAAAACCATTTATAAATACGATCGTAAGGTATCACTATCACCTCATGTGTTTAGACTCAGACCAGCACCACACTCCCGAACACCAATAGAAGCGTATTCCATAAAAATAAAACCCGAAAACCAGTTTTTTAATTGGCAACAAGATCCTTTTGGTAATTACGTTGCCCGATTGGTGTTTCCTGAAAAGACAGATGAACTTGTTATAGATGTCGAAATTATAGCCGATCTAACCACTATAAATCCTTTTGATTTTTTTGTGGAAGACTACGCCGAAGAATATCCATTTAGTTATGAAGATGCCGTAAAAAAAGAATTACTACCATATTTAGAAATTAAAGAGCAAGGGCCTTTATTACTCGATTTTATTAAAACGATTGATTACACCCCACGTAAAACCATTTATTTTTTAGTAGATCTAAACCAAAAAATTTATAATTATCTCAATTACAACATCCGCTTAGATCCAGGGGTACAAACTTGTGAAGATACTTTACAATTAAAAAGTGGATCCTGCAGAGATTATGCGTGGTTGTTTGTTCAAGTACTAAGACATTTAGGTTTTGGAGCTCGATTTGTATCGGGATATTTAGTGCAATTAAAATCAGATGAAAAATCGTTAGACGGCCCTTCTGGTCCTGAAGAAGATTTTACCGATTTACATGCTTGGGCCGAAGTTTATATTCCCGGCGCTGGTTGGATTGGTTTTGATGCCACCTCTGGTTTACTCGCTGGCGAAGGTCATATTCCATTAGCTTGCACACCTTCATTTGAAAGTGCTGCACCAGTTTCTGGTTTAACCGATGTTTGCGAAACAGAATTCTTTTTCGAAAACACAGTAAAACGCATTTTCGAATCTCCAAGAGTTACCAAGCCGTATTCCGAACATCAATGGCAAGCCATTTATAATCTAGGGCAAAAAGTAGAAAAGCAACTCCAAAAACGCGATGTTAGATTAACCATGGGAGGCGAACCCACATTTGTGTCTATAGACGATATGGAATCGCCACAATGGAATACTGAAGCCGATGGCGAACACAAACGAAAACTCGCCTCAGACCTGTCTAAGCAATTACTAAACCAGTTCGGCAAAGGTGGTGTACTACATCATGCCCAAGGGAAATGGTACCCTGGCGAACCTTTACCCCGATGGCAAATAGAATTATGCTGGCGCAAAGACGAAAAACCTATTTGGCACGACACAAACCTATTGGCCGCTTATACCAAAACACCTACATTACCACAAGATGCCGATAAGTTATTTTTAAATACGCTTACCCAATATTTGGGCATTACCAATGATCATATTTTACCTGCCTACGAAGATGCTTTTTATTTTATGTGGGAACAAGGCAATCTACCTGTAGATGTAGACCCTGCAACGGACAAAGATGCTTCTTTAGTACAAAAAAAACTCAAAGAAATACTAGCAAATGGCACGTCTAAAACTGTTGGCTATGTATTACCCTTAAATACTAATAACAATACTTGGTATACAAGCGCTTGGACGTTTAGGCGCAATTTTTTGTTTTTAACGCCTGGAAATTCTCCGCTTGGTTTACGCTTGCCACTAAACTCTTTAATGGCAAAACCCGAGCACGAAGTGTTTCCTAATTACGAACCTAATTTATTTTCTAAACAGAAACCTTTACCTAGTTATAAAACGAAAGTACTTAAACGTTATAAAGATTTTAATGACGCTGGGGTAGATCCAGAAAGTCCTAATTATTTTGTAAGAACAGCTATTTGTGCTGAAATAAGAAATGAAAATCTATACCTATTTTTACCACCCTTAGGGACAGCCGAAAGTTTTCTGGATTTAATTACAGCCATAGAATTAACAGCTAAGCACCTTAATATTCCAGTTATTTTAGAAGGCTACGAACCGCCTAAAGACAACCGATTAGAATCGCTTAAAATTACTCCAGACCCAGGTGTTATAGAAGTTAACATACATCCTTCTGCTAATTGGGAAACCCTATGTAATAATACATTTACCCTATACAATGCAGCTAAACATGTACGCTTAGGCACAGAAAAATTTATGGTCGATGGCAAGCATACAGGTACAGGAGGTGGCAACCATGTTACATTGGGCGGTACAACCCCAAATGACAGTCCTTTATTGCGAAAACCAAGTTTATTGCGCAGTTTATTAACTTTTTGGCAGCACCATCCTGGCTTAACTTACCTGTTCTCTGGCGCTTTTGTTGGGCCAACAAGTCAAGCACCTAGAATTGACGAAGCCCGAATGGAAAATTTATACGAACTCGAAATTGCCTTCAATCAAATTCCAAAGACAGGAGAAGTGCCTTTTTGGTTAACCGACAGATTGTTTAGACATTTACTTACAGATCTTACAGGAAATACTCACCGTGCCGAGTTTTGTATCGATAAATTATATTCGCCAGACTCCTCTTCTGGCCGCTTAGGAATTTTAGAGCTTCGTGGTTTCGACATGCCGCCACACCCACAGATGAGTTTAATGCAAATGCTATTGGTAAGAACTCTAGTTGCTTGGTTTTGGAAATCGCCATACGAACATAATTTAGTACGTTGGGGTACCGAGCTGCACGACAAGTTTTTAATAGAACACTATGTTAGAGAAGACATAAAAGACATTGTTTCTCAATTAAACAAAGCTGGCTATGCCTTTAAAGAAGATTGGTTTAATCCATTTTTTGAATTTCGATTCCCTCTACATGGTATGGTAACTATAAGCAATATCCATTTAGAACTAAGGTCGGGCATAGAACCTTGGCATGTTTTAGGTGAAGAAATGACTGGAGCAGGTACGTCTCGTTATGTCGATTCGTCTGTAGAGCGTGTACAAGTTAAGGTTTCAAATTTCACAGAAGAACGCTATGTTTTAACCTGTAATGGAGTTAAAGTACAACTAAACAATACCGCCGTAAAAGGTGAGTTTGTTGCTGGCATAAAATATAAAGCTTGGAATCCGTATTCGGCATTACACCCAACTATTCCTATAGACACTCCCTTAGTTTTTGATATTGTCGATTTATGGAACAATCGCTCTATTGGTGGCTGTACGTATTTTGTGTCTCATCCTGGCGGACGTTCATACGACACGTATCCTGTAAATAGTTTTGAAGCCGAATCTAGACGTATTAATCGTTTTTGGGAGTTTGGCCATACCCAAGGAGAATTAGAACTAGCCTCGAAACTTAATTTCTCGCACGATAACCCAACCCGAAATGTTGTAAAAAAAACCAGTACTAAACATTTTAAATTTAAAGAATTACCTATTAATTTTGAATTCCCTTACACTTTAGACCTAAGGAAAAAATAAGGTTTCTTTATCATGGATACAAAAGAGCACACCATTTTTCAAAACTATTTTAAAGACTTTAATAATTACGACGAATTATTAAACGTCAATCTATCTACTAAAGACGATTGGAAAGTGCTTTTAACTAATCTTACAAAAATAGGAAGCAAAGCTTTAACCACTAAACAGGCCGATTTAGATTGGTTACTTTCAGAAAACGGTGTAACTTACAATGTTTACAACGACCCTAAAGGCCTTAATAGACCTTGGAATTTAAATATTGTTCCGTTTATCATTCACCAAAAAGAATGGAAAACAGTAGAGCAAGGTATTACCCAACGTGCCGAACTTCTAAATTTAATTTTAAAAGATTTATACGGCAAACGAGAATTACTAAAACAAGGCATCTTGCCTCCCGAAGTGGTGTACGCCCACCGAGGTTTTTTAAGAGCCTGCGATAATATACAATACAAAACAGCAAAGCAATTACTTATCTATGCTGCAGATCTGGCAAGAGGACCAGATGGTAGAATGTGGGTAGTTAACGATAGGTCGCAAGCGCCTTCGGGAATGGGCTATGCCTTAGAAAACAGGTTCTCTACCAGTAAAATTTTACCCGAATTGTATAGCAATATAAACGTTATACACCCATCTGTTTTTTTTAACGATTTTAATCAGTTGCTATTTAATGCTGCACCATCAAACAAAGACAATCCTACAGTAGTTATTTTAACACCCGGACCACACAACGAAACTTTTTTCGAGCACTCTTATTTATCGTCTTTATTGGGTTATCCCCTAGTAAAAGGCAACGATTTAGTGGTTAGAAACAGTAAGGTCTGGTTAAAATCCTTAAATGGTTTACGCCAAGTAGATGTTATTTTAAGGCGTGTAGACGATATTTTTGTAGATCCATTAGAACTTAGAGAAGATTCGTATTTAGGGGTAGCAGGCTTGCTTGAAGCGGTTAGAATGCAAAACGTTACGGTAGTAAACCCTATTGGCAGCGGTGTTTTAGAAAACCCTGGTCTTATTCCGTTTATGAAAAATATTTGTAAGTATTTTTTAAACGAAGACTTAATCTTACCGCAAATTGCATCTTGGTGGTGTGGGCAAGAAAAAGAACGACACTATGTGATTAACAATATGAAGTCGTTTGTCGTAAAACGCATAGACCGACTGCATAGAGAAAGTTTATTTTTCTGCGAGTTTTTATCGGAACAAGAATTAAAAACATTAAAACTAAAAATCCTGGCCAACCCTTACCAATATGTTGCTCAAGAAAAAATTTATTTTTCTACCGCACCAAATTTCGTTAATGGAGCATTAGAGCCAAGAAAAATAGTATCGCGTACTTTTGCAATAGCCAAAAACGACAGTTACAGTGTTATGCCTGGTGGTCTAGTTCGTGTTGCCGCAGAGCGCGAAAAGCTAATCGTATCTAACCAACGTGGTGGCACTAGCAAAGATTTTTGGATTATTAGCGATGACGACCAACACAATATTCAATTATATGCGTGGAATAAAACCATATCTAATTACACCTCCAATATAAACGACGTACCTAGCTATACCGCTGAAAATTTATTTTGGTCTGGCAGATATTTAGGGCGTACCATGTTAACTGCACGTTATTTAAGAATGGTGTTAAACCAAATGGCCAATGTACAATACAATATTAGAAAGTCTGAATCGGAAAGTTTAACCTTATTATTTAAGTCTATTACAGCCATCACCTCTACTTATCCTGGTTTTATAGAAGATGAAGACACCCTAAAACAGCCTTTAAAAGAAATACAAAACTTGGTTTTAGACGATACCAGAATAGGCAGTTTTGCCCAAACCTTAATGAGTTTTAACAACTCGTATTACTCGCTCAGAAATTTATGGTCTAAAGACATGTGGCGCGTATCTGATGATATTCAGCGTTTATGGAGCAACTTAAAAGACGACGAGCAATACACTGTACAATCGCTTATTAAGTTTTTCGATAAAATTATCACACGATTAATCGCCTTCATGGCCTTAACCGAAGAAAGTATTTTGGTAAAACAAGGGCTGCTACTCTATTTTATTGGTTTGCAATTAGAACAAGCCACAATTACCATTTCAAAATTCAGGGCTTTAATTATTGTAAAGCACGACGAAGAGTTGGAATACGAAATTTTAGAAGCACTCTTGGCCAGTCATGAAAGTTTAAACATTTACAGATACAGCTACCAATCGTATTTGAGTATAGAAAACGTTATAAATCTATTATTGCTCGATAAAGACTATGCGCGCTCATTAACGTACCAAATACACCGCTTGAAGAAAGACATAGACCAATTGCCTAACAATACCTCTAACTTAGGACGTTCTGCCAGCCAAAAGCAAATTAGCTTGGCATTGCAGAAAATAGAAAATATAGACCTTAATTTTTTACTTAAGGTAGACCAAGCTTCAAACATGTATTTAAATTTAGAAAAGTTGTTGGCAGATTTAAGTGAATTATTATTCGATATTTCTTCATCTATCGCAAACACTTATTTCAATCATTCTTATCAGCAAAAGCAATTAGTAAACCGTAAAGCTTCCAATTAAACATGGTTTTTAATATTTCGCATACCACAACCTATAAATACGAAAATGGCGTGTCTTACTGCCAAAATTTAGCCACTTTAAAACCAAAAGACTTTAAAGGCCATTCGCTATTAGATTACACATTAGAAATTAGCCCAAAGCCTGCAGATTTTTCCGAGCGCATCGATTTTTTTGGAAACACAATAACGCATTTTTCAATAGGTCAATTACATGACGAATTAAAGGTAACGGCGAGAAGTAAAGTGGATAGGAATTTCGATTTACAATTTGAAGACATCGACCTTTCTAGCCGAAAAATAATAACAGTCGATTTAGCAAAACGATTATTACGCGGTATAGAGCCAGAACTTATTGATGCCAGACAATACACTTTAAAATCGCCTCTCATCTCTGAAATCTCTACAGATATTAGAGCGTATGCCAAAGTATCGTTTAAACCAAATAGGCCCTTATACGATGCGGCTTTAGAACTCATGCAGCGCATTTACACCGATTTTGATTTTGTATCGGGATTCACCAACATTTCTACACCATTACAAGACGTAATGAACGAAAAAAAAGGTGTTTGCCAAGATTTTGCTCAAATTGCTATAGCCTGCGTTCGCGCTATGGGGTTACCCGCACGTTATGTAAGTGGTTATATAGAAACCCTGCCACCGCCAGGCAAAGAAAAATTAGTGGGCACAGATGCTTCGCACGCTTGGTTTTCGGTGTTTATACCAACTTTAGGCTGGTTTGACTTTGACCCAACCAACAATCAAATTCCTAAAAACCAACATTTAATTGTGGCACATGGTAGAGATTATTACGATGTTCCGCCTTTAAAAGGTATAATTTACACTACAGGAAAAAACGATATGGACGTTGCTGTAGATATTAGACCTGCCGATGTTAATAAATAAACTCTTGTTTTTGATGCGGTTTTACGATACAGGCATTCGAAATATTGAAATAATCTTCCTCTAACTGTTCGGCTATAATTTCCAACTTAGTCACCAATTGGCCTATACATTCTTGTAAATTATCATCTATATCTTCAATAAGTTTATAATCGTATTCACATTTCATTTTTGCAATTGAAAACGATGCCGAAGGGTTTGAAGGATTTTTTTCTTTTGAAATGATAGCAATATACTTATGTATTTCGTTCAAACAATTCTTTATAGAGCGTGGACACTGACTATTTAAAATGATGAATTCCAATGTGTTTTTACGTTGGGGTGTTTTTTTATAAAACCGTCGCATCATATCGTAAGAAGACACACATTTTAACAAGGTACTCCATTGGTAGCCATGTGTTTCGCCCATAGTAGAACTGTAATATTCCTTTTCGGCCGATGCATCGCTTACTTTAGAATTTATAATTCTGGACACCTGCATAGCGCGCTCTAAATATATACCCAACATAATTATGGCATACACCTCGTCGTGCAATAAAGTACTTTGTATTTTGGTTCGTATACTAGAAGTCGCATTGGTGACTAGCGTTGTAAAATCATATAAATTACTTTTAATAAAATCTTCGACCGAATAGTTTTTAACATCGTTTCTTATAGTGTTTATAGCTTCAAAAAGCTCGGTAGAAATTAAATCTCTGGAACTTCGTGCATTTTCATAAGCTTTAAACATAGAGTTAATAATAGAATAAGGGGCATTGGTATTTAAGCCCACATTAAACAACACCTCTTCTTCTTTTAGTTCTACTTCGGGCGCTACAATTAAATTAGCACTCATATACATAACAGACCGAAATACAAACTGTTTAGATTGCGACATGTCGTCTGGTGCATCTAAAGACGAAAAGTAATTCACACTTAAATATCTTGCCAAATGTTCTGAGCGCTCTAAATAGCGTCCCATCCAAAATAAATTATTGGCGACTCTTGCTAACATATAATCTTATTTTTTTAAAACCCAAGTATCTTTAGAACCACCACCCTGCGAAGAATTCACTACCAAATTCCCCTTTTTTAAAGCAACTCTAGTAAGTCCTCCTTTTAGAACAAAATCTTTATCTTTTCCTAATAAAGTGAAGGTTCTTAAATCGACATGTCGTGACTCGAAAGAATCTGTTTCGTGCACAAATGTAGGATGTGTAGACAACGACATAATAGGTTGTGCGATATATTTTCTAGGATCTGATTGTATTGTAGTTTTTACCTTCTCTATCTCTTCTTTAGTTAAGGTGTTTCCTATAGAAATACCATAACCTCCAGACTCGTCTACAGGTTTTACCACCAATTCGTGAATATGGTCTAGCACATACGCTAGGTCTGTTGCTCTGCTACAATGATAGGTGTTAACATTATTTAAAATAGGCGTTTCATCAAGATAGTATTTAATAATTTCTGGCATGTAAGTGTAAATCGCCTTATCGTCTGCCACGCCAGTTCCCGGCGCATTAACCAATGTAACATTGCCTTTTTTATAAACAGAAAACAATCCAGGAACACCCAATAAAGACTCTTTATTAAAGACTAACGGATCTATAAACATGTCGTCTATACGGCGGTAAATAACATCTACTTTCTCTAAACCGTAAATAGTTCGCATGTACACAAAATCGTTCTCAACCAGTAAATCCCTTCCTTCTACCAAAGCCACTCCCATTTGTTTAGCCAAAAACGAATGCTCGTAATATGCCGAATTGTAAACTCCTGGCGTAATTACAACACATACAGGATTATCTACTCCAGATGGTTTTACAGACTCCATGGTTTCCAACAAATTGGCTCCATAATCTACAACCGTATGTAATTTGTATTGATTGAATACACCAAAAAGCGCATGCTTTACTGCTTGCCTATTCCCAATAACATAACTTACACCCGACGGGCATCTAATGTTATCTTCCAACACATAATATTGGCCGTCGGAATGTTTAATTAAATCGGTACCAGAAATATGATTGTAAATGCCTTCGGGCGGATTAAGCCCTTTCATTTGCTTTAAATAATTAACAGAAGAACTTATAAGCTCTATCGGAACAATACCTTGTTTAATAATCTTTTGTTCGTGATACACATCCCATAAAAACAAGTTTAGCGCTTTACACCGTTGTAAAACGCCTCTTTCTATATGATTCCAATCTTTTTCATTGATGATACGTGGAAACAAATCGAATGGAAAAATTTTTTCCTGAACTTCATTTTCACCATACACCTGAAAAGTAATTCCTAAATTAAAGAATGAATCTTTTGCCCGTTTATTAAGCTGTGCAAATTCGTTTACAGAATAGGCACTAAACATTTTAAAAAGCCTTTTGTAAATATCTCTTATATCCTGATTGTCGTCTAGTAATTCGTCATAAAATCTGGAATCGAAACTATACGATGAGAATAAAGGAAGGGTGTCTAGTGTCTTCAAAGTTATATTGGTGTTAATTAGGTGGTACTCTGATAAATTTACAGTAATTTCTTTCCAAAATCAACACTTAAACACATGTTTACTAAACTTTTACTAATTATTATTGAAATGATAATTTCTCTCTACTTCCGTTTCTGTTTTACTATTTTTTAAAGTATAAATTATCTTCATTTTAATAAATTGCAACTCGTAACTCAATACTTTGTACACAAAACATTCGTTTAGATACAATTACACAGTCATATTAAAATCTATTAATGTATTATTCTAAATGAATCTCTAAATCTATAGTAGTATCAAACAGTTTAGAAACTGGGCAGATTTCTTTTGCATGCATGGCGATTTCTTCAAATTGATGCGATTTAATATGTGGTACATCGGCCTGTAATTGAAGTAAGATATGGGTAATACCGCCATCTTCTAAAGTTACCTTTGCTTTAACATCTAAAGTCTCAGGCACAAAAGCCTTCTCGCTTAATAAAAAGCTAAGCTGCATAGCAAAACATCCCGCATGAGCTGCACCTAATAATTCTTCGGGATTGGTGCCTTTGCCATCTTCAAACCTGGTGTTGAATGCATAAGGCGTTTCGTCTAACACCTTACTGGCTGTTGTTAATGTACCTTTGCCCTCTTTTCCGCTGCCTTTCCAAACAGCACTTGCTTGTCTTGTAATTTTCATGATGTTGTATTTTAAGTTATACTTTTTGTGTTTCGTTCATTTTGGGATAATCTGTATAGCCCTCCGGACCTGGAGTGTAAAAAGTGTCTTCATTCCAATCGGCTAATTCTGCATCGGTTTTAAAACGCGCTACTAAATCTGGATTTGAAATGAATAATTTCCCAAAAGACACCAAATCGGCATGGCCATTTTGTATTACCTTGTTTGCCTTTTCTTTTGTATATCCACCATTAATCATTAAAGTGCCGTTATATAAAGGTCGAAAATGTTTAGCGACATCCTGCACCGCATGACGCACATTCGATACATCTGTAAAAGGTTGAGATAAATGAACATATGCCAGGTTATAGTCGTTCAGTTTGGTTATAATGTTTTCGAAAGTAGGTATCGTGTCTTCATCTAAGGTAATCCCGAACAATCCGTTAAGCGACGGGTTAAATCGAACTCCTATTTTGTCTTCAGATAGTTCTGTTTTAACGGCTTCTAATACTTCAAAAAAGAATCGCGTTTTATTATCTATACAACCCCCATAGGCATCAGTTCGACTATTAGAACAATTACAGAAAAACTGATGAAATAAATATCCATTAGAAGAATGAATTTCTACCCCATCAAAACCAGCTTCGACAGCATGTTTTGCCGCTTGCTTAAAATCTGAAACGGTACGTTCTATATCTGCTATAGTCATTGCTTTTGGAGTTACTGTGGGTTTAAAGCCCTCAGGTGTAAACGATTTTTCATTCGGATTGATAGCTGATGGCGCTAAAGGTAATTCCCCATTATGAAAATCAGGGTGCGAAATACGCCCGACATGCCACAGTTGCGCGAAAATTTTTCCGCCTTGGTCGTGTACACGCTTAGTAACGTTTTTCCAACCTTCAACCTGTGCTTCACTGTAAATCCCCGGTGTATTAATATAGCCCACAGCTTCTTTAGAGACCTGAGTTCCTTCTGTAATAATTAAACCGGCCGAACTTCTTTGTTCGTAATATGTGCCGTGTAGGGCATCAGTTGGTTTATGAGCATCGTTTGCTGCTCGACTCCGAGTCATGGGTGCCATAACTACACGATTTGATAAATTTAAATGATGTTTATGATAAGGGCTAACAACACTATTTTTGTCCATTTTTAAAAAGTTTTTGGTTTAGAATATAGAAGTTTACACAAAAAATAAAGCTAAACTCCTAATGCTTATAAAGGTACAAGCTATGCGATTGTAAAATGTATGGAATCGCTAAATTTATTAACCGAAACACGCGACACAAAATTGCTTTTTTAAACTCTGTTGAAACTAGTATCTTCGCGCCATGTGGATTTATTTAGGTTTACTTTCGGCTTTATTTTTAGGATTACACAATTTATGCAAGAAACACGCTGTACAAAACAACGAAGTGTTTCCGGTGTTATTAGGCACTACCTTTGCTGGATTACTAACATTGTTGCCCTTCTTCTTACTCTCGCGATATCAACCCGAAATGGCGAAACAGATTGACTTGTACATTACCCCTATATCTTGGAGTAAACACGGTTATATTTTTATAAAATCGGCTATTATGGCGGCTTCATGGTTACTCGCCTACCAAGCACTAAAACACTTACCTATAACCATAGTAACTCCCATACGCTCTGCGGGTCCGTTTTTTACATTTATCGGGGCTTTAGTTATCTATAAGGAACATCCGAACACTTGGCAGTGGTTGGGATTTTTTATTATTATTTTTTCGGTAATAGGATACTCTAAAGTAGGTAAAAAGGAAGGAATTGATTTTAAAAATAACATTTGGATTTTCGCCATTATGGCCGCAACTTTTTTAGGAGCTTCCAGCGGATTGTACGATAAATTCCTCATCCAAAATTTAGCTTTACAACCACAGACCTTACAATTTTGGTTTTGCTTTTATGTAGTAATTATTTTGCTAATAATCTTGGCCTTTACTTGGTTTCCTAAAGCCAAAAAACGAGCTGCTTTTTCTTGGCGATGGAGCATACCAGCAGTTGGTATTTTACTACAAACCGCCGATTACTTTTATTTTAAAGGACTGCAAGACCCCGAAGCTCTAATTATGCTACTATCGGCCATCAAACGCAGCCAGATTCTTATTGCAGTTATAATAGGTGGTATTATTTTTAAAGAACAAAACAAGCGTAAAAAATTAGTACCCCTATTTGGTATTTTACTAGGTGTGATGCTTATTTTGTACGCTACTGATGTTTGATGACTTGAGTTTAATGTTATTTGATACTAGCTATCATCGTTTAGTCAAATACTTTTCCTTTTAAATATGTTTCTGGAGTCAATATCGCTAATTCGCTTTTCTTAAAATCTTTCAAATTTCTAGTGAGAATTATATTAATCTTTCCGTTTTCGATTGCCGAAAAGTTTTGTAAAGCATCTTCAAAATCTTTAAACTCTGAATTTAAAGCATTCATTACAGAGTTTTCATCTATTTCGATAATTGAAATAATAGTTAATAACTGTTTTAATTTTTCAACAATGATATCATGTTTCGCCGTTTTGCGAAGCAAATAATAAACGTTAGAAATAATAACTGGTGTTATGTAACCCTGTACTTGTTTTTTCGCACAAAGATTCATCAATTCGGCAGCATATTTCGCAAATGGTTTTCTGTTAAAAAAGAAATCCATCAGCACATCCATATCTATCAGAACCTTATCCATTTTATAGATACTTTTCTTCTATACGATTTCTTAGCTCTTTTTTATAATCCATATTCTTAGGCATTTTAAAAGAACCTTTCAAAGACTCTACAATAGGATTAAGTTTTTGGTCTTTATTTTTTTGTTCTTTTTCTGTAAGAATTTTTAGATAGTTTTCTATAATATCTGACAAACTACGATTTTTTTCTTTCGCATAGCTTTTTGCTCGTTCTATAATTTCTTTCTCTATTGTTAAAGTCAACTTTGTATTCATTTTTTAATGAGTTTAGAATTCGCTTCTAACAAAATTACAAATAATTTGTAATTCACGTATTTTTAATTATCATATCACACGTATTAAATTTCATCATATCTTACTAGAATACAATTATTTTCAGTCTCTACAACAATAAATTATCATCTTCTTCGGCGCCAGGTAATTCTAAAGCTTTTACCGATTGTATCGCATTTCCGGCAATACCTTTTATAGAGCCATACATATCTATAGTATTGGTTACGACCTTTTCTATTTGCTTTTCGCGCTGTTTCCAAATGCGTTGCATAGAACGCTTTTCGCTTTCTAAATCGGATTTCATTTGAGTAAACCCTTCTACAATGGCTTCAATTTGCATTCTAAAAGTTGTACTTGTTAGGTAATCGTAAAGTAAATCCATTTTATCGCCTTTATGTTCTTGGGCAACCATGGCACGGTTTAATTGAATAATTGACTCCCTTAAAACCGAACACAAGCCCTTAAACTCGTCGTAATTACAAATCCAGATGCCATCTTTAAGTCCTAAACGGTCCATATCGGCAGGCATAACTTCGGTAACCAAAACACCAATATTAGCACCTTTGTCGCGAATATCTGCCTTAAATTTTTCGATCCAACTTGGCTGAAAATCTTTTGTGCGCTTACTTTCGTAGTAAATAGAACCGCAATTTTGTTCGGTTCTGGTGTGTACAATTTGTATACAATCGCCACCGCGAGCCCCTTTTTTAATTTCCTGAATGGTATCTAACGGAAATTTTGAAGCCAGCCACTCCTCTATTGCTAATTCTTGAGCTTCGCCTTGCAATTGCATAGAACCTTGCTCTTGCTTGCGTTTCATTTCTTCGGTAAGCTTTTTTTGCGCTTCCAATTGCATTTGCATTTCTTTAAAACGCAACTCATTTTTATCTTCTTCGGCTTTTCGTATTTTCTCGCGCTCTGCTAAAAGTACTTCGTTTAATCGCTTTTGGGCTTCGGCTTCAGCTTCAGCTTTAAGTTCGCCTTTTTCGCGTTTTAATTTTTCTATTTCGGCTTTAGATCGATTGAGTTCTTTAACCTGCTCCGATTTTTCATTTAATTCGTTTTGTAAAGCTTTAAACTGTTCGGATTGTTCTTCTGATATTTTATGCTTCAACACCAGCTCTATTCGCTTTTTTTCTTCTTTTAATGTCTGCTCTAAACGCTGCTGAAACAATTCGTTCTCTCGTTTCTTTTTGTCTTCGAAAGCTAATCGCTCTTGTTGCAATTGATTTTGACTGGCTTCGAAAGCTTTTTTGGTTTCAGCAATCTGGGCTTGGTACTTTTGTTTTATTTCATCTTCTAATTGATGAGCTAATATATCTTGAACATCGATACTCGTACCGCAATTCGGGCATTTTATTTGGGTTTCGTTTTTCATTAAAGCGCGTTTGAAATCTAAAATTAACGTAGAACAAGCTCCTTAAGAGCATGCTTGAAAAACCCAAATATAACGAAAATTATACCTTAAAATAAAAACTCCCGGCATGTTAACCAGGAGTTTTAATTATGTGTTTAAAACATTTTTATATTTAATATGAGTAACGGAATGCTCGCGTGGTTACTTATAGACTTACTGTAAGACATTCCTAAAAAACGTTTCATAAAATCTTGTTCTTTAGCCACCACACAAAGCATGTCTAAATGACGGCTTTCTACAAAAGCACGAACTCCAGACGATACGCCAATATCGGTTAAGGTAAAAAATTGAGTGTCTAAATCTTCAAACACTTGGGTTAATTTTTGTTTTCCAGATTCTTGTAACGCCGTTAAAGCTCTAGGCTTTTCCATGATATTTACAACAGACACTTTAGCCTGGAATTGTTTTAGTAAATATAATAAGGTAGCCAAACCTTGAGCATTAAAATCAATTTCAAAATCTGTAGACAGGCCAACTTCTTCTAAAGGTTTGAATTCTACATTTTGAGGTATTGCCAAAATAGGGCACGAAGCCACACCTATAAGACCAGAGGTGTTACTACCAATTGTCATTTCTTTTAAAGCTGTTGCTCCTTTAGTTCCCATAACGATTAAATCGATTTCTCGCTCTTTAATCACTTTTTTTATAGCATTAGGAAAGCTATCGTAAATAGAAACGGTTACAAATTTATGTTTGTCGTTATTAAAATTGGCCGTAACTGTATTTAAACAATCTACCAAACCTGTTTTACTTATTTCTACCTGCGCCTTGTAAACAGACTCTTTAACTTTAGTAGAAATAATGCCCGACGTTGGGGTAGACATAGCCTCACTGAATGAATTTAACAAGTAGAATGTACATGTTTCATTTTTAAACAGTTGCAATGCATATTGTATCGCATTCCATGCATTGTCTGAAAAATCTGTTGGTAAAAGTATTTTTTTCATTATCGTAAAATTTCTGATTATTTTTATACCTCAAGGTACTCATTATCTTATAAAATTAACATGATTTTTGTCAGTTTTCCTTTAAATCGTGTTAAATTAATTTATAAAAACATCATTATGCTTATTAACTAAGCTCACATATTTCAATACGGAATACGCTTAAAGTTGATAACGTGCTAAACTTTAGGTTTTCATGACTTTTGTCTTTTGAAAGCTTCGAGATCCTTTGTAATTTTAAGGAATTAAAAAATCCAAAAAATGAAGAGTTCCATTCAGAATTTAGTTGTTACCCCGATTACAAAATTTGTTCAGATAGAAAGTTTTGCAGGAATACTCCTTTTTATAGCCACAGTTGTGGCTTTAATCTGGGCCAATTCTCCATTTGCAGAATCGTATTACAACATTTGGCATTACACCGTTGGATTTGAATTTGGCAATTTCGCATTAAAAAAAGACCTAATACATTGGATTAACGACGGCTTAATGGCCGTATTCTTTTTTTTAATTGGTCTAGAAATTAAACGAGAAATCTTAATGGGCGAATTAAATACCATTAAAAAGGCTTCTCTACCCATTTTCGCAGCATTAGGAGGAGTTGTTGTTCCTATAACCCTATTTTTAATGCTTAACAAGAATCCTGAAACTGTTGCTGGATGGGGCATACCAATGGCTACAGATATTGCTTTTTCGCTAGCTGTTTTACAAGTACTGGGCAGTCGTGTACCATTAGCTTTAAAAATATTTTTAACAGCTTTTGCCATTGTAGACGATTTGGTTGCAGTTTTGGCAATTGCTATTTTTTATAGCTCGACCATAGATTGGATGCTTATTCTCTACTCTTTTATACTTTTAGCCATCATGTTTTTTATGAGCTATAAACGCTATTTCAGCAAATTTGTATATGCTATTTTTGGGTTTTCTATCTGGTTTTTGTTTTTAAAATCCGGAATTCATCCTACTATTGCTGGTGTATTGGTAGCACTTACAATTCCTATTCATCAAAAGATGGAATTAGCATCAAACATTTATAAATTAGAAGGTATTGTAAATAAACTTTTTAAAATATCAAATGGCAATAGCCCTATTTTATCTCGAAAGCAAATTTATTTAATTGACGACATACAGGTTTGGACAGGAAAAGTACAATCGCCATTACAATATTCCGAACATATTTTACACGGCTGGGTAGCCTATTTTATAATACCATTATTCGCCCTTGCCAATGCAGGAATAACGTTTAGTACAAAAGCAGAATTAAACTTAGATTTTGCATTGTCTTGGAGTATAGGTTTAGCTTTAGTAATCGGTAAATGTCTAGGCGTATTAATTTTCACCTTTATAGGAATCAAATCTAAGTTAGCCGAATTACCAGAAAACATAACTTTTGTTCATATTTTAGGAACTGGTTTTTTAGCTGGTATAGGTTTTACTATGTCTATTTTTGTAACCAATTTAGCTTTCGAGAACCATGCTATTTTTACGGCATCGTCTAAAATAGGTATTTTAGCTGGTTCGTTAATTTCTGGGCTTATTGGTTATTTAATATTAAGGTTTAATGCATCGTCTTCTAAATGACAAATCATTTTAATTCAATACAAAAGCCGTCTTAAAATTGAAGCCAATTACAATTTTAAGACGGCTTTTTAATATTATTTAGCTATAAAATTACGATGGAATTTGCTGACTTAAGCAATGTAAGGTGCCAAATCCCCAAATTAAATCAATCGCGCTCATGCCGATAACTTCATGATTTGGAAAACAATCGGCAATGGTATTTAAAGCTATTCTATCGTTACTATCATTAAATACAGGCACCAACACTAATGTATTTAAAATTAAAAAATTCGCATAACTAGCCGGAATTTGCAAACCATCAAAAAACAACGGTTTAGGCATTGGCAAGGTTACAATATTTGGTGTTTTTCCTGTTTCTAAAGTCGAAGCCTTTAAGCGTTTTAAATTATCTTGAAGCACTTTGTAATTCTTGTCGTCAGGGTTATCTTCTACAACAGTAACAATGGTATCTTCGTTTACAAATCGACATAAATCATCTACATGCCCATGGGTATCGTCGCCCACTATACCGTCTCCTAACCAAATAACATTAGAAACGCCCAAATACGTTTTAAAAATGGCTTCATAATCCGTTTTAGTGAATCCACCATTCCTTACCTGAATGTCAGGATGCAACAAACATTCTTCTGTAGTTAATAAAGTCCCTTTACCATTAACATCTATTGCACCTCCTTCTAAAACTACAGGTTTACCCTTGTATGTTACTTGCTCTAAAGGCATGTTTAATGCCGTTGCCACTTTTTGTGGAACACCACGATCTAGAGTGAAATTTTTATATTTAGCCCAACCGTTAAAATTGAAATTTAAAGCAATGCGCTCGTTTCCTTTTTTTACAATAATTGGTCCAGAATCGCGCATCCAACTCCTATTGGTCTTATGTTGTAAAAAAGCGACCTGTTTCATGTTAACATGAGCCTGATCCAGAAGTTCGGTAACAAACATCTCTTGCTTTCCATCTTTAACCACAAGAAACACCGTTTCTACCTGTGCTACTTTTTTTATAAACTCTACAAATGCCCATTGTATGGCCTTGAATTTTCCTGGCCAATCGTTGCCATTGTATGGAAAACACAATAATACACCCTGTTGCTGCTCCCATTCGGCTGGAAATCTATACCCTAATTCGCTCATTTATTTATCTATTGCGCGTTTAGTAATATCTCCAAAAGCATCTATTCGGCGGTCTCTAAAAAACGGCCAATTCTGACGCACATTTTCCTGTAAATCCAAATCGACTTCGGCAATTAAGATTTCTTCTTTATCGTGCGACGCCTGAGCTAATATTTCGCCCTGAGGCCCAGCTATAAACGATGAACCCCAAAATTGTATACCATCGGTATCTGGCACATATTGTTCTAAACCAATACGGTTAGCGGCAGCTACAAAAACACCATTGGCTACAGCATGGCCTTTCATAACATTCATCCAAGCACCGTGTTGGTTAGCTCCAAACTCTTCTTTTTCTTTAGGATGCCAACCGATAGCTGTTGGATAAAACAATACTTCGGCACCTTTTAAAGCTGTTAATCGTGCTGCTTCTGGATACCACTGATCCCAGCAAATTAGTGTGCCGATTTTGCCTTTTTGGGTTTCGATGGCTTGAAAACCTAAATCGCCTGGTGTAAAATAAAATTTCTCGTAAAAATGAGGATCGTCTGGAATGTGCATTTTTCTGTACAATCCAGCTTCAGTTCCATCGGCATCAATAATATAAGCACTATTGTGATAAATACCTGCCATACGTTTTTCGAAAAACGGCACAATTATTACCACGCCCAACTCTTTTGCTAAAGCGCTAAATGCTTTAAAAGAGGTACTATACAAAGGTTCCGCGTAAGCGAAATTATCAACATCTTCAGTCTGACAAAAATAGTGGCTACTGTACAATTCTGGAATAAGAATAATCTCTGCGCCTTGTTTGGCTGCATCGCTTACCCAACTTAAACATTTCTTTAAATTGTTTTCTGGAGTATTGTTCAGATTAAGCTGAACTACCGCTATGTTATATTTCTTTTTTGACATTTTTTAACCGTAAAATTTTAGTGTAAAAATAACTATTTTATTAAAGTGAAATTAACACAGATACAATTATTACTGTTTTATTTGTAGTATTTGTTTTTTAACCAAAATGAGACACGGACTAGCAAAATTAATGCCGGCACTTCTACTAAAGGCCCAATTACCCCCGCAAAAGCCTGCCCCGAATTTAAACCAAATACTGCGATAGCTACTGCTATGGCCAATTCGAAATTATTGCCTGCAGCCGTAAACGCCACAGCTGCATTTTTATCGTAAGGTGCACCAACGGCTTTGCTAACAAAAAATCCTATTACAAACATGATAGTAAAATAGATTAACAATGGTACAGCTATAATTAAAACATCGATTGGTATTTGAACAATCAACTCGCCTTTTAACGAAAACATTACAACAATAGTAAACAATAAAGCGATTAAGGTTAGCGGAGAAATAGCTGGTATAAATGTATTTGTATACCATTGCTCGCCTTTTAATCGAACCAAAATAAACCGACTTAAAAAACCTAATACAAAAGGAATCCCCAAATATATAGCAACACTTTCAGCTATGGTACTTATTGAAATGTCTACAATAGCGCCATCAAAACCAAAATATGGCGGTAAAACAGTTATAAAAATCCAAGCATAAAAACTATAGCCAAACACCTGAAAAATACTGTTTAAAGCCACCAATCCAGCACCATACTCGCTGTTTCCATCTGCTAAATCATTCCAAACCAAAACCATGGCTATACAACGTGCAAGACCTATTAAGATAAGACCTACCATGTATTCTGGATAATCGTGTAAAAATGTTAATGCCAAAGCAAACATCAGTAAAGGGCCTATTACCCAATTTAAAATCAGTGAAACAGAGAGTAGCTTAGTATCTTTAAATACTTTTGGTAATAAGGCATAATTAACTTTCGCTAGAGGCGGATACATCATTAAAATTAAACCAATAGCTATAGGTATATTGGTCGTGCCTTTGTTAAAACTATTGATGAACTCTGGAAAACTCGGAAAATAATAGCCTATACCTACTCCAATGGCCATGGCTATAAATATCCATAAAGTTAAATAATTATCTAAAAAACTTAATCGTTTACTACTTGCCATAATTAGTTTATTTTAGAAAACACATAACATAATTCTTCTGCAATTTGTAAGCTACGTGCATTATATTGTTCGGTTTGTTGTGGTGTACCATCAAATGCTTTAGGATCTTCAAAAGTAATAGGAATACGCTTTTCTGCACCAGCTATAAACGGACAACCTTGATCGGCCTGAGAACAGGTCATGATAGCTGCAAAATGCGCTTCCGGATTAAAATCAGCATCAAATCGTTTCGAGAAACCAATAACCGGATGTTCGTTTTCTGCATATTTTATCGCATACACAGGATTTTGCTCTTGCGATAATTGCTGAATTTTAAATCCGGTAGCTTCTAAAGTTTCGGCAACTTTAGGAAATAAAGCAGTGGCTTCTGTCCCACCCGAAAAACATACTACTGATGGAATTTTAAAATACAATGCCGCGGTTTGTGCCCATACTTGAGACAAATGACTGCGTCTGGAATTGTGTGTACATATAAAGTTAAGTCGAATAGTTTCCTTTTTCGTGAATTTTTCTTGAATATAATCCACTAAAGGCTGTAAGGTTGTTTTGCGATCTTCACTTATAGACTGATAATTGAAAGACGCGATTAAATTTGAAAGTTTAGTATACATAATAATTGAATTAACAACATCCTGAATTAGGTGAACAACAGGCTGAATTTGAGTTTAAATCTGAAAGTTTAATTTTTGGTTTATCTGCAGGAATGCCACACTGGTCTTTTGCCAAACAATCGGTTTGTGTGGTCGTTAATAAAAAACGGGTGCCATCGAAGTCTAAACCATACTTTTGTATCGTGTCGCCTTGGTACTCTACCTCAATAGTTAAATCCTCTGGCAATTCTAAAGCAGATTTAGATAATTCTATAATGTGAGTTAATTTTTCGGGATGCAACCTATGGTCGTAATCGTTAGCCTGCCACAGCTGAAAATTAATAACCGTTTCGTGTCTTAATGTGCCACCACAGTCTATAAAATCTTTTGAAACTTTACCTATTTCGGTAACGTGAAAATGTCTTGGTACTAATTGTCCGTTTGGCAACTGAAACTCTAATTGCTCTAGTGCCCCTAAGTGCGTTTGAATGTCTTGAAGTGTCATGATTATTTATATTTAATTGTAATATTACGATGAATGAAAGTAAATTTTTTTAACAACAATCTGTCGGCGATCTAGGCGTTTCCTGATTTAAAAATTGTGTTAGTTTAAGCTGTATAGCCTGCCATCTGTTACTATCGATACAATAACAAACACTTGTCCCCTCTATAGTGCCTTTAATAATGCCTGCATTTTTTAATTCTTTTAAATGCTGAGAAATGGTAGGTTGTGCCAAACCAATTTCTTCTACCAAATCGCCACAAATACAAGATTCCGATTTAAACAGATATTCCAAAATAGCAATTCGCGCAGGATGCCCTAATACTTTGGCCAAACTTGCAATTTCGTTTTGCTGCTCCGAAAATATTTCAGATTTTGTGATTCCCATCTTATTAATTTATTTATTGCAATATTACGATAAATAATATTTTGAATCATTACTCAACCTTAAAATTAACACTAATTTAATCTTGATGAATAAACAAAAATCTCTGTCAAACCCAACTTTATTGAGCGCGACAGAGATTCATTTAAATAGTGATGTCTTCAGAATAAAACAGATATGGAATTATTCTATTTATGGAAATTATTGTTACGGGTTTGTAGACCAAATACTAGACTCTTTTATAAATACGCGTCTGTTCAGTTTAAGTTGTGCTATAATTAACTCGGCAAAATCTTCGGCTTGCATTACACTTTCGGTATTACCATCTGTTAAGTTTAAATCTACAGACAAATCTGTTGCAATAGTACTTGGTGTTAATGCTGTAACTCTAATATTATGTTTTCTCACTTCTTGCATTAAAGACTCTGTAAGTCCTAATACAGCAAATTTAGAGGCACTGTAAGCACTAGTAGCGGCATTACCTTTTAGACCTGCAGTAGAAGATATGTTTACAATATCACCAGATTTATTATCAATCATTTGTGGTAAAAATGCACGGGTTACATAATAAATTCCCATAACATTTACTCTAATTATATGTTCCCATTCTTCGGGTTCTAAAGCTAAAAACGACCCAAATTTAGCAATACCAGCATTGTTTATAAGAATGTCTATGGTTTTAAACTGATATAAAATTGTTTTTGCGGCGGTATTTACATCATCTATAGACGATACGTCTGCGGTTACCGTTATGGCTTCTACACCAAGTTTTCTTACTTCTTTAGCAACATCTTCTATATCTGCTGTCGTTCTTGCCAATAAGGCAATATGTACACCTTCTTTTGCCAATGCCAAAGCTAAAGCTTTTCCTATTCCTCTACCTGCTCCGGTTATTAAAGCGCGTTGTCCTTTTAAAGATCTCATAAATTATAATAGTTTATCTAATGCATGTCAAAAATACACATATTTATAAGTCGCAAGAAGTATAAATAGCATTAGAGTTAAATTTTTTTATGAACGCATACACCTAACTGCCTTTGCTATATTAATTTTGAATTAACACGATTTCAATTAACCACATTATCTATAAAATTAGATTTTAATCGGATTTTTTATCATTTTTTTAAAGACTTATCCTACAATAAATCAAATAATTAGACAAAATGTGTTAAAAAAGTAAGTTGTTTTAAAAACCATAATCATGCTTTTAAGCGTACATATATAAACCAAAAATTAAAAATTATGAAGAAAATTTCAATCGGAGTATTAGCTTTATGTCTAATGGCATCTTGTGTTTCTAAAAAGAAATATGTGGCTTTACAAGAAGAAAACGGACAAATAAAAAGTCAGTTGCAAAAAACAACTGTAGAGAAAGAAGATTTAGAAGCTAAATTTGATGAAATTCAAGCACGTGTAGATGCTTACAATTCTAAAATAAACTCTTTAACCGAAGAAAATGATGCTAAACTTGTAGCCGTTGGCGATGTTGCAGTCATCTCTAACGACACTAAAAAAAGCATGCGAGAAACTTTAAAACATGTAGATCCTGCTAAATTAAGCGAAGCCAAAACACTAAAAGATTCTATGAATTTGGCAGTGGCTTATAACTTACAAAAATCTTTAGACAGCAGTTCACTTAACGAAGATGAAGATATTGCGATAGATATTAACGAAACTGTTGTTATGATTTCTATTTCAGATAAAATGTTATTTAATACCGCAAGTTACAGAGTAAGTAGTAAAGCAAACAACATTTTACAAAAATTGGCCGACGTTATTAACTCCGAACCGAGTATAGAAGTTATGGTAGAAGGCCATACTGACTCTAGAAGTATTAACACTGCGACTGTAAAAGACAACTGGGACTTAAGTGTATTGCGCGCAACTTCGGTTGTACGTAAGTTACAAGACGATTACGATGTTGCTCCAGAAAAAATGATAGCAGCCGGACGTAGTAGTTACCATCCAATTGCCGAAAACGATACCAGAGAAAACCAAGCAAAAAACAGAAGAACACGTATAGTAATTCTTCCAAATATTAATAAGTTTTTTGCACTTATGAACTCTAACGAAGTTGCAAATCAATAAAACCTTCATTTCATTATCCATAGAAGAGGACTGCTTTCGAGCAGTCTTTTTTTTGCTTTAATATCTGCCAAGCACGTCCAATATATTAAGCTTTAGTATATTTGCAAAAATCTATATTCTTATGAATTCATTATTAAAAACTTTACGAATTGTTGGTGCTCTAGAAGGTATCTCGTACATTTTATTACTCTTTGTTGCTGTACCTATTAAATATCTTTTAAAAGATCCGCAATATGTAAAATTACTTGGTATGCCACACGGTTTACTGTTTGTTGCTTATGTTGTTTTGGCCATTATGGTAGGCATGGAACTAAAATGGGATAAAAAGACTTTTGCTTTTGTGTTATTAGCTTCAGTAATCCCGTTTGGAACTTTTATAGCAGATAAAAAGTATTTTAAGGTAGCTTAATATGCAAAACTTCAATCATTATTTCTTTAATTATTTTAAAAGCTTAAATATTTCCGATGCAACGGCAATCTATTTGAATATGATTAGCCTTTTGGTGTTGCTTCTAATTATTGTTTTTATATCTGATTTTATTGCGCGAAAGATTTTAATTCAGGCATTTTCGTCATTTGCAGCAAAATCTAAAACTAAATTCGACGATTTATTAGTCAACCACAAAGTACCAAGAAATATAGCGCATATTGTTCCGTTGGCAATTACGTTAAAGTGTTTACCAACTGTATTTTCAGATTTTCCTGTATTCGAACATGCAGTAGAATTACTCCTAAAACTATACTGTGTTGTTTTAGTGATTTGGATTATAAGAAGCGTTCTTAATACTTTAGAATCGTACTTTAAAACACTCCCCCGCTTAAAAGACAAACCTATAGATAGTTATATACAAGTACTTATGCTTTTTCTATGGGCAATAGGCATCGCGCTTATTTTTGTAATGATTACCGGTATAGACATTAAAACCTTCTTTACCACATTAGGTGCCGCATCTGCAGTCTTACTTTTAATATTTAAAGACACAATTCTGGGTTTTGTTGCAAGTATTCAAGTAGCAATAAACGATACTGTTAGAATTGGAGATTGGATTACTATGGATAAATATGGTGCCGATGGCGACGTTATAGAAATTAACCTTTCTACAGTCCAAGTTCAGAACTTTGATATGACGATAACCAACATTCCTACCTATGCTTTAATTTCTGATTCTTTTAAAAACTGGCGCGGAATGAATAGTTCTGGTGGCCGACGCATTAAAAGAGCTATTATTATTAAGGCTACTAGCGTTCATTACTTAACAAAAGAACGTGTTGATGCCCTTAAAAAAATACAGTTAATTTCTGATTATTTAGAACATAGACAAAACGATATTAATAAGTATAACGAAAATAACAATGCCGATAAAACCTTATTAATTAACGGGAGAAACATGACTAATTTAGGTGTGTTTAGGAAGTATCTTCAAAGTTATATAGAAACCCATTCGGCCATAAATAAGGATATGACGATTATGACGCGACAATTAGCGCCTACACCTCAAGGAATCCCTTTAGAAATTTATGCTTTTAGTAGCGATAAACGTTGGCAAAATTACGAATATATCATGTCGGATATTTTTGATCATACCCTGGCCGCAGTGCAATATTTTGATCTTGAAATATTCGAACTTAGTAATTACATTACAGAATAACATTATTTATAAACATAAAAAAGTCGCGTGTAATACGCGACTTTTTTATGCAATATAATTAAAACGATATTAGTTGGCTTGTGCCTTAGCATCGTCTATCATTTCTTGGTTTGCAGAAATACCAATTTCTACGCGTCTGTTTTTCACTCTACCTTCTTCTGTAGCGTTATCAAATCTAGGTTTGGTTTCGCCATAAGCTGTAACTGTAAAACGATCGCTGGAAATACCTTTTCCTTCTAAATAATCAACTACAGACTGTGCTCTTTTTTTAGATAAAGTCATGTTATAAGCATCGTCTCCAGAACTGTCTGTATGACCTTCTACTAATAAGTTAGTATCTGGGAATTCTGTGAAAATTTCTGCGATAGCATCTAGATTTTCTTTAGCGCTAGCTGTTAAATCGGCTTTATTTATGGCAAAAGTTACACCACTTTTATCATCGAAAACCACTTGAATGCCTTCTCCAACACGATTAACCTCGGCTCCAGGAAGCGCTTCTTCAATCTTATCGGCTTGTTTATCCATTTGGTTACCTATTATACCACCAGCAGCACCACCAACGGCAGCACCAATAAGTGCACCAGTAACGTTACCACCAATAAGGCCTCCTATTAATGCACCACCTGCAACACCAATACCTGCACCTTTTTGGGTGCTATTAGCATTTTTTAAAGAATCGCAGCTTACAAACGATATTGAAAATACCAAAGCTATAGCTACAAATATACTTGTTGTTTGTTTCATGTTTTGTAAATATTAAATTGTTAATTATAAATCGATGTTATCGGAAGTTTTGTTATACGTCATAATAACATCAAAAGGATTTCCTTCGTAAGTTGTTGGTACTTTAATAACCATTACGTTATCGCTAATATCCTGAATTGTGGCGCGATAACCAGAAGTAACGTGTTTGGCTTTTATATCGTCGCCTACATATTTAAACTGAAATTGCGTGTACCCATCTGTTCCTTCTAAAAACGACCAATGGATGCTATTGGTGTAAGCTTCGCAAATCGAACTATTCGCTTTAGTTGAAAATTTACCAGAACCGTTATTTGGTATAAACACCCATTCGCCGCCTTTAAAGCAAGACGAGTCGGCTAAATCGAATAAAAAAGCCTTGTATAACCCTTTATCGCCTACAAATTTAATATCTGTGACTTCCCAAGTGCCTTTTAACATTTTTTTACTTGGAGCTTGAGCAGTTGTAGATTTAGATCCTGAACAGGATAGCACAAGCATCGCTAACGTGATGTAAAGAATTTTTTTCATATTATTTTAATTAATGGTTTGATTAACAGTTCTACTAAGTTAATAATTCTATTTTTCATTTTAATGCTTAACAGCTGAAAAAAGTAAGAATTTATAACATTTATTTAGAATTACTTTCCAATCGATCTTTTACATACTCTATTTTGGTTTTTCCATGAGGTTTTGGTTTACCATCTTCACCCAAATTAACCATAATAATATTGTCTACTTTAATAATTGTTTCCCGTGTCATTTTATTTCTAACTTCACAATTTAACGTTAAAGACGATTTACCGAATTTTACGACTTCGATACCAATCTCTACGATATCGCCTTTTTTTGCCGAGCTTAAAAAATTAATTTCGGACATGTATTTAGTAACGACTCTATTATTTTCTAATTGAATGATAGAATACAAGGCTGCTTCCTCGTCTATCCATGCAAGTAATTTGCCTCCAAATAAAGTTTCGTTAGCGTTTAAATCTTCGGGTTTAACCCATTTTCTGGTGTGAAATCTCATGTAAATAAATTTTGTTGTGAATTTGTATTATCGTTAGGAATTTTCAACTGACTTCCTAATGCTTTATTTAATGCTTTTATAAAATATGCTGCTAGCAAAGGAGATTCTTTTTCTGTATTTTGATGAATAAAAAAATCTATTTCTTTAATCCCTTGGTCTTGCCATAACTTTAAACGTTCTACCCAATCGTCTAATCGCTTATAATCGCTGGAGTGATTAGCTCCTACATAGCGAACAAACGCTCTCGCGTTGGTTAATCGCATGTGTAACAAATCGCGACGGCCAGCCGTGTCTACAATAATATTGGAAATGTTATGCGTTTCTAACAATTGGTATAAGTTATTCGCTACTTCCACATCATTAAACCAATCGCTATGCCTAAACTCAACTGCTAACGGATATTGCTCTGGCCAAAAATTTAAAAATTCTGATAATACTCTAAAATTATCAGGCGAAAAGTTCGTGTGTAATTGTAAGAAAAAACATCCCAATTTATCTTCTAATTGGCTTGCGTTTGTTAAAAGTAATTCAGTTTCGGCTTTAACGTCTGTAAGTCTTTTGTAATGACTAATGGTTTGATTAATTTTTGGAAAAAACTTAAACGATTGAGGTGTTTTATGCTTCCATACAGCAAATTGCTCTGCACTAAAAATACGATAAAAGGTTGCATTAAGCTCTATACTATTAAATTGCGAAGCATAATAACCAAGTTCGTCTTTGGTGCCTTTGGGATAAAAATGTTTTAAATCGGCTTTATTCCATTTTGCACAACCTACGTAAATTTCAGGCACATTATCATCTTTAAATTGCTCTAAAACCAAACGTGTTTTAGGATGGTCTTCTGGTAACGAAAAATCAATATGTTCTGGGTGGCTTACGCTTCCAAACTTCATAATGGAATAATTTTGTATAAAGATAATTCTTTAATTGTTCATAACCACGTTAACAAGTAATAGCATTAACATTTATTTGATTAGAGATAATTAATAATTTTAAGAAAAATGTTTAAAATTATGACAACAAGACACAACAATCTGAAAGCTATTCGACCTGAAACCTCTTTAGGGACGTTAAGCGAAAACATGAGTAGTGACGAACGTTTTCAAAACGAAACATTGCGGCCCATCATCAAATTTCAAGAAGACCTATTTATTGAAGTACTTAAAAACTACATCGCCAAACACAAAAATGTGTTTTATGGTTTAAGTCTGCCAAAAAAAATAGCGTATGTAGAAAATGCCATTCAAAAAGACATGAAATTTCGTAACTCGGTAAAGGGTATGATTATTGGACAATTTACTGTTGAAGAATATTTACGTTATATCGAAAATTCTTCGGCACTAAATAAACGAATGATGAACATTACAAAAGAACAACTTTTAAATAATATTCAGTTATTCGACACTCCGTTGGCCGACGTTATTTAAAGCAAAGATTCGCCATTTATATTAGTGGTTAATACGTCGCTCATATAATCAAAATAAGGCCTAATGGTTTTAAAATCTTCATCGATTTTAGTAATAAAATCCGGACTAGTAACCTCTTGGTCTGTAAACGATTTTGTAAAAATATATTGCTTTTTCTTTATAAGATCGATATCTGGGTGATTTTTATCGAATCCTTTTGGGGCAGTTTTAAGTTCATCGCCAACCAAATTGCCCCAAACGGATTTAAATTTTGAATGGTTTAAAATGTCTCGCATTTCTTGTGTATCAACTTCAAATTCTTTTCTAACACGGTGTAAATCTGCTTTATTCGGATCCCAAAACCCTGTGGCTATAAACGATTTGTTATCGGGTTGAATTTGCAAATAATAGCCCCCACGCAATTGTGGTTTTTTCCTATGTATACTACCTCCAAAGTGCGTTTTATACGGTTGTTTGTTTTTAGAAAATCTTACATCTCTGTAAATTCTGAATAGTTTTAAAGCATCAACATCGTCGTGTAATTTTATAGTGTCGAACAATTTTTGATAAGCCAATTTAACTTCGCCCTCTACAGCTTTAAATTCCGATTTATGATCTTGAAACCAAGTTCTATCATTATGCTGTTCTAATAACTTTAAAAAATCCAGTACGTTTTGAGAAATCATATTTTTGAAGTATTTAAAACATTAAAAATACAAAAAAGGCTCCGTATTTACGAAGCCTTAAATAAATTTAAGTGACGACCTCTACTCTACTAAAGTGTAGACTTTAGACTCGACCTTATTGGTATTTTTATCGAATTGTTGCACAATAAAATTGCCCTTATCGTCAAAAAAACCAATACCAGAAGTACCATCTTCCTCAATAACAAACTGTTTACTATCGGCAGACTGTTTTACAGTTTTAGGAGTATACGTATTATAAGGGTCGGAAATTAAAAAACCATCCTCGCTCATAGTAAATACACAACGTTTACCGTCTAAAGTATAATGCTTAACCTGCTGTGTTTGGGTAAACGGACTATTATTGGTTATTCTAACCGTTTCTGTAACTTCTACAGGCGCATTTGCACGATCCTGATTAATCTTATTTTTATCATCTTCCGATAATTTGACCTCCTGAACTTTTTTAGTGTTGTACTCTACAGTTTCTTCTGTTATTGTACTTCCATCATTAATTTTTGTGGTTACTGTTTTGGTTTCTTCTTGAATATCTTTAGGCTCGGTTTGTGCAGTTACAAAACTACAAACACACAACCCAGTAATTATTAATACTTGTTTCATTTGTTCTTTATTATAATTAAAAAAATTCATGTAAAGACTTATCCAATCTCATTTTAAAACATAAAAAGAGCTGGATAAACCTTGTGCAATACTCTAAATACAGATTTATTTAGATAAGGCACCTCTCATAAGCGTAATTACAAATAATACCAGAAACACAAAGAATGTAATTTTAGCAATACCTGCAGAAGCTCCTGCAATACCACCAAAACCTAATATTCCTGCTATTATTGCAATAATAATAAATGCAATTGTCCAGCGTAACATAATATTAAAATTTAAAGATTAATTAATTGCAATTGCGTGTTTTACAGAAACAAACACAATCACCTCATTACATGTAAGTTAGTGATTTTTTTTGACACTATCGCTATAAACAGTTTCAAATCACACTAACGAATTACATCATATAGTTAAATTATGAAGTTACATTTACACCTTGCTATAGCTTAACACCTTTTAACGTAAAAAACACTTTAAAGCGTTAATTAATGTTAATACGTAGCTATTGTTTTAACGTGTATTAACATTAATATTTTTGAAATTTAAACCAAACCACTGTGGACTGGAAGTCTATAGGTTTGAAAACAGACTGAAAGTCCGATTATTTGTATTTATTTTAGCCACAAATACACGAATAATCTTTATAAAAACTATGTCAAATATTCGTGCATTCGTGGCAAAAAATATTTATAGAAACTGAAAGTCTTGCACTAAAAGTGCATAGTTTCAACTAACGACTGAGACCAATGAAAGAAATAGAACACGTCTTTAATAACTTGTCTGTAAACAGAGCCAAGACTATTTACAAATCGTATTCTACTTTATGAAGTATTAACCCAGATGCAGGAGCAATATAATCCATTACTTCCTTGCTTTCAGGTTTTAAACTATCTGAAATATAATGAAGCGGAATTTCATGCTTCCCCAATTTTATAAGTGCTCCCATCATGAGTCGGATTTGGTTCCTCATAAACCCCTGACCTTTTACACGTAAAATGTACGACCGTTCAGGAAAAAAACTTGCAGTATACAACCTGTTTTCTACAATTTCGCAAGTATCTATGGTACGATTAAACACACCTGTTTCGGTGGGTTTATAACAATACGTTTTAAAATTATGGGTTCCTTCAAATAATTTAGCCCCAGCTTGCATTAATTCGATATCCAGTTCATCTAAAATTGTCGTCATAATCGGCGCACAAAACGGATGGAATTTATTGCCTTGAGCAAAAACATAAACATATTCCTTCATTTTTGAAGTTTGAATAATATTAAATGTACTATCGACTTCTTTGATAGATAAAGCTCTTAAATCTTGTGGTAAGTTATAATTGAAAACAGCTAAAAACGCGTCTAAATCCTCTATAGGATCTTCCAAAAACAATTCGAAAGCACCTTGCTCTGCAGATACCATGGCATCTGTACGACCAGCTCCCATGGTTTTAAATGTTTTACCATCCATCACATAACGCATGGTTTTATCAATCATTAAATGTACCGTTTTTAAATTGGGTTGTTTTTGCCAACCATGAAAACGATAGCCTAAATATTGAATTGCAATAAGGTAAAAAAAACGCTTTTTCAACTGGAAACTTGTTTATTTTAAAAAGTACGGCAAGTAACTTATTTTGATAGACATCACAAAAAAATTAGTATCTTAAATGCTGATTTTACTAACTAACTTTATTTTTTTATGACAAACACTATTAAACCTCCTATTTGGTTCTGGGTTGCTAGCATAATTGCGCTGTTATGGAATGGCATGGGTGTTTACGCCTATTTACAACAAGCCTACAACACCGAAAGTTTTAGGGCACAATACACCGCCGAAGAATTAAAAACAGTGTTAAACACACCGTCTTGGGTAATGGGCGCTTTTGCTGTTGCTGTATTTTTTGGGTTTCTAGCCAGTATTTTACTATTGCTACGCAAGAGATTTGCCTATGTTATCGCTCTAATTTCTTTAATTGCCGTAATTGCCCAAATGAGTTACTTGTTTTTTGGCAGTACACCAAGCAATATAATACTGCCGCTATTTGTTTTAGTATTTTCGGTGTTTCTACTATGGTTTTCTAAAACAGCTATGGCTAAAGGTTGGATTTCTTAAACGGATAGCACTAGGTTTTCTAGTGCTTATTTTTCTCTCTCCTTTAAAATATTAACCACATCGTTTATTTTAAAGCCTTTGGCTTGTAAAAGCATTAAATAATGAAATAACAAATCGGCACTTTCATTTAAAAACAAATTGTCGTCGTTATCTTTGGCTTCAATCACCACTTCTACAGCTTCCTCGCCTACTTTTTGGGCTATTTTGTTAATACCTTTTGCAAATAAAGACGATACATACGACTCGTTTGGTTTAAAATTTAAACGCCGGTCTTCAATTACTTCTTCTAAATGCGAAATAAATCCGTAATTCGTTGCATTAGTTTCTGCCCAACACGTATCGGTTCCAGTATGGCACGTTGGACCTTTTGGGTGCACGGTAATTAGCAAGGTGTCGTTATCGCAATCTAGTTTAATGTCTACCAAATGTAACACATTGCCACTTTCCTCACCCTTCGTCCACAATCTGTTTTTTGTGCGACTAAAAAAGGTTACTAATTTGGTGTCTTTTGTTTTTTGATACGCCTCGGCATTCATATAGCCTAACATTAATACGTTTTTAGTACTCGCATCTTGAATGATTGCTGGCACTAAACCGTCATTATTTTTATTGAAATCAATCGTCATGATATTCTATTTTAACTGTAAGCTATAACCTTACAGGAATATTATTTTTATTAAGTTTTTGTTTTAATTCTGAAATAGGAATTTCTCCAAAATGAAACACGCTGGCCGCCAAAGCAGCATCGGCTTTTCCTCGGTTGAAGGTATCCACAAAATGCTGAACATTTCCTGCCCCACCTGAAGCAATTATAGGAATATTTAAAAGACTTGAAAGTTTCGCCAAAGCTTCGTTAGCAAATCCGTTTTTAGTCCCGTCGTGATCCATAGAAGTAAATAAAATTTCGCCTGCACCACGCGATTCCACTTCTTTTGCCCAGTCGAACAAATCGATTTCGGTAGGAATACTTCCTCCCGCCAAATGCACTTTCCACTGCCCGTTAATTTGTTTCGCATCAATGGCCACAACCACACACTGACTCCCAAATTTATTAGCTAATTCGTTAACCAAATCCGGGCGTTTTACAGCGGAGGAATTGATAGACACTTTATCGGCTCCACATTTTAACAACGCATCAACATGTTCTACAGACGAGATACCACCACCTACTGTAAACGGAATATTAACTTGCTCTGCAACATGTAATACCATATCTAAAGTAGTGCCTCGCCCCTCCAAAGTTGCCGCAATATCCAGAAAAACCAACTCGTCTGCCCCTTCAAGAGCATATTGTTTGGCTTGTTCTACAGGGTCGCCAGCATCTATTAAATCTACAAAATTAACGCCTTTTACAGTTCGCCCATTCTTAATATCTAAACACGGAATGATTCGTTTTGTAAGCATAGTTTATTGTGAGTTTACTACAAGTTGTTCTAATTCTTTTAAACTTATTTTATTTTCGTAAATCGCTTTGCCAATAATCACACCTTCGCAGCCAATTTCCTTAAGCTTTGGTAATTCTTCTTTACTCGAAATGCCTCCAGAAGCTATTAATTTGATACTCGGATTTTCTGAAATGATTTTTTTATACAAATCGAAAGACGGACCTTCCAACATACCATCTTTAGAAATATCGGTGCAAATAACATACTGAATGCCTTTATGCATATACCCTTTTATAAACGGAACCACTTCCAAACTGCTTTCTTCTAACCAGCCGCTAATAGCGACTTTTTCGTTTTTGGCATCGGCACCCAAAATAATTTTCTGACTCCCATATTTCTGAATCCATTTTTCGAATATATCTTTATTTTTAACAGCAATACTCCCTCCGGTGATCTGTTTGGCACCCGAATTAAATGCTATGTAAAGGTCTTCGTTAGTTTTTAAGCCTCCTCCAAAATCAATTTTTAAATTCGTTTTCGTGGCAATCTGTTCTAACACCTTATAATTTACAATAGTACTGGCTTTTGCACCATCTAAATCTACTAAGTGCAGATACTCTACGCCAGCATCTTCAAACTGCTTAGCGACTTCTAAAGGGTTTTCGTTATAAATTTTTTTAGTATCGTAATCGCCTTTGGTTAAGCGCACACATTTACCGTCTATAATATCTATGGCTGGTATGATTCTCATGGTTATTTATTGATCAATATGATTTAATATTTAAAAAATTACGCAATACTTGCTCTCCTGCTGTACTGCTTTTTTCTGGGTGAAACTGAACGCCGTAAAAATTTTTATGCTGTAAAGCCGAGGCATAATTACCGTTATAATTGGTTATCGCAATGGCTTCGTCGCAATGTTCTGCATAATAACTGTGTACTAAATACATATAGGAATTTTCAGGAATATCCTTAAATAAATCCGATTTTAAATTCGAAACCGTATTCCAGCCCATTTGCGGCACTTTTACCGTATTTGGAAAGCGTTTAACAGCTACCTGAAAAACACCTAAACCCTTGGTATCGCCTTCCTCAGTGTAGTTACAAAGTAATTGCATACCCAAACAAATCCCTAAAACAGGCTGTTTGAGTGTCGGAATCAGTGTATCCAACCCGCTATTTTGAAGCATTTTTAAAGCCGAACTCGCCTCGCCAACACCAGGGAAAATCACACGGTCGGCCGCTATAATTTCGTCTGGATTATTGCTTAAAACCGCATCGATTCCTAAGCGTTTAAACGCAAACTGAATACTTTTGATGTTGCCCGCACCGTAATCTATTATTACTACTTTCAATGGTTTTTGATTTTTTAACTGCAATAATTCTCTATTCACAAACAATACTACTTATCATTTGAAAAGGTTGTTTTTTTTTAAATGACAATTTCTCGACTGCGCTCGAAAAGACAAAATAGAATGAATTTCAACAGTAATTAATTTAATTAAAATAATTTCGAGTTACAGCATCCCTTTGGTTGATGGTAAAATCATTTTTTCTACATCGCGTTTGACAGCCATTTTAATGGCTTTTGCAAAGGCTTTAAAAATAGCTTCTATTTTGTGATGTTCGTTGGTGCCTTCTGCTTTAATATTTAAATTGCATTTCGCGCCATCGGTGAAGGATTTAAAAAAGTGAAAAAACATTTCGGTTGGCATTTTACCTACCATTTCGCGTTTAAACTCGGCTTCCCAAACCAGCCAGTTTCTACCGCCAAAATCAATCCCCACAGACGCTAAACAATCGTCCATTGGCAAATAAAATCCGTAGCGCTCAATGCCTAATTTGTTGCCCAAAACCGTATTGAACAATTCTCCCAAAGCAATGGCTGTATCTTCAATAGTATGGTGTTCGTCCACCTCTAAATCGCCATCCACTTTTACATTCAAATCCAATTGGCCATGACGTGCTATTTGATCGAGCATGTGATCGAAAAAAGCAATGCCTGTTTCAATGTTACTTTTACCGGTTCCGTCTAGATTTAAATCGATTTTAATTTTCGTTTCGTTGGTATTGCGTTCGATACTTCCGGTGCGATCGTCAACTTTTAAAAATTTATAAATAGCTTCCCAATCGTTAGATTCTAAGGCAATAAATTCGTTTAAATCGCCTCGATTCACAGTAATTTCGTCGGTTCCAAGATTGGTATTATCGTTGATAAAAATACCTTTACATCCTAAGTTTTTCGCTAATTCCACATCGGTTAAACGATCGCCAATAACGAAAGAATTTTCCAAATTGTAAGCTTCTGAGAAATATTCGGTCAACAAACCAGTATTTGGTTTCCGTGTTGGTGCATTATCTTTAGCGAAAGTTCTGTCGATAACCTGATTTTTAAATGTGATACCTTCATTTTTAAAAGTATCAATTATAAAATTATGAACCGGCCAAAAGGTGTCTTCAGGAAACGCTTCGGTTCCTAAACCATCCTGATTGGTAACCATCACCAATTCGTAATCCAATTCTTTCGCAATTCTACTTAAATATTGAAACACTTTTGGGTAAAATTCCAATTTATCAAACCCGTCTATCTGCTCATCTGCTGGTTCTTTAATAATCGTGCCATCACGATCTATAAATAATACTTTTTGTTTCATTGTAAACTTTTAAGAGCTGTTAGTAATGTCTCATTTTCTACGCTTGTTCCTACGGTTAGCCTTAAGCAATTTTCGCATAGGGGTTGCGTTGTTCGGTTTCTAACAACTACGCCTTTTTTAATTAATTGATTATAACGTTGGGTTGCATCATCTACCTTTACCAGTACAAAATTGGTGTCTGTTGGGTAAATTTTGCTGATGTAATTGATCTGCTTTAAGTCTGAAATTAACTGACTGCGTTCTATTAAAATAGCATCAATTTCGTTACTAACAAGATCGGTTTGTTTTAGTAATTCTGCCGCTTTATTTTGCGTTAACACATTGATATTGTAAGGCGGTTTGATAGTATTTAGTACAGAAATAATTTCGGTAGACGCATAGCAAATTCCTAAGCGAATGCCCGCCATGCCATAAGCTTTAGACAAAGTTTGGGTGATGATTAGATTTGGAAATTCATCCAATCGCTGCAACCAACTGTCTTTCGACGAAAAATCGATATACGCTTCGTCAATAACCACGATGCCTTCAAATTTTTTCAACAACACTTCTACATCAGTATCGATAAAGCTATTTCCAGACGGATTATTCGGCGAGCATAAGAATAAGATTTTACTATGTGCATCGGCTGCTTCTAAAATCTGATCCGTTTCTGGTTGAAATGTTTCCGTCAACAATACTTTCTTAATTCCAACAGCGTTCAAATTTGCCAACACTTCGTACATGCCGTAGGTTGGTGGTAAAATAATGACATTATCTTGGTTGGGTTCGCAAAAAGCTCGAACAATTAAATCCAAAACTTCGTCGCTACCATTGCCCAAAAGGATGTTAGATTTCGAAACCTCTTTTATGTCTGACAAAATAGCTTTCACTTCATTTTGATACGGATCGGGATACCTATTAATGCCATTGTTAAAGGGATTTTCGTTAGCGTCTAAAAACACCATGTCGCTGGTTTCTTCCTGAAATTCGTCTCGTGCAGACGAATAAGCTTTTAAAGCTTTAATGGAAGGTCTTAAAAGATCTTGAACACTAGCCATGTTATTTTTTTAAATCATTTAAACGTAAAGTTACCGCATTTTTGTGTGCTTGCAAACCTTCGGCTTCGGCCATACTTTCGATAACTGGTCCTAAATCTAAAAGGCCTTGTTCCGATATTTTCTGAAAGGTAATACTCTTAGAAAAACTATCTAAATTCACACCCGAATAGGCTTTACTAAACCCGTTGGTCGGTAAAGTGTGATTGGTTCCCGAGGCATAATCGCCAGCACTTTCTGGCGTGTAATTGCCAATAAATACCGAACCAGCATTTACAATACCATCTACAAAAACAGCTTCATTTTTAGAACAAATAATAAAATGTTCCGGAGCGTATTCGTTGATTAAATCTAAAGCTACCGCTTCGTTTTCGACATAAATCATTTTGGAATTGGCAATCGCTTTTTTCGCAATGTCTTGTCGTGGCAATAATGAAATTTGCCTCTCTAAGGCTTTTAAAACCTGATCGATGATTGCTTTGGAAGTCGTTACCAAAATCACCTGACTATCGGCTCCGTGTTCCGCCTGACTCAACAAATCGGATGCTACATAATTGGCATTGGCGCTATCGTCTGCAAAAACCAATAATTCGCTTGGTCCGGCAGGCATATCGATCGCCACACCATATTTGGTTGCTAACTGCTTGGCCACAGTTACAAACTGATTACCAGGACCAAATATTTTATACACTTGTGGAATCGTTTCGGTTCCAAATGTTAAACCTGCTATAGCCTGAATACCGCCAACTTTTATAATTTTGGAAACCCCACACAATTGTGCTGCAAACAAAATTTCGTTGGCAATCGCACCTGTTTTGCTTGGAGGCGTACACAACACGATTTCTTTGCAACCTGCAATTTTAGCAGGTATAGCCAACATTAAAACGGTAGAAAATAAAGGAGCTGTTCCACCCGGAATATACAAACCTATTTTTTCGATGGGGCGTTTTTCTTGCCAACACTGTACACCATTTGTCGTTTCAACTTCAACTTTTTGTGTTTTTTGAGCCGCGTGAAAACGCTCAATATTATTGTAAGCTGTTTGGATTGCCGCCTTTAACGTATCGTTTACAGCGGCAGAAGCTGTTTCAATTTCTTTATCGGTAACTAAATTAGATTCTAACGTAACACCATCAAAAATAGACGTGTATTTCGTGATAGCTTCATCTCCATGACGCTTTACATCATCAAAAATTTGAGTTACGGTGTTTTCGATATCATTAACCGTTTGTGTAGGTCTTTGCAAAATATTGCCCCATTCGCTAGGTTTGGGATTTTCTATAATATTCATCGTCTTTCGTCTTAAATCAATTTATAAAACCATGTTATCTATTGGGCAAACTAAAATTCCTTCTGCTCCATGAAGCTTCAGTTCGTCTATAATTTCCCAAAATTTATTTTTATTAATAACTGTGTGCACAGAACTCCATCCTTGCTCGGCTAACGGCAAAACTGTAGGACTTCGCATGCCTGGCAAAATGGAAATTATAGTATCTAATTTCTCATTGGGTGCGTTTAATAACACATATTTGGATTGTCGGCCTTTTAATACCGATTGTATTCTGAATTGAATTTTATTTAGTATGGCCTCGTTAGCTTCAGAAATTAAAGGAGACGCAGCTAAAACGGCCTCAGACTTTAATAATACTTCTACTTCTTTCAAACCATTTTTAAACAAGGTACTACCGCTCGAAACGATATCTACTATGGCATCGGCCAGACCTATATTTGGCGCAATTTCTACCGATCCATTAATAATATGAATATTGGCTTTTACTTTATTTTTTTCTAAATATTGCTGAACCGTATTGGGGTACGACGTTGCGATACGTTTACCTTCCAGCTCTTGAATGCTTTTATATTTAACTGATTTTGGAACAGCGACTGAAACTTTACAGGCAGAAAAACCCAGTTTTTCTTTAATTTGAATGTTTCCACCTTTTTCTATAAGTACATTTTCTCCAATAATCGCGGCATCTACAACACCATCTTTTAAATACTGTGGAATGTCGCCATTTCTTAAATAAAATACTTCAATAGGGAAATTTCTAGCCGAAGCCTTCAGTTGATCTTTTCCGTTATCTATAGAAATACCAATGTCTTTTAGTATTTGCATAGAGTCGTCGTACAAACGACCAGATTTTTGAACAGCAATTTTTAGTTTACTCATTTTAGTTGATTAATATCGCTTGAGTAAATCCATGGGCAGTAAAATAAAAACCCCATCTGATTTACTCAAACGGGGTTTAAAAATATATTATTCTGAATTTATCCAATACATTTTCAGCTCGCTTGAGTGCAAGTATGAAAATGATGATGATGTACTTGAATAAATAACATGTTTTTGTTTTTCTTTTACAAATATTCAGAAATTAAAAACACTTATGCAAGCTTTTCAATTAAAAATTAAAAAGTTTTTATTGGTTTCCTAAAATTATTGGTAAGCCGCTATCTCCAGAACCGATTACTATCACTTTCGCATTAGCAGATTCCGATAATTTTACAGTAGCCTCTATACCTTTATCTTGCAAAATTTTATCGTTTAAAGATTCGCTTAATATTTTATTGGCATCGGCTTTACCTTGAGCTTCAATAATTTGTTTTTGAGCTTCTTTTTGCGCTGTCACCAGTCTAAATTCGTATTCTAAAGACTCTTGTTCCTGCTTTAGTTTACGTTCTATGGCATCTTTTATAGATGGCGGTAAAGCTACATCGCGCACCAAAATTTCGTTAAGTTGGATGTATTGGTCGTCTACTATACTTTTTGTTTCTTCAAATATTTCTTTTTGAATGGCATCTCGCTTACTCGAATACAGTTGCTCTGGCGTATAACGCCCCACAACGCTTCTGGCAGCCGAACGAATAGCTGGCAATAAAATACGTTCTTTATACATTTCGCTCTTTTCTTTGTGTAATTTTCCTAAATTCTCGTATTGTGGCTGAAACCATGCCGAAGCTTCAAGTTTAATATCTAAACCATTAGACGATAACACATTCATACGTTCGTAAATTTCCTGTTGCCTTACCTCGTAAACAAAAACCTTATTCCAAGGTGCCACCACATGAAAACCTTCGCCTAAAGGAGGTTCATCGGTTACGACACCGCCACCAAAGGTTTTATATAATACACCCGCTTCACCAGAACCTATGGTTATAGCCGATTTAGATATTAAAATAATTAGTGCCACAATAAGGATAACAAATGGCAATGCAATTTTTGGTAATTTTTCCATGTTCAATTATTTATATTAGTCCGTAATATTTACGTAAAAACCATTCTGCAGAAAGCGTTAATACCAAAAGTCCTAGTAAATATTTCCAGTCTATTAAGGCTTGTGTGATTTTTGTGCTTTTTAAAATGGGTTTATAACGTTGGTCTTTTAAAAGATTCTCTTTTAATGCTGTATAATCGCTTACATAAGCAGACATACCATTAGTATTGGTCGCTAATTGTTGTAATTTTGTTACATTGGCATTTAAAAATTGCTGCTCGATATTAAAATCTAAAATAGTTAAACTACCTGATTTTGAAATATTGGCATGCAAAGCTTTTACTGTAAAATCGTATTCTGAAGCTGGCAAATGACTTAAATCGACCTGATAATTAGTGTTTTTTAATACAAAAGGTAAAGTTACCGTAGTACCATCAACTTTGTTCGTTAGTGTTAATTGAAGCGATTCGGATGCATCAAATTCGTAATTTTTGTTAAAGTATTGTGCCTTAACTACTACATTACTTACATCTTCATAAAAAGATTCATAATCTAGCACCAATCTACTCTTGCGTTGTGTAGAGGCCAGATATTGTACCAATTTGCCTATAAAATTATCAAACGCCTGAAAATCATTAGTATTTAAAAAACTTTCTGCTCGCCACTGCCAAATATTTTCTCCCAGTAGTAACACCTCACGCTGGCCATCCTCTTCTAACGTAAGTAATAAGGACTGTTCGGTTACCGCATTACCTAATTTTTTATACAATAAAGTTTCGTAAGGCACGTCCACAGTAAGCTCGCCAAAAGCGGACTCTAAAGGTGGAAACGATTCGAAATCTAAATCATCTACAATAAAAGTAGAAAAATTAGAATTTAAAGCTGGTTGGTACCATTCGGTTTGACCTGAAATGTCGTGCTTAAAATGTAAACCATTCTGATTTAGAAAATGCCAATCGGTTTGCGATCCAGAAACTACAAACACATGCTTGTTAGTTTTCTTAATGTCATCTAAAACACCTTTAAACTGATTGTTAGGCTGATACAACATAACCAACTGAAAATCATTAATTTTACTCAGATATTCTCTAGGCTTCAAAATATGTGCAGAACGCTGCTTATTACTTTCTATACTTTTTTTAAACATGCCTAAATCTGGATGATAAAAATTAGAAACTAAAGCAACATTCATTTGTTCGTCGATGACTTCAACAGCAAAACTTTTTCGGTTATTTATAGTGTTTCTTTCTTGCGGAAGCGGTGCTAGTTCTGCTTCGTAAGTTGTTACCCCTACACGCGATGCGGGTAAGGTAAATTGTAAAACTTCGGAATTATTATGTTTTGAAAATTGTACGGTCTTAGAAAACACAATGTGCGATCCAGATTTTACTGTAAAAGTAGAAGTTACTGGACGGTTTCCTGTATAAACCAAAATAGTCTCAACAGGAAATTTATTATTTAAATATGCATATTTATTTACCTGTAATTGCTTGATATGAAGATCTAAATACGTTGTAGTATCTCCTAAAATGATAGGGTAAACAGGTTGCTTAACTGTAGTAAACGTATAGTCATCCCCAAAGGTCTGATTGCCATCGGTTATTAAAACTATTGGAGCTACATCTTGACCATGAATTGTATTAAGATCTGAAAAAGCTTTAGAAATATCGGTTTGCTTACTAGAAAACGTTAGACTATCATTCTGCTGTAATACATTACCGAAGGTGTAATATTGTATATCGAAACTAGCGTTTAAATCGGTGTCGGTTTTAAAAAAACTTCTAACTTTTCTTGCATTAGCATCCTGCTCTAAATGCACAACCGATTCCGAATTATCGGTTACAACCAATAACTTAGGTTTTTCTGTAACTGTATTAAGTTGTTCGAACTTTGGATTAATTAATAGTAATAGAACCAAAAAAATCGATAGAAACCTTAAAAAAGCAAAAAGCATGTGCTGTTTTGACATGCTTTTCACTTTAAATTTATATTGAAAAAGAGCTAATAGAAGTGCTACTATTCCAGCAAGAATAATATATAATATGGTGTTTACAGCCATAAATTAGGTTAACATTCCGCCATCTACATTTAACGTTTGCCCGGTTACATATGCACTCATATCGCTAGCTAAAAACACACATGCATTTGCTATATCTTCTGGAGTACCACCACGCTTTAATGGAATGGCATCGCGCCAGCCTTTTACAGTATTCTCGTCTAATTTTGCAGTCATTTCGGTTTCAATAAAACCAGGAGCGACAACATTGCTTCTAATATTTCTTGAGCCCAACTCTAAAGCAACAGATTTTGAGAATCCTATAATACCTGCTTTAGACGCTGCATAATTGGTTTGCCCTGCATTTCCTTTAACTCCTACAACAGAGCTCATATTTATGATCGAACCTTTACGTTGCTTCAACATAGTGCGTTGCACCGCTTTAGTCATATTAAAAACAGATTTTAGGTTAACTTCAATAACCTTATCAAAATCTTCCTCGCTAATACGCATTAACAAATTATCTTTCGTGATTCCTGCATTATTTACCAGTATATCTATACTTCCAAATTCCTTAACAACATCTTCTGCTAAACTTTGAGCTTCTTCAAAATTAGCGGCATTACTTTGGTAGCCTTTTGCTTTAATTCCTAAACTATTTAATTCGGCTTCCAAAGCTTGGGCAGCTTCTACAGAAGCACTATATGTAAATGCAATATTTGCACCTTGTTGTGCAAAAACTTGAGCAATTCCTTTACCAATACCGCGACTTGCACCTGTAATAATTGCTGTTTTTCCTTCTAATAATTTCATGTGTAATTAAATAAAATTTTGATAACCAAAGATACTAATTACTATATTGACAGTACAAAAAAACCTCACAAATTTGTGAGGTTTTTAAAGTAGCCGTCTGACTTTACTGCGTTTTAAAGTTGTATGTCTTTAGCTGTTTCGTAGTTAAATAAATAATCTACATCCATTTCTTTAACTTCGCCTAACTTGCTCAAGGCCTTAAAATCGATATCTTTTTTATTACCAACTACCATAACATTGTAGTGTTGCCCTTTAATGTTTGTATTAAAGAACTGCTTTAAATCGTTTAAAGTCATAGATTTTATGGTATTATACATCGCTTCTCTGTTATCGTTGTCTATCCCTAATTTCTTTAAACGCTCGTAGCTCCAAAACACATTATCTTTAGTAATTCGCTGTGCTGCAATTTTCTTTAATGCCGCATCTTTTGCTGCTTCAAATTGTTTTTCTGCTTCCGGCATATCAGACATTAAATCCATCATAGCATTTACAGCCTGATCCATTTTATTGGCTTGTGTACCAATATACGCCATAACGTAATTCGATTCGTCTTGTCTGGATGGCGTATCGTATTTAGCATATGCAGAATACGCTAAAGATTTAGATTCGCGAATTTCCTGAAACACAATAGACGATAAACCACTACCAAAGTAAGCGTTAAATAGACTTGCCGCTGCTAAATTTTCGGGATCGAAAGGCTGGCCTTTGGCTAAAAATACCATCTCGGACTGCACCATGTCGTAATCTACAAAATACACATGTCCGCCAGTTTCTTTTTCGGCATAACTCATGGCTTCAGGATAATCTTTTAATGGCTGATTAAGCTTATGGTTTTCATTTAAAGCTTCAACAGCCTTTTGGTAGTCTTTTCCGTAATAGAAAATACGCTGTTTGTAATCTTTTAAATCCTTTAAAATACGAACCAGTTCTTCTGGATCTTGTTGTTTCAATTCCGAAGCTTTATTTATGTTTCTCAATCTCGAATGCTCGCCATATTGTCCGTAACTTACTAAACCATTCCATAAAATATTACCTTTTTGGGTTTTAGCATCGTCTCTCCCCTTTAAAATTTTATCGACATATTTTTGATAAGCCTCTTGATCGGCAACAGCGTTCGTCCATAGGTTTTCTAATAAGGCCAGACCTTTTGGTAAATTATCTTTTAAACCACTTAACCCTACATAGGTTACATCGTTTCCTGTACTTACATAATAATTTATACCTAATTTGTAAAATTCCTTTTTCACTGCTTCTGCAGTCATAGTATCTGTGCCCAAATACTCTAAATATCCTACTGCAAGACTTAATTTTTTATTATTATCGCTCCCCATATCAAAAATAATATTGAGGTTAAATAAATCGTTTGTTTCATTTTCTATATACGATACTTCCGTGCCATCTGCCATTTGCGTAGTTTGTATAGCCGATTTGTAATCGATAAATTTTGGCTGCAGTGCATCGGGTTCTATAGCCTGAAACGCTTTTAAATAGTCTGAACTTTTATCTCGATTTAAGTTTACAGGAGTAATTCCTGGGTTTTCTACTTTAACAACATGCTTATCTTCGCCTTGTTTTTTATATACAACAACGTAATTATCTTTATAAAAATCATTAGCAAAAGCTACTAATTCGTCTTTGGTAATGGCTCTTAAATCGTTTAAAAATGCCACTTTATCAGCCCAACTTTGATGATGGATAAACGCATTATAATAAGCTGAAGCTAAAGCTGTACTATTTTCGTATTGCTTGGTTTGACTTAACTCTAAATCGTTAATAACGGCATCTAACAACCAATCGTCGAACTCTCCTTTTTTAAGTTTATCGATTTGACTAAATATTAAATCTTTCACCTCGTCTAAACTTTGTCCTGCTTTAGGCATGCCATAAAACTGCTGAAGTCCATAATCGTTTAAAAACATGGTATAACTACCTGCACCTTGCACCTTTTGCTGTTGATTTAAGTTTAAATCGATCAATCCGGCTTCACCATTGGCCAATATCATATCTGCTAAGGTTACCAGTTTTTCATCGGCAGTATTTATACCATTACTTCTAAAAGCGATGCAAATATTTTCGGCGGTTGGGCCAAATACTTCTTTAGTAATTGGTGCCGTAATAGGCTGTTCTTTTGGTAACTCTGGGTGTGTAACAGCTTTGCGTTCTAAAGTTCCAAAAGTCTCGTTTACGGCTTTGATTGTAGCATCAAAATCTAAATCGCCTACTAATACCATAGCCATATTGTTTGGCACATAATAGGTGTTAAAATAATTATTGATATCTACCAACGATGGATTTTTTAAATGCTCGGCTGTACCAATAGTCTGCTGCTGCCCGTAAGGATGATTAGGGAACAAACCGTCTAACATAGCAGTATACACCTTTCTGCCATCGTTATCCTGTGTTCTATTAAACTCTTCGAAAACTGCCTCTAACTCAGTATGAAAAAGTCTTAGTACCAACTGCCCAAAACGTTCGCGTTCTAAAGTTAACCATTTATGCAACTCGTTGGCTGGTATTTTATTTTTATAAACAGTTTCCTCAAACCACGTATGGGCATTAGTACCCGTTGCTCCCATTCCGCTTGTCATTTTATCGTATTCGTTAGCAACAGCGTAATTTGAAGCTTCTAAAGACACTTCGTCTATTTTTCTGTACAATGCCGCTTTTTTATCGGCATCGGTTTCGGCACGATGAGCTTCATACAAATCTGATATTTCCTGAAGATATACTTTTTCTTTCTCCCAGTCTAAGGTTCCAATTTCATCGGTACCTTTAAATACCATGTGCTCTAAATAATGTGCTAAACCTGTAGAGTTACTCGGGTCGTAATTAGAACCTGCTCTTACGGCGATATAGGTTTGAATTTTTGGTTCATCATCATTTTTACTTAAATACACTTGAAATCCGTTATCTAAAGTATATAAGCGTAGGCCTGTAGGATCGTTAGCAACAGTTTCGTATGTAAATCCGTTCGCATCGGTCTGTTGTTCTATTTTAGCAGATTCGGTTGTGGTAGTTTCTTGTTTGCAACTGTAGTTCAATACCAGCAACAAACAAAGCATTGTGAAGCTTTTTAATTGTTTCATTTTATAGGGGTTAGGGTTGAAATAAAAAAATCCGTCAACAAAATAGTGTCAACGGATTAATTTTATACTAATATTAGATATTTTTTAACAGAATACCTACTGTTTATCTTATACTGAAGCAACTTGAGCTAAAACTTCGGCTACTTTTTTACCGATTTCGGCTGGAGAGTCTACCACGTGAATACCACACGCTCTCATAATTGCTTTTTTAGCTTGGGCAGTATCGTCGCTACCACCAACTATAGCACCAGCATGTCCCATAGTACGTCCTGCTGGAGCCGTTTCGCCAGCTATAAAACCTACAACTGGTTTTTTGCTACCACTAGCTTTATACCATTGTGCTGCGTCGGCTTCTAACTGTCCACCTATTTCACCAATCATAACTACAGCTTCTGTTTCAGGATCGTTGATTAATAACTCTACAGCTTCTTTTGTGGTTGTTCCGATAATTGGATCTCCACCAATACCTATAGCTGTTGTAATTCCTAATCCTTGCTTACCAACTTGGTCTGCGGCTTCGTAAGTTAATGTTCCAGATTTAGAAACAATACCAACTTTACCTTCTTTAAATACAAAACCTGGCATAATACCTACTTTTGCTTCTCCTGGAGTTATGACCCCTGGACAGTTAGGACCAATTAAACGACAATCTTTGCCTTTAATGTAATCGGCTGCTTTAATCATATCTGCTACCGGAATACCTTCGGTAATTGTAATAATAACTTTTATACCGGCATCGGCTGCTTCCATAATAGCATCGGCTGCGAATGCTGGTGGTACAAAAATGATGGTTGTATCTGCTCCTACTTGGTCTACAGCATCTTTTACAGTGTTGAATACAGGTTTGTCTAAATGTGTTTGACCACCTTTTCCTGGAGTTACACCTCCTACTACATTTGTTCCATATTCAATCATTTGACTAGCGTGAAAAGTACCTTCACTTCCAGTAAATCCTTGAACTATTATTTTTGAATTTTTATTTACTAAAACGCTCATTTTTGTAAGTTTTATTTTTTTAAAGCTTTACAAATGTAAAGTTTTAACAAGTATTTATAAAGTATTTTTTTAACTTTTATTGCCTATCAATTTCAATTTTACACGAAAAAGATTTAATTATTTCGTATTCCACTTTTCTATTAGCTTTGGCAATTGTTTAATTAATGCCAATCCTTTTAAATGGGCACGAACTTCTTCGGCTGGTGTACCCCAATAGGTTTTTCCGCCTGCTAAAGACTTCGTAACACCTGTTTGCCCCATAACAACGGCTTTGGCACCAATGGTAATGCCGCTAGTGGTTCCTACTTGCCCCCAAAGGGTAACTTCGTCTTCTACAACCACACAACCCGCTATACCAACATGCGAGGCTATTAAACATTTTTTTCCAATAACTGTGTCGTGACCGACTTGTATTTGATTGTCTAATTTAGAACCTTCACCAATTATTGTATCGCCCGATACACCTTTATCTATAGAACACAAGGCTCCAATATGTACATCGTTTTCTATAACTACACGGCCACCAGATTGTAATTGATCGAAACCTTCTGGTCTGTTTTTATAATAAAATGCCGAAGCTCCTAAAACAGTGCCAGAATGAATTACAACATTATCGCCTATAACGGCATCGTCGTAAATAGTTACGTTGGCATGAATAACACAATTATTACCAATGCTTACATTGTGACCGATAAAACAATTGGGCTGAATAATAGTATTTTCTCCAATAATAGCAGAATCTGCAATACTTTGATGCGCCGATTGAAAGGGTTTAAAATGTTGTGTTAATCGGTTGAAGTCGCGAAATGGATCGTCTGAAACCAATAAGGCTTTGCCTTCTGGGCAGGTAACTTTTTTATTGATTAACACCACAGTTGCTGCAGACTGCAACGCTTTATCGTAATACTTAGGATGGTCTACAAAAACGATATCTCCTGTTTCGACCACATGAATTTCATTCATGCCCAAAACAGGAAAATCGTCTGCGCCTACAAATTCGCAATGCAATACGCTTGCGATTTCCTTCAAGGTATAGGGTTTAGGAAACTTCACCAGAATTATTCTTTGACTCTTTCTTTGTAAGTCCCTTTATCGGTTTCTACTTTAATTTTGTCGCCTTCATTTATAAATAAAGGAACATTAATTATGGCTCCAGTTTCTACCGTAGCTGGCTTTGTAGCATTGGTAGCTGTATTGCCTTTAACGCCTGGTTCGGTAGCAGTAACTTCTAAAATAACACTAGCTGGCATATCCACAGATAAAGGCATGTTGTCTTCTGAATTGATAAGTACAGTAACCACTTCGCCCTCTTTTAATAAGCCTGGATTGTCTAGTGCATTTACATTTAAAGTAATTTGTGTAAAATCTTCAACATTCATAAAATGATACAAATCGCCTTCTGGATATAAATATTGAAATTTATGTGTTTCTACACGAACATCTTCTAATTTATGCCCAGCAGAAAAGGTGTTGTCGATAACTTTACCAGTTGTTACACTTTTCAATTTAGTTCTTACAAACGCAGGACCTTTACCTGGTTTTACGTGTAAAAATTCTATTACTTTAAAAATATCGTGGTTATATCTAATACATAAACCGTTTCTGATATCTGATGTTGTTGCCATTATTATGTTTTAATTTGATTTAAAATATCCTTTCATTATCCCGCGTTGCGAATCTCTAATAAATTGAAGAATCTCATCGCGCTCAGGAGTAGCTTCCCACTCTGCTTCTATAATTTCTACCGCTTGGGTATTGTTGTAATTTTTTTGATACAGTACACGGTAAATATCCTGTACTTCTCTAATTTTTTCGGTTGTAAAACCACGACGGCGTAAACCTACAGAATTAATACCTACATAAGACAATGGTTCTCTGGCTGCCTTAACAAAAGGAGGCACATCTTTTCTTACTAAAGATCCTCCGGTTACAAAGGCATGATTTCCAATAGAACAAAATTGATGCACAGCCGTCATTCCTGCTAACACCACATAATTGCCTACTGTAATATGTCCTGCTAAAGTACTGTTGTTAGAAAAAATACAGTTATTACCAACTATACAATCGTGCGCAACATGGCAATAAGCCATAATTAAACAATTGTCGCCTATAACGGTTTTCATTCTATCTGTGGTACCTCTATTTATAGTTACACATTCTCTAATCGTAACATTGTCTCCTATAATAGCTAAAGTATCTTCGTCGTTGTATTTAAGGTCTTGCGGCACAGCTGATATAACCGCTCCTGGAAAAATATTACAATTTTTTCCAATACGCGCCCCTTCCATAATGGTAACGTTACTACCTATCCAAGTACCTTCGCCAATAACCACATTATTATGTATGGTTGTAAATGGATCTATCACCACATTTTTGGCAATTTTTGCGCCTGGGTGTACGTATGCTAATGGCTGATTCATGAATTCTTTATTATTTTACTTTAGAAATTTGCGCCATTAATTCGGCTTCTGCACATAATTTACCATTGGCATAGGCATAACCTTGCATGTGGCAAATACCGCGACGGATTGGAGTAATTAAATCGCATTTAAAGATTACGGTATCGCCAGGCACTACTTTTTGCTTAAACTTAACGTTATCTATTTTCATGAAAAATGTTAAGTAATTTTCTGGATCTGGTACAGAACTTAATATTAAGATACCCCCGGTTTGTGCCATTGCTTCTACAATTAAAACTCCTGGCATGATTGGGGCACCTGGAAAATGTCCGGCAAAAAACGGTTCGTTCATCGTTACGTTTTTCATGCCTATAACCCCTGTATCTGTAAGCTCAAAAATTTTATCGATCAATAAAAACGGTTGCCTGTGTGGCAACATGTTCATAATCTGATTAACATCCATTAAAGGCTCCTGATTTAAATCAACCACAGGAACATTATTTCTTCTTTCGTTTTTAATAATCTTAGCCATTTTTTTTGCAAACTGTGTGTTTACAAAATGTCCCGGCTTATTGGCTATTACTTTTCCTCTTATTCTGGTACCTATTAAAGATAGATCCCCAATAACATCTAATAGTTTATGGCGAGCAGCTTCGTTAGGATGGTGCAAGGTTAAGTTATCTAAAATACCATTGGGTTTAACCGCAATGCTATCTTTATTAAATGCAACTTTTAATTTTTCCATAGTTGCAGCCGACAATTCTTTATCGACATAAACAATGGCGTTATTTAAATCGCCACCTTTAATTAATCCATGCTCTAACAGCATTTCTATTTCATGCAAAAAACTAAACGTTCTCGCGTTAGATATTGTAGATTTAAAATCTGACATCTGATTTAGAGTCGCATTTTGCGTACCCAAAACCTTTGTGCCAAAATCTACCATAGTGGTAATTTGATATTCTTTTGCAGGCATTAACAAAATTTCGCTACCCGTTTCGTCGTTAGTATAAGAAATCACATCGGTAACGACATATTCTTCACGAAAAGCACATTGCTCTACAATTAAGGCTTGCTCCAATGCTTCTACAAAAAACTTAGACGACCCGTCCATAATTGGCGGTTCGGATGCATCTAATTCAATTAAAACATTATCTAAATCTAGGCCAACTAAAGCTGCTAAAACATGTTCGCAGGTTTGAATAGTTACACCATTTTTTTCAATTACGGTACCGCGTTCGGTATTGGTTACGTAACTAGCATCGGCTTCTATAACTGGCGCTCCTTCTAAATCGACACGCTTGAATGCAAATCCAAAGTGTTCTGGAGCCGACTTAAATGTTAAGGTTACATTTTTACCAGTGTGTAATCCTACTCCATTTAAAGAGATTTCTTTTTTAATGGTTTTTTGTTTGATTTCAGTAGTAACTATAGCCATTATTTTTTATCTATTTCGTTTATTTCTTTAACTAGTTTTGGTAAATTTTTAAAGTGCACATACGATTTATTAAAGTCTACTAAATTAAACGCTGGCGAGCCTTGTAATACTTCGTTATCTTTTATATTTCTAATAATACCAGATTGTGCCTGAATTTTAACGTGATTACCAATAGTAATATGACCAACTATACCAACTTGCCCTCCTATCTGGCAATGCTCGCCTATTTTTGTAGATCCAGCAACACCTGTTTGGGCTGCTATAACGGTATTTTTACCAACTTCTACGTTATGTGCTATCTGTATTTGGTTGTCTAGCTTAACGCCTTGACGTATTATAGTAGAGCCTAGTGTGGCGCGGTCTATGGTTGTTCCTGCACCTACGTCTACAAAGTCTTCAATAATAACATTACCTATTTGTGGTACTTTATCGTATTCGCCATCGGCATTAGGCGCAAAACCAAATCCGTCGGCACCAATAACACAACCTGAGTTTATTACACAATTTTCGCCAATAACACTCTCTGAGTATATTTTTGCACCGGCAAAGATAATTGTGTTTTTACCTATAGTAACATTATCGCCAATATAAGCACCTGGAAAAATTTTCACCTGATCGGCAAGTTTTACATTATCGCCAATATATGCAAAGGCACCAATATAAATATCGTTTCCTAAAGTAGCAGAATCCGAAATATACGAGGGTTGCTCTATGCCTTGTTTATTTAACTTAACCGCGTTGTAATACTCCAATAATTTTGAAAATGCCTTATAAGCATCATCAACTTTTATAAGTGTAGTTTGTATACTGTGTTCTGGTTCAAAACTTCTATTTACAATGGTAATAGAGGCCTTGGTAGAATAAATATGTGACTTGTATTTAGGGTTTGCTAAGAAGGTTAATGCACCTTCTGTCCCTTCTTCAATTTTAGATAATTTAGAAACTTCAATTTCTGGATTTCCTACCACATCGCCTTCTAAAATACCTGCTATTTGTGCTGCTGTAAATTTCATCGTCGCAAAAATATGAAAAATGTCCTAAAGTTTGACTTTAGGATAACATATAAAATATTTGGTTACGGGTTTAGACAATGCTTTTAAGTTTAATTGATCGGATGCTTTTACAATATCTTCAATCTTTCCAGATTTATGCAGAATATTAATGCGTTGCCCTTGTTGCTGGTAAGCCTGATTAGAAATTTCGCCCGTAAACACAAAATACTCGGCCTCTGCTGCACTAATATTATATTTCTCCATTAACGTGTTTATATGCTCCGCTAACACAGTCTTCTTTATTTTTTTCCGTTTCATTTTAATTTTCAGCAAATCCCGGTTCAAGATCATTTCGCATAGATTACGCAACACAAAATCGCTGTGGTATTGCCACTCTTTCATAGCCGACACCACATCGTAATCGTCTAATTTAGAAAACGACTCCAGAGTTATTGTATTGAAATTAGCTTCGGAAATATCGTGCTTCAAAAAATACATTAAAGCCCTACTCGCCTTTAATTCTACATGTTGTCTAGTCAACTCTTTAGCGCGTTTTAAAACACGTATTAATAATTGTTCGGCCACCAAACTGGTTTTATGCAAATACACCTGCCAGTACATGAGGCGTCTAGCTACTAAAAACTTTTCTACACTATAAATCCCTTTATTCTCTACCACCAATTCGTCGTCAACCACGTGTAACATGGTAATTAAACGCTCGCTATTAATATTTCCTTCGGCTACTCCTGTGTAAAAACTATCGCGTTTTAAATAATCGGCTCGGTCCATATCCAATTGCGAGGAAATTAGTTGACACATAAAGTTTCTGGGATACTCGCGCTTAAAAATTGAAATCGCCAGCGTTAAACTTCCGTTAAATTCATCGTTTAAATGCTCCATAAACAACAACGATATTTGCTCGTGAGACACGCCATTTACTATGCTATGCTCCATAGCATGCGAAAAAGGCCCATGACCAATATCGTGTAATAAAATAGCAATATACAACGCAATTTCTTCGTCTTCAGAAATGATAACCCCTTTAAAACGAAGCACATTCACGGCTTTCTGCATTAAATGCATACAACCTATAGCATGATGAAATCGGGTGTGATGCGCTCCCGGATAGACCAAATACGACATCCCCATTTGGGTGATTCGGCGAAGCCGCTGAAAATATTTATGTTCAATTAAATCGAAAATTAACGAATTTGGTATGGTAATAAATCCGTAAATTGGGTCGTTTAATATTTTAAGTTTATTCATTAAAAATGTTTAATTGCACCTTGAAAATAAGGTTCTAAAATACATTAAAAAACCTAAAAAACACTACAAAAATAAAGATATGAACAACATAAATATACTTTGGGTAGACGATGAAATTGATTTACTAAAGCCCCATATTTTATTTCTAGAAAAAAAAAATTATAAAGTAAGTACCTGTACCAGTGGCACAGAAGCTTTAGAAGTGTTAGAAGCCCAATCTTTCGATATCGTGTTTCTAGACGAAAACATGCCCGGTCTTACAGGCTTAGAAACCCTTAACGAAATAAAGGAAAAAAACAACAACCTACCGGTGGTAATGATTACCAAAAGTGAAGAAGAATATATTATGGAAGAGGCTATTGGAAATAAAATTGCCGATTACCTTATTAAGCCCGTAAACCCAAACCAGATTCTACTATCGCTCAAAAAGAATTTAGACCATTCGCGATTAATTTCCGAAAAGACCACCTCTAATTATCAACAAGAATTCAGGAAAATTGCTATGGATTTAGCCATGGTTAACACCTTTGAAGACTGGGCCAACTTATATCAAAAATTAATTTATTGGGAAATTCAATTAGAAAATATCGAAGATGCCGGCATGTTCGAAATACTAGAATCGCAAAAAACCGAAGCCAATGCCTTGTTTGGTAAATTTATAGAGAAAAATTACGAAGACTGGTTTCAATCGCATACCGAAGCACCAACCATGTCGCATACCTTGTTTAAAGACAAAATCGTACCTCAGCTCAGCAAAGAACAACCAACGTTATTGGTGGTAATAGACAATTTACGATACGACCAATGGAAAGCTTTCGAGCCTTTTATTAGTAATTATTATAAAAAAGAATCCGAAGAGCCGTTTTACAGCATTCTTCCTACAGCCACACAATATGCCAGAAATGCCATTTTCTCTGGATTGATGCCAAGGGATATGGAAAAAATGCATCCTGAATTCTGGAAAAACGACACCGATGAAGGCGGAAAAAATCTTTACGAAGCCGAATTTCTGGAAGCACAAATGAAACGCCTTGGCCTCACCCATTTAAAACACGAATACCACAAAATTACAAGTCTTAAAAACGGCAAAAAGCTTGTAGATAATTTTAAAGCCCTTAAAAGCAACGACCTTACAGTTGTTGTCTACAATTTTGTAGACATGTTATCGCATGCCAAAACGGAAATGGATGTCGTTAAGGAACTCGCTTCAAACGACAAAGCTTACCGATCTTTAACACAAAGTTGGTTTAAAAATTCGCCCTTATTCGAAATGATTCAGCAGGCACAACAACAAGGTTTCAAACTCATATTAACAACCGACCATGGTACGATTAATGTTAAAAACCCATCTAAAGTTGTTGGCGATCGCGATACCAGCCTCAACCTACGATATAAAACAGGCCGAAGTCTAAGTTACGAAAGCAAAGATGTTTTAGAAGCCAAAGACCCAAAGTCTATTCACTTACCAAACATTACCATGAGCAGCTCGTTTATCTTTGCTAAAAACGATTTGTTTTTTGCGTATCCCAACAATTATAACCATTATGTAAGCTATTACAGAAATACATATCAGCACGGTGGCGTTTCGCTAGAAGAAATGATTATTCCGTTTGTAGTTTTAAACCCGAAGTAAGTTAAAAAATACAAATCCTTAAACTGCTAGCTAAAAAAGCATTAGTAATTTTAATATATAATACTTATAATTGCATACATATACTATGTCTATTACAAGAACCTACCATATTAATAATATTAAAGAAGTAGCCCAATATATTATACAAACAGCTACTTCTAAAACCATATTGTTTTATGGCCATATGGGCGCAGGAAAAACCACTTTAATTAAATCTTTAGTCACCGAATTAGGCTGCCAAGACGATGTTAGCAGCCCTACCTTTTCTTTGGTAAACGAATACCAAACCGACAGTGGCTTGGTATACCATTTCGATTTATACAGGATAGAAGATGAAGAGGAAGCCTATAATTTTGGAATTGAAGATTACCTATCGGCAGATGCCTGGATTTTTATAGAATGGCCTAACCGATTAAAAGATTTACTAGCCCAAGAAATTAGTAATAGTGTAGTTATTGAAATTGAAAACCAAGATACCCGTATATTAAAATTTAATACTAACGAAAGCCAAAATTTAGCAGAATTTGAAATGTATAATTAAAAAAAGCAATCGATTACGGTAAAACCGTAACGATCAAGCCTTAAAACAAGCGATTTTAACACAATTTTAACGTTTTAGCGGATTTTGAATTAATGCTTTATCTATATTTGAATCATTAATTAATTAAATCCCTTAAATTATGAAAACTAAAAAGTACGTTATCGCAATCGCGATTTTTGGAGGCATGTTATTTACTGCTCAAGCTGCAAACCTAATTAACCTAAATGACCAACAAGCACCACAAATCGAGAAATGGAGAATCAAAATTCCAACGCACGGATAATAAAAGCCTCATTTTAGGAAGCTTTATAGCCACTTTTATAGCGGCTACTCCTTATTTATTTTACTTATATGAAAGTGTTCCAAACCAACAAGTTTGGGACACTTTTTTATTTAGATATGAAAGTACTTTTTATGGAGGTATTGATATCGTAGCTTGGACATTAACAGGAAAACTAGTCCCTTTATTATTACTTATAATATGGTTTTTCACTTGCCGACATTGGTGGTATCACGTGTTAATAGTACCAATAGCCATGTATTGTTTTCAAATTTTCACAGTATTCAATGATGATATGCAATATGTAGATAGTAACCAGATTTTTTATCTCATTCCTATTATGGCTATCATTATCCCTTCAATTTACTTAATACGTGCACGTATTTTTAACGAAGTAAATACAGCGAATAAAAGCATGCAGGAATTAGAGGATGAGTTTAAACTAAGTCCGAAAGGCTTCTTCGGTAAACTCAAAGATTATTTTTAATTTTTGGTAAAAACATTCAAATTTTTATTTGTAATTTGACTCTTTAAACCAGAGCCAATTTACTATGTCTACATCGTTCTCGCCGTTTACCCATCAACAGCTTATACCACAAGAAGAAACCCTTGAAATTTTAAAACACAAAGGCAATTTATTTATTGGTATTCCTAAGGAAACTGCTTACCAGGAAAAGCGTGTTTGCTTAACTCCAGATGCCGTATCGGCTTTAGTGAGTAACGGACATCAAGTATTATTAGAATCAGGTGCTGGTTTAGGCGCAAATTTTACAGATAAAGATTATAGCGAAGCAGGAGCCGAAATAACAAAAGACACCGCCAAGGTATTTTCTTGCCCCATGATCTTAAAAGTGGAGCCTCCAACTTTAGATCAAATCGATTTAATTAATCCGCAAACCATCATCATTTCTGCGCTTCAGCTAAAAACACAACACAAAAAATATTTTGAAGCCCTAGCCTCTAAACGCATTACTGCTCTTGCTTTTGAATTTATTAAAGACGATGACGGACATTACCCAGCAGTACGCTCGTTAAGTGAAATTGCTGGTACAGGCGCTGTTATAATTGCATCAGAACTCTTATCGAATATAAATCAAGGTAACGGACTCTTATTAGGTAATATTTGTGGAGTACCTCCAGCCGAAGTGGTTATTATTGGCGCTGGAACCGTGGGCGAATTTGCCGCAAGAAGTGCTATAGGTTTAGGAGCCAATGTAAAAGTTTTCGATAATTCAATCTCTAAACTACGTCGCATTCAAACCAATTTAGGACGCCCCATTTATACCTCGACCTTGCAACCTAAAAACTTAACAAAAGCCTTAAAACGCTGCGATGTTGCCATTGGAGCCGTTCGCGGAAAATCGAGATCGCCCATTTTAGTCAACGAAAAAATGGTGGAAAGCATGAAAACGGGCGCGGTTATTATAGATGTAAGTATAGATATGGGTGGCTGTTTTGAAACCAGTGAAGTCACTTCGCACAAAATGCCTACTTTTATAAAACACAATGTTATTCACTATTGCGTACCTAATATCCCTGCCAGGTTTTCCAGAACAGCCTCGATATCACTGAGTAACATTTTTACGCCTTATCTTTTAAAAATTGCAGACGATGGCGGTTTAGAAAATTCTTTGCGTTTTGAGAAAGGTTTAAAAAATGGATTGTATTTTTACCACGGTATTTTAACCAACCGTTCCGTTGGCGAATGGTTTAATTTAAAATACAGCGATATCAATCTTCTAATTTTTTAAAATGACGCTTTTACAACGTATTGGTTACTATTTAGGGGGCTTTTCTATAGGTTTAATAATTCTGGCTTTTTTTTTAAGCGGAAAAAAAACATCGTGTAGTTACGGTCCCGAAGCCCGAGTGCTTAAAAACATTAACACAAAAACCATTCAATATTCCGATGAAGCGCAATCGGTAATTCAAAACAAACAGTTAGACACGCTTATTGTAGGTCATATTTTAAGAAAAGGCAATGTAGATTTTTCTAAAAGCAATACGACATCCGAGCCTTGCAAAACCTATCATTTACAAGGAACTGCCAATAAGCAAAATATCGAAGTCATCGTTGAAAATTGCGAAACCATCGCTACTGTAAAACATATTGCTGTTTTAGAGTAAAATCAATTATTTAATATTTTTTACATCTGACAATCCCCTACTTTTTAAGGCCATATGCTAGCTATTCTTTAGCGAATCATTGTATTGCATAAAAAATACTATGAATGCTATTACAATTAAAAGGCTGACTAAAAAGTTTAACAATCATCATTCTGTGCTTGACACAGAATCTCATCACATTGAAAACAATAATTATGAGAATCTGAAATAAATTCAGATTGACGAAAAATTAACTTTCTAGACAGCCTTTTTCATTTATTTAATTGTTTGTTTGTTTATATTATTTTTTAATAATACGCACTGTTTTTACAACACCTTGTGCAGATACTTTTACAAAATAAGCGCCTATTGGCAAATGAGACATATCTAACTGACTCTTTTTCTGATTAGGAGCAGCCGATGTAACTTCTTGCCCTAACATGTTGTAAACTACAACAGTCTCTATATTGTGTTTAGCTTGTAATGTTAAGATATTTTGCACAGGATTTGGATAAAATTTAAACGATTCGTCATCTAAAACAACAGCTTCATTTACAGATAATGTCGCGTAAGCATCTACAGTAAAATCATCTATGTAAAAGAAATAATCTTTTGGCGACACAGTTCCGTTATTAGACCAGAATGCTAGTTTTGCAGTAGCAGAATCATATGTTGATAAATCAATAACCATTTGGTCTCCCGTATTACTTGGTTGGTTGTCGGATGTAAAGGTGTAAACGGTTTCCCAAGTTATCCCATCATCTTCGCTAATTAATAATCTTACTTCATCCCCCGCTTTCATAGTATCTTCATCCTCATCAGAACGGGCTTTAATAGCTGCTCTAAACGAAATACCATTAGCTCCACCAGACAAGTCTAAAGTAGGACTTACTAACCAATCTCTATTAGCATTCGTTCCATAAAAATTATAAGATACAGCTCCTATTCTACCATCTCCTAAAAAGCCATCGTTAGTCCATAATCCATTACTTCCATTAGGTCCTGTGGCTATGTCGGTATCTTTTCCCTCCGTCCAACAGGTAAAAGCTGCGCCTTCATTAAAATCTTGATTATAAGGTAATGTGTATATATCGCAAAGCGTTGTAAACGAATACGGCCCCACCCATGCGCTGGTATCGCCTTCGCCACAATTAGATCGTAAATACAAGGCATACGATTGTGCAGATTCTAATGCACTTAATGTGTATGGATTTTCCGTAATCCCACTTAAAGTAGGCACTCCTGTTGGTTCAAATCCTTCTTGCCCTAATTCTATATCCCATGTAGTTGCAGAACCGTTTTCAACCCAATTTAGTCTTGCTGAATTTACAGTTATGTTATCTACATTCAAACCACCAGGTGCAGGACAAGTTGGTGCTAATTCCCAAGATACATCGTCCACCACTAGGTTTTTATTTAAAACACCTGTACGCAAAGCTAAGGTTACTGTACCTTCTGGCATATTTTGAGGAATTGTAATAAATTCTTGAACCGTAGTACTTGTAGCCACAGTAGACGATAATACCACAAAACTATCTGCATTTGCCACATCGGTTAAATAACCAACTTCTAGAGTTTGACCAGCCTGAGCAGGTACAATGGCTCTTAATTTCATTTTTAATTGATGTGTCCCTGCACTGGCATTGCTTACAGCAGGCAAAGCTACTACAGCTCTATCGGTCTCAGAACTACTTTTCATATATAAATTTCTTGACCCCTCCAAAACCGGACTTGTTTGCGGATACGCATCACCTGCTTCACCTACTTTTTGCCAGCATACTGGAAAATCTCTTCCTGTAGTCGATTCAAAATCTTCAAAAAATTCTGTGAACACATCGCATTCCGTCGCAAAATAATACGGACCAGCCCATTCGCTTTCGCCATCTTCTTCGCCACAATTGGCTTTTACATAAAATTCGTACATGGTACTCGCCGATAAGTCTGTTAAAGCTACAGAAGGTGTTTCTACCTTTACAGAAGCCATTATTGGTTGCCCTGGCCCACTTTCCTGAACCACATAATACCATTCGGTTTCGTCTCCACCAGCAGTCCAAGACATTGTAGCGGTAGTTTTAGTGGCATCAGTCACTTCTAATGCTGTTGGCACATGGCAAGCGATTAATGTAGAAAAACTAACAGGTCCAGCCCACTCGCTTTCGCCATCCGCTTCGCCACAATTCGCCTTCACATAAAAATCGTATGCCGTATCTGGAGTAAGTGCTGTTAAGCTTATGGTATTTTCGGTAATTTCGCCAGTAGCTTCTGTTGGAATTTCCGAACCACTTTCTAAAATGGCATACATCCAACTTGTTTCATCAGAACCAGCTGTCCAAGACAGAGTTGCTTCCTTAGTAGTAATATCCGAAACCGTAAGGTCTACAGGTATTGGACAAGCAATTTCTGTAGCGTTAAAACTGGTAACATCAAAATTTAATCCACCTATAGCTCCAGTTATTTCAGATACCAATACATAAACCGTCTGTCCTGCATTTACATTAGCTTCTAGAACTATAGTTCCGTCTGTTTGAGCATAAGTAGCACCTAAACAACCAGATATTGTTGTACCATCGCAACTTGTAAACATTCCAGATACTATACCAGTACTATTTACTAAAATATTAAATTGAAGGCTTTCTGCGGTTTCCGCGGTGTAGGTAAAAACATAATCGTCTGCCCCCCACAAGCGCCAATTTACGCCACAAGTATCGCCAGGTGCCGATATCCAGCCTTGACTACCATCGGTAGTTATTCCTGTTTGCGAATAACCATCGGACAAAGCAACTGCAGTCTCGCAACTCGTTTGCGATTTCGCCTGCCAACCAAATAGAATTAAAAAAAAGGCCATTAGCCAAAATGTAGTTTTTTTCATCATTTTAATTTGAGTTATTAGTTAATAATTAATATCTCAACCTCTAACAATTTAAACCTAGTTCCATATTATTTTACTACAAAAAAACAACCAAGAACCATGCTGTTTGAGGTTGAGCAACTAAAACTAAAACATGAATCTGCTACACGAAAAAAACTTGCCCATACTTAATCACTCATTGCAACAATTAGTACACAACAAAAACACTCAAACCTAAATAAACAATTAATAAACAACACATTAACACTACAACTACTTATTCCTAATTATCACTACAAATCTTATTATATAAAGGAATTTAAAAAGGATAAGTTCAATATTTCACTTGAATAGTGCCGATAAATGCAATGTAAAACCCTAAAGCTTTATTCTAATCATACCTATTTATCATAATGAACTATCACGTCTAATAACCTTACACTGTATTGTTAATCATGTCTAATTACAGACAATCGAAAATTTATTAATACATTTAGCTTTTTCTTATTTACCCTGTCGTACTAACAGCATTTTAAAGACCATGTTTCACAACAATTTAACCGTATTTCATTCAACCTTATATTCTGCAATCCTGTATTTATGTTGCCTATTTAATTGCAATACCTTGGAAGCTTCAACAGGAACATGGCTAAGCAAAGTTACAGGACAAGAGATTCCCTTTAAAATTAACGAACCGAATTCACCTATTACAGATGCAAGCCATAACATACTCACTGTAGTATACCTAGAACATCTTAACGTTAAAAAAATAGGACAAAACAGCAATCAAACCGATGTTGAGTGGTTACTCAGCAAAGGCTACCGGGTAATAGAATTAAATTACAATCAGCACCCTAAAACCTGTGCGCCGTATATAAATCAAGATATTATCGCTATTAATCAGGCTTTAGCGAAGTCAGATTTTGTTGGGCTAAAAGATTGTTCGTTATATAAAAGTTATATCTTATTTGAAGGCTACCGCATTGCAAGAGATGTAACGTACTTTATAGACAATCCGAAGGTATATAATACGCCACCCCAATACACCAAAGGCGATCCGTTACATATGGATATTATTTATCCTGCAAATCCTTTAGTAAAAACACCTGTAATCTTATCGTTTTCGTACAGTAATAGCTATGCAACATTTAACGAAGACACTGGCTTGCTTACTAACGCTAATAAAGATTTAAGGATCCATTTGCCCTATACTTTTGCAGGCTTTAACGATTCTGTATTAGAAGGCGCCCCTGCAAACGGCTTGGCTTGGGCCATTGCAGACCATCCTAAATATTGTCCGTGGGGTGGCGGAAAACCCTTAAATGGTAAAAATGACACTTATAAATCGTATGCCACCAATCCCGATACAGCCCAAAAAGTAAAATCAGCTATCAGAACGCTTCGCGCCGAGGGCAAGCATTTAGGTTTATCTGATGCGGTTGGAATTTACGGGTTTTCGAGAGGAGCTACTGCTGGAGCTATGGCTATTGGAGATAAATCGGTACCTGAATTTGAAGAAGCGGGCTTACATTTAAATGAAGACGATCACGTACAAGCCGCTGCACTAGGACCGGGCGTTTTTGATTACACCATTATTTATAACACTTTAAACGACGGCGACAACAATTTAGAACAACGTTGCCCTTGGGCATGGGGATCTTTAGAAACCAACTATGACTCTTGGAACCGCATGGGCGCTTCATATTTAGTTGAAACAAAAGCTACGTCACCTGTATTCTTTTTTTACAATACCACAGATGCTCCTTATTATTATGAACAAATTAAGCACCTTAAATCGAAACTTGATCAATTAGACATTCCTACTTATAGCTTGATAGATTATGGTACAGGTCATGCTGTGCCCCAAAAGGCTCATCACCTTGAAGAAATCTATGATTTTTATCAGCGTTATTTAAACATTACAAATACAAAACCATAAGTAGTTAAGCTATACCGCAATAACCCTTTGGTCTAAACGATACGCGCTTAAACTGTCTAACGCATGTACAGCAAGCTCCGCCTCGTCTAAAGAGTCTTGAAAAGTTGCTGCCGCACCTGAATATAATAATTCTTGTGCATACCTTACTAAAACCGTATACGCAGCAATTTCGTAATGCACAGCCCGTAAGGCATTGGCTATCAAACCTGCGTCTAGAATATTTCTATCCTTTACAGTTGCTACTAAGTTTTGGGTGTCGGATATAAGTCCTTTAATAGATTCGCAAACCCGACCAGTTGGATGTATATGCAATGACTTACATACAGCTTCTATTCTGTGTTTATGCTTTTTAACATCATGTAATAAGGTCTTAAATGTTCTTTTAATACCACAATCGCTAGCATAATCCAATAGCTCTGGAGTAGATTCTATTAACTGCTGTTCGGCACTGTAAATATCCTGTATACTATGTAGAAATAAATCTTTTAAATGGTTCATGATACTTTGTTTTAGTTATTAGATATGTCAATGTCTATCAAAGATAGCCATATAAACAGGCATTACATAATTGTAATGCTAGTAAAACTATCTGTAAACGTGTTTTTTAGAAAAGATTAACACAACTATTAGTCCTTATCATAAAAAGTTCTTAATATCATTTTCCTCCATAGTTTTCAACACGCTATCTGCTTTAATTTTTATATCTTTCGCCCGCTGTTTCTACAGCTCCTTATCACAATACATTATATAATTATTCATGGCTAAAACCTTAGCTTCAGTATTAAAAAAAACAATGATCATTTTTCTATTTATAGTCATTATACTTATAGCTGCTACTTATATTTTTATGAAGCAGCCCCAATTTGGAGAGTTACCTAAAGGCGAACGCCTAGAACGCATTAAAGCATCGCCAAATTACAGAGATGGGCAATTCCAAAACCTACATCACACCCCGGCATTGGCAGAAAATTATTCGATGTTAGGCATCATAATTAATCAGTTTTTTAAGGCGACACCAAAAAAGCAGCCCACCCATGCCCTACCGCATATTCAAACCAATTTACATAAACTAGACCGCAACCAAGATGTGTTGGTTTGGTTTGGACACTCGTCGTATTTTATGCAAATAGACGGAAAACGGATGCTAGTAGACCCCGTGTTTAGTGGTAATGCATCACCCATTCCAGGTTCTATGAAAGCCTTTAAAGGTACCAATACTTATGGCGTTGAAGACCTCCCAGAAATTGACTATCTTTTTATTTCTCACGACCATTACGACCATGTGGATTACAAAACGTTAACGGCTCTAAAACCTAAAGTAAAACAGGTTATTTGTGGTTTAGGCGTTGGTGCGCATCTGGAACGTTGGGGCTACACACCAAATACGATTATTGAAAAAGATTGGCACGACCAAATTTCGTTAGATCCTGGTTTTACAGTTACCTTAACCCCTGCGCGGCATTTTTCCGGACGTGGATTTCTAAGAAACAAAACCCTTTGGACCTCTTTTGTGCTACAAACCCCAAGTTTAAAGTTATATTTAGGTGGCGATAGTGGTTACGACACGCATTTTAAAGCTATTGGTGATGCGCACGGACCGTTTGATTTGGTCATTTTAGAAAACGGACAATATAATGAAGCCTGGCCTTACATTCATAATTTACCCGGACAGCCCTTACAAGCTGCTAAAGACCTTCAAGCGAAACGTGTGTTTGCTGTACA
>JAUIBP010000012.1 GCA_030427735.1 Bacteroidia bacterium | reverse complement strand
TTACAATGAACTTTTCTTTCTAAAAACGTTGCCGTTTTTAGCGGCTGCAAATGTACAACCTTTTTTAAATCTACAAAGCTTTTTTTGATATTTTTTAAATTTAATTTTAAACCCTATCGCTTGCCTGTAAATGAACGTTTGCTTACTCCTTTTCTAATATCCCTCTCGCCGTAAGCGGGTGCAAATATACAACCCTTTTCTCTTCCCAAACAAACTTTTTAATGTGTTTTTTTGAATTATTTTTTAATACGCTGGAATTATGCGAGTTGCAATTACAAATACTATCAGATTTATAAAAACGCTTAATAATTCGCTTCAAAATACTATATCGATTATAATAAATACAGACTATATTAATGGATAAAGCATCTAGTGTCTATCAAGCCAAATACGCTATACTTCTTACTTTTTCTATTTAGACGTATTCGCTCTTTATATAGTTTTCTATTCAAAAAAAACTAAAACGTTTCGTTAAGCTTCAAAAAGAAACCAGTTGCACCATAACTTCCCCAACCATAATCCAACCCTATATTTGTGCGCGCATTTTTACTTATGTTTATACGAAGTCCTAATCCGTAACCCGGATTTATATACTCAAACAAGGCAATACCATTGCCCGCTCCACTAGCTGTTGTTGCATTTACAAAACCAACAGCTCCTAAAAATCTAGGATTATTTTTAGTCGCCCAGATATGCTGCCTTAATTCTACAGCAGAAAATAAGAGATTATCCCCTCTAAAACGCCCTTGAGCATAAGGCTCTCCTGATTTAGCATATTGATCCCAGCCCAAAGCTGGCAAACTCATGTACGGTAAATCGCCAGAAAGCGTAAGATTTGCATAACCCCAAAATGCTAAAATGGTTTTATGATCCTTTTTAATACTTAAATAGTCTCTGTATTCTAACCATAATTGGGAAGATGTTTTATCGCTGCCTAGAAATTCTGGATTGTACTTAAACCTTAACATCGCGTATCTGCCAGAATAAGGCGTATTAACATTATCGCGCGAATCGTAAACCGCATTTGCAGAAAGTCCTATTAAATTAGATTTATTTTGATGAAACCCATAATAGGCATTGTATGCATAATAAGGTGTAATTTGTTTTGGCGAAGCTTCCAGGTCTAAAAGCGGATCTTTAATTTTATTAAACACATCTATATGTACACCTAACCCAATATAAAGTGGTGTAGTATCTAATCGCCGTAAAATTGTTTCGTAAAAACGTATCAATTCGAACTCTAAATTATTAGCTTCGGTTACACCTTGTACGTTTCCTTCAAAATTATTAAAATCGGTATAAGCCAATCTAGCAGATTGCGACCCTGTACCTAACCCCCAAGTTTCTTGCGATGAATTTAAATATCGCCAATCGCCTAAAGCTAAAAATGTATTCTGCTCGGAATAGACAGTCGATTTTAAATTAAAGATAAACTGCTGCTTTGTGGTAAAAATAGCCGCAATAAACGCATTGGAAATTTTTGTGTCTTCTGGATTTCCTAAATAGCCACTTGCAGACGCTGCAACACCGTACATAAACCCATGGGCAGGATTAACACTTAATGCAGGTAATGGCGAAAAATAGAAACTCCCCTTTTCTGGCGGCGGTTTGGGTTTTCCTTTTAAAATTTTATTAAAAAACGAAATGGAATCTTGCGCAAAGATTGGTGAGCTGTTTAAGTAACAGCAAAAGACACTAAGAACAAGTATGACTTTAATATATTTCAAAACCTATAAACTTCAAAAAAACTAAAGTCTTTTACATGTTCTGCTTAAAGACTTTTTATTTGATGGTTTTCTTTTTTACACCAAAACGATATTGAAGACCTGTCATTAAAAAACGTTGGGAATCTGCTACACCATATTCACCGCGTAACATCCAACTTTTATTGATTTGCAAGTTGAATCCGAATTGAAAGGTTACAGTTTGAATAAGATCCTTTCGTATAAAATAATCAATCTCTGCACTAAAGGCTCCACTATCATTTATTCGTGTTTGAATTGTTTCGATGGCTTGATTTTGTGCTTCTAATTTTACACGTTCGGCTATTGAAGTTGACGGATTATCTATAACGGCTTGGTTTTCTGCTATTTTTTCATTGGCTTTTTCGTTAAAAGTAGTTTCTAAATCTGGAAACACTTCGTCCATACGTATAGAACCATTACTCCCTCGAGCGCCTACAAAATCTCTATACATCACCCCCAAATAAGGCGCTACAAAAAAATCCTTTTTCGTTTTACTTAATCCAAACCTATGGCCTAAACGCCCAGACAAGGTTAAATAGCCAATATTATCTTTTAAAATTTCGGTATTGGTTGCCGAATAATTCATATCGACACTTGAAAAATAATTATCCCAACCAAAAATTAAAGTCGTTCCTAGACCATAGGCTATCGCATCGAAATCTACATTCGAAGAAAACTCTGGTAATTGCAGTACAACTTCTCCAACCTCATTAGTCCATGCTGGTTGTAGCGAAACATTGGTTCCCCCCTTTACAGAAGAAAATAACGCATATATATTCATAAAAGGAAGCACCCAAGCATCGGCCCTTACATTTACACCATTAGTAGTTGCACTTACTTCTTTAAAATTTAATGTTTCGGTATTAATAATTCCTGAAAGATCGTGACCGTTAATCATCATTTCAAACTCGGTAACATCCAGCTCGACAAAGGCATTTACATAGTTTATGTTAACACCAAACGGCAATTGCAATTGATCAGCCATGCCTCGTTCTTGCACTTTTTGCCCCCAAATTGGTAATACATAAGGGTATTGCTCTTCTGCATCTGTTGTTTGGATTTCTTGATTTATTTGTCCAAAAGTAGTACTGCAAAAAAACACACAACTTAAAAATAAGAGACAACTTTGTATTTTCATGTAAATGATAAGTTAGAGCTTATATACAGCGAATATAAGTAAAACCCTCTAAACCTAAAGCATAGATAATGGACTTAATACAAAATGAAACACATAAAGCCGTTACAAAAAGAAATTCCATTCTATACCAAACCTAATGGTAAAGTCGCGGTATGGGTAATTGGGTGCAGAATAATAATTGTAACCCGTAAATGCAGAGTTAAAATGTTCGCACATAAAGTAAATTCGGGCTGTTTGTATTTTAGCATCTAAAAAGAAATCGAATCTGGGATAACCACCAAGAGCCGTATCGTTTTGCACATAAAACTCGCCCAAAAGCGGATCGTAAGCATCCATGTTATATTTACTAAAATAATTGAATGTTATTCCTGTTTGTAAATACAGTGCTTTTTTAAAAAGTTCGTTACTATAATATAAGGTATTTCGCGTTACAAATTCTGGCACATTATACACCTTGTTGTCATCTTGTACATTTTGGTACATAATAGTATTCGCCAGTGCAAAATGCCCTACTTTTATTTCTTTATCTAGCTTAACACGTAAGTAAGTAATCGTGGTATTATCCTGAAATGGTTTAACACCACCAAGCGAATCTTTCTTAAAATATGCATAATCGCTAATTGTAGAATAATCGATATCTAAATTAACATATTTATCTGACACGACCTTAAAACTAAGCTGCTGTGTTTTTTCGCTACTAAAATTTGACTGCCAATTGTAGTTTAAATAATCGCTCTGAAACAATAAAAAATTATAATTAGGTTGCTTGGCATTGTGATTGATTGCCGCACTAAAAGCCAAATCGTCGTTAAGCCTATACCCTGCTTGCCCAGTTATGTAATTACCACTAAAATCTCCCGTAACATTTAAACCTGCATCACCATTAATTTCAAACCCACCAAAACTATTATGGTATTTACCACCAACCGCAATTACATTTCCTTTTAATCTGTTGGTTATACGATTACCGTCCAGAATCACAATTTGGTCGTATCCGTAGTTATAATTGTCCCAACTGGTATTAAACTGAAGGTTACCTAAAATTCTATTTCCATAATTTAATTGTAATTGATTATGAAAATTCTCTAATGTAGCTCGGTCGCTTAAATTTTGAGTTTTAAAAGCAGATCCAAAATAAATAGTATCTCGGGCACTTTGGTTGAATTGAAAGTAAGTATCTTCAAAATTCATAATGTGAGCCACATTTAAACTATGGTTTGCCAACGAATCTGCTGGTTTAACAATATGGTAGGTATGATCTAAATAAAATCGTTTTCCTTTTAAAGTATTATCGGCATTTTGGAAATTCATATCAAAAACACCTCGATCCGAAAATTCTGGATCTCCAGATTCAAAATATTGTAGTTCATCGTCTGTCAGTCCGCCATTTTCTTCATTATTAATATTCTGCGCAACAAAATGAACTTTCGCGATATAGCGTTCGTCTTTAGTTTTATAATTGCTTGTAAAGGTAAAGTGCCCCGAACTCGATATGTAATTTTGATAATTCCCTAACGAACGCAAGCCTTTATAGGCCACCGAAAAATTAAATCGCTCGGACGTATTTACGGTAAACAAACCGCTAGCCACTTGTCCTTGTTCGAAACCCGTTTTATAAAACAACTCGGTAAAAGGCGTTGGCACGTGGTAATACACAATGTCTTCTACACTATAAAAATCAAACATTTTGGCACGGGCACCAAAACCGGGCATTAGCTGCTCACTTTTAAAATTGTAACTAAGCGTGTTATAAGTTTGCCCCATATTCGAAAAAGAAATCAGATTAAAATTATCTTTCCTGCGGTAATTAAACTTATAGTCTTTCTTTATATTTAAGGTAGTATCTACAAACGTGGTATCGTTTACACTAGAAATGATTAAATACTGATCGATCTTCCCCACTTTTTGAGTACCTGCTTTCGTACTAACGGTATCCGACGAACGTGAATTTAAATTATTTTGAAGCCCATTACTTGATTCTGTTCTTTGACCTTTTTCTGGTACTGTAAAATTTTGAGCGTGTGCCAGCAAAGAAAAACACAATAAAAAGAATGATAGAATGAGTTGCTTCATAATTATTTTTTAGACCTTGCAAAGGTAAATACAAAATATGATACCATTAATAAATCAAAACATAATTTAAATGCTTGCCCTAAACTATTCTAAATACAAATTTGAATGTGGTACAGACGAAGCTGGTCGGGGCTGTTTGGCGGGGCCGGTTACCGCTGCTGCCGTGATACTGCCCGACGATTTTAAAAATTCTATCCTCAACGATTCCAAACAACTCACAGAAATTAAACGAGATGCCTTAAAACCTGTTATAGAATTAGAGAGTATTAGTTTTGGAGTCGCTCATATTTTTCCAGATGTTATCGATGAGATTAATATTTTAAACGCTTCCATTTTGGCCATGCAAGAAGCCATAACAAAACTCACTCCGCAACCTCAATTTATTAGTGTAGATGGCAACAAATTTAAACCTTATAACGACATACCGCATGCTACAATTATAAAAGGCGATGGTAAATTTTTAAATATTGCTGCGGCTTCAGTATTGGCAAAAACGTATCGCGACGCTTATATGAACACCATTCACGAAGAATTTCCTATGTACAATTGGAAAAAAAACAAAGGCTACCCAACCAAAGAACACCGCGAAGCCATAAAAAAATATGGCGTTACAAAATATCACAGACAATCTTTTAGATTACTACCAGATCAATTAAAATTAGATTTATAACATTTTTATATTTGTAAAAAAATTCCTTTATGAGAGCGCTTGGATTGGCCATTATTTTTTCTTTATTAGCATTAGCTTGCACAACTACAAACCATTCTAAACCCAATCTTTTAGATTTTGTTCCAGAAAATACCATTTCGCTTATAAAAACTTCAAACTTCGAAGAGTTAAAAAGCAGCTTAACAAACAATACCCTGATTCAAGAGTTTTCTAATACACCAATTTATAATACTGTAAACACTCATTTTAGTGTTTTAGATGCCTTTACACCAGAAGACGAAACTGTGTTCTGTTTTTCTAAAGACAATGCCGACAGTCTTCAAGTGACTCTTATTACAAAATACAGTAAAGATTTATTCCAAACCGACTCCTTAAACCCGATAAAACAAACAGCGACTACTTTTAAAAACCATAACATAACGACGGCTAACATTAAAAACAAAACATTATACAGTATTGTAATAGATAGCATCTTTATTGGTTCGACATCAAAATCGATTATCGAAAATAGTGTTACTACAAAACCAGTAAACCCAACCTTTGAAAAAATTTACAGTACAACTGGAAACGACAAAACTTTTGCTGTAATTTTAGATAGCGATTACAACAAAAACTTAAACTTGTTTAGAGTTGAAGATTCAATCACTTTTTCTTCCTTCACAAAATATCTTGCTTTAGACACAGATATTACGCAAGACCAAATTACTTTAAATGGTATTACAAAAGCACCAGACTCTACAGAATACCTTATTAATGTATTTAAAAACACAATACCACAAGACAATAAATTAGCCAATATTACCCCAGCAGATAGCGATGCATTTATGAGTATTACGTACCATGATTTTAGTAGTTTTCAAGCTAATCTGGTGGCTTACCACCACGCCGATGCTCCAGAGACTACTCTTTTTGATAGTACTAATGAAATTGGCATTATGCACGATAAAGCACAACTTGCCATTGCTTTTTACAGTTTAGACCACTTGGCTACAGACGAAGCTTTAGTATATTCGCAAGAAGTGATTGAAGAATTTAGACAGATAGAAATTAAAACTTTCGAACACCCAGAATGGTTCCCTAATCTATTCAGTCCATTTATTCGAACACAAGATGCTACATATTATTGCGAACTGGATTCGTTTTATATTTTCGCCAACTCTTTAGACTATTTAAAGCACATTATTGCATCGCAACAAAACAAAGCTACGTTTGCCGACAGAGATTTTTACACCAATATAAAGCAAGACTTAAGCAATGCATCTAGCCTGTTACTTGTGGGATCGAGCACGACTTTAAACAGTATTTTAGCTTCAAATTTTAGTTCAGATTTAAATATTAACACGGCTAATTACAAAACATCTGCCATTCAATATATATACGATCAAGATTTCGCCCATGTTAATGCAGTTATTCAAAAAGAAAAAGGAAGAACAGTAGAAAATGCCGTTTCGGAAGAATTAAACATTAAACTGGATGCTAACATTTTAAATCACCCACAATTTGTAACCAATCACATTACTCGACAAAAAGATGTTGTTGTTCAAGATGTAAACAATAACCTGTATTTAATTTCCAACAAAGGAAAAATACTTTGGAAAAAACAATTAGAAGGCGCCGTACTTGGTGACATCTCGCAAATAGACATGTACAAAAATGGCCGTTTACAATTGGCCTTTACTACAGCAAACAAGCTGTATGTTTTAGACCGAAACGGAAAAGACGTCGCTCCTTTTCCTCAAAATTTCAAAGATAAAATAACACAACCTTTAGCTGTTTTCGATTACGACAATAACAAAAATTACAGGTTATTAGTTATTCAAGACAGTAATGTATTAATGTACGATGCTAAAGGCAAACGTGTAAACGGATTTAAGTTTAACAAAGCCAATGGCACGATTATTCACAAACCGCAACATTTTAGAGAAAAAGGAAAAGATTACTTGGTTTTTAAAACTCAAAACAAATTATACATTCTTAACCGTACAGGCCAAGAACGTATTACTCCTAAAACCAACTACAACTACTCCAACCAAGCTGTGTATTTTTACAATAATAAATTTACAACAACAACCGAAAATGGCGCTTTAGTGTTAGTCGATTTAAAGGGCAATGTGGCTTCGCAAAACATTAACCTTTTGGAACGCCATAGTATAGATGCTACCTCGCGTACACTTGTATCGCAATCGGGAAATGTGTTAACCATTAAAGACAAAACATTAGAAATGGATTTTGGAAGTTACACACCTGTAAAACTATTCTACGTTAACAACAAAATTTACGTAAGTACAACCGATTTACAAGCCCAAAAGGTATATGTTTTTGATAGTCAATCCGAACCAATATCTAATTTTCCTGTGTACGGTACCAGTAGCATAGACTTAGCAAATTTAGACAAAGACGGCCCAATAGAATGCGTTACTAAAGGAAACGACAACGCCATCATCATCTATCAAATTAATTAAGTTTTTAACTTAAAAAAGCATTGCAATTTAGTACTATTGCAACCCAAAACCATTTAATTTTTCGTTATGATAAAACGTACCAATGCCGCGATAACAAGATTTATAATCCATAAAGTTGGAAATAAATTTAACGATACCAAGAATGCGTTTTCCGAACAAGAAGTTCAGTTTGACGAAGCTAGCTACGACCTTATGCTGCCGTTTTTATTGCGTCCTTTTGGCACGGTAGTACAAAGTCACCGTTTCCACCATCATGCCAACATAAAATTAAATGAGATAAACAATTATGCTGAAACTATTTTTGAAGACGACGCTAATTTTATTGAGGTTTCTAAAAACATTGTAAAGCATTTGTACGAACAATCTAACTCGGCACAAATAAAAACAGGCGATGTTATTGTTGCACTTTTTGAAGGTATAGAATTCAACGAAATTACTACCAACGCTGTAGGTATTTTTAAAATTGAAAGTAAATCTAACTTTTTCCAGACCTATCTCGAAAACAACAGTTACGATGTGGCCGTACAACAAGGTATTAACACTAAAAAAGTGGATAAAGGCTGCCTCATTTTAAATCAGACTGACGCCGAAGGGCCGATTGTTTTTACAGTAGACAACAACAATTACGATGCCCAATATTGGATTAACAACTTCTTGAATATTAAATACGCTAACGATTATAATTCGCACACACAAAACTACCTAGAACTTTGTAAAGAATTCTCGACCGAGGTTTTAAAAACCAGCTATGGCAACCAAGAACAAAGTATCTTTTTAGCGAAAACAGTTGACTTTTTTAAAGAACGGGAGTTTGTAAATGTTGAAGAATTTAAAGAAGAAGTTTTTGAAGACGACAAGCACAAAACCTTATTCGACGACTATAAAAAATCGTTCGAAGGCGAGCAAGATGTCCTTATTTTAAATCAGTTTGATATTGCCGAACCTGTTGTAAAAAAACAAAAACAAAAAATTAAATCGGAAATAAAACTCGACACGCAAATCCAAATTAAACTAGATATTGATGCTCCCGATGCTGCAAGCGAATATTTGGAACGCGGTTTCGACGAGGACAAAAAAATGTATTATTACAAAGTGTATTTTAATACCGAAGGGTAGCGTTTTAGTAGTGAGGTTTTAGTATTGAGTAGTGAGCTATTAGCCCCTAGACAGCTAGAACTCTAGATGCTGGACTAAAATTTAGTTAGAAGTGAATTTCTATACGTTCTATTTTCTATGTTATTCCATCAACCATCAACTAAAATAATAATTCCGCTTCAAAAAGTGTTTTAAAATGTTTTAGCAGTTTCTGCTTTACTTCTTCTAAATCTACTGTTTTAACCCCCAATTCCACATTTAAAGATGTTACAGCTTTCCCCCGAATGCCACAGGGAATGATATTATCGAAATATCCTAAATCGGCATTGACGTTAAGTGCGAAACCATGCATGGTTACCCAGCGGCTCGCACGAACACCCATAGCACAAATTTTACGCGCAAATGGCGTACCAACATCTAACCACACACCTGTTTCGCCTTCGCTACGCTCGGCCTGAAGTCCATATTCTGCTAAAGTCAAAATAATAACCTCTTCTAAAAACCGTAAATATTTATGTATGTCGGTAAAAAAGTTATCTAAATCTAAAATAGGATAACCTACAATTTGGCCTGGCCCATGGTAAGTGATATCTCCACCCCTATTAATTTTATAAAAACTAGCATGTTTCGCTTCAAGCTGATGCTCGTTAAGCAACAAATTAGACAAATCGCCACTTTTACCCAAAGTATACACATGGGGGTGTTCTACAAACAACAAGTAATTTGGTGTAACTGCATTTGCATCTTCACGACGATTTTTTATCTTAACATCGAGTATGCCTTTAAATAAGCTTTCCTGGTAATCCCAAGTCGCTTTGTAATCTTTTACACCTAAATCTTGTACTTGTACGGTTTTATTCACTGGATTAATCTTCTAAAATCACTTCTACATTTAAACTTTCAGGATTGGTGATATAGGCTTTAAAATTAACTTCGGCCGAAAAACTTTTGTGGTCTTCGCTAAATTTTGCTTGTTCTAAAGACACCGATTTGATACGTTTTGGAAAGTGATAATTCAACACATAAGTTGATGCTGCGAGCATCATTTCGGCATCGCCAATACTATCGGTTACAGCATCTAGCTTTGCCTGATCTATAATTTCAACCTTACGCTTAAACACATTGTTTTTATACGTGTAATCTACTTGAGTGGCTTCGCCCGAAGCTAAATCCGAAAACGGATTAGCGCCTTTTTGAGCCTCGTCGTCTTGACTATTAAGCGTATTGGCTTGGTTCATTAAATTAAACATATCCTGCAAACCATCTACATCATCAAATTCGGTATACATATCCATTACCATCTTTTGTGTTTTAGGGTCTATTAACATATGCATTTTAAAATCTTCCAAAGCTTTTAATCGCTCTTGTTCGGCTTGTGGCAATGCGGCTATGCTATCCTTTTTTGCTTCTAAAAAATCTTTAAACACTATGGTAGAATCTACAACCTTTTCATCGGCGCCCATCATATCATTACCGCCCATTTCCATTAATTGAGATCCGTCAAAAGCGAAAGACATTTTACCACTTCCATCATCGTTAATATAAATAGTTTCGGTAAATTGACAACTGTACATTAAAAAAACACAGCATATTAACAAGAGTACATTTTGTAATTTCATAAGTATTGATTGTTTAGCAAGCCACAAATATAAAGCTTATTAAACGATTTTAATTTGAATTTCCTTTTTAATATATAATTGATATTTTTATAATACTAATAACCTAAAAATATGTGTTTAATGAAAACCTTAAAACATCACCTTAAACAAAGTTTAACCATGGTTGTCATCATGTTATCTGCAATAGGCTGGGCTCAAAATTGTAGTGAATACTTTCCTATGACTCCCGGAACAACTTATGAAATCACACATTACGACAAAAAAAACAGCATAGAATCTGTTACCCACAACGAAGTGCTTAGCGCCTCTGGGAACAAAGCAGAAATACACACTGTAGTAAAAGATAACGCCGGCAGCGAAACCCTTAATGCAACTTACGAGATGCTTTGCGAAAATGACGGCGTAACTATAGACTTTAATTCACTTATAGGTAAACGACTCGCCAGCGAACTTAAAGATAAGGATATGGATGTAAAGATAGATGGCACAAATTTCTATCTGCCCAACAAGTTAGAAAAAGGCCAAACACTACCAGACACCAACATGAATATGGACATAGATGCTGGATCTATGGCTATGAATTTTAAAGTAAGCACTATAAATCGAAAAGTTACAGGCAAAGAAACCATAACCGTTCCTGCCGGTACTTTTGATTGTATAATTATAGAAAGCGAAACAACACTAAAAATGCTTATAACCAAACACACGGTTTCTAAAAAATGGCTTGCTAAAGGCGTAGGTGTGGTAAAAACAGAAAACTACAAGAAAAACGGAAAATTAGATAGTAGCGAAGTACTTACCGCTTTCAACAAATAAGTGGTTTTTATAAATATAAGAATTAAGAGCTTGTCTTTAAGAATGAATTTAAAGACAAGCTTTTTTTATGATTTCGGATTATTTAATATAACCAAAGCAGCGATTACGCCAGGCACCCAACCGCATAACCACAATAAAAACACGATAATTACAGATCCACACCCCTTGTCTAGCACCGCTAACGGCGGACAAATTATAGACAAGATAACTCTCCAAATACTCATTGAAATTTGATTTTTTTTAATTGATGAACTAACTATTGGACGCCCTTATCCCTTAAAAGTTACACCTATTAAAATCTATTTTGTTTTTAAATAACAATCTATTGATATAGTTACCAATAGTAATTATCTTTGTGCGTTAAAAATAAAAACAGAATCATTTAGTATGTCGCAATTATCAGAGCAAGAAATCGTAAGAAGAGAAAAGCTTAGCAAACTTCGCGAGTTAGGTATTAATCCGTATCCAGCAGATCTTTTTCCTTTAACCCATAACAGTAAACAGGTCAAATCGGATTTTGAAGAAGGTAAAAAAGTGATAATTGCAGGCCGATTAATGTCTAGACGTATACAAGGTAATGCCAGTTTCGCCGAAGTTCAAGACAGCGAAGGCCGTATACAAGTGTATTTTAACCGCGACGAAATTTGCGCCGGAGACGACAAAACCAAATACAACACCATTTACAAAAAATTATTGGACATTGGTGACTTTGTAGGTATAGAAGGCGAATTGTTTAAAACCCAAGTAGGCGAAAAAACCGTAATGGTTAAAGACTTTACCATTTTAAGTAAGTCGCTACGCCCCTTACCTCAACCGCGTGTAGATGCCGAAGGTAAAGTACACGATGCCTTTACAGATCCAGAGCAACGTTACAGACAGCGTTATGCCGATTTAGTGGTTAACCCTCATGTTAAAGAGGTATTTGTAAAGCGTACTAAATTGTTTAATGCCATGCGTAGTTTCTTCAACAACGCTGGATATTTTGAGGTAGAAACTCCTGTTTTACAACCTATACCAGGTGGTGCCGCTGCACGCCCGTTTGTTACCCACCATAACAGTTTAGACATTCCTTTATATATGAGAATTGCTAACGAGCTATATCTTAAACGATTAATTGTTGGTGGTTTCGATGGGGTTTACGAATTCTCTAAAAACTTCCGTAACGAAGGTATGGACAGAACGCACAATCCAGAATTTACCGCTATGGAAATCTATGTGTCTTACAAAGATTACAACTGGATGATGGATTTCTGCGAACGCCTTTTAGAGCACTGTGCTATGGCCGTAAACGGAACTACCAAAGCTACTTTTGGTAAACACGAGATCGACTTTAAAGCGCCTTACGCACGTGTTACTATGGCCGATTCTATAAAACATTTTACAGGTTTTGATATTACAGGAAAATCAGAAGCAGACATTCGCGAAGCAGCCAAAGGCATGGGGATTGAAGTAGACGAGACTATGGGTAAAGGCAAACTAATCGATGAAATTTTTGGCGAAAAATGCGAAGGCAACTACATTCAGCCAACCTTCATTACCGATTACCCTAAAGAAATGAGTCCGCTTTGTAAAGAACACAGAGATAATCCAGATTTAACCGAACGATTTGAACTTATGGTATGTGGTAAAGAAATTGCCAATGCCTACTCCGAATTAAACGACCCGATAGACCAACGCGAACGTTTCGAGCACCAATTAAAATTAGCTCAAAAAGGAGACGACGAAGCTACCGAGTTTATAGATCACGATTTTTTAAGAGCTTTAGAATACGGCATGCCACCAACATCTGGAATGGGTATTGGTATGGATAGATTAATTATGTTTTTAACCAATAACCAATCTATACAAGAGGTATTGTTCTTTCCACAGATGCGTCCAGAGAAAAAACAAGTAGAAATGTCTGAAGACGAAAAAGCAGTATTCAACATTTTAAAATCTAATACTCCAATCGATTTAAACACTTTAAAATCGCAATCTGGTTTAAGTAATAAAAAATGGGATAAAACCATTAAAGGACTAACCAAATTAGGTGTTGCGAAAGTAGACAAGACAGACGACGGTTTATTTGTTGCTTTAGCAGATTAAATAAATCTGTCTATTAAATAAGACAACACACTTATGTTGGCACTCCTATTTAAATACAAAGCATACCTTATTTTAGGGTATGCTTTTTTGTTAAGCGTTCACTTTATTTTTAAAGATAGGTTTGCCCCATTTGTTTTCATTTTTTTTGCCTGTCCCTTACTTTTTATTATAGCCTATGGTTTTGTTGTGCAATGTATATGTTATAAAAACAAAACGCTTTTTATAATATTGCTAGGACTCAACATTTTACTAGCCGTATTTTGGTTTACTAATTATTACTATACAAACGACAAAACAGTTAAGGCAGAAACAGCTTACAATCATGCTATTTTATATTGGAATATTGCAAGGCCGAAACAGTTACCTTTGGATTTGATTTTTAAAAATATGAAGACCTTAGAGCCAGAAATCATTGTTTTGGTTGAAGCCAAAAACATACCAAAATCCGATTTAGAAACCTTTACCAGACACTACCCAGACTACCAAATTAAAGCCTTAAATGGCGAAATGATTATTGCTGTTAAAGGCATTATTAACCATGTACTTTATGGCGACATTTCGGCAAGTAGCAAATATAATTTTGTAACAACTACCATACAAAATCATAGCATTACGGTGCTGATTACCGATCTTTTGGCCAATCCGTTTAAATCGAAACATTCCGATTTGCAAAAGGTTCATCGCATTGCAAAAAAACACAATATAGACTTTGTTATAGGCGATTTTAACACGCCTTACGAGAGTGCTTACTTTAAGGCCTTTAATACAGAATTCGAAAGTTTCCATAGTTATAATAATGGCATAACAGCCACTTGGCCGAGTGCTTTTCCTGTATTAGAAATCGATCAGTTTTGGCTGAATAAAAGGTGGCAACCATTAAAACTGAACAAACAATTTCACTCCAATTCCGATCACGCATTACTTGTCGGCCAATTCAAACTTAAATAAAAGTATTCACTACGCTTCAAAGCGATTCTTCAAACATTTTCAGTTTTAAAACACACTTTTACTATCGTTAACTTCCTGTTAAAAAATTCAACAACATTAAACCTTTTAATACCATCATCGTCTTATAATTACAACTTTAACAAATAAGACATGAAAAAAATAATGATTTTAGCTTTAGCATTTTTATCGTTAAATGCTTTTGCACAAGACCAGAAAGATGATGCTCCAAGACACGACAGAGGTCCTAAAGAACGACCAATGCACGACTTTACACCCGAGCAGATGGCTACGTTACAAACAAAAAAAATGACACTCGCTTTAGATTTATCGGACGCACAACAAAAAGACATTTACAACTTAAATTTAAATCAGGCCAAAGCGCGTAAAACACAACGCGAAACGTTTAAAGCCAACAAAGAAAAGGGTGTAAAACTTACAGAAAACGACAAGTACGACCACATGATAGCAAGGTTAGATGCACAAATTGCTTATAAAAGTAAAATGAAGTCTATTTTAAAATCCGATCAATATTCAGCTTGGGTAGAAAACATGGCCAACAAGAGACATGAAGCCAAAGACAGAATGAATAACAGAAAAGACCGAAGACATTTTCAACAAGATCCAAATCAAGAACCTAGAACACACAGACGTTCTTAATATCTAAAAAAAGCAATCTATTTAAGGTTGCTTTTTTTATGCCAACAAGTCTAACAAATTATTTTTTATGGCATAGGTCACCAACCCTGCCACATTTTTAGACTCGGTTTTTAAAAGTAAATTGTTGCGGTGTCCTTCTACAGTTCTTGGGCTAATACATAGTTTATCGGCAATCTCGGTAGTTGTTAATTGGTTACAAATAAGCTGTAACACTTCTTTCTCTCTAGAGGTTAAATACGATTCGTCGAAATCGCACTTTACAGGTTTCCCATTATTGTTCGCCAGATCGTCGTGTATGTATTTTAAAACTTCGTTGGTATAACAAAACCCTAATTCGTGCACTTCTTTAATGGCAGTAACCACATCTTCTGGCAAGGCGCTTTTTGGCAAATAACACGAGGCGCCTAAATGAATCATATTTAACACACACGATTTGGAAAAATACCCTGTTAGGGCAACGACTTTTAAACTAGGAAATTCGGTGTGAATCAATTTAGCAGCTTCTACGCCATTCAATTCGGGCATATCTAAATCTGTTACTACTATATCGGGCAATTGCGCTTTGTTAGCCCTTAAATACGCTATTAATTCTAGCCCATTGTTGGCTTCAAAATCGACTTGAATAGCATCATCCCGTTCTAATAAAAACCGAATGCCTTTCCTAAAAAGTCTAACGTCGTCTGCAATAACTAAATGTATTTTCCGCCCCATAGAAGTAAGTTTTAATGTATAATGTTACATAAAAGACACTATAATTATCGATTCTGTTACCGAATTAACAAAAAGTTAAAAACAATTTAACAGAAACTGTTAATTATTACCAATTTCACACTCACATAACACATTTAACACATATTATTATAGTAATGAAGAAAAAAGACGAAAAACTGAGTTTCTTTGAGGATTATTTCGCTTTACCAAACCTTTAACAATTATTAATCAGGTATTTATACGCTTTCTTAAATAGGAGACTTCCACGCTTACAAACAACTAGTTCTATTTGTATCTTTATTGTAATAGTAAAAGTCTGTTTAAATTATTCAACCTGTTAATAATAAGCGTTAGTTAGCACTAACTATAACATCCTTACTAAGATACGAAAAAACAAGGCATCTTATATTTACTTAATAAAAAATACGTAGGTACACTTAGGTAAAAATGCTTTCTTAAAAATCTGGTACTAACACGCTTAAAAAAACTGGTTTTCTAATTTAACTTTGACTATCATCAATTTCATTAATCAAAAAACTTAGAAATCATGAAACGAGTAATGTCCTTAGCAGTATGCTTACTTCTAGCAGGAAGCATATATGCACAAACCGATTTAGAAAACGCAACAGATACGTTGCCAACAAGCGAAGACGAAACTGCCTTGGCGTACACTAAAAGCCAACAAAAAGCAGATGCCATGCTGGCCAAATACCACAGTACGGCCATTAAAACTACAGGGGTAAATGCCAATTACTTAAACAGCACGTTTTTAGTAGACAGCCCTACTTACGTTAAAATTGCTCAGCAAAATGCAGCACTTTTCGATTTAGCAAATACCGAAGTGTACGACAACTCCGAAGCTGCTTCGTACGATGTTGTTTTTGACAGCAAAAGAAGTACCATGAGTGTGAGATACGACGATATGGGTAAAATTATTTACTCTAAAGAACGTTTCGAAAACATTGCATTACCAAATGCCGTAATTGTAAGTATTATGAAACAATACCCAAATTACAGATTTGATGCCAATGTATGCACTATCAATTATGCCGAAAACAAAGGCATCAATACCACATATAAGGTAATGATCTCTCATGGCAAAGACAAAAAAACGGTTAAAGTAGACGATAAAGGCAACTTTATATAACACTAGAATTATAATAATTCTCCTGTTTTTGTATAACCGTTATCTCTTTTAACACGTAAAAAATTATAATCATGACACGCCATATAATAATAACTGTAATGTTCTTACTCTGTCTATGCAGCGTAAATGCGCAATGGACATCTAAGAAAACGGCTATTACGATATCGGATGACTATACTACAGGTGCAGAAAATGTATTTAGCATAACCAAAGACCACAAACCAGAAACGCCAGATTATGTTGTAATTCAATCTGATGTTGAAATACCAATAGCGTACGAGTCTACGTTGTATTCTAGCAATACTACAGAGACTTACGACTTGTTGGAGCCGAATAACGAAGGATTAGCTTATAACAAAGCAGTCTCCAACTCTGTTGGTGGCAAATCGGACACTGGTTTTCAAAGCTTTGCTGTATTTACAATTGTAGACACCAATGCTTTAGAGGTTGCAGAAGAACAAGATGATGCTCCGCTTACCGAAGAGGAGTCACACAAATATCTGCCATCTGACTTTGATGCATACAAAGGCATGTTTTCCGATAAGATTAATGCCGAAACCATGCTAAATCCTATTACATCGTATTAATACATCTTGGTAAGGGTATTAGAGAAAAATGGCTTTACTTATAAAACGGTAAAGCCATTTTTTAATTTTCAGGTTAAACAGCACAGCTTTAAAAACTTCCTAAAAGTTTAATTGTAACGCTTTAAAAGTTGTACAATCTTAAAACCACTACTAAATATTAGCCCTTCCCTATTAATGATTCTACATTTAATAAGACTTTAATGTTTAATTTAAATCTAGAACATCATGAAAACGCTTTTAACTATCACACTAAGTTTACTATCTCTTTCTATTGGCCACAGTCAAGTTATTCAAGAGATAAAAACAACAGAAAACGGATTGGCTTTAAACCGCCCAAACGAAGTAGGAATTTCGGAAGCTATGCTAGCAGAAAAAAGTAGTGCGGGCATAAAAACCACTGGAGTTAATGCCAACTACATTAACTTATCTAATGTGCATGAACATTCTACATACGTAAGAAAGTTTCAAAATTTAATTGCTTTATACAACATCGAAAATTCGGATGTATTTAACGATAATTACGATGGCATATACCAAATAAAAATGAAAACCAAAAGCGGTTATGTTAATGTATACTACAATAACAAAGGCGAAGTACTGGAAACTTTCGAGCGGTATACCGATGTAGCCATTCCCAACCACATAATCACTAAGGTTTTAAAAACGTATCCAGATTGGGCTATTACGTCTCAAATATGCGAGATTAAACACGTGCACAACAAAGCAAACCAAACCGAATACGAGATCCATCTTAAAAAAGATACCTTAAAGAAAAAGGTATATCTAGACGGTAACGGAAATTTCATATAAAAAAAGAGGCTTTCCTAAACCGCTAGGAAAGCCTTTATATATCTCTTTTTATCCAATAGTCTCTGATAAGATTTTATAAACGTAGTTCTTGTTAAGAATTTTTTAATGATCAACATGTTTATTTTGTTTGTACACTTCTAACAATATAATATTGAATACAATTTTCCTATTATTAAAACTTATCCATAGGTCATTAATAGAGCCTTACGGTAATTCAAACATGTTACACAATCCATAATATACATTATGATTGAAATTTTACAATGTCAATAAGTTCGTTATCCGTAAAATTTTCTAGCAGCTGTATTAATTGAGTTTCGGAACATTTCTCGTTAAAGAATAGTCGAAATGTTCTATATTCTTCCGATGGTAATTCTTGAAGGAATTCATAAACAATACCTCCTTCTTCTGTTAAATAATCGTCAATAATATCTGTTAGCTCATATGTGTCAATATCAAGTACAAGTTGGTCATTTATTTTATGTAACTTCAAATGTGGTTTCTTTAAATTCAAGATATTATTTTAATGTTTACCAATGGTTTGGCTACGTTTCGACACATAAAAATCCACGAGGATTCTTTCGGCCATAGCCGAAGATAGTAAAAATGCATTGAATTCCGATTAGGAATTCAACCGCAATGAATTATATGCATTGCGGTTGTAGTTAGTTTTTATATGTTCAATAATTTATCTTCTTTTTTTAATTAGTTAACATCTCCCTCACACCCCCATTCCAGAAAGTTGTTTCCTGCAACAATATACCCTTTTTCTAGCAATTCTACCTCTGTGCTTGTAGTGTGCTTCGGGATTTGTTTTAAAAACCTCCATTTTTAAAATATATGTACGAGCGAGAGACGAACAAATCCCGAACAAGACTCGAACAAAACCCCTTAAAAATCGCACTTTTGTGTCAGGAGCGGTCAAGAGGGTTCATAACAGGTCATAGTGTGTCATAGAGTGTCATAACGTGTCAGGACGTGTCACAAGAGGTCATATTAAGTCATAAGCAGTCATGTGCGGTCAGGAGGTGCCAAGCATTTGCTTACCAAGATAAAGCGCTGTAAATTAGAAGGATATTAACCCAACCCCTGGATTTAATTTTTCACCATCAACTTAAAATTAACAATAGCACTGAGTTACAGTGTGGTTTACAAAAAAAGATATTGAGCTACCGATTAAAAATATAGCAGCATAAATGGAGATTTTACTAAACCCCTATAGACTCGAAATCCATAGGTTTGAAAACAGACTGAAAGTCCGATTATTTGTGTTCGTTTTAGCCACAAATACACGAATATTTCTATAAAATCTATGTCAAATGTTCGTGCATTCGTGGCGTAAAAATATGTATAGAAACTCAAGCTCTTGCTCTAAAAGTGCATAGCTTCAACTAACGACTGAGACCACTAAACCCCTATAGACTGGAAGTCCATAGGTTTGAAAACAGACTAAAAGTCCGATTATTTGTATTCGTTTTAACCACAAATACACAAATATTTCTATAAAATCCATGTCAAATATTCGTGCATTCGTGGCGCAAAAATATGTGTAGAAACTGAAAGTCTTGCTCTAAAAGTGCTTAGTTTCAACTAACGCCTGAAATCAATGAACTTATCTTGACTTTTAATAGTTATCCAAGAATAAGCTGGAATTTATCAAGACAGGTTCAATACGTTGTTTTTTAAGCTTTTCCTTTTAAAAAAGGATTTTGTTTCAGTATAGAGCTCTCAATATATTGGATATTGACTTCAGAAAAAAACATTGCCCCTAGCCTTAAACAGTGTTGTTATGACATAGGTATACGCGAACACGGTTTTACAACTAAGCGTACAAGCTTTTAGCTACACTATTAACGGCATTTATAGTGGCATCTAAATCGGCGTAACTTAAAGCATCACTTATAAACCAGGTTTCGAAAGCACTTGGCGCAATATATACCCCCTGCTCTAGCATACCATGAAAAAATGCTTTAAAAATATTGTTATTGCCCAACGCTGCCGTTTCGAAATCGACTACAGGAATATCGGAAAAGTGCACCGATATCATAGACCCCGTTCGGTTTATAGTATGCACTATTTTATGGTCTGTTAACACCTTGGCAATACCTTTGTGTAGGTATTCGGTTTTTTCATCTAAACGGTTAAACAATTCTGCATCGCTATTCAATTCGTTTAGCATCGCCAAACCTGCTGCCATTGCCAACGGATTACCACTTAATGTTCCTGCTTGGTAAACAGGACCTATAGGTGCTAAATAATCCATTATCTCTTTTCTAGCGGCAAAAGCCCCCACAGGCAAGCCACCTCCAATAACCTTACCAAAACAAACAATATCGGCCTGAACACCAAAACGCTCTTGGGCACCACCTTTTGCCAATCTGAAACCAGTCATTACCTCATCGAAAATAAGCAAAATATTGTGCGCACTACACAACGCCCTTAAGTCTTGTAAAAAACTAGCGCTAGGTGGTATACAGCCCATATTCCCTGCTACAGGCTCTAGAATAATACAGGCTATTTGCCCTTTATTTGCTTCAACAATTTCGGTAACATTAGCAATATCGTTATACTTTGCCAATAATGTGTCCTGTGCTGTACCTTTAGTAACTCCCGGGCTATTTGGCGTACCAAAAGTAACGGCACCACTACCCGCTTGTATTAAAAACGAATCGCTATGCCCATGGTAACATCCGGCAAATTTTATAATTTTTTCTTTTTTGGTATAGCCACGTGCTAACCTTACGGCACTCATACAGGCTTCGGTACCCGAGTTTACAAATCTTATTTTATCGATATTTGGCACCATAGCTACTGCCAGGGCTGCAATTTCGGTTTCTATAGCTGTTGGCGTACCAAAGGAAGTTCCTAATTTTGTTTTTTCGATAACCGCATCTACCACAGGCTGATGCGCATGACCTAAAATCATTGGCCCCCAAGAATTAATATAATCTATAAAACGGTTCCCATCTTCATCTATTAAATAAGCTCCTTGGGCTTCCTTTACAAAAATAGGTGTTCCACCAACGGCTTTAAAAGCCCGAACAGGCGAGTTTACCCCTCCTGGAATTACTTGTTCTGCCTCTGCAAATAATGCACTACTACGTGTATATACCATAATATGTTTTATTACATCGATTTAACATACAATTCCTGTCCGATAGAAATTGTAGTATCATTCAATCCGTTAATACGTTGAAGTTCTTGTATTGAAATGTTATATTTTTTTGAAATAGAATATAGTGTATCGCCCTTTTTCACAAAATGAATGTTATTGGCATCTGTTTTTACTACTACGGTATTGGTTTTGCCCGAATAGTCTCCGTCGTAACGGTATAGCTGATAACGCTCTATTAGAGCAATTAATTTTTCTGGATACTTTCTGTCGGTCGCATACCCCGCCGCACGTAATCCGCGAGCCCAGCCTCGGTAATCGTCTATATCCAATTCAAATAATTGTGCGTAACGCTTACGCTCGGTTAAAAACAACGAGTGGTCCCTAAAAGAATATTTAGGGTCTTTATATTTACGAAAACACTCTTGGTTTTTATCGTCGTCGTGATAAATACGGTCTCCGGTCCATTCGTGACATTTAATACCAAAATGGTTATTGGCCTCTACCGCTAAACGCCCACGACCAGAACCCGACTCTAAAATACCCTGCGCCAAAGTTATACTGGCCGGGATGTGATAAAATTTCATTTCCTCCACCGCTATACCAGCGTATAGTTGTATGTATTCTTCTACACTCGTAACCGGTTTAGAAACCACAGGCACCTGTGTTTCGGCTGGCGTATTGTTATTTTGTTTGGTCTGTGCAGGTTTAGAAGCTGTAGATGTGCGTTCTGTACGGTGTTTATGCGAGGTACTTTTAGACTTGTGTTTGCTAGCCCCACAGCTAGACAATAAACTTACTAATACTACAACTATAAAAATATGTTTCATTCACTTATAAAATTAAGGGCATGCCTTTGGTTTTCAATCGGGTATTCATACCGGCTATACCTTGCAAGCCTCCTGTATGTATTACCAATATATTGGCATTGGGTTTAAAATAGTGGTTTTCCAACAAATCTATAACGCCAAACATAAGCTTTCCAGTATATACAGGATCTAAAGGCACGCCATATTGTGTTTTAAATTGATTTATAAACGCAATAAGTTGGGTATTTACCTTGGCATAACCTCCAAAATGATAATCGGTTATAAGCTCCCAATTGTTTTTCGTGGCAAATTTACTAATATTGTTTTGTAAAAAATCACCTTTTAGGGCAGGAAATCCTAAAATCGTTTGGTGTGGCAGACTGCTATTTATTAATCCAGCGATGGTGCCACCTGTACCAACAGCACAACAGATATAATCGAAACGCGCGTCTTCGGGGGTTAAAATATGTTCGCACCCCTTAACTGCCAAGGCATTGGTACCGCCTTCTGGCACTATATAAACACGACCAAATTCTGAAGTTAAAGCGTTTAAAAAACTAGCGTCTTCCTTATCGCGATATGCAGAACGTGACACAAATTTGAAATCCATACCACAAGCCGCAGCAAATTGTAAGGTAGGGTTTTGGTTTACTGCCCCTGATAGTTCTTCGCCACGGATAACACCTACAGTTTTAAAACCACTTTGCTGCCCTGCATAGGCTACAGCCGCTATATGGTTAGAAAAAGCGCCCCCAAACGTAAGCAGCGTAGTGTGTTCCTCGGCTGCCGCTTGTTTGATATTATAAAACAATTTGCGGTATTTGTTACCACTTACAAACGGATGGATGGCATCTTCGCGCTTTATAGCCAACTGCCCAGTAAAACGCTCCGAAAACGGAATAATTTGATTGCGAACGGAAAAATCTTTTGAAGAAAACAACATAATACACCCAGTAAAACAAGCCCAATACGATTGCAAAAGTAATGGAAATAAAACCTTTAGCACGATTTTTAGTACAAAAAGGATGAAAATTCCGCAATAAACATCACTTTCAGCGACCAAAAACAACCGTTTATCGATTATGTAATTATTTTATTTTCAACACAATAACAAATAGACCACGAATTGATTAGTTTTGCTATCGATAATTTAACCCTAGATTTATGGCTATTAATTCTACTCTAAACGCTACCCGCGGTACTTTTACACAACACAATCAATTATCTTTAAAATACCTGTTTGTATTCCTACTTTTTGCAATGGTGGGCCTGAATGGTTTTGGGCAGGAAACGGTAATAGACACCTTAACAGGAAATAGAACATTCGAAGTACCCTGTGGTGTCACCAAAATAGATATTGAGCTCTGGGGCGGTGGTGGTGCTGGCGGCTATAGTTCCGAGAGACAAAGTGGTGGTGCTGGCGGTAAAGCAGGAGTATATACAAAAATAGAAAATATAGTTGTTAGTCAAGGGGATATTTTCACATATACAATTGGTGCTGGTGCCGGCCCCAGTGGAGAATATTATACACCACCTAGTCAAAGCACTAAAATCAGTGAACCTAATGTCTCATGGGAAACTTTAGCGGAAAGTAGCGGTGGTACAAATGGCCAAAAAAATATGGGGGAAGGCATATCTGCTACAGCAGGTGAAAATGCCACAAACGGTGGACTTGGAGGCGCTGCTGCTCCTGGAGGTAATAGTCAAGAAAGTAATATCACAGGTAAATCTGGTCAAGCACCTGGCGGCGGCGGCGGCGGCGGTTTTAAACACAGTAATGGGAGCAACAATGGACCTGGTGGTAATGGAGGTAATGGAGGTATTAGAATCACACTCTATACTGGAACAGATTACTGCACCCCAACAATAAACACAGTAGAACCAATTACAAATGTTACTATTGCCAACACCAATAATACAACGAGCAATAGTTTAAGTGAAGACGCTTTCGAAACGTTCTTCTGCGACGATCCTGTAACACTTATTGCTGACACCACTACAAGTATCTCCATTCAAGGTAATACCAATGGAAATAACACCAATTATATTACCGCCTTTTTCGATTGGAATTACGATGGCGATTACAACGATAACAATGAAAAATTCGATTTAGGAACCATAACTAATAGTACAGGACAAGACGGGCAAGTTTTAACTACCGAAATTAATGTTCCAGCTACCTCCACTTATGGCACGTCTAAATTGCGTATAGTAAAGAGTAATAGTCCAATAAATAATGCTTGCGATAATATTGTTAATGGACAAATTGAAGAATATATTTTAACTGTTGAAGATTGTACTAAAATATGGGTCGCCAATGAAGACTCTAATTGGAATAATCCTAACAACTGGCAACCAACAGGTGTGCCTACTTCTGGACATTGTGTACATATCGCATACGCTTCAACAACCTTCCCTATTATCGATAACACAGATGCTTTTGCTTATTCTGTATTTAAAGAATATAATGGCGAATTAATTATAAGAAACAATAGTACTTTAACCGTTACAGAGACCTTTAAATCATTTGCACCTGTTTTAATCTCCAACAGTGAGGTTTCTGCTAAGTCTTGGAACTCTAACGGTGTTGTGTTAACAAATAGTTATATTGATATTACAGATGGTGACTTAGAAATAGGCACTTCTGGCACTTACGATAACAATTGGACGGATTCAACCATTATCGTTAACGGCAAAATATCCACAGCTGAAGGTGGAGAATTTAGAAACTGTACGATTAACGCTTCAGATTTAGAATTCAAAAATGCTGGAGGTAATAGTTTACACATATACGAAAGCACATTACATTTTACTAATCATGTAGAAAACAACATTGGGGATTTTATTTTGGACGAGGGTTCTATTATGTCTTGCCTTACCTTAACCAACAATAATTCTGGATCTAATTTAGAGGTTCTAGGAGAATCCATTTTAACCATAGCTAATAAGTTCGACAATCAAACAACCATGTATATCGATTCTGGTTCAAGCCTAATACAAATTAATGAAACAGACACAAATACACGTCAAAACACTACTGAATTTAATTTTATGATGGATCGCACGGCCTACACCGAAAGAAGTACAGATTACGTATATTGGTCTGCTCCAACACAAGCATTCAACTTAGATAATATTTCAACAACCTCTCACCGCTATCTATGGATCCCGACGGTAGATAATGCTGATAAATACGAAAGTAATTTTGGAAACTGGGAAAAAGTGTCGAACATAACCATGGAAACTGGAAAAGGTTATATTGTTCGAAGAGGCCCAACTTACACTGTCTCTTTTCTAGGCCAAAAACCTAATAATGGCACCTTAACAACGCCAGTTAGTAGAGGTGATTACAACGGCGGCTCTTACACTAACGGTCCTTCGTCGACCACCGTTTCCAACGAAGACGATAACTGGAACTTAATTGGCAACCCTTATCCATCTGCCATAAATATAACAACTTTCTTAACAGAAAATGTAGATGTATTAGAAGGCGGCGTTCGTATCTGGACACACGGAACGGCTATAAGCAAAGATAACGACGATCCGTTTTACGAAGATTTCGTTTACAACTATAATACAAACGACTACCTTACCATAACAGCATCGGGATCATCAGACCCTAGTGCCGAAAGTGAATTTATTGCTTCAGGTCAAGGTTTCTTTGTTACTATGAAACACGTTGGAACTGGTTTGAACGAAAATGTAACATTTACTAACGCTATGCGAACCTATAGCGACTATTATACCAACACAGAATTTTATAGAACTACGCAAACAGATGATGCAGAGAAACATCGTATATGGATGAATTTATCAGATTCTAACAATACAAGTACAAATATGTTGATCGGTTACATTGAAGGGGCTACAAACGAAAAAGACGAACTTTACGACTCTGTAATTATGGACCATAACGTGATGAGTTTTTACTCTTTAATTGATGATGAAGCTATGGTAGTTCAAGGACGCTCAATTCCGTTTATGGATACCGATGTCGTATCATTAGGAATTATTACAACAAAAAAAGATATCTATACAATAGGCATTTCTAAAGTTGATGGTGTTTTTGAAACCACTAACCAAGACATTTACCTAAAAGATCTATACGAAAACAAAGTACACGATTTAAGAGCGGCTCCATATCAATTCTCATCGGAAATTGGCACCTTCAACGACCGCTTTGTATTAGTTTACGAAGGCGACAAATTGAGTATTGACGACACCATTACATTAAACGACCTTAATATTTTCGCTAACAAAAACTACATAAAAATAAGTAGTAAAACCGATGTTGTCAACACTGTTACCATTTACGACATATTAGGCAGAACCTTATTTAATGCTAAAAACATGAACACTCAAGACGTTCTATTAGACCAATTTGCACCTACTAACAGTCCGCTTATTGTTAAAGCGACTTTAGCCAATGGCAAAACCAAAACACAAAAAGTGATATTTTAAAGGCAGTTAATAGTCAGTATTAAGTAGTAGAAAGCCCTTAAAAAGGTCTTTTTACTCAACGCATATAAATTATAAAAATCAAGCCTAAGAATACATTTTAAATGCATTCTTAGGCTTTTTACTTGTTAAAACAGTAAGATTTATCTCTCTTACATTAATTCAAAATACCGTTTATCGATTATTTTAGTTGTTATATCGCACATCATGCATTAACTTAATATATTAGCAGTTTTAAAGCATTTTATCGCCAATCAATATGTATATTAAGACTATAACCACCCGTTCTATATTAAATATTGCTCCTCTAAAAACCTATTATTGCCTTATAATTTTATGCCTTTTTAGTTTTTCTAGTTTTGGACAGACTACTAAAACTTGGAGTCCTAGTGGTCTTTTTGGATTCTCATGGAATACAGCTGCTAATTGGTCTCCATGGGGAGTCCCTACAATAAATGATGATGTAATTATTTCTTATTATATTTACGCTCCTATTATAAATAATTTTGATGCCCAGGCTAAATCTGTTAAAATTGATAAAACTTCCGCTTGGCTACCGATCATCGGCAGTTTTTATTACAGAGCACGTTTAGAAATATCAAACACAGGCAGCTTAACAGTTTCAGGTTCTATTACAAATGATGGTTACTTAAACGTAAATAACGGTAGGGTAACCACAACTTCTGGAGACCTTTTAAACGCATTCGAAACTAACATATCAAGTTCTAGTCAATTAAATATCACAGGAAATATTACCAATGAAATATATGGTTCTGTAGCAGCGTTTACTGTAGACAATAGTACAATTACAGTTTCAGGAAATTTTAGAAACACAGAAAACTTAACCGTCGACAACTCTAGCTCTGCAACAATTAATGGCGATTTAGTTAACATTTATGGGTATGACAGTAATGCAGCTACTTTAAATATAGACGATAGTAACCTTTCCGCTACAAATATATCCAATTCGGATTCTGGCTCAACAATGGAAATTAACGGCAGTACAGTACAGGTTACTAATCAATTCACAAATTTACAAGAGTTAACAGTAAACGACAGTGATGTAACTGTTAATCAGAAATTTAATTCTGGATATTCCACCACCTTTACTAACAGTGATTTAACAGCTACTAATTTTGAAAATTACTATTTACAAAATTTAACCGTAGAAGATAACAGTACAATTAATGTTTCTTCATCTTTTACATCAGACGGATACATAAATGTTTCAAATAGTATCTTTAATGTAAACACTATAGATTTTTTGTATAATGGGGAAGCTAACTTTTCTAACGGCTCTCTTATAAATGCTACAAATACTATTTACTCCGCAAGTGAATTTCATTTATCCAACAGTAATATACAATCCAGTTATGTAGCCCTTACTTTCAACAGCACATTCACTTTAAAAGACAATTGTAAAGTTACTGTTGAAAATGATATTAATGCAGACGGAACCGTAATACTTGAAGATATAGTCCAAATAGAAACTAAAAATTTATATATGGCTGAAGAAAATGGACGCAGCCAATGGAATTTATTTGACGATTCGTATTTAATGGTTCATGAACATCTTGATCTTCAAGCGAAATTAAATATTTTTAATAACGCTAGTTTAATACAAACCTCTACAACCGACCTTAATGATGTAGCGGAAAATTATCATGGACAATTAAATATAAACAGAATTGCCCAAAATATAGAGAATCACGACTACGTATACTGGTCTGCCCCTGTCATGTCATATAATTTAGATGGAATCTCAACATCTACCAACCGATACATTTGGGAACCAACTACTAATGGTGGTCAATTTGGTAATTGGAGTAAAGTTTCTAATACGCCAATGCAATTAGGTAAAGGTTACATTGTAAAAGGCGGACCAAGCGGACATACAAGTGGAGAAAATTACACTACAAACTTTTCGATGTATCTAAGAGGTTCTAATAGAATCCCTAACGGTACTATTCCTGTAACTGTTTCCAGAGGCACGTACAACGACGAGGATTACTACGGGCCTTCTAACACTACTAAAGTTACCAAATACGACGATAATTGGAACTTAATTGGTAACCCCTACCCGTCTGCTATAAGTGCTGATGCTTTTTTAACTGCCAACAGTGGCTCGCTATACACAAACGAAGAAGGCGATGTAAGTGTAGATGGAGGTATTATAGAAGGTGGCTTACGTATCTGGACTCACGGTTCTGCTCCAAGCTCAACTTACAACGATCCTTTTTACGCCAACGAAACTTATAGTTACAATCCTAACGATTACATTACCTACACCCTAGCTGGTTCATCAGATCCTAGCGGCTTTTCGGGTTACATCGCTTCTTGCCAAGGCTTTTTTGTACTTATGCGCCAGGATACCCCTAGCCAGAGTGAGACCCTTAATTTCACCAATGCCATGCGCACCCACACTTCGGAATATACTAACGCAGAGTTTTTTAGAACCGAAAACACCAAAAACCGCATTTGGCTTAATCTCAAAAACAGTAAAGACATAGCGACAAATATGTTGTTAGGCTATTTTGATGGTGCTGTAAACGCAAAAGATCCGCTTTACGATGCTATAATTATGGATCCAAACACCACTTCAATCTATTCTTTAATAGACAATGAAGGCTTTGTAGTTCAAGGTAAAGCCAACCCATTCACCAATACCGATACGGTACCTCTTGGAGTAATTATAAAAGAGAAAGACGTATACAGCATAGGAATTTCAGCTGTAGACGGTCTGTTTGAAACGACTAACCAAGACATTTACTTGGAAGATCTATACGAAAACAAAGTACACGATTTAAGAACGGCTCCATATCAATTTTCATCAGAAGTTGGCACCTTTAACGACCGCTTTGTATTAGTTTATGAGGCCAACAAATTAGGTATTGATGAGACTACCACATTAAACGACCTTAATATTTTCGCTACCAAAAACTACATAAAAGTAAGTAGCAAAACCAATGTCGTTAACACTATTACCATTTACGATATATTGGGTAGAGCTCTATTTAATACTAAAAACCTGAACACTCAAGAGGTGTTATTAGACCAATTTGCACCTACTAACAGTCCGCTTATTATTAAAGCAACTTTAGCCAACGGAAAAACAAAAACACAAAAAGTCATTTATTAAGAATAGTATCTCGACTGCGATTAATGTTACACCCCTTGTCAGTTCGAGCCTGCCTATCGGCAGACAGGCGTAGTCGAGAACAGTACGTAACAAAAAGCACCAAACAACACCGATCAACAGCATACTTACGGTATAGATACTCCATAGCTACTTAAGGGATACAGCGTTAAAAACACGTTTTTTCTTACAAGAGTTAAACATATTTCAAAAACGAAAACCAAGACCTCTGCCTAACATAGTTGAGGTCTTTTTCGTTAGTATAAGCTTCACGTTCAAACGAAATGTTGCGATACGCCAAATTCCAATGCTTATACTGTATCAACCGCATACAGAATTCAATACAGTAAAACACATAAAAGGGAATTACGAGAAGTTCCAATTGTTGTCTTAAATGAATCCGTTCATGATTCATCAAAACTTTATTGGTTTTTAATCCTTCATCTTTTAAAAGTACAAAGGGATACAGTGTAATGCCTAAATAACCTCTTGGAATAAAATATTTCGAAATTAAAATCATAACTATTCTCTACTCAAAAATAATTCCAAATTACATTATCTTTGCGACAGATGAAGAAAATTATTCCTGTAGAAGAAGGCGATTACTACCTAACCCCAGAAGGCTACCGCTGCTTTACCGAACAATACCACCTTAAACGCGGTTATTGTTGCAAAAGTGGTTGCAGACATTGCCCGTATGGTTACGACAAAAAAACCGATTCATTTAAAAAATAAGGTTTGGATAATTTATTAATGACATACCGTATTAAAGTCGCGAATACACACCATCGTGTCGATATTCGGTATCCTTAGTGTCTTTTATTTTGATTAAATCGATGAGTCTTCACCAGACTCATTAGAAACCATTTTAAAAACATTTCAATTCAAAATTACATGACATTTCAAGAACAAATATTAGAAGGCATTCCCAATCCTTTACCTCAACCACAAGCCTACGACACCACAATAAACCACGCGCCAAAACGCAAAAACATATTATCTGCCGAAGAAAAAAAACTAGCCTTGCGTAATGCTTTGCGCTATTTTGACGCTTCACAACACGAAGAACTTATAACTGAATTTAAAAAGGAACTAGACACTTACGGCCGCATTTACATGTACCGCCTACGCCCAACTTATAAAATGTATGCCCGTCCCTTAAACGAGTATCCTGCCCAAAGCAAACAAGCGGCGGCGATTATGCTCATGATTCAGAATAATTTAGATTATTCCGTGGCTCAGCATCCGCATGAGCTAATCACTTATGGCGGAAACGGCGCAGTGTTTTCCAACTGGGCACAATACCGCTTAACTATGAAATACTTGGCCGAAATGAACGACGAGCAAACCCTTGTGATGTATTCTGGCCATCCAATGGGACTTTTCCCATCGCACAAAGATGCGCCACGTGTGGTAGTGACTAACGGTATGATGATCCCCAATTATTCCCAACCAGACGATTGGGAAAAATTTAATGCCCTTGGTGTTACCCAATACGGGCAAATGACAGCGGGTAGCTACATGTATATTGGTCCGCAAGGTATTGTGCACGGCACCACCATCACGGTTTTAAATGGGTTCAGAAAAATAAAAAAATCGCCAAAGGGCTGCATATTTGTAACCTCTGGTTTAGGCGGTATGTCTGGCGCACAACCTAAAGCAGGAAATATTGCCGGGTGTATTACAGTCTGTGCCGAAGTTAACGAAAAAGCCGTAAAAACTAGGCATTCTCAAGGCTGGGTAGACGAAGTTATTAGCGATATTCAGCAATTAGTACATCGCGTTAAACAAGCACAAGACAATAAAGAAACCGTTTCTATAGCCTATCACGGGAATGTGGTAGCAGTTTGGGAAGCTTTTGATACCGAAAATATCCATATCGATTTGGGTAGCGACCAAAGCTCTTTACACAACCCTTGGGCTGGTGGCTACTACCCTGTTGGTTTGTCGTTTGAAGAAGCCAATACCATGATGGCCGAAAATCCGGAGGCTTTTAAAACCCATGTTCAGGACAGTTTACGCAGACAAGCCACAGCGATTAATAAGCACACCGCTAAAGGCACTTACTTTTTCGATTACGGTAACGCCTTTCTATTAGAAGCTTCGCGTGCTGGTGCCGATATTATGGCCGAAAACGGAATCGATTTTAAATACCCAAGTTATGTGCAAGACATTATGGGGCCAATGTGTTTCGATTATGGTTTTGGGCCGTTCCGCTGGGTGTGTACTTCTGGAAAACCTGAAGATCTCGAAAAAACCGACGCTATTGCCTGTAAGGTTTTAGAAGATTTAATGACTAATGCTCCTGAAGAAATTCAGCAACAAATGGCCGACAATATCCAGTGGATAAAAGGTGCTCAAGACAACAAATTAGTAGTGGGTTCGCAGGCTAGAATTTTATATGCCGATGCCGAAGGGCGCATTAAAATTGCTGAAGCGTTTAATGATGCCGTTAAAAATGGAGAGATTGGCGAAGTGGTTTTAGGAAGAGATCATCACGACGTATCGGGTACAGATTCGCCTTACAGAGAAACCTCTAACATTTACGACGGTTCGCGATTTACAGCCGATATGGCCATACACAATGTAATAGGCGATAGTTTTAGAGGCGCCACTTGGGTGAGTATTCATAACGGCGGTGGCGTAGGCTGGGGCGAAGTGATAAACGGCGGATTTGGTATGGTTCTTGATGGTACAGTAGATGCATCAAGACGCTTAAAGTCAATGCTTTTCTGGGATGTGAACAATGGTATTGCTAGACGCAGTTGGGCCAGAAACGACGAAGCCATTTTTGCCATTAAACGGGCTATGGAAGCCGAACCTAATTTAAAAATCACGTTACCAAATAACGTAGACGATTCATTAATTAACTCGATTTAAACAACAACTTATGAAACGCTTATTACAATTTACATCTGTTCTGTTACTGCTTTTTGTAGTAGCATCTTGCAGTTCTGTTAAGGTCGCATCAGACTACGACAAGCAAGCTTCTTTCGACACTTACAAGACATTCGCCTTTTATAAAACCGGTATAGACAAAGCCGAAATTAGCGATTTAGACAAACGCCGAATTTTAAGAGCTATAGAAGCCGAGATGACTGCCAAAGGTTATGTCAAGTCAGAAAATCCAGATTTATTGGTAAGCATTTTTACAAAATCTAGAGAAGAGGTTAATGTTTATAACAACAACTTTGGTTGGGGGCCTTATGGTTACGGCTGGGGTTGGAGCCCTTGGTACTACGGAAACTACGGCACAACCGTTTCAACATCTACCGAAGGCACTTTGTTTGTAGATTTAATTGATGCCAATAAAAAAGAACTCGTTTGGCAAGGTGTTGGCACAGGCTACTTAACGCAAAATATGGAGAAAAAAGACGAACGCATTAGCGAGTTTGTCTCTAAAATTTTAGCGAACTACCCGCCAGAAATCAAATAAGACTTCAGAAATAGAGCTAAAATATAGTATATAAAAGCTGTCTGAAAAGTTAAATTATCCGTCATTCTGTGCTTGACACAGAATCTCATCATATTGAAAATCAATAATCCTGAGAATCTGAAATCGAAGATTCAACGAAGTTAAATAAATTCAGATTGACGAAAGTTATCCTTTTTCACACAGCTTTTTCATGCAATCTCTTCACGCTACAACACTTCCCAATGCATTGCCTAAAAAACGCATATTACGCTTAAAACACCATATTTAACAATCTTATTTTTTATTAAGCACTTTACGTGTTTACAGAAATATTTTAACTTTAGATGATTTTGGAGTGTTTAGAAAAACCTATATGAATCAAATAAGGACATATTTTGAGCAGATAACAGAAATGAGTGATGAAGATTGGAACATATTTTCATCAAAACTCAAAAAAAGCGAATACAAAAAGAAAACGACGCTCTTAAAAATTGGTGAAACAGAAACCCATCTCAGCTTTATTGAAAAAGGCTCTATAAGATTATTTATCCCCAAAACAGATAACGACTTAACTTTTGGTTTTTGCTTCAAAGATCAGTTTATGAGTGCATACGATTCGTTTTTAACCCAAAAACCAAGCACTTACCAAACAGAAACGCTAACCGAAACCACACTTTGGAAAATCACTTTTAACGACTTACAGGACATTTACAAAACCACCAAAGCAGGAGATATTATTGGCCGATTAGCCGCAGAAAATTTATTTCTTTTAAAAGCAAAAAGAGAACAAGCACTGCTAAACGACACCGCCGAGGAAAGGTATTTAAACTTGTTTACAGAGCAACCACATTTAATTAAAGAAATCCCTCTAAAATACCTCGCATCCTATATAGGAATAACACCTCAGGCGTTAAGCCGAATCCGAAAACGAATTTCTTAACTTAGGTTCATTGTTTTAACTACAAGTTGTTCTGACATTTGTAAAAAAAGATGAAACCACTTATAGTACTTATCGTAACCTTTGCCATTTCATTACTTACGCTTAAAATTAGTAATGGTCGGTGGGATTATTTTCTTTCTGCCCGCATAGCAATGTCTGTAATGCTTTTATTTGCCGCATTAGGCCATTTTTTATTTACAGACGGAATGATTTTAATGATTCCGAATAGTATTCCCTTTAAAAAAGAAATTGTTTATGCAACAGCTCTAATCGAAATTGCCGGGGCTGTTGGCCTTCATATCTATTCTGTTAGACAATTAACCGCCTGGTTGCTCATACTATTTTTATTGCTGATACTACCTGCAAATATTAAAGCTTCAATTAAACAAATAAACTACCAAAAAGGAACTTTTGATGGCTACGGATTAAAATACTTGTGGTTTAGAATTCCACTTCAGGTTGTATTTATTACCTGGATATACTTAAGCTCAATAAAAACATCGTAACTAAACCACTATAGACTGGAAGTCCATAGGTTTAAAACAGACTGAAAGTCCAATTATTTGTGTTTGTTTTAGCCACAAATTCACGAATATTTCTATAAAAACTATGTCAAATATTCGTGCATTCGTGGCGGAAAACTATTTATAGAAACTGAAAGTCTTGCACTAAAAGTGCATAGCTTCAACTAACGACTAAGACTGATGAAAATAATAGAAAACACCATTTTAATAACAGGCGGAACCTCTGGTATTGGACGAGAAATGGTTTCTCAGTTTTATGCCTTGCGTAATAAATTGATTGTGGTTTCGAGTAATATGGATAAGCTACATAATTTACAAATTGATTTTCCTGATATTGATATTATTGTATGCGATTTAAGCGACAACCTTGCCGTAAAACAATTGATAAAGACTTGTATAGAAAAACATCCGAATATAAATATTCTGATTAATAATGCTGGCGTACAATACAATTATTTATGGACAAAAGATTTAGAGTATAGTACACAAATAGAAAAGGAAATTGCAATAAACTTTACAAGTCCCATGCAACTTACTCACGGACTTTTACCAATTCTTTTAAATAAAAAAGAGAGTGCAGTAATTAATATTTCGTCTGCGCTTGCATATACCCCTAAAAAAAGTGCCGTTGTATATTGCGCCACAAAAGCAGCCATACATAATGCGACAAAAGCGCTACGCTACCAACTTGAAAATACTAACGTAAAAGTATTCGAAATCATTCCGCCTTTGGTAAACACTAACATGACTAAGGCAAGCGTTAAAAGAAAAATATCGCCCGAAAAATTAGTTTACACGTGTATTAAGAATTTAAAAAACAACAGGTACGAAAGTAAAGTTGGCAAAGCAAAACTCTTATATGTCTTACAACGAATATCGCCAAAAATCGCAAGTTATATTTTAAAGAATAACTAAAAGCACAAGTAGAATCTGATATGTTTTACAAAACAGATTATCCACTTCAAAACACACCAACTATCCCATTTAACCTATTTACTTAATAAAACACTCTAAAACCAAACTACAGGACAAAACTAAAATTTAAAGAAAGATTCCTATTTTTGAGCCATGATAAACAATCAATTTCCTAGCCAACACGACACCCCCGAAGATGTAGCGCTTCTAATTGCTATCGAGGCTGCTAAGCAAGATATTTCAGGTATCAAAAATTCTATATTAGCTTTCGAAGAACTGCTAAAACAGCATGTGTCCAGCTACATTATAGAAGCTCAGGAACTCACAGTTTTATACAAATCCCAAAAAAAAGCAAAAAGACAAAAGCGGTTAGCACAAAAACATAAAGGTAAGCACTATACCCCTACGAACTCTCCTGAGCTGGTTACTGCAACATCAACCCAAAAAAAAGAAGACAACGCACAACAACTCGCACTAAAAAAACAGTTATACAGAGAAGCCATGCTTCAAGTACATCCCGATAAATTTAGTCTTTCGCCTTCAGAGCAAGAATCGGCTACCGAAATTACCACCCAACTTATTCACATTTACAAAAACGAAAGTTTAACTGCATTACAAAACTTTCATGCTCAAATCTTTTCGGACACACTAGACTTAAAATTGAACAAAACCGAGCTTAACAGCACGCATATTAACAAAACCAAAGCTTTACAAACCACCTTAAAAACATTACAAAAAGAGTTAGAGACCTTAAAAACCAATACGCTTTATCATACCCTAAACACCTACTCTAACCCATTACAATTTGTAGATGAATTGATTATGTATTACAAAGACAAAATTGCGAAACTTAAAAAACGTACCCGCTCCAAAAACTAACAGTTAGTTTAAACACAACTCGTATAGAACCATTATATTTGCCCCCTATTACAATAAATAAACATTTTTACAATGAAAAAAATTTACATCAGTTTAGCACTTATCACTTTAATTGGTAGTTTTAGCTGGGCACAAAACTTCAACATTAACCTTTACGGATCGTATGCTTTTGCAGATAGTTTTGATTCGTACTACGATTACAACAATTATTACGATGGTAAAATTGAAGATGGCTTTCAATGGGGAGCAGGTTTAGAATACATGACCAATCACAATACTGGTATAGAATTAATGTACTTGCGCCATGACACCAATGCGCCAACGTATTACTTAGATCAAGGATTTTTTGTAAACGAGCGTTTTACTAATTTCGATTTAGGCATCAATTACATTTTACTTGGGGGTAACCGTTATTTTAGAGCTTCGGGCTCGCCACTTGAAGGATTTGGAGGCCTAAGTGCGGGTATGGTTATTGCCAATATTGACAATCCGGATAACGGCAATAGCGAAACTACCACAAAATTTGCTTGGGGTGCAAAATTAGGAGGTATTTACTGGTTAAGCGATAAACTAGGTATTAAAGCCCAAGCTCAATTATTATCGGCTGTGCAAGCTATGGGCGGTGGATTCTATTTTAGCGGATACGGCCCTTCGGCTGGTTTAAGCAGCTATTCTACAATTTACCAATTTAGCCTTGGTGGCGGACTGGTATTTAAAATGAATTAAGACCCTTAAAAAAAACGTCCGTATGGTTTATAAAAAACATGCGGACGAAATACTAAAAACATACGGACAAAATGATCATTTTGTCCGTATGTTTTTTTTTACCCCTTTCTATTGGAACCAATTTAGTCCATTTTAAACTAAACCACTATAGACTGGAAGTCCATAGGTTTGAAAACAGACTGAAAGTCTGATTATTTGTGTTCGCCTTAGCCACAAATACACGAATAATCTTTATAAAAACTATGTCAAATATTCGTGCATTCGTGGCGCAAAAATATTTATAGAAACTGAAAGTCTTGCACTAAAAGTGCATAGTTTCAACTAACGACTGAGACCAATGAAAATGGTATAATCTATTCCTCCTCGAAACCGGCATCAGTTAAGCTATTCATAAAAGCTACTAATTGCATTTGTTCTTTTGGTGTTAAGTCCAAATTATCGAACGGCAGGGTTTGATAGTCTTCATGAATCCCAATCCCTTTTCCGCCACCACGATTATAAAAATCGACAACCGCTTCTAAAGATTCGTAAACACCATTGTGCATATACGGTGCGGTTTTAGCTATATTTCGTACTGTTGGCGTCTTAAAAAAATGCTTTCTTTCTTCTGTTTGAAATACATCATAACGCCCCAAGTCTCCACTAATTACTGCGTTAACCGTATCGGGAACTTGCGGCACACCTAATAACTCTACTTCGGTGTCGTTATAATTTGGCGGTACCGTACCATTAAACAACGGCGGAAAATGACAGGTTGCACAAGCAGCTTTTCCCATAAACAAATTGAAACCTTGTTTTTCATCCGCAGTAATCGTTTGGGCTTTGCCATTTATATTATTATCGAATTTAGAATCGAAATCGTTTAAAGTTCTAATGTAAGAGGCTATGGCATGCCTGATATTATAATCGGCGCGTTTACCTTTATAAAGCGTCTCTAGTTGTTGCTTGTAATTTGGATGCTTCAAAACTCGATCTACAATAGAATCCATTGGTAGATTAAACTCGTCGTGATTTTCGGCAACCCCCACAACTTGACCTTCTAAACTCCCTGCTCTACCATCCATAAAAAAAGATTGCTGATACCCCGAATAGCTTAAAGTGGGCGTATTGCGTATTTGTTTATTATTAAATACCGTTCTACCGTCGGTAAACGCTTTGTCTTTTATATGGCAAGTTGCACAAGCCATGGTTTGACTTTTAGACAACAGTGAATCGTTAAACAATTGTTTACCAAAAACTTCTTTTTGTTTTAGATTAAGCGTGTCGCTCTTATAGTCTGAAAAGTAAAAGACATTAAGCGTCTGCTTATCAAAAAGTGATTTTGCTGTATTTGAAATCGCCATTTCGAAAGGAAAGGATACCCGCCAATCGTCTTGTGTTTTTAACAAGGCTTGCAACTGCACATCGGTATGATTTTTAATGAAATCGTATCGGTCGAAGGTTTCAAAATCGGCGTCCAAGGCTGAAATACCATTTTTTAAGGCGCCTGTTAATTCATTATAAACAGCATCGGAAGTAAAATTATCCTTATAGATATCAATTAGTTTTAACAAAGTACTTGTCGTGTATTGACTCTCTTTTAAAGCCTGACCCAAAACTGGCGAGTCGAATCCTGTAATACCCGTCGTGGCCGTTCTAATAATTTGATCTCTTATTAGCCAAATAAGATGATAATCTTTTAACTGAATACGAGTATTCGCTTTCAACAACTTTATCCGATCTCTGGTTACCGAAACCACATTTTTCAAGAGTAGTGTATCTAACTCTGGTTCGTGCAACAATTCTTCGATAACCTGAAAACCAAACGGATTTCTAATTTTAATATCTGTAGCATCTTCTTCGTTAACCTGTAAAATATTTGGCGCATTTAACGATTTAAAATTATTCTTATCTACCGCAGCCAAGATTGGTTCTATTTGCTTAAAATGCAGGCGTGCCTGCTTATAAGCTGCCACATTGTCTTTTGAAGCATTTGAAATTGAAATACGCTCTAAATGTTTGATACATTCTTGTAACTCCGAAATATATAATGCTTCAACTTGCTCATTGGTCGAAGCGAGTTTTTTAATATCTACCGTTTCAGATTTGTTATTACAAGACACTATTAAAAGCAAAAGACATATACCAAACGTATATGTCTTAGCCTTTACAACTAATATGTTCTTATTCATTGTATTGTAAAAATTATCTATCTAAACCTTTAACAACATAAAGCATAGAACCTTCTTTGGCGTTAGCTAAATTTGGATTTGCTAATGGGTCTGTAAACGAAGTCCCGTCGGCAGGATCCCAACCATGGTTTTGAGTCATTAACAAAAAGGTGTTAACACCATTATTAACCACATCGGTAACATCTATCATACCTGTTAATTCCCAAGTATTAGAAGCAGATCCATACCCTAGCCCTTCAGCTCTATTCTGGTCACACTCCAATACAGTTTTTAACGCTCCTGTTTCTAAATTGTACTGATATAATTTTGCAAAACCGTTTACTGCCGTATCTAAATATCCGTTAGGATCTTCTTGAATATAAGCGTAGTTTTCGGTTACTAAAATATTGTCTGGAGAATGGAAACCATCTGCTACGCCTCCTACTTTATCACCATCTAAAACACATGTTATTTTAGCAGCTCCTGTAGGATCTGTTTCGTTTAACACTACTTTATATACACGTCCCAAAGCAGAACCTTTTCCTTCTAAACTAGCAGAAATACGTCCTGTAACACAGAAATAAATTTCTCTTTGGTTAGCAGCCGAACCACGTCTCCAATCGATATCTTCTAATCTTGAAAAGCCCATAACACCTTTTTCTTTGGCTTCTGTATCTAAAGCATCGATTTCTGTTTCTGTTAATTCAACAAATTCAGCATTATATGCAACACCTTCTTCCATATCCATTTCAAAATCTACACCTTCGGTAGTCACTTTTAAACCGTAAAGTTTACCGCCATTTAAATCGCCTCTGCTACCAACATACATACCTAATTGTCCTGAAGGCACAGAATTATCGGAATGATCGTCTCCAATAAATACAACCGTTTTATCTGGATACGCATCTTTACCAATTGGCACAGCATTTTCTGTAGACCATTGTCCCATTGCTGGTAACAACTCCCCTACACTTGCATCTTCTACACTTTTATTTGGATCTACAACAAATACGCCTTTAGAAGCACCTCCCCATTCACCTCCAGATAGGTATAATGGCCCAAAACCATGCTCTTCTTGGGTAATTAAAGTACCAGAACACATTGCTGTTTCTGCAGTTGCTGTTGCATTTAAAATATACTCGCCGTGGTACGGACGTAAATTTTCGTTTAATAAAATACGAGCGATAGAATAATCTGCTTCAATATTATTAATTAAGGTATAAGTATTATCTCCATTATTAATTAACCCAGCACCATCGGCCATAGAACCGTAAACAAAATCTGGTGAATTTGGGATAACATCCTCAGAAGATATTAATGTTGAAATTTTTAAGTTCACAAAGTCGTTTGTAACCTTTAATAAAGTTGGAGATTGCGATGAGGTTAAATACACAGAAGCATCACTACCGTCTTGGCCATCTTCTCCATCTGCTCCGTCTACACCGTCTGTACCGTCGGCACCATCTACACCGTCAACACCATCTTTTCCGTCTTCAACATCACAACTCACCACTAAAGCGCTAGTGGATGTAAGGATTAATAATAAGGCGAATAATTTTAAAAATTTGTTCATAATTTATTTTCTTTTTGTTTGATTAATAATGAACAAATGTATTACGAGACTCTGGTAAATTTGTTAAGTAAAAAAAGTGGTTCGGTAAACTTATTGCAACTTTTATGTTAACTAAATTAACAAATCGTTACCCACAAGAAACCGCTTGTTTTGTGTTTCTATTTTTAGGTATATTTTATACCTCGATTAGCGCTACCTAACTATAAACTGATTTCCAGAAACAAAAAAATCCCGAGAGTGCCCGGGATTTCATATAATTTTACTCTAGAAATTAATTACATATTTCTACGGTATTGTCCGCCAACCTCGAATAACGCATTGGTAATTTGTCCTAAAGAACATACTTTACACACTTCCATTAAAACTTCAAAAATATTTTCATTCTGAACGGCTTTTTGTTGCAAGTCTTGTAAAATAGCTTCGGTATCGTTTCCTTTATGAAGATTTTCTAGTGTTTTAATTTGCCATTGCTTTTCTTCCTCGGTCGCACGAATCACTTCTTTCGGAATTACTGTAGGCGAACCTTTAGAACTCAAGAATGTATTCACTCCAATTATCGGGAAGCTGCCGTTGTGTTTTAAGGTTTCGTAATACAAACTTTCCTCCTGAATTTTACTACGCTGGTACATAGTTTCCATAGCGCCTAATACACCGCCGCGTTCTGTAATGCGATCGAATTCCATGAGTACGGCTTCTTCAACCAAATCGGTTAATTCTTCAATAATAAACGAACCTTGAATTGGATTTTCATTCTTTGCCAATCCTAATTCCTTATTAATTATTAATTGAATCGCCATGGCACGACGCACCGATTCTTCGGTTGGCGTAGTAATCGCCTCGTCGTAAGCGTTAGTATGAAGTGAGTTACAGTTATCGTAAATCGCATAAAGCGCCTGAAGCGTTGTACGAATATCGTTAAAATCGATTTCCTGAGCATGCAAACTTCTACCCGAAGTCTGGATATGATACTTTAACATTTGCGCTCTGGCATTAGCACCGTATTTCAGTTTCATGGCTTTAGCCCAGATTTTTCTGGCTACGCGGCCAATAACGGCATATTCCGGATCGATACCGTTGGAAAAGAAAAACGATAAGTTGGGTCCAAATTTATTAATGTCCATCCCACGTGACAAATAATACTCCACGTAAGTAAAACCGTTAGATAAGGTCAATGCCAATTGCGTAATGGGGTTCGCGCCTGCTTCTGCAATATGATAGCCCGAAATAGACACCGAATAAAAATTACGCACATTGTTATCTATAAAATACTCCTGAACATCGCCCATTAAACGCAGCGCAAACTCCGTTGAAAAAATACAAGTGTTTTGCGCCTGATCTTCTTTTAAAATATCTGCCTGCACCGTACCACGCACTTGGGCTATGGTTTTGGTTTTAATATCGGCATAGATCGCTTCTGGTAACACTTGATCGCCAGTAACACCCAAAAGCATTAATCCTAAACCATTGTTTCCTTCGGGTAAATCACCATTATACGTTGGTCTGTCTACGCCTTTTGCTTGGTAAATAGCAGCAATTTTGGCTTCAACTTCAGCCTCTAAACCATTCTCTTTGATATAAATTTCGCATTGTTGATCGATGGCGGCATTCATAAAAAAGCCCAGTAACATTGGTGCTGGTCCGTTAATGGTCATACTCACCGAAGTCATAACATCGGCCAAATTGAAACCAGAATACAATTTTTTAGCATCGTCCAAACAACAAATACTCACGCCGGCATTACCTATTTTCCCATAAATATCAGGTCTTAAATCGGGATCGTTACCATAAAGCGTTACACTATCGAAAGCGGTTGACAAACGTTTAGCAGGCAAACCAGCACTGACGTAATGAAAACGTCTATTGGTACGTTCGGGGCTACCTTCACCCGCGAACATTCTCGCCGGATCTTCACCCGTGCGTTTAAACGGATACAAGCCCGAAGTGTACGGAAATTCACCAGGTACATTTTCCTGTAAACACCAACGCAACACATCGCCCCAAGCCTGGTATTTTGGCAAGGCTACCTTTGGAATTTGTAAATGCGATAAAGACTCGGTATGCGTATTGATATTGATTTCTTTATCGCGTACTTTGAATGAATAAACAGGATTTTTGTATTTGTTTACTTTGTCATCCCAAGTGGTAATTACTTCCCAATTGTAAGGATCTAAATTCAGTTTTACTTTGTCGAATTGCGCAACAAGCAACTTCACAAAAATGCTGTCGTCATTCTGAACTTGTTTCAGAATCTCATCTTCATCCAATCCTATTTTAGAAATGGCTACATCAGTATCTGTTAGCGTTCCAATCGTTTTATAAATACCATATAATTTTTGTGCGACCTGCACTTGTGCTTCTGCTGTTTTATCGTATTGACGATTGTTTTCAGCAATTTCAGATAAATAGCGCGTGCGAGCTGGAGGAATAACGAATATTTTCTCGCTCATCGCTTCGGAAATCGCAAACGAAGACTGTAAATCGGCTTGCGTTTTTTCAACCAAACAATCCATAACCTCTTTGTACAAGGTATTCATACCTGGATCGTTAAACTGCGAGGCAATGGTTCCGAAAACCGGCATGGTTTCTGGATCGGCATCCCATTGATTATGGTTGCGCAGGTATTGCTTTTTTACATCGCGAAGTGCATCTAAAGCACCGCGTTTATCGAATTTATTGATAGCCACCAAATCGGCAAAATCCAACATATCGATTTTTTCCAACTGCGTAGCGGCACCAAATTCTGGTGTCATCACATACAAGGACACATCGCTATGTTCTATAATTTCGGTATCGGACTGCCCAATACCCGAGGTTTCCAATATAATTAAATCGTATGCCGCTGCTTTTAACACCTCAACAGCATCGTTTACATGTTTGGACAAGGCCAAATTAGATTGGCGCGTAGCCAAACTGCGCATATACACACGCGGATTGTTAATAGCATTCATACGAATACGATCGCCTAAAAGCGCGCCTCCAGTTTTACGTTTTGATGGATCTACCGAAATGATTCCAACAGTTTTTTCTGGAAAATCCAATAGAAAACGGCGCACCAACTCATCTACTAATGATGACTTTCCGGCCCCACCAGTTCCGGTAATTCCCAAAACAGGCGTAGTAGATTTTTCGTTGTTTTTATGAATAGTCTCTAAGGTATCGTGAGCAACTTCCGGGAAATTTTCTGCGGAAGAAATCACACGAGCAATCGCATTAACCTGTTTACTTTCCAAATGATTTACTTCACCATTTAACGATTCTCCCACAGGGAAATCCGATTGTTCTACCAAATCGTTAATCATACCTTGCAAACCGAGTTCGCGACCATCGTCTGGCGAATAGATTCTGGTAATACCATAATCCATAAGCTCTTTAATTTCCGAGGGTAAAATAACGCCGCCACCGCCGCCAAAAATCTTTATATGACTAGCTCCTTTTTCGTTCAACAAATCGAACATATATTTAAAATACTCGTTGTGCCCACCTTGGTACGACGTTAAACAAATGGCGTTCGCATCTTCTTGTATGGCTGTATTTACAACTTCCTCGACACTGCGATCGTGCCCCAAGTGAATCACTTCTACACCGGTCGCTTGAATAATGCGACGCATGATGTTTATAGACGCATCGTGCCCATCGAAAAGCGAAGCCGCCGTTACAATACGTACTTTATATTTTGGTTTATAAGGTTTTATTTGTTCCATTGTTAAAATCTTCTATTCTAAAGAGTGGCAATTTACGGAATATTCAAAAAAAAGTTTCATTTATCTTAAATTATCTAAAAGCCTAGCAGAAAGCAGCTACTAATAATTTTCTAACTATTTTTATGCAGTATTGAAACACAAGATTATGAATAGAATAACGCTATTAATGCACTGCAACGACCAATCTGGTATTATTGCTGCTGTATCTAATTTTATTGCTAATAATGGCGGAAACATTGTATATATAGACCAACATGTAGACCGCGAACAGAACATTTTCTTTATGCGCTTGGAAAGTGAATTCCAAGATTCTACATTTAATTTGGAGCATTTAAAAAATACATTTAAAGACACTCTTGTGTTGCAGTTTAAAATGAAATGGCGCATTTATACTGCCGAAGTAAAACCTAAAATGGCCATTTTCGTTTCGAAATACGACCATTGTTTGTACGATATTTTGGGACGATACAATTCAGGAGAATTACATGCCGAAATTCCTTTTATTTTGAGTAATCACAACGATTTAAAAACGATTGCCGACAGTTACAATATTCCGTTTTATCACGTTCCTGTTACTAAAGACACGAAAGAAGCAGCCGAAACCAAACAACTGGAATTATTACAAAAACACAATATAGATTTTATTGTTTTGGCACGCTATATGCAAATTGTTTCAAGCAAATTAATCAGTGTTTATCCGAATAAAATAATTAATATTCACCATTCGTTTTTACCAGCATTTGTTGGTGCAAAGCCCTACCATTCGGCTTACAAGCGCGGCGTAAAAATTATTGGCGCCACTAGCCATTATGTTACGGAAGATTTAGATGCCGGCCCAATTATAGAACAAGATGTTGCACGGGTTTCTCATACCCACGCTATAGAAGACTTAATTGCCAAAGGGCGCGATTTAGAAAAAATTGTTTTGGCTACAGCTATTAAATTGCATATTAACCGCAAAGTGATGGTGTTTAACAATAAAACACTAATTTTTTATTAGAAACTAATTATGATGCGATTCATGCAAAGCTTCTTTTATGAAAGACTTTTCCAACGGATTGTAATTCTGATCTAAATACAGTTCCTGTAAAGTATCCATTAAAATAATGCCTTTACGATCTAATTGACCGCCAATTCTGGTGCGAATTTGTTTAAGATTTGCATACCAAACCGAAAACAGCAAGCTATTAATGGTAATATTATGCAAGTAATCTCGGTTTAACTGTATTACAAAGCTTTTTAAGTAACTTTTTAAAAGTAAGGGCATTTTAGTCCAATGCAGATACGCATGATATAAATACTGTTTAATTTCTTGGTGAGAAGCTAACGAAATAATATTAAAATCGGTTTCTTTATGTCCCTTAATAGCATGCAACAACAAAAACGATTTGCAAATAAACGCTTTCATATCTACTGGCGACACATAATAAATATCTAAACCTAAATTGGTGTTTATTATAGTAACCTCCTGCTTTATGGTGTTTTTTATAAACTTAGACAATGTTTCAATATCTTTCCAAGACATTAACAACTGCCGTTTGTAGCCTTTAGAATAAATAAAGACCGCTCTAAAACTTGCATCATTCGTTTCCACCTTTATACTATTTAAATATACCCTCTTTTAACCTAATCCTAAATTCTTTTTCTGTCACAAATTGCCTTTAACTACCATATCTCCAAAAAAGCAGCATCAGATTTAATAGATTGATAAAATATACCTTAAATTTTAATAAAATAAAAATATTTAACATGGCAGTTCGATTTAATTCATAATTAATTGAAGATTAATAATTACATAACACACTTAAAACCAATATTATGCACCTTTGCCTGTATAAATAGTGGATTTTTCTCATAGATATTCTATTTGAACCAAGTTTGTTAGTTAGTTATTAAAAAGTAGTCCTTGTCGGACTACTTTTTTTTTGAAAAATTTAAGAAGCTATCCTTTTTAGTTTTATTTATTTTAGTGTATATTTAAAACACTAAGTTTCAACAAGATGAACCAAAATGACAGAATAAAAAAAAACCAGCAAAGACTCAATAAACGCTATAAGCAACTTATTGAGCAGGCGTATAATTTCCGCCAAACCGACTCGGCAATCAGTGATATATCTGAATTTCAAGCAATTAAATTATTAAACAAAATAAACCGGTTAAAATACTTAAACAGAGGCGAACCCAATATTTCTATCCCTTAAAATATTATCATTTTTTTAACGATTTACCCTAAACTTTTGGCACGATTATTACGTTTATAATAGTATTAAAACCGTAATACTATGAATTCCCAATTTTGTAAAGTAGGTAAAGTAAAAAACTTCTTAAAACTAGAAGAATTACAAAAATTATATAGTGCTTTTGTTGAAGAAGCCTACAATATTATGCATACCGATGGTAGCCTAAGCGATTATTTATATTTTGAAGCTTACAAGTTAAGACGACAAATGGTTACTGTTAAGAGTAACGAAGATTTTCGTGCAGATTTTTAAAATACGAAAACGCTTTTAATAACCGAGAGCCGTACCACGAGAACATTTCTCCGTCTACCAATACTATTTTTGTGTTCGGGAAAAAGACGCTGAATTCTTTGATATGCTCTTGATTAAAAGGATAAGGTTCGCTAGATAAAAACACATAATCCGGACAGGTATTATGTGTATCTAAGACTATTTCTGGGTAACGTTTTAAATGTGCAAAACTATTTTTGAATTTGCACAGCGTTAATATGTGATTGATAAACGTATTATTTGCCGCTACCATATAGGGCGATTTCCAGATAAAATAAGCTACTGTTTGTACAGGTAATTTTGTAATAGAAGCTTCAAACTCTGTTTTAATAGTATTTAACCGATGTTGTAGAGCTGTTGCCTCAGCTTCAACATCAAATAGTTTACCGTACATAGCCATTAGTTCTAAACTATCCTCTAGTGTATAGATATCTGAAATATGCACCGGTGCTATTGCTTCTAAATCGGCAATCATTGCTTTTGTGTTCTCCTCTTTATTACACAAAATAATATCGGGTTGCAATGCTGCTATCTTACCTAAATGCACTTGCTTGGTACCTCCAACTATTGTCTTTTCACCTTTTAGATGTCTTGGGTGCACACAAAATTTGGTAACTCCAACAAGATACTTTTCTAAACCTAAATCGCACAACAATTCGGTTTGGCTAGGCACCAAACTCACTATCCGCTTGGGATTATTAATAAAAGAAAGCTTTCGGTTTAATTGATCTGTAACCGTAAACACCAATTAAAACTGATTTAGAATGTCTGCCATTTCTTGCTGTAATTGCTTGGCTTTTGCGGCAGCAGCTTCAGCAAAATCGGTATCTTGTGAGGCATAAATAATACCTCTAGACGAATTAATAAGCAATCCAACACGCTTAGTCATTCCGTATTTACAAACCTCTTGTAAACTCCCCCCTTGCGCCCCTACACCAGGAACCAATAAAAAACTATCTGGCACAATTTGTCTAATTTCGCTTAAATACTCTGCTTTTGTAGCTCCAACAACATACATAAGGTTTTCGGAATTCTCCCAAGATTTAGACGTTTCCAAAACTTGCTTATAAAGCTCTTTGCCATTAACCAATTGTGTTTGAAAATCGAAAGCTCCGGCATTAGATGTTAATGCCAACATTATAGTATGTTTATCTTTAAAAGCTAAGAAAGGCTCTACGGAATCCTTGCCCATATAAGGTGCTATAGTAACACTGTCGAATGCTAAATCCTCAAAAAAAGCTTTAGCATACATGGTACTTGTATTACCTATATCTCCGCGTTTAGCATCGGCTATAGTAAAAATTTCGGGATGGTTTTCATTTAAGTACTGTATTGTTCTTTCCAGAGCTTGCCAACCTTTTAAACCATAAGCTTCGTAAAATGCAGTATTAGGTTTATAGGCCACACATAAATGATGCGTTGCATCAATAATGGCTTTATTGAATTCGAAAATAGGATCTTCGGCATCTAATAAATGTTTTGGGATTTTATTTAAATCGACATCTAAGCCAATGGTTAAAAACGATTTCTTTTTATGAATCTCCTGTATAAGCTGTTCGGTTGTCACTATATATGTACTTTAAATGTGTTTTAACTTCTTCTATAAAAAAAGCCTCATTAAGAGGCTGTTTATTATTTAAATAACTTCGTCGCTAGCTTTTAGTTTTTCGGTATTTTCTGCTAACTGTAGTTCGTCTATAATTTTTTGAATATCGCCATTTACAATATTAGACAAATCGTAAAGTGTTAATCCTATACGATGGTCTGTAACGCGACCTTGCGGATAGTTGTACGTTCTAATTTTAGCACTTCTATCTCCAGAGCTCACCATCGATCCTCGTTTAGCAGCATCTTCTTCCTGTTTTTTAGCCAATTCTAAATCGTACAATCTAGAACGCAATACTTTAAACGCTTTTTCCTTGTTTTTGTGTTGCGACTTTTGATCTTGACACTGCGCTACTAAGCCTGTAGGAATATGGGTTAAACGCACTGCCGAATAGGTGGTGTTAACCGACTGCCCACCAGGACCAGACGAACAAAAATAGTCGATACGAACATCTTTTGGACTTATTTCAATATCGAATTCTTCGGCTTCTGGAAACACCATTACTGTAGCCGCACTGGTATGTACTCGCCCTTGGGTTTCGGTTTGCGGCACACGTTGCACACGATGCACGCCAGCTTCAAATTTTAATGTTCCGTACACATCTTCGCCAGAAACCTCGAACTGAATTTCTTTAAAGCCACCATTAGTACCTTCGCTAAAATCTACAGTATCGACCTTCCAGCCTTTGCTTTCGCAGTACTTAGTGTACATTCTATACAAATCGCCCGCAAAAATACTGGCTTCATCTCCACCTGTACCAGCTCTTAATTCTACAACCGCATTTTTAGAATCTTCGGGATCTTTAGGAATAAGCATAAATTTAATTTCCTCCTCCAGTTCCGGAATTCTAGATTTTGCCTCGTCGTATTGCATCTTAGCCATTTCTACCATTTCGGCATCGCTACCATCGGCAATAATTTCTTCGGCTTCCTTAATATTATCTTTAAGTTCTATATACTCGGCACGTTTATCTACAAGTGCTCTTAAATCTTTATACTCTTTATTTAATTGTACATAACGCTTTTGATCGGAAATGATATCCGGCTGAATGATTAGATCGCTAACCTCATCAAAACGCTGCTTTACTATTTGTAATTTATCTAACATCTACATAAAAATTGTGCTGCAAAAATACGATAATTTATGAATACTCCATACCAATATTGCAAAGTGAGTAACAACTATTGCTCTTCGTCTTCGTACAATAATTCTTTTTCAAATTTCAATACCGCATAAGCCGTTAAAAGCCCCAAGCCTAACACATAAAAAAAGCGTGTTGGATAGTAAAACATAGGAATACCCAAATAATATGAAATTGCCGCAAACAAATCGGATACCACAAAAGAGAACACAAAAAACATACAGTAAGTAGATTGTGTAGAGTTATACCGGAAATTATAATTTCCTACCAAAATTAATAAGGCCAACAATACCAATGAGTACAGGTAATACAAATATTGGTGCCAGGTATTGTTTAACGAAGCAGACATTAAACCTATAACCTCGTAAAACATGTAAGCGCTTATAAGTATAATAACAAGAAAAAGCGCCACGATACGCTTTTTTATGCTAACCAATTTGAATTTAGGAAACATGTAATACCCTATAAACAAATACCCGAGTGTTGACGCTACCGATGTTAAATTATTATATACAATTTGATCGTATCGATTTATAAACAAATCTGAAATGAAGAAAAAGAGCAACGCAAAAAACATAAGTTTTTTCTTAAATCCGCCCAAAATGACAAAGGTCACCAAAAAAATAAACGATGTTACGGATCTAAAAAGCCTTACAGCCTGAAGATCGTATTGATATATCGCAAAAATATTTACGACAATCATAACCACGGTTAGTATGAGTAAAAGATTTTTTTTGGTTAGCATTTTGGGACTAAAATCTAATATTACATTCTCCTTTATTTAAAGATATAAAATATACATATAAAAAAAGGGAGCATCAAATTGATTTCTCCCTTTTAGGTTATTATTTACGTATTATCCGCATTTTGACGAACCACACTCTTGGCATGTTAAACAACCTTCCTGATAAATTAACTTATCTGAATTACAGTTAGAACACGTTCCTTTAGCCTTAGTACCATCTTCAACAAAACGCTTTAAAGCTCTTCCTACTCCATTTTTCCAAGTATTTATAGATTCATTATCTAATTGCAAGCTGTTAATTAAATCTACAATCTTATCGATTGGCATGCCGTGACGCAGTGTACTAGAAATTAATTTTGCATAATTCCAGAATTCTGGATCGAATTTATGAGATAACCCTTCAATGGTGGTTTTATATCCTCTTTTATTTTGATATTGAAAATCGTAACGTGTGGTACCATCTTCATTTTTATTTTTAATGATAAACCCATTAGTGACCCAACGCGGAATTAAAATACCATCTTCATCGTCTGACAAACCTGTGAATATTTCGTAAGGCTTTCCATCAATTAAACCAATAAAAGCAATCCATTTCTCTTTATTATTCTGAAAACGAACCACATCAGCATCTAAAGTTTGTGGACGTTTAGTCGGGAAAGTGGTTAACATATCGTGGTTTTCTTCTTCCTTTTTCTCTTCGTTAGAAATCAACACACCAGAACGAGAACCATCGCGATATACCGTAACACCTTTACAACCTACTTCCCAAGCTTTTAAATACAGTTGCCCAACTAACTCTTCGCTTACATCGCTAGGCAAATTAATGGTAACACTTATAGAGTGGTCTACCCATTTTTGAACCGCTCCCTGCATGGTTACCTTACTTAACCAGTCTACATCGTTTGATGTTGCCTTGTAATATGGTGACTTTTGAATTAATTCGTCGATTTCTTTTTGCGAATAGTTTTGTGTAGTATCTATACCATTTACTTCCATCCACTGTTTAAAACGGTGATGAAACACTACATATTCTTCCCAAGAATCCCCTACTTCATCTACAAAATCTACACGTACATTTTTATCATTAGGGTTTACTTTTCTACGTCGTTTATAAACCGGCATAAACACGGGTTCAATTCCCGAACTTGTTTGCGTCATTAAACTAGTGGTCCCGGTAGGCGCAATAGTCAATAACGCAATATTACGACGGCCATATTCTAACATATCGTAATATAGCTTACTATCAGCTTCTTTCAATCTATTGATAAACGGATTGTTTTTTTCGCGCTCGGCATCAAACACACCAAAGGCACCACGCTCTTTAGCTGTATACACTGAAGCTCTATACGCCTCGATAGCTAATTTTTTATGCACCTCTAGAGAGAAGGCATTTCCGGCCTCACTTCCGTATTGTATGCCTAACGCTGCTAACATATCACCTTCGGCCGTAATACCTATACCGGTACGTCTACCTTCTTCGGCTTTATGTTTGATGTTTAACCATAAATTACGCTCTGTTGCTTTAACCTCATCTAATTCTGGGTCGGCATCAATTTTTTCTAGAATGCTATCGATTTTCTCTAATTCCAAATCAATTATATCATCCATCATACGTTGCGCCACTGCGACGTGCTTACTAAACAAGTCGAAATTAAAAGTAGCTTCTGGTGTAAAAGGCTGCTCTACATACGAAAACAGGTTGATGGCTAATAATCTACAAGAATCGTATGGACATAATGGTATTTCTCCACACGGGTTTGTAGACACGGTTTTATAACCTAAATCTGCATAACAATCTGGAACAGACTCATCAATAATAGTGTCCCAAAATAAAATTCCCGGCTCGGCTGATTTCCATGCGTTATGTACAATTTTTTTCCATAATCCATCGGCATCAATGCGTTTCGAAAATTTAGGTGAATCACTAAAAATAGGATATTTTTGAGTGTATTCCGTACCTAATTTAACAGCTTTCATAAAGCTATCGTCTATTCGCACAGACACATTTGCCCCTGTTACTTTACCTTGCTCTAACTTAGCATCTATAAAATCTTCGGAATCTGGATGATTAATAGAAACCGACAACATTAAAGCACCTCGTCTTCCATCTTGCGCCACCTCTCTAGTAGAATTAGAATAACGCTCCATAAACGGAACGATTCCCGTAGAAGTTAATGCCGAATTTTTTACTGGCGACCCTTTTGGACGTATATGCGACAAATCGTGACCAACACCACCACGACGTTTCATTAATTGCACTTGCTCCTGGTCGATTTTCATGATACCTCCATAAGAATCGGAATCTCCACTATTTCCAATCACAAAACAGTTTGATAAAGACGCGATTTGAAAAGGATTACCAATTCCTGCCATTGGACTCCCTTGCGGAACGATATATTTAAAATCTTTAATTAAATCGAAAATTTCCTGTTCGCTTAATGGATTTGGATATCGAGATTCTACTCTAGCAATTTCTTTAGCGATTCTGGTATGCATATCGTTTGGCGTTTGCTCATAAATATTGCCATCGGAATCCTTTAAAGCATATTTATTCAACCAAACTCTTGCTGCTAAATCATCACCTTTAAAATAGTTTAAAGAAGCTTCAAAAGCTTCCTCTTGGGTATATGTTTTTCGAGGGGTTTGCAAGGCGTCTACTTTCATGGTGCTGTCGTGTTTTTTTTGTTCTTTCTAGTTTATTTTGAAGACCACAAATATACACAAGAACAGACAACAAACAACAGTATCGAAAACAAAAAGTTTTCAACAAAATTTAATAAAACACTGATTTACAGGTCTTTAAAATCTTATCAACAATAAAAAGTTGACAAATTATTTCATTTCAAGAAAGTTAACATATTAGAAATCAACCACAACACCAACACCTAGCAATTGCCGCCATTGCAGTCTAGCACCCCGGGTTTCGTATAGCCCTTCATCTTCATTTACGACTACCTGATTTTTAACATCGTTATCGTATTTAAGATGAGAGCCTAATGACGCTTTTACAAAGTTATTCACTTTAAAATCGAAGTTAATCTCCCAATCAATATCTATATTTCCGAAACTATTAAGGTAATCGGTATACAAACTCGCCGTACTTTTTACTTTTATATTTTTAGCGACTTCCATTTCGTAATAGTTAGTCACTAAAATTCCAAGCTCCTCCCTAACCTTATCACCTTCTTTTATTAAATTACCATCGTCGTCGTATTCGGCCGGCTCGACACCAAACGCGCCTGAATTCGCCAAATTATCATCGAGCACAAAAGTAGCCTTATAGGTTAAAGGCGAAAAATAAAAGGACTTTTCTTTTATATTTTTTCCGTATTCCATACCACCCCCAAAAAACATATAGCCTGGCGCCATAAATCGAGATATGGGCTTAGAGGTGTCTGGATACGAATACCCGTTAGCAAACTGTGTTTTAAAATTAAGTCTTGCAGAATAATACCACTGGGAATTTTTGGACTTCTTATACCCCATAGTGGAATTTAACTCAAAAAGGTCGTCTGTTTTTTTAAGCGGCTCACTTTCCTGTTGGTTAATACCATATCTGGCATTCCCTTTATTATTCCAAATAAAATCTTTGTAAGTATAATTAAGTTCGGATTCTAAGTTTAAAATGGCCGAAATGGAATTGCTACCCCCAGAGCTCCAGTTTACAAAAGCAACTTCGTTTAAAAACAAACCCGCTTTATTTTTCTGCTTCCACTCAGGCACAGGCACTTCTACAGGCGATGCTTTCTTTTTAATGTACAACGAATCTGGCTGCGCATAAACACAACTTGTTATGAACAAAAAAAATAAAACAAACAGGTTTAATTTCATGCCAACTTAATTACTCATAATTAAACTCACCAAATTCGCTTTGTATTGTTAAACGTTTTGTATTTGATGCTTCTACTCGACCAATAATTTGAGCATTAACATTAAAGGATTTAGAAATATCGATAATTGCCTGAGCCACTTCTGGATTTACATACAACTCCATACGGTGACCACAATTAAACACTTGATACATTTCCCTCCATTCTGTTTTAGATTGCTCTTGAATGAGTTTAAACAACGGAGGAATAGGAAATAAATTATCTTTAACAATATGAAATTGATCTACAAAATGTAAAATTTTGGTTTGTGCACCACCAGAACAATGCACCATACCATGAATATCGCTCTTGTTATATTTAGATAAAATAGCCTTTATAATTGGCGCGTAAGTGCGCGTAGGGGACAATACCAGCTTACCAGCGTCTAACGGCGACTCTGCAACAGCATCGGTTAATTTCATGCCTCCAGAATATACTAAATCGCTTGGCACGGCAGCATCAAAACTCTCTGGAAATTTATCGGCAAGATAGTTATGAAACACATCGTGTCTGGCAGATGTTAAACCATTACTACCCATACCGCCATTATATTCTTTTTCGTAAGTGGCTTGCCCAAAAGACTCTAAGCCCACAATAACGTCTCCCTCTTGGATGTTAGCATTATCGATAACATCATCACGTTTCATTCTGGCCGTAACGGTAGAATCGACTATTATTGTTCTCACTAAATCACCTACATCGGCAGTTTCACCACCCGTAGAATGTATGGTTACCCCAAAAGTTTTAAGTTCGTTTATTAATTCTTCGGTACCATTAATTATAGCCGACAACACTTCTCCTGGAATAAGATTTTTATTTCTTCCTATAGTAGACGACAACATGATATTATCTGTTGCGCCCACACAAAGTAAATCGTCTATATTCATAATTAAGGCATCTTGAGCGATTCCTTTCCAAACCGACAGATCGCCAGTTTCTTTCCAATACATATAAGCTAAGGCACTTTTAGTACCTGCACCATCGGCATGCATAATTAAGCAATACGCATCGTCTTGTGATAAATAATCTGGCACGATTTTACAAAACGCTTTAGGAAACAAACCTTTGTCTATATTTTTTATTGCATTATGAACATCTGATTTTGAGGCTGAAACCCCTCTTTGCGCGTATCGTTTACTAACTTCCTGACTCATGGATTATGTATATGATTTGATTTGCAAAAGTAAGCATTGTAAATTAGTTTTTTATGATATTTAATGCTAAAATCTGAAACAAAAAAATATCCTCAAGGCTCTATTTACAAGAAATAGAAACCTGAAGATATATTACAACGTATTGAAACCTTTATTAAGGTTTAAAAACATAATTTAACCAAGTTCTGTGGGAGAATGTTTAACTTGTACTGCAGACTCTTTTACAGTTGTATCATTAGCATTATCGTCCTGCGAATTAGATTTCGCCTGAGAAAACACCAAAGTAGCAATTAAGAGCAACAGCACACTTACAATGAGCCGTTTCATAATTAAATTGTATAGATTAATAGCACTGTAAATATACCAAAAAATCAATTACTACTCTTGTTATAATCTGCTTATTTTCAAATCGCTTAGGGTTTTTCGACAACACACATTTTATACAGACAAAACGCAATATCCGTACAAACAGTTGTAAGAATTTTCTATGATCAAAAACTGACTCCAGGTCCGCAATTCAATCTCAAACCAAACCGCAAACATTAGCTAAACTTACTTTAACTGCTCTAAATCATTTATACTTTATACCTCACATTTTTCTATACAAAAAAAGAGCAGAACACTGCTCTTTTTTTGTGCTATATATTAAAGTATAGACTACTTGGTGAATAACAATTCTCTGTATTTTGTTAAAGGCCAAAGTTCATCGTCCACCAACAATTCTAACTTGTCGCAATGGTAGCGTATATCTTCAAAAAACGGTTTAACCTCGTTGCAGTAAGCTATAGCTTTCTTTTCGATATCGGGCTCTTTATTAATATCGCGACGACGCGCAATCATTTTAGTGACATTAGAATTAATAGCTTCTATACGTTTAGAAATTTCTTCTATTAAGGCTAATTGTTCTTTAGCTACCGCTTTAAAATCGTTGCCAAAAATCTCTTTTAAACCTTTAACATTTTTTATTAAGATATTCTGATACTTTACCGCCGTTGGCACAATATGGTTACGAGCAATATCGCCTAAAACACGCGATTCAATTTGTATCCGCAATACATAATCCTCCATTTCAATTTCGTAACGCGCTTCGGCCTCTATTTTATTCATTACCCCAAGATCTTCAAACATCTTGATGTATTTTTTTGAAACTTTCACCTTAAGCGCCTCTGGCGTGGTTTTATTATTACTCAAACCGCGCTTTTGGGCTTCCTGTTCCCAAGCCTCGCTATAGCCATTCCCTTCAAAAAGAATATGTTTAGACTTTTTTATGTATTCGCGAAGCACATTAAAAATGGCGTCGTCTTTTTTCATATCTTTTTTCTCTATTAAAGCATCGACTTCTGCTTTAAAATCGAATAATTGTTGCGCCACTATAGTATTTAAAACCGTCATAGGGTTGGCGCAATTTGCCTTAGATCCCACAGCTCTAAATTCAAATTTATTACCTGTAAAAGCAAAGGGAGACGTTCTGTTTCTATCGGTATTATCTAAAAGAATTTCAGGAATTTTACCTACAACATTTAATTTCAATTCTGTTTTTTCTTCTGGGGACAGCTTTCCACTAGTTACATTTTGAAGCTCTTTTAACACTCCTGTTAATTGCTGACCAATAAATACCGAAATGATGGCTGGAGGCGCTTCGTTTGCCCCCAATCTATGGTCGTTACTAGCCGAAGCAATAGCTGCCCGCAACAACTCTTCGTTTTCCTTTACCGCCTTAATGGTATTGATAAAAAAGGTTAAAAACTGCAAATTGCTCATTGGTGTTTTTCCTGGCCCTAAAAGATTTACTCCGGTGTCTGTACTTAAACTCCAATTATTATGTTTACCGGAACCATTAACCCCCGCAAAAGGTTTTTCGTGAAACAACACCTTAAAGTCATGACGCTCTGCAGTTTTGTCCATCAAGTCCATTAATAAGGAGTTGTGGTCTACTGCTAAATTGGCTTCTTCAAAAATTGGAGCCAACTCGAATTGATTAGGCGCAACTTCGTTATGACGGGTTTTTACAGGAATACCCAATAACATGCATTCGTGCTCTAAATCACGCATAAAAGACATCGCTCTATTAGGGATGGTGCCAAAATAATGATCGTCTAACTGCTGCCCTTTAGCCGGAGAATGCCCTAACAAGGTTCTTCCTGTAATTACTATATCTGGACGCGACGCGACTAAGGCTTTATCGATTAAAAAATACTCCTGCTCCCAACCTAAAGACGCGTTAACTTTTCGAACATTTTTATCGAAATATTTACAAACAGCAACCGCTGCGGTGTCTATAGCCTGCAAAGCTCTCAATAAAGGTGTTTTATAATCTAAAGCCTCTCCTGTATACGACACAAAAACTGTAGGTATACACAAAGTAGTTCCATATATAAAAGCTGGAGAGGTCGGATCCCATGCCGTATAACCACGAGCTTCAAATGTATTACGTATACCGCCGTGTGGAAAACTAGACGCATCTGGTTCTTGTTGCACCAGCTCGCCGCCTCCAAATTTTTCTATGGCAATACCATCACCTAAAGTCTCGAAAAATGCATCATGTTTTTCGGCAGTAGCTCCCGTTAAGGGCTGAAACCAATGCGTGTAATGCGTAGCTCCTTTAGATATGGCCCATTCTTTCATACCTGTCGAAATATGGTCGGCTACCAATCTATCTATTTTAGAACCTTTATCTATAGCATCGGTTACTTCTTTAAAAGCAGCTTTTGTTAGATATTGGCGCATGCTCGCCTCGTTAAATACATTTTCCCCAAAAATAGTAGAGCGTCGCTCGTTTTCTTCGATAATTACAGGCCTACGGTTTAGCGTCTGTTTTAAAGCATGAAATCTTAATATAGCCATTATTGAATATTGTGATTTTTATGTTGATTTTTATTGCAAATATAAAAATTGAAACCGTCGCTTTTTAAACAAAAAATAAATACCCCTAAAAAAAAGGGGGGCAAACTAATAATATAATAAAAATATATAATCGACCCTAGTATTTTTTACAGTAAAACAAATTTTCAGTTATATTTGTCGTGACATTAATAACTATATCTAATACAATATTATGAGTAAATCTAAACTTGAGTATATTTGGCTAGATGGATACTACCCAACTCAAAACATGAGAAGTAAAACCAAAATCGAAGAAGATTTTAGTGGAAAATTAGAAGACTGTCCAACATGGTCTTTTGATGGTAGTTCAACTAAACAAGCCGAAGGCGGATCTTCTGACTGTTTACTTAAACCAGTAGCTATATACCCAGACCCAGCTAGAAAAGACGGCTATTTAGTAATGACCGAAGTTTTAAACCCAGACGGTACTCCACATGAAAGCAACCACAGAGCTGAAATCGATGACGATGATGATGATTTCTGGTTTGGTTTTGAACAAGAATATTTCATCATGGACAAGAAAACACAATTACCTTTAGGATTCCCAGTTGGTGGATACCCTGGACCACAAGGTATGTACTACTGTTCTGTTGGTGGTTTAAATACTCACGGAAGAGCTTTTGTTGAAGAGCATGCCGACTTATGTATTGCTGCCGGATTAAATTTTGAAGGTATTAACCAAGAGGTAGCAAGCGGACAGTGGGAATTCCAATTATTCGCTAAAGGTGCTAAAAAAGCGGGAGACGAAATTTGGGTAGCGAGATATTTATTAGATCGTTTAACTGAAAAATATGGTTACTATATCGAATACCACCCAAAACCTGTAAAAGGAGACTGGAACGGTTCTGGTATGCACGCGAACTTCTCTAACTCTGTTTTAAGAACTTGTGGAGATAAAGAAACTTACATGAAAATTTGTGAAGCCTTTAGACCTGTTACCAAAGAACACATTGAAGTTTATGGCGAGTTTAACGACCAACGTTTAACTGGTAAGCACGAAACTGCTTCAATTAACGACTTTAGCTACGGAATATCTGACAGAGGTGCCTCAATCAGAATTCCAATTATTACTGTAGAAAAAGGCTGGAAAGGCTGGTTAGAAGACCGTCGCCCAGCATCTAATGGTGATCCATACAAAATCGCAGGACGTATCGTTAAGACCGTAAAATCTGCCGATGTTTAATTTTTAAGAAGTTATATATCAATAAAAAAGCCTGAAATTAATTTTTCAGGCTTTTTTATGCTTTAAACATTATTTTTTTATACTACATAAACGTGGTATACAAAAACACTAAATAAGCCACGAAAATGAATACCCCTTTTAACCGGCTTATTTCAAAACGCTTTGGCAAAAACACTAAAGGAATTAATATCGCTGCAAAGCCTATCATCCAAAACACATCTGTAGTCAATATCTCGTCGCTTTTTACTGCAATAGGCTGAATCATGGCGGTTAACCCCAACACCGAAGAAATATTAAAAATATTAGAGCCAATTAAATTTCCTAGAGAAATGGCTTTCTCCTTTTTAAGTGCAGCAATTACAGAAGCTGCAAGTTCTGGAACACTGGTACCAATAGCTACCATAGTAACCGAAATAACACGCTCGCTAACCCCTAAAGACAAAGCCATAGATTTTGCGCCATCTACGAGCCATTCGCTTCCATAATAAAGCGCAACTGCCCCTATTAGCAACCAAATAAAAATCTTAACATTGGTTGTCGCCTTCAAACTATCATCTACCTCATCGGCATTAGATAAATCCTCTTTAGCAGAACTTCGTATTAATACAATTAAAAATATAATTAAAGACACAAACAAGGCACATCCTTCCCAAAAGCTAAGTGTATTTTCACTTTTTAAGAAAAAGTAAAGCACGACAGACATGAGCATCATAACCGGCCAATTCAACTTATAAAATCCTTTATCGACCACCAAAGGCGAAATAATGGCGGTAACCCCTAAAACAAGACCTATATTGGCAATATTAGAACCTATAACGTTGCCTAGCGCAATATCTGAAGCACCTTCTAAGGCCGCTTGTAAACTCACCAATAATTCGGGTGCAGAAGTCGCGAAGGAAACCACTGTCATCCCTATAACAATTTTCGAAATATTTAATTTAAACGAAAGTGCTACCGACGAACGTACTAAAAATTCGCCACCAACAACCAACAACAATAGTCCTAATAAAACCCAAAGTAAACTCATATCTATCCTTATTTTTTATGCGAATATACTACAGAAATAGCAAACGGCTAAATCCTATTTCTCTACTTCAAATGATCGTTATCTTTTTGAAAAACTAAAAAAATAGTTAAAAAACGACATTTATAGTTTTATAACTATAAAAATAGTTATATATTTGATCAACACTTAAACATCTACACAAGACCATGCAAAAGTTAACGAACAAAGAAGAAGAAATCATGCACATTTTATGGCGGCTGGAAAAAGCGTTTGTAAAAGATGTATTAGAACAAATTACAGAAGATAAACCCCATTACAACACGCTATCTACCATTATTAGAAACCTGGAAGATAAAGGTTATGTAAGCCATAACGCCTATGGCAAGACCCATCAATATTTTCCTATTGTAACCAAAGAAGCCTACAGAAAACGCTTTATGAACACTGCCATAGAGCACTTTTTTAACAATTCGTATAAAAATGTCGTTTCGTTTTTTGCTAAAGAAGAAAAAATTAGTGTCGAGGAACTGAAAGAAATTATTAACATCATAGAACAAGATAAATAATATGGATTTTTTATTAAAAGCAAGCCTACTGCTTATTGGGTTTTATACGTTCTACATGCTCTGGCTTCAAAAAGAAACATTCTTTACAGCCAATCGCTGGTTTTTATTGACTGGTTTGTTACTTGCTGCCGGTGCTCCTGCTATAGTAATTCCTATTTATGTTGAAGCCGCGCCACTGCAGCTGGATTTTAATACGTTTACAACACTCAGCAACACAACAACTTCATCCTTTACTTGGCAGGACGTCTTATTATACAGCTATTATATAGGTGTAGCTCTATGCACAGTTAAGCTTTTTACAGAATTATATGCGCTAAAAAGCTTTATAAACCAACAACACACAAATACAGAAAATGGATTTAAAATCATTGAAACACAAGACCAAGTAACGCCCTTTTCATTCTTTAATTGGATAGTTTACAATCCCAATCATTTTTCTAAAAACGAGCTACAACATATTTTAGACCACGAAAAAGTTCATGCCAAACAATTGCATTCCATAGACATTTTAATCGCAAAATTAGCCACCATTATATTTTGGTTTAACCCAATAGTTTGGCTGTATAAAAAAGCACTAATACAAAACTTAGAATTTATAGCCGACAGTGAGACTGTACAACAAACAACTTCTTCAAAAACATATCAGAACCTATTATTAAAAACAAGTTTGCCAAATCATCAATTGGCCCTTACCAACAATTTTTATAATTCATTAATCAAAAAACGAATCATTATGCTACACAAATCAAATTCTAACGCTACTCATTATGTAAAATATGTGTTTATCATACCTCTACTAGCGCTATTTCTTATGAGTTTTAACACCAAAACCGTGTATTACTCAAACTCTACAGCAGACAACCTATCGCTTATTGAAGACGGTGAAATTACAGGCATCATTTCTAAAGACGATAACGACGATCAATTAGATGCTTTAGTAAGTACTTTTGCTAGCCAAAATGTAGTTCTGAAAATTAAAAATGTAAAACGTAACACCAACAACGAAATTATTAAAATTTCTATCGAAGCTAAATCGAAAACCAGCACTTTAAAGTACAATAAGGATTCTGACGACCCTATTTCATCAATTAAAATTTATTATAATAATAGTACTGACACCTTACAACTAAATGAGGCAGGAGAAGTTTCTGAAATAATTTTCACAGAATCTGGAAATGCAACAATCGTTAAGACAAATAATCCTAATTCATTTTTCATGCAAACGGATAAAGACCCTAATACTTTTGTTGTAAAAAAAATAACTACTAAAAACAAAGATCAAAGTTCCTCAGTGTTTATTGTTGCTGATAAAGACGATATTAATTTGGAGTCTGATAATAAAGAAATTAATTGGATAAGTGCTGACGAAAAAACAATAATTATTGACAACTCAGATGATCAAAAATTAAATTTAAAGCATACCATATCTGAAAGCCCTTTGATACTTATAAACGGAAAAAAAGCCACCAAAGAAGAAATGGATAAGCTAGACCCCGATATGATTAAAGAAGTAACAGTTTTAAAAAGCGAACAAGCAACAGAAAAATACGGAGAAGAAGCTAAAGATGGTGTTATAAAAATTACATTAAAAGACTAATCTTATCGCTTATCAACGCAACAAATTCACAAAACAGTCAGACTTTACGTTTGGCTGTTTTTTTATTTAATATTTTAATATCGAAGCGACATCTTGGCCTTTTAACTTATCGCGACCGTTTAAAAATTGTAACTCCATAATAAAATTACATTGCACAATTTGTCCGCCTAAACGTTCTACTAATTTACAAACGGCTTCAGCAGTGCCACCAGTTGCCAAAACATCGTCATGAATTAAAACCCTATCACCCTGTTGTATGGCATCCTCGTGAATTTCCAGCACATCGGTACCGTATTCTAAAGCATAAGTTTCGGAAAGTGTTTTATAAGGTAATTTCCCTGGTTTACGAACAGGTACGAAACCAGCTTGTAGCTTTTGTGCCAATAAGGTTCCGAAAAAAAATCCGCGCGCTTCCATTCCCACTACCTTATCGATGTGTGTATCGCCTATTTGCTGCACCAAAGCATCTAAACACAAGCCCATAGCTTCGGCGTTATTTAACAATGGTGTTAAATCTTTAAATACAATCCCAGGTTTAGGAAAATCGATTACATCTCTAATATAGGCTTCAATTGCTTTCATATATCAAATATAAAAAAAGAGTTGCTTTACACCGCTTTACAAGTATTGTTATTTGTCTTTCAACTAAATTCTTCATTATTTTTGCCTTTAGCAATGCCATTTCATGAAAATCATTAATCCACCCATACTGCACTTATTTTTACATTTCATTTTTTTAAACTGTAGTCCTGCTACAGAGTTTCAACTTAAAGAAGGCGACATCTTATTTCAGGACAGCGATTGCGGTCCGTTTTGCGATGCTATAGAAGCTGTTACCCAAGGTATAGACCATTATAATTTTTCGCATGTTGGCCTTGTTATGAAAGACAGTAACAACCAATTAAAGGTTATGGAAGCTATTTCTAAAGGAGTTGTTTTAACACCTTTAGACAGCTTTTTACAACGAAGTTTCGATGCAGAGAACAGGCCCAAGGTTATTGTTGGTCGGCTTAACAAAAAATACACGCCACTGATTCCTGAAGCCATTGCATTTATACATTCTAAAATGAATGCCCAATACGATGCCGTTTTCGATATTAACAACGATAAATATTATTGTTCCGAACTCATTCACTTAGCATTTCAATCTGCTAACAACAACACGCCTATTTTTACAGAACAACCTATGACTTATAAATCGCCAAATACAAACCAAACATTTCCTATTTGGGAGGCCTATTTTAAAGCTCTAAACACAGAAATTCCTGAAGGCAAACCTGGTTTAAACCCAGGTGGCATGTCGAGATCTAAATACATTACTATAGTGCACCGTTATGGCGAGCCGAGTAAGCAACACCCCTAATAGCACGTAAATTTTGTTTATTTTTACTGTACAAGCTTTAAATTAAAAGGTATGCAAGCTAAAATTCATCCCTGTTTATGGTTTAACGACAATGCTAAAGCAGCCGTAAACTATTACAGTTCTGTTTTTAAGAATGTAGAAATACTTACAGAAAACAACACAGTTATTCAATTTACCATTAACAGCACTCCCTTTACAGCCCTTAACGGCGGACCAACATTTAGCATTAATGAATCGATTTCATTTTTTGTATACTGCGGAAGCGACACCGAAATAGAGCGTTTGTACACAGCCCTTTCTCAAGATGGCACGGTATTCATGCCTTTAGGCGAGTACCCGTGGTGCAAAAAATACGCTTGGGTTAAAGATAAATTTGGCGTGTCGTGGCAACTGGATGTAGACCCTATTAATTCTACACAAACCATAGTACCCACCTTATTATTTACTAACGATAAGTTTGACAAAGTAAAACAAGCTTCAACACTGTATCAATCGGTATTTCCGGAAAGCATGAATTTAATGTCTGCTACTTACGGTAAACAAGCACAAAATTTTCCTGAAGACACTCTACTTTTCACGCAATTTAAACTGAACAATACCATCTTTAATGCCATGAGTAGCCCTGAACCACATGCATTCGATTTTAATGAAGGTGTTTCTTTTGTAGTACAATGCGATACCCAAAACGAAATTGATAAGCTTTGGAACGCACTAACTCAAGATGGCGGACAAGAATCGCAGTGCGGCTGGTTAAAAGATAAATTTGGTGTGTCCTGGCAAATTATTCCAAGCATACTTAGTACACTTTTATCAGATCCTGAGCGTGCAGAACGTGTAACGCAAGCCTTCTTAAAAATGAAAAAAAATGGATATTGAAACCTTGTTACAAGCCTAAGACTTATTATTTAGACTGTAATGTAATACTAGCTGATTTAAGACCTTTTCCTTTTACATCTAAAGTTATGTTGCCTGCTTCTTTTTTAGATTGCACCAAAACAACAAGCTTACCGCTAAATAATTTCATGGTAGGCAAATGAAATTGTTCTAAAGACGTCGCGTCTCCATTACAGGCTGCCCTGTAAACTCCACTTCCCTTCACCTTAAATTGCAGCTGGTGTGTCGCTGTTGGACAAGGTATACCGTTTTTATCGACTACAGACACCTCTACATAGGCCAAATCCTTACCATCGGCATGTAAGGTTTTTCTATCGGAAGTCAATACCAATTTATATGGCGTTCCAGCGGTATGCACTTCTTTTTCTGCGGCAACAGAGCCATCATCATTAAAAGCAACAACTTTTAACGTTCCTGGCTCGTATTTTACGTCCATCCACATTAAACGATAACGATGTTGTGGTGAGCTGGTATTCTTTTTTTGAACTCCCATACTCTTACCATTTACAAACAACTCTGCACTATTATAGTTGGTATACACAAAAACTGGAGTGACTTCACCTTCTCTCCCTTCCCAATTCCAGTGCGGCAATACATGCAAGGTTTCCGATTCTGTATTCCATCTGCTGCGATATAAGTAATAACGATCTTTAGGCAACCCTGCTAAATCTGAAATACCAAAATACGAACTGCGCGAGGGCCAATAATTATCGTACGGCGTGGGCTCGCCAAGATAATCGAAACCTGTCCATACAAATTCGCCAATAACCCACGGCTTATCGTCTTGCAACACAAAATCTTCATCGGGTACATTCGACCAGCTGCAAGCCTCTAAATCGTACGACGAACTTTGAAGATCGGGATACTGCTTTTCTTTTTCCTGCACAACGGGAAATTTATAAATTCCGCGAGAGCTAACAGTTGAAGCAGTTTCGGACCCTAGAATAAATCCTTGCGGAAACTTTTCGTAAGCCTCTTCGTATAAATGCACGCGATAATTTAATCCCGGTACATCTAAAAGCGCTCCAAAACCAGACTCCATTACAGCCTTAACCTGATCCATCCCTACGGTTACTGGCCTTGTAGGGTCTTCTCTATGGAAAATTTCCTGAAGCCATTTAGCACGCTTTACACCTTCTGCTCCCCATTGGTCTGGCACTTCGTTACCCGAACTCCACATAACGATAGACGGATGGTTTCTTGTTGCATGCACCAGATTAATAATGTCTTTTTCGGCGTATTCGTCAAAAAAACGATTATACCCATTTTTCACCTTTGGTTTTTTCCATTCATCAAAACTTTCCGCCAAAAACAAAAATCCCATTTCGTCGCATAATTCTAATTGCTCTAACGATGGCATATTATGGGAACTTCGTATTGCATTTACTCCCATATCTTTTAAAATACGCAACTGCCTGCGCAATGCCGCTGTATTAACGGCAGTTCCTATTGGGCCAAGATCGTGGTGTAAACACACCCCTTTAAACTTGGTAACCTTGCCGTTTAATTTAAAGCCATCTTTTGCAGTATAACTAATATCGCGAATACCAAATCGCGTTTCAACCTCATCTTTTAAAACATCATTTACGAATACTTGAGAAATGGCGGTATACAAATACGGTGTTTCCGGACTCCATAATTTTGGAGCATCAACCTTTATATTTTGCTCGAAAGCTTTTCCAAACTGGGTTTCGGAATGCAATTGCCCAACTAGTTTGGCATTTGCGTCGTAAATACTGGTTTTTAAGGTAACCTGTTCTCCCGAAACCTGAGTTTTTATATTTACACGTGCCGAAGCTTCACTAACGTAAGGTGTTGTTATAAATGTCCCCCACTGATCGATACTTTCTTTATTTTTTACAATAACAGATACATTTCTATAAATCCCGGCACCAGGATACCAACGCGAAGAAAATTCTGGATTAGAAGCCTGAACTGCCAAGGTATTCTCGCCAACTTTTAAATCATTGGAAATATCGAAATAAAAATAACTATAGCCGTATTTCCATTCTCCTATTTTTTTACCATTTAAATACACTTGCGGCTCACTCATTACCCCTTCAAAAAGTAAGATGACGGTTTTACCGGGTTCGAAACTTGGCACTGTAAACGTGTTTCTGTACCATGCCGTGCCTATAAAAGGCAAAGCTCCTGTTCGGCCTGTTTTTTCTGTTGCTGTGGTCTCGTTATTCTGGGTGATCGCTACAGTCTGTTTATCTATGTTTTTATTGAAAGACCCATAAATGGCCCAATCGTGCGGCACTGTAACGTTTTCCCATTTAGAATCGTTAAATTGAATTTGATAGGCTTGATCGGGGTTTCCTTTTTGAAATTTCCATCCGTCCTCTAACACCTGAACGGTTCTAGTTTGGGCAAATACCAAAACAGATGTAATACCCAAAACCATCGCAATAAAATAACGCTTCATACCTTTTGTTTTTATGAATTTACAAAGATAGCTATAAGCAATAAAAACAGACACAAAAAGCTTCTTAATTAAATACGGGGTGTACTTCTAAAACAAGTTTTTGATAAGGTTTGATTCTAAAATTAATTAAAGGGTTTTCCTTAAAGATGTTTCTTATCATAAAAAAAGAGTAAAAGCAGAATACTTTTACTCTTAAAACACAAACATTGTAAAAACAAACTAAACTTTTAATTAATTAAGGGTTTAATATTTTTAAGGCGCCTTGACGCCCATCTATTTTATAATTGACGATGTATACGCCTGTTTTTAAAAAACTAAGGTTAATTGATTTTTGATGCTTTTTGGTTTCGTAAACCTGCTGACCTAATAGATTATAGATTTGCAGGTGTTGTAATTCGTCGTTTACAGTTAACACCCCTGGTTGTTTTATAGACACATCGGTTATACTTAAAGTACTATTAACCACAACCGACCCAGAACCCATAAATATAGTAGGGTGTGTTGTAGAATTATATGTACCATTCGCCATGCTTTCATCGTTTAAGATAAACTCGGCCACTTCAACATCAACATTCAACACCGCTTTAGCTGTTCCTTTTACCGACAGATCCAAACGATTTCCGGCACTTTTAGAATGATTAAACACCGCCTGATTATTGGCATCCAACATCAATTTACCTGCTCCAAAAGCGCCAGCAACTAATCCGTTAATCACGGCCATGCCATCGGCATTAGCACTTGGCTTGGTTAAATCCCAAACTCCTGTAAACGCTGCATTGTCACCACCTAAATCTACAGTTGCCGTATTAGCAACATCTCTGGTATTTTCTACACGCACATTGTAGTTCCCGCTGAAGGTTCCTGGTAAATTCATAATACTGCCTTCTGTATTCGAACTGTTTAACAAAAGCGCCACATCGCCTTCTAAAACTATAGGGGCCTTTAGGGTAAACCCTGTACCGCTTGTAGCATAAGCGATATTTGTATTTTGGTACATAGTAATGGTTCCGATACTTTCGGAATCTTGACGTCTTAAACGAATACCGCCATTATTTTGCACATGCATATCTCCTAAAAACGGTGCGCTTTGAGCTTCAATGGTAACAGCATCTACAATTACTTTTTCTCCTGCTTCGGGCAATAATGCTGGTGAAAAGTTACTAGGATCGTCCCAATTACCTCCTAAAAATTTAAATTCACTTGGTCTTCCTATAACTAAATTACCTTCGCCCTGTATAAGCGTACTATTTGAAGCATTATAAGTACCTAAAGGTTGTAACACCCCATCTTTGTACCATTCGTTTAGGGTAATATTGTTATGTAATATTAAGCTTGCTTCGCCTTCTGTATACAAGGCTGTTGTTGTTAAAATGGCATCGCTTACGTTAATTTCCAAAGCTCCACTTGTTTGTACTGTTACACTTTTTGCATTTCCAAGAGCTTGAGATGATGATGCTAAAACCTCGCCTTGCTCAACAATTAAACGCCCTGAAAAACCATCGTTTGGAGCATTTAAATTACATACTCCACTACCAATATTTTTTATTTGATGAACTCCAGTTATGGTACTCAAAAAATCGATATTTCCAGAGCTATTAATAATAAAGTCGCCTTTGGTTTTGATATGCCCTGACATAGACACCGAAGTAGATGCTTGAATAGTAGCTTCGTTTAGCGTTAAAAGTTTTACTGTACTTGATGCTGTAATATTTAAAGTAGCGGCCTTACTTAAATTTAAATCGGCTAAAAATTCGCCACCAGATGCATTAATGGTATGCGAACCTTCTACTGAAGCAGCTTCACCGGTAGAAGGAAATCCTTCTGGATCCCAATTGGCAGTATCCGACCAGTTGTTTGTTGTTCCATTCCCTGTCCAATTATAAACTGTTACCGCGGGAGCTATTGCTGTTGGATTCCAATTATCCGATCCTGCTAAAACAATTTCTGGTTCGTATAAATTCGCTTCGGTTTGATTTTCCAAAGCACGTAATCCAGCCCAATTTGCTCTTCCACTCATATCGGCACCAGCACCTTCATTCATCCATTCGTATAAATGTAATCTTGTATCGGTATCGGCATAATCCATATTCCATTTATCTCCCCAACCTAAAGGGTCTATCTCGGCAGGCATCTTGCAATACAACCATGCTACCTTTGGATAGTTATGCCAAGGCCTTCCGAATTTTATGGCAGCACCATCATCGCCATTTCTTGGACTATTATCTTGATATGTTAAATTACATTTATAAAACACAAAACCATAATCCTGATTTTCGGTGGTCGATGGGGCAGTTATCCAAGCTCCGCCATAACTTCTAATTTCACATTCATCAAAATAACCAATACCTCCACCATAAATATAATCGGTGCGCCCTAAAACCATACACGATTTAAAATAGGCGCGATATGTTTCATTCATCCAAAAATAAATCGTGTCTTGATACCCTGTTAAATTACAGTTTACAAATACTGTACGATCGCCACGAATAGTTAAAGCCTGAGCCTGACCAACAGGACCTGCAGTATTTGCGATGGTTAAATTTTCTGCCCTAAAATCGTTTGCCATAATAGTTAACGTAGCAGCTGTTCTTATTAAATCGCTGTTATCTTGCCACAACAGCACCTTATCGTCTGGGCACATGCCATCGCCGCCATCATTACAATTATACATATCGTAACTTATTATGGTTTCTTCTCTACTTTCTCCAACAATTGTGATATTGGATTTTGATGCGGGAACAATTAATTTTTCGAGATTATACGTGCCTCTTTTTATAAATATAATTGTTGCTGTAGAGCTGTTTGATGGTGCTGCGTTAATCGCTTCTTGAATAGAAGTAAAATCGCCTGTCCCATTAATATCAACTACAATATCTGCATTGTTTTGAGCCACACATACTATCGTTACACAAAACCCTACAAATAACAATAAGACCTTTTTAATATTTTTCATGATTATAGTTAGTGTATAATTGTTTTAGTTGTTTTGCTCCATAATCGATGTCACAAGACTATTTATGTACACCTCTACATTATCGTAAGCAGTGCTTAAATCGTTGCCATTAGGATTATGTTTATCTTTATCTAACTTCATAGCTTCTTTCCACGCATCGGGCATACCATCTCCAGAACTATCTAATGGAGCATCTTCCGATTTTAGCTCGGGCCACCCACCAACATCGGCTTGCGAATCGATAATACCTTTGCTGCTGCCATTAGAGCCTTCGTAGGTATATGTACCATTTTTTACTTCGTTGGCAATTCTTATATCTACAGCATCTCTAACCAAAGAGGCACCACCGAACTCTAATACTTTTTGATACGCATCTAAAGCCGAATCGGTCGTTACGTTATTTTCTATATCGTGAGGTTCTGATAATCGCATGGCTGTTTTATCCTCTTCAGAAACTGTTCCGTAGCTATGGTGAAATTGATTGTACACACCATACTCCCAATTATTATCGGACACTTGCTGCTGCCCTTCAATATAATTACCAGCTATATAAAACTTCCCCCACGTATCGTACACAGCGGTACCTTCTACTTTATTTTTATCTATGGAAATTATTCGGCTATCTTTATTGGTTGAAGGACCTGGTTTATAGTAACAATTTACAATGTTTACATTCATGGCTTCACCGCCGTAACAACTATTACCTTGCCAGTTGTAAATAACATTATTACGTAAGTCTACCAAATCTGTTAAGGCAAAAGCATCGCCTGCAGCCTCTCCCAACCTTGGATTTCTGCTATCGTGATGTGCTACAAGATTATGATGAAATGAAGCCTTTCGGCCACCCCATATTCCGCCATATCCATGCGATCCTTTTTCGTGCACAGAATTCCTTAAACTTTCGGTAATATAACACCATTGTAGGGTTGTATTTTCGTTGGAATAAAAAGTAGCGGTCTCGTCTGATGACCAACTGATGGAACAGTGATCTACTATTATATCTTTATTAAATCTACATTCCAATCCATCGGCTTCCTGTTGTGCTTCGTCGCCCATTCTAAATCTCATAAAACGAATAATAACATTACTGGCTTTTATAACCATGGGATAATCTTTAATACAAATACCATCGCCTGGAGCTGTTTGTCCTGCTATTGTTAAGTTACCATTTCTGATGTCCAATCGCGATTTTAAAGCAATTGTTCCCGATACTTTAAATAAAATATATCGTGCTCCCGACTGATTAACTGCGGCTCTGAAGCTACCTGTTCCTGAATCGTTTAAATTCGTAACATAAATAACTTTACCGCCACGACCTCCTGTAACATCTTTTCCGAAGCCCTCGGCATAAGGAAATGCTAAAGCCTCTTCTTCTATTTGTTCGGGTTGCTCTGGTTCTGGATCTTTGTCTTCAATAACATCTTCATTTACATCATCTGGTGTATCTGATGAGCTACAATTAAAATGTAAAGGAGCCCAGAGTAGCAAAACTATTAGATAAGTGATTTTTAAATTCATATTTTTTATAAATAAGGGTGCCCGATATTTTATGGTCTTTTCAATTTTTATTTCTAATAAATACTCACATGTAACAAACTAACTTACTATTCACAGAATAAAACTAACAGACACTAAACAGGCACCCATTTAACACTTCTTTTTTATGATTTTACGTTACAGTTTATCTCTAAAATTAGTATCACCTGCATCGTATCGCCCTCTAAAACCTTTATCTTTATAATGGAAATCGTTAGTATCTAAATCTACCCAAAGATCGGTTTGCTCGTTAGCATAATTGGCTACAGGAAAACCTGGTATTTCATTGCCTGTAAAGGAGAAGTTTTTGGTGCTGTAATTGTTCAACAGTTCAAAATTGGTATCCTCTAAACCTTCTATACCTTTTATACCATAATTACCTTCACCTGTTTGATCCCAAGAATGTCCAAACACAGAGTTTACAATACTAATTCCATTAGTAACATTATTTTGTCCGGCCTCTCTAAAGCGTAATAATTGCCTACCCGTTTCTGGGGTATTCGCAATGCTACAGTCTCTTATATTTAAAGTTTCGAAATTATTTTTTGAAACAACAAAATAAATCGTGTGGTTAACAGAGCTGTTAGTGATTGAAAAATTATTAAGTTTTGCTGCATTGTTATCTACAGATACCAATCCGTAACCATTAATGCTATCTATCACACAATTATTAATTATGTAATTGTTTATTGTATTGGCGTTATCTTTTTGACGTAACACTCCACGGAAATTTGTGATATAACAATCTTCGAAACTCATTTCTCCTAACGATGCCTCTTTACTCATGTTCATTACATATTTACCACCCCAATCTGTACCACGTAACTCTAGGCCTACAAAGCGTAAGTGCCCGACATTAGCACCATCGGCAACATCGAAATTTCCATCAAAAATTAATTTTGCTTTTTCTTCTCCAAATCCATAGGCAGCTTGAATGGTAACCGATTTATCTATAGCTGTAGATGGTGCATTATAAACCACACCTCTTTTTACCAAAATAATTGCATTGTCTGGTGCTGCACTTAAAGCGTTTATTACGGCATCTGGATTTTCGTCTTCACGAATGTCTATAACTCCTGGGCTGGTCGGGTCTATATCGGCCACTTTTGTAGTATAGTTAACCCATCCTCTTAAAGTAGTATCGCTATAAATTGCGATTTGATATTCGGTTTCTGGATCTAAACCTTCAACTATAGCTTCGCCTGCTTCCTGCTCTTCTGCAGTTACAGGACGCTCTGAGTATAACGGGTTCTCTAAACGAAAATCGTCTGCTGCAAACACCTGAATTCCAGTTACTGGCGCACCAATTAACGACCATGTTACTCGCGCTTGGGTATCGGTAACATCGTAAGATGCTGGATCGTTTAATATAGAAGGGAAACGTTGGGTACGCACACTACCAAAATCTGACACTTTACTATCGAAAGTGGCATCATCTGCATGCGCTTGCGCCCTTACCTGATATAACATGTTCCAAAACAAATCTTCGCCAACCGTTGCTTTATCTACAACAACAAAACTCGTATCTGTTTTAATGGTATACTCTATAGTAGCAAAAGAATCTCTACTAACTTCTACTGTATAATTTACGGCATCTTTAAACTTTGCTATATCTACAATTACCGTATTATCTATAGCATACAAATCTTCGTTAAGCACCGGACCAAAAAGTCGGGTTCTGTCGTAAGTTTGATCGTCGTCGTTACTACATGCGTAGCACAAAACCATTGCCAAACAACTAAGTATTAAAGCCTTAATTTTATAAATATGAAATGTACTTTTCATTTGTTTTATCGTTAATTGTTTAAAATCCATAACCATCGTTTTTAAGAGTTCCTTGGCTATTTTCTATTGCGATTGTTGGTATTGGAAAAATGTATCTTGCCACACCAGGCGCAGGTCCATTATCTATGTAATTCTCCCAATCTCTTGTTACCCATTCTTTGTAAGTCGTCTGGTCGCTGTGCATGTCTAATAAAAACGGCACTCGATTCCAGGTTTCGTCTGGGGCAGCAACTATTTTAGTATCTGGATTTAAAATTACAAACTCGCCACTTTCGTCAACCTTCCAATACATATAATCTGGGTATTGTGTGGTACCGTTATAGGCATCGTCGGCCAGTTTTTTAAGTGTCTCTACGGTTTCTCTCATCTTATCGGAATAGATTCCCCAACGAATTAGCTCGTATTTACGAATCATTTCTCCGCCAAACTCCCACGCACGCTCGTCTACTAAGGCTTCAAAAAAAGCATCTTTAGACGTTGAAACATTTGCAATGTACTGATCTACTTTTTCGCTCCAATCGGCGCTATCGAATGCTCTTTGTCGTACACGACGTAGTGCATTTTGAGCTTCGGATGTCGGCCCGTTTAATTCATTTTCTGCTTCGGCATACATTAAAATAACATCGGAATAGCGCATCATTGGCCAGTTAATCCCTGTACTTTTAGCTGTAGATGGCCCTGGAGGGGTTTCTAAATCTACACGACTCCATTTACCTTGAGAAATGTTTAACGGACCGTTAATAAATTCTTTAGTAAACTCTGTAGTAATTTTATATAATCCGCAGGTTACATCTCTTCTGATATCGTTAGAATCGAACGACAAGTAATACGACGGTGGCATAGCCATGTAGTTTCCTCCAGATCCGTAGTCGTGGGCCGCGGTGGTACCTCCATCTACCTGAATACCAATATTCCACCCCACATCGCCACTGTTTAACGAGAATGGCACTTCGAACAACACATCATCGTTTACTGGAGATTGAAATTTAGCCTGATTAAGAAAAACTTGTCTAAAATCCCTTGGTAGTTCTCTATCTTTTAACGTCATGAGTTTAGCTGTATACGTTTTAGCTAAAGTATAATAGTCTAAATAATCGCCATCGCGAACCATTGTTAACTCTGGAGTTAAATAGTATCCCCCGCGTTGTAAAGATAAACGGGCAATCATACCCAAAGTATACTCTCGGTTTACTTGCTCGATCCCAAAACGGCATTGATCTGCCCATTTCATGTGTTCTTCAATATCTATCAAATTTTGAATTTCTCCCGATAAAATTTCGTTTCTATGTGTTTTTGGCAAGAAAAAATTATCGCCAGCAACAGGTGCCTTGGTTACATAAGGTATATCTCCAAAATAGTAAATTAGCATGCTGTACCAATAGGCTCTTAAAGTGTAAGCCTCTCCTAACAATTGGTAAAACGTATCTCTTACCGATTGGTCGTCTGAATCTAAATTACCACTATTCATAATTCCTTCTATAGAAATATTAGCATCTCTAATGGCCTTATATCCATTGGTCCAGACAATATCCAAATCTCTATTACTTGAATTAGCGTTTAAGTTCCAAATCTGGTAACGATCGCCTTGACTGCCCCATCCGCCTTGATGTTCTATATCGGTATTACCGGTCATATTATTAGATAACCGCGACCTGAAGGCATCCTGATTAAAATATGAATATGCGGCATTTACGCCATTTCTGGCATCGTCTACATTGGAGTAGATATATTCATTATCGAATGTTGATATTGAATCCGGATCTAAAAAATCGTCACTACACGAAGCAAATACCAACACAGTTAGTACTGCCAATATATTTTTTACTTTCATCTCTTTTATTTTTATATCCATGTTTTAAAATGTTACGTTTAAACCTACTGTATACGATCTGCTTCTTGGGAAAGAAGAATCGTCTACACCTGGTGTTAATCCATTACCTCTAGAACTAACTTCTGGATCGTAGCCAGAATAATCTGTCCATATATGTAAGTTTCGTCCTGTAGCATATATTCTGAATTGCGACAAGCCAATTCTCGATATTAATTTTGTTGGTAAACTATAGCCTACAGTTAGGTTGTTTAATCTTAAAAACGACCCATCTTCTATTGCCCAAGAATGTACAACTGCTCCAGCAATACCATGACTGGCATGCGACCACATGGTCTTACCTTCGTTTAATTGTGCTAATTGATCTAAATCTGTTACAATACCACCAGGAACTCCTGTATATTGTCCATCTACATCTATATATGTAAACCTATGATCGGTACTCATACCGCTTAGCAGGTTACCATTAGATACACGTCGGAATTGATTAAACTGAATTTTCCCAGTATTGTACACATCGTTACCATATTGGTAATTAAAAAACACTGAAAAATCGAAATTTTTGAAGCGTGCATTTAAACCAAAACCACCTTGAAAATCTGGTAAAGCATTACCTATTACTTTTCTGTCGTTAGCATCTATAACACCATCGCCTGCATCGGCTACGCCATCGCCATCGGTATCAACCGTAGGCAAATCTTTTAATTTCATAAAACCAGGACGTAAATTGGTATTCCCTACTACACCACCAGAATTAGGCACCCCGTCGTTTAACACATAACTTCCGGTAGCTTCATCGTAATGCGAAAAATCGTCTACAGTATACATCTCATCTGTTACATATCCATAAATATCGCCTACTTTACCACCTACTCTTAAATAATAATCGTTTATATTATTTAAATCTGTACTTGCCCATCCTGAACGTTCAAAACGTTCTGTGGTGCCATCCAAAGCATCAATTCTAAAATCGTTTTTACCGATATTAAAATTAGCCGACAAGCTAAAATCTGTATTATCTACAATAAATCCAGTAACACCAAATTCGATACCTTTATTAGATGTTGCCCCAATGTTGTTCCACTGTGTAGAAAACCCTGTATTGTCTGGAATGGCCGATTGCAATAACAAATCGGTAGTTTTGTTGGAATACACATCTAAGCTTCCGTTTATACGTCTGTTAAACATTACAAAATCTAACCCCAAGTTACTGGTTGCTGTAGTTTCCCACTTTAAGTCTGGATTGTACAGCGAATTACTGTCTGGCGAGTAGTATACGTTATCTATATTTCCAAAACCAGGTCCTCTGTTTGTAGTTGCTCCAAATAAGAATTGTGTAGCTGTAGCAGGAATTCTGTCGTTCCCCGTTTCACCATAAGTTAATCTTAGCTTTAACTCGTTAATAAAATCGGCGTTTTGCATGAAGCCTTCTTCGTGAATTTTCCAAGCAAAAGCCAATGCAGGAAACACGCCTAAACGATTTTCTTTTGAAAACCTACTCGATTCGTCTGCTCTAAAACTTAACGTAAAAATATATCTGTTAAATAACTGAAAATCCATACGTCCAAAAAGCGACTGCCTGTTAGAATCTGTAAAGTCTGCAGTTTCTTTTCTATCTATTCTACCAAACGCCATATTAGCGAACAATTCTTCTGGAGTTATAGATTGTCTAAAATCTTCGGCTCTGGTAAAATCGCGTTTGCCACCACTAGAAGACATTTCCTGCCCTAGTAAAAAATCTAAAGCATAATCGTCTCCCCAAGATTTTTTATAGTTTATGGTATTTAACCAACGCCAAGAAAATTCTTCTCTGTTATCTTTTTGTCCTAAAGGCATGCTTCCTCCATTATTAAAAGACTCTCCAGTTAAAGGCCCGTAAAAACGAAGCTCTTCTCTAAATTCCTTTTCGGTAGTATAGGTAGTTTTAAAAGTTAAACCCTTTGTTATTTGCCAGGTTAAACCTGCATTTAATATATATGAATTGTAGGTTCTTTTACGCCAATCCTGTTCTACTAATTCTCTAGGATCTACAAGGCTTAAAAGAAATTGTTGATAATCGTTATCTGAATTAGGTTGATTTAAATCGATATCTAAATCGTCTGCAATACCATTAACAGGTCTGGTTTGCACCGCGTCCTTAATTTTTAATTGGGCGTTGGTAGAAGTTCCTGCACCATCTATTACCGTATTGGTAATTCTTGTACCAACATCTAAAGATAATTTATCTTGTATTAATTGCTGATTTAATTTAAAGTTAATAGCTGTTCTTTCGTAAGCCGAACCCACTAATAAACCTTCGTCGTCGTTATGAGACACACTTAATCGCATATTGGTCATTTCGGTACCACCACTCACACTTAAGTTGTGGTATTGAGATAAACGCGATCCGCCAAACAGTTCTTCTTGCCAATCTGTAGCTTCTTTACTTTTATAGATATCGATATCTTCATAATTTCCAAAATAACGCTCGTGCCCACGTAAAGCAGATTCTCCTCTTAAGGCTTGATACTCGTAATTGGCTAATACAAACTCGTATGGCGACAACACCTCATAACGTCTATCGCCTGGCAATGTATTCCATTGAAAATAATTATTATAAGACACAGACACTTTACCTATTTTAGGGCTTTTAGTAGTTATTACTATTACCCCATTAGAAGCTCGCGCCCCATAAACCGCTGTTGCTGCAGCATCTTTTAACACGTCTATACTTTCTATATCGCTAGCAGGAATATCGTTAATGGTATTAACTATAAATCCGTCTACTACATATAGTGGTGAATTGTCTTGTGTTATCGATCCGCCACCTCTAATACGTATTTGCACATCGGCTCCTGGTTCGCCATCGGCAGAAAACACATTAACCCCTGGTAGTTTACCTGTAATTGCTTCTGAAGCGGTAGCCACTGGTATTTTTTCAATTTCTTTCCCAGACATGCTAGATACTGCCCCGGTCATGTCTTCCTTTTTCACTTTACCATATCCGTAGTCTACAATTACAATTTCATCTAGCTGGTTTTCGTCGGCTTCCATAACCACATTAATTACGCTTTGCCCATTTACAGCTATTTCCTGCATTACGTACCCGAGATACGAAAACAATAAAACAGGATTGTCTGTAGTTGCTGTGATGGAATAGTTCCCATCGAAATCGGTTACTGTTCCTGTAGAACTTCCTTTTACCATAATGGTTGCTCCAGCTAAAGGGTCTCCAAAATCTTTAGTAGTTACTGTACCGGTAATGGTTTGGGCCTGTAACTGCCCCGCGGTACATAATAGGCCTAGAAAAATGAAACAAAAGCGGGCTTTGTGTAGCGCGAACTTTTTTCCTTTCCTCACTTTCAATAAGAAAAATAAATAGTTTGAAAAATGATGATTTAACATAAATGGTCGTTTAAAATAAATTAATTAGTTAGAATTTGTTTTCCATTTTAAAGTGAAGTCTGGTTTGCCCGATATTTATATGGTACAACCCCTACAATCACTTACAAATGGCTTTCAAATTTATTTTAACAACCGCTTTAACACTTTTAAATTCTCATCAAATGCTTTTAAATTTTAATCAAATCGCTATTTTTTACATAAATTTTAGTCAAATTAATAAAATTACATCTAGTCTTTTGCCTTTAAACACTAGGACTTCCCTTATTTTATTGTTTTGGTTTTGATTTTGAGTTTGAAGCCTCAAACTATTCACATAAAACACAGGTTTATATACTCTACAATCTGTACTTTATAAAAAAAACCATCTTAAGCAAGATGGTTTTTTAAGTATTCTTTTGGGGACATATTGTATTTTTCTCTAAAACAGGTGCTAAAATAACCTGCACTATTAAAGCCGACATCGAAAGCGACTTCGGAAACATTACTCTCGCCAGCATCTAATAATTGTTTTGCCCGTTTTAAACGCATATCACGAACAAACTCTACAGCCGTCATATTGGTAAGACTTTTAAACTTTCGGTTAAATGTTGCCCGTGGCATATTGATTGCGTTTGCTAAGGCATCAATATTAAATTTGGGGTTTTCCATTTGTTGCTCGACCTCCGCAATAACATTTTTTAAAAATGCTTCATCTTTTGTTGTTATTACAATTTCGCTAGGCGCTAACTCTAGAGTTTTTGGATTTTCGACTAAATTATCGAATAGTTTTTTTCGATTTTCTATTAAGTTTTTAATTGAAGCTTTTAAAAACGAAGTATCGAAGGGTTTGGTTATGTAAAAATCGGCACCATATTCTAAGGCTTCAATTTTAGTTTCTACTGTTGTTTTTGCTGTAAGCAGTACTATTGGAATATGACTTGTAGCATCGGTATTTTTTACTTTATCTAAAAATTCGATTCCGTCCATTACGGGCATCATAATATCGCTTAAAATTAAATCTGGCACATGCTCTTTGGCCTTTTCGAAACCTTGAGCTCCATTAGCAGCTTCTAGAATTCTATAAGATTTACGAAGTTGATTCACTAAAAATCTACGTAATTCATTATTATCTTCTACAATTAAAACTTGTGGTGCGCTAGCTGGCGCCTCTATCTTAACATTGCTTTGTTCTTTTAACTCTAAACCTTCAACACTTGGTTTTGTATTGCGGTTGGCTAAAGGAAATGTTGTTATTAGTTTTGCAGCTTCTTGCGGTTCCTGTACTTTTAAAGAGTTAAGTTTAAGAGTTACTGTTAAGCCTTTGGTTTTATTGTTTTCTGCAAAAATTTTCCCTTTATGCAACTTAATGTACTCTTTACTTAAAGCCAAACCAATACCTGTCCCTTCTATATGTCCGGCCCTGTTTTCTTCGCCTTCAAAATATAATTTAAAAATATCTTTCAATTTATCTTGATCTACCCCAATACCTTGATCTATTACTCTTATTGTAAATGCATCGCCTTCATTTTTTATTACTTCTAAAGTTATAGTTGTATTTTTCGGCGAAAATTTAAAAGCATTAGACAGCAAATTATACACTACGATATCTATTTTTTTGGCATCTACATTTACAAATAATTTATCGGTATTGGTTATTATTTTTAAATCGATTTGCTTTTCGTAAGCTGCCTCCGAAAACAAGGATGCTATTTCGTTTACAAATGAAATGAGTTCTATCTGCACGACATTTAATTTGGCTTTACCACTTTGTATTTTCCTAAAATCGAGTAACTGGTTTACAAAACGAACCATGCGCTTTGTGTTTTTACGGACTACTTCTATATATTGCTCACCTCGTGGCGAAAGCTTTTCATCTTTTGCAATTTCTTCTATTGGATTTACTATTAATGTTAGTGGCGTTCTTAATTCGTGAGAAATATTAGTAAAAAAATTAAGCTTTAATTCGGTTAGCTTTTGCTCTAAAGCCACCTTGTTTCTTAAACGAATCATGGAAAACACAATACGCCTGATAAGTTCCAGAAGCAGTAATACCAAAACAATATAAATCCCATAAGCCCAGGTCGTTTTCCAGAACGGAGGCGCAATTGATATGGCTAACGATTTACTTGGTGTATTGGTATATAATTCGGGATTTACACATTTTACCTCCAACTCGTAATCGCCTGGTGCTAAATTTGTATAAGTTGCTTTTGTTTGATTATTTACATTATGCCATTCTTTATCGATTCCCTTTAAACGATAAGCATAGGTTTGTTTTTTATTAGAGCGGTAATCAAGAACCTGATAATTAAGGCCTATTGTATTTTGATTGTAATTTAAATGTATAGAACCACTGTAATTAATATTGTTTGTTAGCGGAGACTGCTCGGTATTTAAAAACACTTCTTCGTTATTAATTTCTAACTTAGAAAAGCTCATAGCAGCAGGTATTTTAATATCGTTTACAGCTTCTGGATTGAATATTAAATATCCTTTTATGCAACCAAACAATAAATTGTTGTCGGGCAATTTTAAGCTAGAACTTTCTGAAAACCCCGTTTTATACAAGCCATCGTAAGCATCAAAATTTCTAAACGAGTAATTATTAAGATTAAACTTAGAAATACCGTTTTCTGTAGCCAACCAAAGATTTTTATGATTGTCTTCTACCATACTTAATATAAAATCGCTAGGCAATCCGTTTTGCGAGGTAAATGTTTTAAAGCGTATGGTATTATTACGTTCTATAACTTTACTCAACCCTCCGCCTGCCGACGACACCCATAATGTGTGATTAGAATCTTTTTGTACAAACAAAATGTCGTTACTCCCTATACTGGTACTATCGCCAGAAACTTTACGGTAAGTTTCGAATTGCAAAGCGCTTAAATTATCTTTTGTTGGTTGCGCCACTAAAAGTCCGTTTGTTGTAGAAATCCAAATTTTCCCCTTAGAATCTTCAAATAAATGCCTTACCAGATTACAAGAATTAATTGGGTAATTTTGAAAGCAATTTTCTACATTTTTAAATTGCACTTCACCATTGTCTTCGGTTATTAAATTTATACCCTTACCATAATTGCCAACCCAAATTCTCCCGTATTTATCTTCAAGTATCGAATATATTTTGTCGCCACTTATACTATTACTGTCATTTGCATTGTGTTTATACGATTGAAGTGTGTATTGCGAACGCTCTTCATTTAAGGGTTTGGCCCTAAACAGACCATTGCCTTTTGTTCCAAACCAAATATTGCCTTTGCTATCTTCAAACAATACATAAATTAGGTCTATCCCATTTTTTGGCCAATTAACTATGGGATTGCTTACTGGCTTCCCGTTTTTGGTAATTACCAACTTGTCTGACTTTGATGCCATCCATAGCCTTTGCTTGGAATCGCTTAAGAGTCCTCTAATCTCATTATCGGTTTTATTATCTGTAACATCAAATAGTAATTGATGCTTAAAATCTTCTTCCTGAAAAATAACTTTATTAATCCCACGGTCGTTAGTATTTAACCATAGCACCCCCGAGGCATCTAAATATTTACTGGTAATAATGTTGTATGCCAAACTGGAATCTTCGGCAGTTTTATCGTACAACCTTCCAATTTCGTCTGTTTCTTGATTATAATAGCCAAACCCTCCTCCTTTCATGCAAGTCCAAACTCTTCCAAACTTATCTTCGAACACATCGAAATTATTTTTAAAAATTTGAAAAGACGCATCGTTTTTCTGAACAAAATATTTAAAAACGCCTGTTTTTACATCTAATTTTACAACTCCTCTAAACTCTGGCTCTAACCATAGTAATCCGTTTTTATCTTCGTAAATACTAAAAAAAGACTTACCAGGCATTTGTGCTTCGCTTATAACCTTACCCGTGTTGCAATTTACAGTTTTAACCTTACCGTTTGCGGTAGATACAAACACAACCGGCTCCTTTTTAGAGACGCAAACTCCTTGTAATTTCTGATTTGATATAGCGTATTCCTTAAAACTTTTTAACGTTTTATCGTAAGCAAGCAGCACCCCTTTATCGGTTGTAAACCACACTTGTGTATCGCCCTCGGCAACAGCTGTTATCGAGGTTCCCGGCAATATATTTGAACTTTTAAAAGTTCCATTTGTTTGGAGCTCTAAAAACAAAAGACCTTTAGTGGTACCAATCCATACGTTATTGTTTTTTTGTTCGTGAATAAAACTAATTGTATTGGATGGCAACTCTGCGCCCGTTTTAGAACTCGCACTATAGTGGTTTAATTTAAATTGAAGTGAATCTTGGTAAACTACTTGATAAATACCATGATTCAATGTTGTTAACCACACATGATCCTTTGTAGGAATAATATTTACAAATTTTTGTTTTTGAGTTTTAATAATCTCAGAAATAGACAAAAACGTCTCTTTCTTTTTATCGAATCTGTAAATCTGATTGTCGTATGCTTTACTCCATAAATACCCTAAATAATCTTCTTCTATATGTTCTATTCTATTGTTACCAAGCTTACTTTTATCGCCTGCCCTTGCTTTGTAGGTTACAAAATTAACACCATCAAACCTATTGATGCCGTCCCAAGTACCAAACCACATATAACCATCGTTTCCTTTATGGATATCCATAACGCCATCATGAGAAAGACCATTTGCTGTCGAGTATTTTTCTATAACACACTTTACCTGAGATTGGCAAGGTGTTATAAAAAACAAACCCACTGTTAAAATCACAATAAAAACTCTACTTACCTGCATCTTAAACAAAATAATATGTAATATTTTGCCAATTTAACAAATTAGTGTATTAAACACACTTTTTATTTTAAGTTTTAATTAACAAAAAATTAAAATTCAGGCAACCAATCTCTAAAAATCGCTTTAAATGTGTAATGCTTTAATTCGTAGTCGCTCAACTGCTTGGACCAAGATACTCTTGCTTTAGGGGCAGCTCCTAAACCAAAACTATTATACTCGCCATAACATACTGTTTGTTCTTTATGCGGAAACATTTGGTCGCCAGGCCAAGCATGCCACCCTTGAGGCAAAATATGTGCCCACATTTCTGAATTTATAAAAATGGTTTTGGCATACGGCCGCCAAGGCCGGCCTAAATACACTTTCTCTACCCCAGATTTAGCCGTGAGTTTACAATTAAAAAATACAAACCCAAAATCTTGATGTCTCGGTGTGGCTGCCGCTGTTATATAGGAATCTGAGATACTATTTATAACACAATGATCGAACACAACAGTGGCTTGACCAAAAATAAAATCGGTTGTTCCCTCTATAAAACAATCGTAATAATACTGCCTACCTCCGTCTGTAGCAGTGTAAAGCGTATCTTGACAACCTAAAATACGGCATTGTTTAGCTACAAACCGATCGCCTTCAACATGTAACGCAACGGCCTGCCCTTCATTACATGACGAGTTTTGTATCGTTAAATTTTCTATACGAATATTTCCTCCTAATACTAACATCGTATAGGAATTGAACGTTCCCAATTTAGCCCCTGAAATCGCATCGCGCTTGCCGGCATAATCGTCGTAAGTAATTATGGTTTCTGCCTGACTTTCGCCAATTAATGTTAATTGGTGTATATAAGAAGGTACAATTATCTTCTCGCGATACACACCGTTTTTAATATGAATCTCAACTTCTGATGGCCCGAATGCCCTAACACTAAAAATAGCTTCTTGAATGGACTTAAATTCGGCACTACCATCTTTAGCTACAGTAATGATCCTGTAAGGTTTTTCGAAAGGCTTCTTTAAGGTTTTATCTAAAAAATCAACAATATACTTAGCGGTAGTATCAAACCAAGGATGCACCAACCAAAAGGCATGCGGTGTATCTGGTAAAGTATAAACTTCGTTATAAATTCTATAGGCATCTAACTTTTCAATATAACTATCTCTTCCGGCATGAAACCTAGGCTGTGCGCTGTTAACAAATAAAGTTGGTGGTGTTGTGGCTGTAACGTGTTCTAAAGGCGAAGCTTCTGCCCATAATTCTGGCTGTTCTGCATACGTTGCCCCCAACCAATAATCGAGCAAAGCCCCTTGTTCTGCCTCTGGATGCACAAAGGACGCCACACCATCGATATTTACGATGGCCTGAACTGACGATGAAACAGTTGCATCACTTTCTTTATAAACTTCCGAATCGGATGTTACTCCTAATTGCATAGCCAATTGTGCACCAGCAGAAGCTCCTAAAGTAGCAATCCGTTCTGGGTCTAAACAAAAGTCGTTTGCATTGCTTCGCATCCACCTTAAAGCATCTTTTAAATCCAGAATGGCAGCGGGATAAATAGCTTCTGGTGCTAATCTATACGATGCAGTAACCGCCACATAGCCCTGTGCTGCTAATCGCTCTGCTAGAGGCCTAAGATTATCACGAACTCCAGAAACCCAACCTCCGCCATGCACTAAAAGTAAACCAGGATACTTGTTTTCAGTTTCACATGAAGGATAAAACACATCTAATTTTAAATCGGATGTGTTAGTCGACTTATAAACAATATCGTATTTAGTTAATACCCCCTCTTGTTTTTGCTGTGTGATTGGACTTATAAAATTGTAATACTTTTTTAACTTATTGTAAGTTGTTTGTATGGTGTAAGGCCTGATGTCGACTTTAGTATTTTGAGCAAAACCAACACTTACACTTAGCATAATGGCCAGTGTAACAACCAGCTTTATATAGTTATTTAAAAAAAGGTTTTGCATACTATAAGGACTTTTTATTAGAGATTCTAAGTACTAATCTGCTAGAATTTTATTTACTTGATACGGTATAACTTCTTCTTCGGTGAGTTGATGCGACCAATTAACACGTTGCTTAGAAGCTCCAGGGCCTTTAGAATTGTACTCGGCATAAAAAACAGTTTTTTCGGCTTCTTTTTTCCCCCAATTATGCCAGCCTTCAGCTTTTATATGCTTTCCCATCTCGCAATTTATAAATACTGTTTGTGCATAATTGCGCCACGGCCGTCCTAAATACACACTATTTTCGGGAGCATCGCCCGTTAATTTGCAATTAATAAACGTTAAACCAGAACTTGCACCTTGATTGGTTGAAGCCGCAGTAATATAACTCCCGCCTTTTTTAGAATAAATTTCGCAATTCTCGAATACCGCAACAGACCATCCAAAAATAAAATCGGTTGTGCCTTCTATATAACAATCTTTATAATGCTGCCTAGAATCTTTACCATGCACATATAATGTATCTTGAAAACCTAAGAATTTACAATTCTCGAACGATACCAGATCACCATCTACACGAACAGCTACGGCTTGCCCTACGGGGCCTGACGAATTTTCGAATGTGATATTCTTCGCTTTAAAGTTGTCGGCAAACACATAAAACGAAGTAGATCCTGTTGTTCCTTTTTCTTCTCCAAAACTATTTTTTTTACTGGCATAGTCGTCGTAAGTAATAACAACATCATTAACATTTTCGCCTATAAAAGTGACATTGGTTTTTGAAGTTGGTAATATCAACTTTTCTTTATACACCCCATTTTTAATAAAAATAACTGTTTCTGATTTTCGAAAATCAGGAACCGCCATAATTGCTTGTTGAACTGAGGCAAAATGCGCCGAACCATCTTTTGCTACTGTAAAGTGATGGTCTGGATTCTGTGCGTTTCCTACTATGAAAAAACACAACATTCCCAAAACAACTAGATAGTGTTTAACTACGTTCTTAATTAATTTCATTCTTTTATTTTTCTATTTGAAATACTTTTCCTGTTACCTGAACAGTATTAAAAAGATTTTTATTGTCTTTCATGTTAGGCTTCTGCCCTCCAACATAAACAGTAAACGTTCCTGGCTCTATAACCAGGTTTCCTTTACGATTAATTATTGCTAATTGTTCTGGCTGAATGGTAAAGGCAACCGTTTTTGTTTCTCCTTTTTTAAGGTGAATTCTCCGAAAGCCTTCTAACTGAACAATAGGCCTAGGTGTAGTTGCTCGTTCATCTTTTAAATACAACTGAACCACCTCATCTCCATCATAATCACCACTATTAGTAACGTCTACAGATACCGAAATTGGCATATTCATGCTCACTTTTTCTGGCATTACCAAATTATGATACTTAAAACGCGTATAACTTAAACCATGTCCGAATGCGTATAACGGCTCGTCTTTAAAATACCTATAGGTTCTGTTTGCCATATTGTAGTCGTCAAAATCAGGTAACTGGTCTACCGATCTATAATAAGTTACTGGTAATCTACCCGCAGGATTATAATCGCCAAACAAGACATCTGCAATGGCATTACCTCCTTCTTGACCTGGATAACCAGCAGAGATAATGGCCGGAATATTTTCGTTTGCCCAATTAATAGACAAAGCGCTACCATTTAATAAAACAAGCACCACGGGCTTTCCTGTAGCAACTATGGCTTTCATTAAATCTTGCTGAGCTTTTGGCAGGTCTAAACTTGTTCGGTCGCCTCTAGAAAAACCTTCAACGTTCACGCTCATTTCTTCGCCTTCCAAACGTTCGTTAAGCCCTAAAACCAATACGGTTACATCGGAAGTTTTTGCTAACTGAACAGCTTTCTCCAACTGATTTTCTTCGGGGGTACTCCAACAAAAATTAGCGATAGCATTACCATAAAGATTGCTGTATTTCACCTCTATTTTATAACGTTTAGCTTGCTCCAAATACAATTCTTTTGCTCGTAATCTCGGGTGATGTTTATTTTTGCCACCGCCTTCAATTTCCGAAGCAATTGCATACTCCATAAACGGTTTTGCCCAATCGCTAAACGCATAAACACCCGTTTTTGGAACTTTTATAAATCCTGACCAAGCGACACTGTACTCGCCCATTTTTAATCGTGGATCTGGCGTATTAACATCCCAATTAAAATTAATATTGTCATCGGTCCTAATCAATAGAGGCTCGCCTTCCCAATTGGTATTGTTATAATATGCTGCCGTTAACCCTTGTTTGCCCGCTTCTGTTTCAAAATAAACCGAAGGCACAACCTGCATGGTTGGCAGGCCTTTAGCCAAAGCACTTCCTTCTTGATAAGTAACCTGAACTTCTGGATCTAACTTATTTTTTAATCCTTGAAAAACTGTAACAGGATGGCTAGGTTCTCCACTATAATTACCCAATAAAGATTGTATATTATTCGCGTTTGGCCCTATAACTGCCACCGATTTAATAGACTTGGAAAGTGGCAACATCTCCTTTTCGTTTTTAAGCAGAATAATACTCTCCTGTGCTGCTTTTCTGGCCAAAGCCGCATGCGCATTGTTGTTGTTTACCGAAAAAGGGATTTGTGCATAAGGCACAAGGTCTACTGGATCGAACATGCCTAATTGAAAACGCGCTCTAAACACACGTTTTAAAGCTATATCTATATCTTTTTCTGTAATAATGTTTTCTTGTAAGGCTTGATTTAAAAATTCGTAAGTGCTCCCGCAATTTAAATCGCAGCCCTCGGTTAAAGCCAAAGCCGATGCCGTTGCTTCGTTACTTGTCAGTTTATGATGCGCCCATATATCTTTTATTGCACCGCAATCGGACACCACATACCCATCGAATTTCCATTGGTTTCGAAGTACATCGAACAAATAATCGCTAGCACTCGCAGCCTGCCCTCTAAATCTGTTATAAGCTGTCATAACCGACTGCACTTGCCCGTCTTTTACTAATGTTCTAAATGCTGGCAAGTAGGTTTCCCACAAATCCCGTTCGCTCGGATTCACATCAAATTCGTGCCGTAAAGGCTCCGGGCCAGAATGCACTGCAAAATGTTTGGCCGTAGCAACCACTTTTAAATACGTCGTGTCGTTACCTTGGAGTCCTTTTACAAATTGCAGTCCCAATTGCCCTGTTAGGTACGGATCTTCCCCATAAGTTTCGTGGCCTCTGCCCCATCTGGGATCTCTAAAAATATTGATATTTGGCGACCACATGGTTAAACCTTGATAAATATCGTGCTGACCTTTTCTTAAATACTCATGATGTTTTGCTCTGGCTTCATCCGAAATGACCGAAGCCACATTGTAAATTAAATCTGTATTCCACGACCCTGCTATAGTGATAGATTGAGGAAAAACCGTTGCATATCCTGCTCTGGCCACACCGTGCAAACTTTCGTTCCACCAATCGTATTTAGGAATTCCTAAACGTTCTATCGCTGGAGCATCGGACATTAACTGACTGATTTTTTCCTGCACTGTCATTCTAGAAATTAAATCGTTAAGCCTGTCTTCGCGGTTTAAATTCGGATTTTGAAACGGATATTGAAACTGTGCCCAAACTTGAACAGACATCAGTAAAAATAACAGGATTGTTGTTGGTCTGCGCATACTTACTCTTTTTGAAGCGTTTTCATCCCATCAAAAACAAGTTGTGCTACGGCCTGAGCACCTGCTGGCTGAAAATGTGTATTATCACTTTGACCATCTGGATAGGCCTCGTATTTACCTGCAGGCAAATTCATAAAATAATTTTGAGTAACGTAGTCTTTCCCTTTGGATGTAAAATATTCTCTAGACTTTAAGTTTAAATCTATTAAATATACATTTAACTCTTTAGCAACTTCTTTTGGAGCACCATCATAAGCACCATGTACATCATTTAAAACGCCCTCTTCCCAAGGGTAGTTTCTAGCAACTGGCGTTAAAATAATTGGGATTGCTCCTTTTTCTCTAGTTTGAGACACAAACAACCTTAAAAACTCTTTATATCCCTCAACATTTACATAACGTTCATGCTTATTTTCGGCAGCATCATTATGCCCAAATTGCATAATTACAATATCTTTTTTATTAAGGCTATCGTAAACCGAACGCCAACGGCCTTCTTGAAAAAATGTTCTAGTACTGCGTCCGCCTCTAGCCCGATCGGAAACAAAAACACTATCTGTAGGAACTATATTTTTAAGCTGTTTTAAACTATCCGACACGAAAAAGGGCTGAAAAACCTGACCCCAGCCCATAACAGGATATCGGGTTTTCATATAATCTTTTCCAGGGTCGTAATCGCCCGAATAATCTGCCATTGTAGAGTCTCCTATTAAATAAATTTTAGTTACTGTAGGCGCTTCCTTTTTATCTTCTTTTTTTTCATCAACATTACAAGAAACAAATGTGTTTAGACTGGCTACGAAAACACAAGCAGCAATTATTTTTTTTATCATTTTCTTATTTTATTTTGAAGTAAGTTTATAGGTTTTTCCTTTTTTGGTATCAAGATCGTAAACGAAATAAGTAGGCAACTCCAATGTTCTTTTTTCAGCTTTTTCAGATATTATTGGACGTTTAATAGGAATGTCTTCATAAAATACATTCTTATTTTTACCTGTAGACTGTTTTAATTCCAAACCATTTTCATCAAATAGTTTTTCTTGACTTCTTATACGACAAAGTCCTCCTAAACTTGATGTTATTTCAACTTCTTTAATCTCGTTATTCTTCCAAACAATGTCTACTTCAAAACCTCCTCTTGCCTTTAATCCTTTAACATTTCCTTGTGTCCATGAACTTGGCAAGGCTGGCAAAAGATGCAATGCCTCATCATGAGATTGCAACAACATTTCGGCAATACCTGCCGTACAACCAAAATTTCCATCAATTTGAAAAGGTGGATGTGCATCTAATAAATTGGGATAAGTTCCTCCTTCTTCGGTACCATCATGGACTAATGAAAGTTGAGTTTTTATTAAGTCGTAGGCTCTGTTTCCGTTTAACAATCTCGCCCAAAAATTCACTTTCCACCCCATAGACCAACCCGTAGATTTATCTCCTCGATATTCTAAAGTTTGCTGAGCTGCGTTAAACAGTTCAGGATTTTTAAAAGGTGATATTTGTGATGATGGATGCAATCCGTATAAGTGCGAAATATGTCTGTGTTTGTTGCCTGGATTGTCCCAATCTTTGATCCATTCTTGTAACTGATTGTGTTGACCTATTTGCATAGGAGGCAATCGTTTTTTTAACGATGCTACCGTAGCAGCAAAATCAGCATCTTTATTTAAAATTTTTGAAGCCTGAACAAGATTGCTAAACACATCAAACACTAGTTGATTGTCCATGGTAGTTCCATAAGTTATCCCTACTCCATTGATGTATTTATTTTCTGGGGACATAGATGGAGCAACAACCAACCATTTGTTTTCTGGTTCTTCTTGCAACACATCTACATAAAATGCTGCTGCTGATTTTAAAACAGGATAGTATTGCTCTAAAAATTTTTGATCGCCCGTAAACAAATAATGTTGCCAAATATGTTGGGTAAGCCAAGCTCCACCCATAGGCCAAAACCCGTAAAAACCACCATCTACCATTCCAGAAATTCTCCAAATATCTGTATTGTGATGCATGTTCCATCCGTTGGCATGATACATTTTTTGAGCACTTTCTTGTCCTGTTACCGACAGTTCTTCTAACATTTTAAAAAGTGGCTGATGCAGTTCCGATAAATTAGTGACTTCTGCAGGCCAATAATTCATTTCGGTATTGATGTTTACCGTGTACTTGCTATCCCAAGGCGGAGCCAATTGATGATTCCAAATTCCTTGTAAATTTGCTGGTTGCCCTCCAGGTCTAGAACTTGAAATCAACAAATACCTTCCAAACTGAAAATACAAGGAAACAAGAGATAAATCTCCACTTGTTGCAAAATTTTTCAATCTTTCATCGGTAGGCGTATCACTATTTTTAGCTGCATCCCCTAAACTCAATTGCACTCGTTTAAATAGCGATTGATAATCTTGAACATGAGTATTTTTTAAATCACTATAACTTTTTTGAATTTTTTTATTGATGAACTTAGCAGCTATCTCATCGGCATTTTGACTTAAGTCTTTATAATTTTTAAAATTAGTCCCTATGCTTAACAGTAAAACGGCCTCTGTCGCATTTTTTACTTGCAACTTATTGTTTTCTTCTTGTAGTTCTCCATCCGTTATTTTAGGAACAACCAAAGTTGTAAATGTTATTTTTCCTTTTTTATTTTCATGATTTCCAGCTGTACCAATTAATTTTAATTTTCCGTTTTTGGCTGCAATACCATGATTTAACTGAGGACTATCCAACCCTACATCAAAGTTTAAACTATTTGGTTTACTTGCCGTTAAACGAACAACCATGACTTGATCTGGATACGATACAAAATACTCTCTTTTGTAAGTAACATCGTTTACTTTGTAGCTAACTTCACCAATAGCATTTTCAATATTTAAATTTCTTTGATAAGAAGTAACACTGTCGTGATTGTAAAAATGTAAATTTAAATTCCCTACCGTCTGATATGGAACACCGTAATTATTGTCTTTAGGCGTTGATTTAGGAAAAACAGTAATTGCCATTTGCTGTGCTTCTTTATATTTTCCATCAAACAACAATTTTCTAATGTCCTGTACTTCGTTGTAATAATCTTTGGTAATGTTATTTCCTGGTTCCCCTGCCCAAACGGTTTCTTCGTTTAACTGAATTTTATCGTCAATGACACCTCCAAACAACATGCCGCCAATTCTACCATTTCCAATAGGTAAAGCTTCATTCCAATTTTTAGCTTCTACTGTATACCGTAAGATGTGTTCTTGAGCACACACGGTATAACACCAATTAAACAAACAAATGAATATAACTAATACTTTTTTCATTGCTCTGATTTTTCAATAATTACAGTTTTAGGCGATGATTCTGTTCCTAATTGATAACTGGATTGTGCATCTTTAAAATTTAACCGAATAGTACTGGAAGCTTTTCCTTTTATCAGAATCGGATGATTTTGATTAGGAGAAAAATCTATCGTGTCGAAATTCATATTTTTACCATTATAGATTTGAATAGCCTGTTCTTGAGAATCGATATTTACATGGCGAATTTGTATACCATCGGCATCTATAAATGTTATCCCGTGTTTGGCCTGCAAGAAAGCGTTCTCTAAATGAATATCTTTTAAATTCATTTCTGGTAAGCCCATAAAAAAACCTGCACGTTCTGAGTTTACTACCGTGATATTTTTCATATAAATATTTCTAAAGGAAGGCGTTTCGTCGGTTACAGGCACCTGCGCTGCTGTGTTGCTTGTAGATGATGCATTACTTGTTGACATATCTGGCGCTTTACCACCATAAAATAAATTAAAACGGATTGCATCGGTAGGAATATTATTCATATAAATATCGGAAATATAGATATTCTCGACCACGCCACCTCGACCGCGGGTACTTTTAAACCTCAGCCCCGTATCGGTGCCTATAAAATTACAATTAGAAATATGTACGTTTTTAACACCTCCAGACATTTCGCTTCCTATCACAAATCCGCCATGCCCATGATACACAATGTTGTTTTTAATAATTACATTTTGTGTAGGCATGTTTCTATCTCTACCATCCTTATCTTTGCCCGATTTTAAACATATGGCATCGTCTCCCACATCGAAAGTATTATTATATACCAAAGCCCGGTTGCAAGATTCTAAATCTAATCCATCGCCATTTTGCGAATACCAGGGGTTACGCACATTTAAGTTTCTAATGGTAAGATCTTCGCACATTAAGGGATGAATATTCCAAGCTGGCGAATTTTGAAATGTAGGCCCGTCTAACAGTACTGTTTTACAGTTTACAAAACTGACCATTACAGGACGTAAAAAATCTTTAACCTGCTCCAATTCTTGAAAACTCATACTGCTAATATTAGACTTACTACCTTGCAAAGCCGATGCGGTAGGATACCACATTTTCTTATCGTCTGTAAGCACTCCGCCCGCTGCTACAAGTTTTTTCCATTGGGCATCTGTCATTTTATCTTTTTTAACGGGTCGCCATGCGTCTCCGTTTCCATCAATAACACCAGAACCCGTAATGGCTATATTTTCGGCATTCTCGGCATGTATTGGCGAAATGCATCGCGCGGTATTTAAACCTTCGAAACTGGTTTGTAATAACGGATAATCGTTAAAATCTTTACTAAACAAAATAAGTGCTCCTTGCTCTAAATGTAAATTGACATTACTTTTTAGGTGAATTGGCCCTGTTAACCAAATACCTGCTGGCACAATTACTTTACCACCTCCTTGTTTAATAACCGCATCGATACTTTTATTAAATGCATCAGTGTTTTTAACCAAACCATTACCTACAGCGCCGTATTGAGTTATTGTTACACTGTTATTTTTAAAGTGCACTTGTTGAATTGGTGAAATGTTAAATTCAATATCATTATACAAATCATCTACACTTAAAATCGCTTTAGATTGTGCACATAGATTTTCCAGAGATGCCATCCCTAAAATTAGACAGGCAAATAAAATATATTTAAAAGATTTCATATTCGCTTATTTTGTAATTCTGAAATATTCTACATCGGCATAACCACCACGTTTGGCATCTGGCGTACTAATACTAAATAGGCCAACTTTGGCTCCAATCCATTTCCCTACTCGGGCCTTAAAGGGCTTTCCTATAGATGTAAACGATTTTCCGTCTTCACTATAACTAAACTGGCACATCGCATCTGGAGCCACCACGTTTACTTTAATGTAAGCTACATTACTTTTTAATGACACTTCTTGGTTAAGGACTTCTTGCTCGCCTTTATCGGCATTTATAGCTTGAGTTTGTTGTAAATAAAACCGACCTCCTTTTTGAGTTAAGGTGACGGTAGCATAATCTCTACCCATTACAATAAGTCCTGCTTTTCGTTGTTGTTCTGCGTCTTCAGGCACTAGCGTAAGCTTTGTATCGACTTGAAAATTTGGTGCAGGAAATTTTTGTAAAACAAGATTTGGTACATCCCAAAGGTTTTTGGCCGACTCGGGAGTTTTAATACTAAATAAACGCAGATAATCGTTACCAGGCAGCTTGGCATACCATAAAATGCTCGGGTTAGCATTCCATTGCCATTGTACCCCCAAGCTATCTGCTATAAACTCATCGGTTTCTCGAGGTGTTTCCTTAGGATAAGTATGGCCTACATTAGGCTTTTTATATTGCATAACTGGTTCGCCTATGCCATTCCCATCTAAATCTTTACCCATTACCGGCCAATCTTTTTTCCAATCCATTGGTTGCAAGTGCACGATGCGTCCATAAGCATCGACATCTTGAAAATGAAAAAACCAATCTTCGCCCTTTGGTGTTTCAACCCAAGCACCTTGATGCGGACCATTAATAGCCGTTTGCCCTTGTTCTAAAACCACCTTTTCTTCGTAAGGCCCATAAACGTTTTTAGATCTTAAAATCAATTGCCATCCCGTAGCAACACCACCGGCTGGGGCAAAAATGTAATAATAACCATTTCGCTTGTACATTTTTGTTCCTTCTACAGTAGGATGATTTTCGTGCCCATCGAACACATGACGTCCTCTATCTAACACTTTTGTGCCGTCTGGACTCAATTTAAAAACAGTTAAAATACTTTTTACTCCCGCACGACTTCCTGCCCACGCCAGAGAGAGATAAGCATTCCCATCGTCGTCCCAAAGCGGACAAGGATCTATAGCGCCTTTGGCTTCCATTACCAATACAGGATCTTCCCATTTTCCAGCAGGATCTTTGGTTTTAACCATATAAATTCCGAAATCGGGATCTCCCCAATAGATATAAAATTCTTTATTATGATATCTAATACTTGGTGCCCAAACACCATTACCATGCTGTGGTGTATTAAAATGATCTAATGGTATTTGAAGCGGTAACGCATAATTAATCAACGACCAGTTAACCATATCTTTAGAATGCAGAATGGGCAACCCTGGAGCTGCATTAAAACTAGATGCTGTCATATAATAATCGTCTCCAGCACGAGTAACATCGGGATCGGAATAATCGGCATGAAGAATTGGGTTTTTATACGTTCCATCTCCTTGATCGGCAACCCAAACTTGCGATGTATAGGTCTCGTTTTTTTGGGCAAAACAACACGTTGTTAGTAAAGCAATGGCCAGTACATTAATATGTTTCATTATTCTTTATAATTTTTATTTATTATTTATCTAGTTCTAAACTCGCTAAGATAAAAGCCCCTGTTCCTTTAGGATCGTTAGCGCGAATGGGTTCGTTTACGTAATAGTTGTAACTACCATCCCTGTATGGATTTCCGCCTAAACCAGCAACCGCACAGCACTGATTTAAACTAATAATACCATCTTTATCTTCAGAAATTAAATTCTGCAAAATACCATTATAAGCTTTAAGAGCAACTGTTTTATAAGATGCAGGAAGATACCCTTTGTTAGCACCCTTCGCGAAAGTATATACAAACATTGCAGAACCTGTGGCTTCTAAATAATTCCCTTCTTTATCGCCCTGATCGAGAACTTGATACCACAGTCCTGTTTTATCATCCTGAACACCTAACAAGGCATCTGCAAACGTGTTTAAATAGCCTATTAACCGTTTTCTTCCTGGGTGATCTTCGGGTAAAACATCTAATACATCTACAAGAGCCATACCGTACCAACCCATGGCTCTAGACCAAAAATTAGGCGATGTACCTGTTGTTTTATTTGCCCATTCCTGAGTTTTACTTTCGTCCCAACCGTGATATAATAATCCGGTTTTACTGTCTTTTGTATGCTCTTGAATAAGATCGAATTGATGTACAATATCATTATAAGCTGTTACCGCTTCTTGCCCGCTGCTAAATGTTTTAGTGTATTGCGCGTAAAACGGCTCTGCCATAAACAGTCCATCTAACCACATTTGATGGGGATATCGTTTTTTATGCCAAAATCCGCCATCGGAAGTTCTTGGTTGAGTGTTTAACTGACTACGAAGTAATTCTATGGCTTTTAAAAAGCGTTCTTCTTTAGTTTTTTCGTAGACATACAATAGCACATCTCCCGATTTTAGCATATCTAAATTTTGTTTGTCCAGATCGTAAGTTAAAATGCTTCCGTCTGGTTTTACCATTGTATTTGGATAGTCGTAAATGTAGTTGTAATAGGTTTCATTTCCTGTTTTATCATACACTCGCTTTGCCGCCATTAACACCAGACCGTTAGGATAACTCCATTTGGGTTTGGTGTGAAAATCTAACATCCATGATTCTGGAAAACGCTTCATTTCTGAAATTAACATCCGCTCAGACCATTTTATGCTTTCGGAAGCTACGCGACTTGGCATGTCTTGTTTTGCTACATCGCTTTCGGTAGTTTGACGCTGTTTACACGACAGAGTAAGCATGAAGATTACGAAACAAACGACACTAAACTTTCTATTTTTTTTACCCTTGAACATTATCATTTTTTTATAGATACTGTTTTTAAGAATACACCTTAAAAACAGTCGTGATTACAAACTTAAGGATTTCAAAAATATAAGTTTAAGTAGCTTAAAACTTTTAAATTTTCATCAAATGCTTTAAATTTTTATTCAGGTGTTAAGAAATAAGAAGCTATTACAACAATTTAATATGAGATTTTGTTTAAATAGTATTTAGTGTTGAAGATTCTGATTGAAAACAATCCATCAGACAAGATCAGCGAAACGCGATTTAACTATGCGCTACATGTAACTTTATAATGTTTTAATATTATCTAATATTTCACTCGAAACATTAGTCATTCGCGTTGTAATTTGTTCTGCTAAAACATTCAAGTTATTAAAATCTGGAGTTTCGACCAATGTAACTTCCAAAATAGCATATTTTGGCATAACCGGTTTGTCGACACCCCATTTTGTTGCTTTCAGCAATTGCCAGTATTGTTTCTGAACAGAGATTGTATTTCCTAGTAACCAAAGCTCAAATTGCATGTGTAAATGATTTAACACCAGTCCGAATTTTAATTGTTTACTTTTCAAAAAATCGTTAGAATAATAAAAGTAAGTATAATCCATATAACCATGAAGAATGGTCGAGAATGTATATAGATTTTGATGCTTTTTTGACAGGTCTACTCGCAATTTCATAACAAATTTCACCAAAGCATTATATGCAATAACAATATCGCCTCTATTTAATTGTTCTTTATAAATTGCAATATGCTTGTTTAAGTTGTCCATTTGCTCGACTTTTAATGCGTCAGTAAAATTTGGTTTAGTGTTTTAAAAGTGTTGTCCCTATTTTCGTTTTCCCAATATCACCCTTTAATTACGTTATCGAGCTCTAAATATTTCTTGTTCATTACGCTTAAAGCAAAAGCACCTGCCGAAGCGCTAAAAACAGAATAATCTAGCGCGCCTTTAATTCCTATTGAAAACGTCATCGACAAGGCAAAAATCAACAATAAAAACCCGCTACATTTGGCTATAAACTCTGTTTTATAGCCTATAATTAGGCCAATGGCAAACAGAATTTCTGCGGCCGTTACTAAAATTCCGATGGTAGGAATTATAGCTTTTGGCAACCAAGGGTTAATTAATTCGGTATATTCTAAAAAACTACTCCAATTACCCCAAACTACAACTTCACTACTCCAAATTCCAAATCTGTCTGCTACTGCAGATAAAAAACTGACTGCTATTGCCAGCCGCAAAAAAAGCTTAATTAAATGATTGTTCATTTTTATTGTATTTTATGAATGCTTATCGCCGTTAATACTGACTACAAGAATTATAGATTATTTCACCCAAGGTTCTTTTTGAGCTGCATTGGTAATTTCGCTCCCATCATAAAGACTAATGCCTTGCCAAGTACCAAACCAAATCAAAAAATTTTATAAATTAAAATACTATTTCTTCTTTTTCCCATATTTGAACTAGTAATACAAACTAACGCAATTGAATATACTCTTATTATCCATTATTGTTACATTCAATTAATAAAAATCATCTATACAACTAAAATGCTATAATTAAATTACAAGGATTTAAACCCTGTATGACAGCAATAAGCTTCCATTTTAATAGGCTTCATAAAATTATCTCAATATAATAATAGGTATTTATTTATTCTATATGTAAATTAAGAAAACAAAAGCTTAAAGAAAGTAATTTATTTCTTACTTCCTAATGAATCGTAACATCAAATTATAAACACTCTTCTTTAGTTTTCTGTAATCTGAAATATGATTTTTAAAAAATGCCTGTTGCCGTTCGTGATCTTTAGACCTTATGTGATTGTAGTCATTTTTTCCATACTCTAATTCATTTTTAAGTTGTTGTTCATATCTACACAAATTACTTAATACAAGAGTATTTTCTCGGCGTAAAGCTTGAATATTACTTGCTACAGCTGTATTAATAATGAGTTGTTTTTCAATTATACCGAAAATATTTAGTTCTTCATGAATATACTCAACAGTATCCATCCATTGTTGAAGTTCTAAAAAATCCTTTTGAAGTAATAATCTTCTTTTAGCTTCAAATTCTCGGGAAGTATAGTTGCTATTTATAAAAGACATAAAATGATGGTAAGTAGGTTAGTTTGTAAAAAACCGTGAATAAAAAAATATTTCACGGTCTTTAATTTAACTTCTTTTCAACAAGACGTATCAGACATCTTATAATGATACTAATAGCAGAAGGATTGTAATAAGTAGAGTTAATATCATTCCGCTAATGAAATATATTTCATTAATTTTCATTTGCATTTAAACACATTGTAAAGCACGTTTATATAAATCGTCTTTGAGTTTTTGATATCGGTTTAAGTGGTATTGATAACTTCGCCGAAGGCGTTCATACTCATTCAAATAGACCATATCGCATTGTATATCGTTACATTCTACTACATTCATATAAGTTTTAGAATATGATAAAATTGTATCATACAACTGGTTATTCTGCATTTTTCTTTTCGAAAAATGCTTTTGTATTTCATCTGGTATAATACTATTGTTTGTAGTTTTCTGATATAGTTTTAAAAGGTTATCTACTTCTGTGTCTATATATAATAACTGATTTATCCATCCTTTTAACTCAATACTATTGTATTTATGTACAACTTCTAAATCAGAATCATGTTCGTATACTTTTAAGTTCATAATATTATAGCGTCATGTTCAAATTAGAATTTGTTTTGTTCTGAGTGACATAAAGTATTTTAAGTTCTTTAAGCCCTGTAGGGAAATCCCAAAGGACATTGTCGTCTTTTGAATACCCAAAAAGCGCTACTCCCATTGGAGTAAGAATTGAAATTTTATTAGCGTTCAAATCTTTCTCTACGGGTGTCACAATTTGAATGGTTTTTTCCCAGTCTTTGCCCGAAGCTACTGTAACTACACTGTTTAATCGTACAATGTCTTCTGGCATATCTTCTTCATCAAGAATATGTGCTGTTTTTAATTCTTCTATAAACTTAAAAAAGGATTTTTTTGTGTCGACATCTTCCATAAATCCTGATAAATTAAGTAGCCGTTTAATTTCTACATATTCTTTTTTTTCTAAAATTAAGTTACCGTATTTCATAATCTCATTAATTATGGGAAAATCCCTCGTTGTACATAAGCTTTTTCAATTCGCTTTATAGCAATGCAATAGGCAGATTTACGTAAATCGATATTTTCGCTTTTAGCAAAAGCAGAAACACTATCGAAAGAATTTTTAATTTTCTTTTCCAGTTTATCAATAACGTCTTCAATTTGCCATATCTCTCCATTTCGGTTTTGAAGCCATTCAAAATAACTGGCAATGACACCTCCTGAGTTACATAGTATATCTGGAATAATAGTGATATTTCTTTCCAGTAATATTTTTTCACCTTCAACATTAATGGGGCCATTAGCGCCTTCGGCAATTAAGGAAGCCTTTATGAGATGTGCATTGTTTTCTGTTATTTGATTCCCTAATGCTGCTGGTACACAAATATGACAATCTAGCGCAAAAAAATCATCGTGTTCTATAGCGTAGGCCTCAGGATAACCAACCAGACTTCCATGATTGTTTTGAGTATACAAAAACAAATCGTTTACAGGGATTCCCTTAGAGTTTGTAATACTGCCGTAAGCATCTTGAACCCCTATTAATTTAGCACCATCTGATTCTAAAAAATAGGCTGCCCAATATCCAACATTACCAAAACCTTGTACAATAAACGTTTTGTTTTTAAGGGTATCGCCTTGTTGCTCAATCCAAAATTTCACGGTTAAATATACCCCATAACCCGTAGCCCGATCACGACCATCTAATCCGCCACTTCCAATAGGTTTTCCTGTAACAACATGCAGATTTTTAGATCGCTCGGCTGGTGCTTTAGTACTCATATACGTATCTGACATCCAAGCCATCGTTTGTGCATTTGTATTAACATCTGGGGCCGGAATATCATGTTCAGGACCTATATTATCACCTAAAGCATAAGTAAAGCGTCTTGTAATGCGTTCTAGTTCGTTTTGAGAATATTTACTTGGATCAATTTGAATACCACCTTTTCCTCCTCCATAAGGCAGTCCTGCCAGAGAGGTTTTCCAGGTCATCCACATCGCCAAGGCTCTTGCTGCATCTATATCTACCGTAGGATGATAACGTAAGCCTCCTTTGTAAGGTCCTAAAGCATTATTATGTTGAACGCGATATCCTTGAAAAATTTCAACCTCGCCATTATCCATTTTTACAGGAAAATTCACGATGATTTCGTTGTTGGTAATGCTTAAAATTTTACGAATATTTGGGTGCAGGTTTATATGATTTGCTGCATTATTGAATTGTTCTAGAACATTTTTTACCATACCCTTCGCATTGGGTTTGTCCATTTTTTTTATATTATTAATTACAGTCATTTCTTCAATTTTAAGTTCTTAAGAATGTTATTTTAAGCTTTCAAAGCATCGTTAGAAACATTCGTATCGTATTTTATAGATTGAGTTGTGTGTGCATATTCGCTACACGACCACACATTATTTTTAAACCTCGTAAGCACGCAGGAGGACATGTTAATGCATGATAAGCAAATACTAAAAGATTTTGTATTCATATAATAACTTCGTTTACGGTTTCCTTAATAGAGGCAACCGCTATGCCATTATTATAAATAAAACGACCTTATCTTGTAAACCCTTGAATAACAAGGCTAAATTGAGAATGAGAGATACATGATATTAAAACCTGACTGAGGAATTTTGAATCGGTTGATGCAAAATTCCCCAACGCATTGCGAAGTTACTTTTTAAGTTTTTCTCTAAGCGTTTTACGATCTATTTGAAGAATTTTAGCTGCTTGAGTTTTATTATTATTTGTCGCATGTAGCACGTGTTGAATATAGCGCTTTTCAGCTTCCTTTAAAGATACCAAATCCTTTTCTGGAAATTCAATGTGATGTTTTAATGCGTTTGGAAGATGTTCAACATCAACAGTATTATCACTCATAATAACTGCTCGCTGAATGACATTTTCTAATTCTCTAATATTCCCAGGCCATTCGTAACGCATTAAAATTTCTAAAGCATTAGGCGCTATTTTGATAAAACGATCTTTATATTCAACACCATATTTAAAAAGAAATTTTTCAACTAAAAGTGGAATGTCTTCTTTGCGTTTGTTTAAAGAAGGAACTTCAATTTCAACAACTGTAAGTCTGTAAAACAAATCTTCACGAAAGGTTCCTGTTTTAATCATTTCTTTCAAATTGCTGTTGGTTGCTGCAATAACACGAACATCTATTTTTTCTGTTTTTTGCGAACCGACTCTTAGCACTTCTTTTTCTTGAAGTACGCGTAATAATTTAAGCTGAACAGCCAGTGAGGCATTCCCTATTTCATCTAAAAAAATGGTACCTCCATTAGCAGCCTGAAAAAATCCCTGACGATTATTCTCTGCCCCGGTAAAGGCTCCTTTAGTATAACCAAACAATTCGGCTTCCAATAAATTTTCAGGAATACTTCCACAATTTACAGCAATAAACGGTGCTTTTGAGAACTTACCCTGGTAATGAATGGCACGAGCAATAAGCTCTTTTCCTGTTCCGCTTTCTCCATGAATAAAAATTGTGGCTTTATTGTTTTTTACGCGATCAATAATTTGAAAAACCTCATTAATAGATTTCGAAGCACCAATTAGTTCTCCGTATCCATTTTGACTATTTTGTATTTGTACCGCTTCCTTTTTTGTGTTTTTAAAATTATTTAAGGCCTTTTGTACTGCGTTTACTAATTCCTCTTTGGTGAATGGTTTGGTTAAATAATCCATACCACCGCGTTTTATAACCTCAAGAGAATCTTGTATAGAGGGATAACCTGTAACAACCAACTTTGGTAATTCTGGATAATGCTCAGAAACGAATTTTAAAAGCTCAAAACCATCAACTTCCGGCATTTTTAAATCGGTTATAAGTAAATCGATTTTTGAATCTCTTAAAATACCTACGGCTTCTTTTACTGAAATGGCTTTATAAGTATGGAATTGTAATGATTTTAAATGTCTTTGAATTAACTCCAAAATATGAATATCATCATCTACAATTAATATGTTTTCTTTTTTTAAAACCATGAATTCTTATTTAGGAAGTCGTACTTCAAAGATAGCTCCTTTTTTGTTATTGTTTTTGGCTGTTATGCTTCCTTTATGACTGGAAACAATACCGTGTACAACGCTTAAACCAAGACCAGAGCCATCGCCTGTAGGTTTTGTAGTGAAAAAAGGTTGAAAAATTTTATCCTGTAAATGCTCCGGAATTCCAGGCCCCTGATCTTTGATTTTCAAAACAATATCGCTATCGGTTTGAAAAGCTTCTATTACTACAAGACTGTCTTTTGGTGAAAAATAAATGGCATTCATTGTTAAATTGAATATAATTTGTGTGAGTTGAACCGTATCTGCACGCAACCAAAGATCCTCTTCTTCAATTTTCACAATGTATTTTATCTGTTGTTTTCTAAAGGTAGCATCAAGTAGATTTATAGCGTTTTTAATATTTGGAACCAGATTTACTCTTTTCATTTCCTGAGGCATTTCGCAAGAAAAGAACATGAGTTTTTTAACTACTTCTCTGGAAAAAATAGCATTTTGAATGATTTTGTTTAGGTCTTCGTGAGCTGTGGTATTCTCACTAAAATTTGAAGCCAACAATTCGGCATAACCCAAAATATTTGCAAGGGGTGTATTTAATTCATGGGCAATACCAGCAGTAAGTTCACCTAAAACTGCTAGGCGATCGGCATGCTCCATTTGTCGCTTGAGTAGTAGTTCGTTGTTTTTAATTTCGATTCGCTCTAACAAGCCGCCAATTTTCAATGAAATATTATCTATTAGAGCTTGTTCTTCAATTAAAAAGTCATGGTTTAAAGAATTATCACCAGTAAAATGCGCTGAAACATTACCTTTTGAAACATTAAAAACAGGAATATTACTAGAAATACTTTGGGATGAATTATTAATCGTTCCGCTTAAAACATTTAAGTCATCAACGATAATAGAAATCTCCGTTTTATCTGGATATTGAAAGGCTTTTTTTAAACTGAAAGTAATGGCTTTTAAACTATCCTCAATATCATCAAAATCTGCATGAACAATAATAGATGAAACTTCATAAAGACAGGTTAGTTCTTTAATACGCTCTTTAAGCTGCTCTTTTGTTGTTACAGTTGATTTCATTAAAAACTACAAATTTGTTTCTTTAATTAAATTAAAGCAGTATAAATTTTATAAACAAAACAATATTCACTTAAAAAACTTATTCTATTAACCAATAAGTTAAAATTTAAATACCCACTACAAATTAAACAATTTGAATCTTTCAAGACAATCTAATTAATAATTTACTAATTCTTTTTACAATTTTCAAAATACCAATAACAATACCTGTGGGGATAGGACGGAAACAATAAATCATAAACAGCGGAAATAATAATCCAGTCTACTACTTAAAATAAAGTATTTTTAATCTGGGGGTTTTCTCTAATTCAGGCATTCTCAGTATTCTGCCTTAGAAAGTCCTCTACAGCGTTTTTTTTACAGCTTCTATAAAGATTCATTTTTAAGAATCTTAATTAAATTTTATAAACACAATTAAATAGGATAAAATTATCCTATTTATGATAATTATCATATTTTAAAGGTTTTGTATATTATAGTTTTGAAAAACAAAAATCAATTAAAATGAAAAATCAACTAAACTATTTGCTATTATTCATTCCGTTGTTATTAATAAGTTGTTTCAATAATCAGGAAAAAAATTACGAAAACACTTCTGAAATCCCTGTAAGTAGAGAAATGACAGCAGAGTTAACATCGCCTCCAAATGTTCCAACCCCTGTTGGAAGAAGAAAAGCTAAAAAACTAATTGTAGAGATGGAAATCCTTGAAAAGGAAGGAGAAATGACTGATGGAGTACGATATGTGTATTGGACCTTTGGAGGCACTGTACCTGGAAGTTTTATACGCACACGTGTTGGTGACGAAGTCGAGTTTCATTTACAAAACCACCCCGATAATAAATTACCTCATAATATCGACCTACATGCCGTGACCGGTCCAGGAGGAGGTGCAGAATCTTCATTTGTTGCTCCAGGTCATGAAAAAGTATTTTCTTTTAAAACTTTAAACCCGGGATTATATGTTTACCACTGCGCCACAGCTCCAGTTGGCATGCATATTGCCAACGGTATGTATGGGTTAATTTTAGTTGAACCAGAAGGTGGTTTACCTCTTGTTGATAAAGAATATTACATTATGCAAGGTGACTTTTACACTAAAGGCGCCAACGGTGAACGTGGATTACAACCCTTCGACATGCAAAAAGCTGTCGATGAAAATGCCGATTATGTCGTATTTAATGGTAAAGTTGGCTCATTAACAGGAGACAATGCTATAACCGCAAAAGTAGGTGAAACAGTAAGACTCTTCGTCGGTAATGGAGGTCCTGGGTTAGTATCATCTTTTCATGTTATTGGTGAAATCTTCGACAAGGTTCATATTGAAGGTGGCAATAAAATAAATGAAAATGTACAAACCACTCTTATTCCGGCTGGAGGAGCAGCAATTGTTGAATTTAAAGTTGATGTTCCTGGAACTTTTATTTTGGTCGACCACTCCATTTTTAGAGCCTTTAATAAAGGTGCTTTAGGTATGCTAAAAGTGGAAGGCGAAGAAGATAAAAAAATATACTCAGGAGAAATTCGTGATGATATTTATTTACCTGAAGGTCCAGGTTTACAAGAGATGCCAACTACAAACGAAATTGTAGAATCAAAAATTCCTGCTAAAAACTTTGATGAACAAATGAAATTTGGAAAACAAGTTTATATGCAAACCTGTTTTGCTTGTCACCAGTCGGAAGGACAAGGAGTCCCTAATGCCTTTCCTCCGCTGGCAAAATCGGATTATCTAAACGCCGATGTTAACCGTGCTATTGGTGTTGTTTTACATGGCTTAACAGGAGAAATTACTGTTAATGGCGAAAAATATAACAGTGTAATGACCCGACAAATGTTATCTTCTGAAGAAATAGCTAATGTGCTAACTTATGTATATAATAGTTGGGGAAATTCAAAAAAAGTGGTAACAACATCTATGGTTGAAAATGTAAAAAACAAAAAATAACATAGTCATGAAAGGTCATGTTTTTAGATACTTAACATTTATAATCTTAACACAAACAATAGTGTTTGGGCAGTCTAAAAACATGGCTTACATTCAAGGCAGTAGATATATACCACTTTATGGTCGAGATTCAACCGTTGTAGAAGTGAAAGATTTTGAAATGGATGTTTTTCCTGTTACTAATGCCCAATTTATAGAATTTGTTAAACAATATCCTAAATGGCAAAAGTCTAAGACCTTAAAATTATTTACAGATAAAAGCTATTTATATAACTGGAAAAACGATTCTGAACTTAAGGATTCTGAAAAACTTAATAGCCCTGTAACTTATGTTTCATGGTTTGCTGCTAAAGATTATTGCGAATGCCAAGGCAAGCGATTACCTACTGTTGATGAATGGGAATACGTCGCTATGGCTGACGAAAGCTCTCGTGACGCCAGACTTAAACCTGACTATAACAAACAAATTTTAGCTTGGTACGAAACTCCTAAGACCAATGAAAATCTTATAGGCAAAAATCCAAAAAACATTTGGGGAGTATATGATTTACACGGTTTAGTTTGGGAATGGACACTCGATTTTAATTCAGTCCTTATAACAGGAGAATCGAGAAAAGATGTCGATAAGGATAGTAACCTCTTCTGCGGTAGTGCAGCGGTTAATGCGACCGATTTAATGAACTACGCCGCTTTTATGCGTTACGCCATAAGAGGAAGTCTAAAAGCCAAATACTCCATGAAAAACTTAGGATTTAGATGTGTAAAAGACATAAATAAATAATCATGAAAACTTTAAAGTCAATTGTATTTCTAATATTACTTATTCTCACTTTTTGTAGCTGTAACTCTAAAAAAAGCAATCAGGAAACGGTACTTTACCAATGCCCTATGCACTGCGAAGGCGATAAAACTTATACAAAACCCGAAACTTGCCCTGTTTGTAAAATGGATTTACAACCGATGGAGTTAAGTACTTTAAAGATTGAAAATACGAATGGCATTTCAGAAGAATCTATTTTCAATTTAACGTCTGAATGGAATACCGAAGAGGGTAAACAAATTCAGTTAAGGGACTTAAAAGGAAAAACCCTGGTTATGGTAATGATTTACACCTCATGCAAAGCCGCCTGCCCACGATTAGTTGCGGATATGCGAAATATTGAGACTAAAATTCCTGACAACAAAATAGATCAGCTCAATTTTGTGTTAATTAGTATAGATCCAAAAACAGATACACCCGAACGTTTAAAATCCTTTGCTATTGAAAATTATATGGATGACCCGCATTGGACATTTCTTCAAGGTACTGAAACCGGAGTTCGGGAATTCGCAAATGTATTAGCCGTTAAATACAAACAAATATCTCCGATAGATTTTTCGCATTCTAATATTATAAGTGTTTTTAATTCGCAAGGAGAACTCATGCATCAACAGGAAGGTTTGGGCGTAGATAATACAGAAACCGTAACCTCCATTTTAAAACAATTAAAATAACATCCTAATAATTATTTCCAAAATTCATCACTCAGATTATCTTCAAAAGCGTCTGACTGATGAATTTTTTCTATTTGTATCAACTGAATTTCGGTAGCGACTTCTTGAATTTCAGGAAACAAAACCCGTTCTTCAAATCTAATGTGGTTATCTAAAGTTTCGGCTATAACACTTAGAGTCTTACCATCTACAGCTGTATTTTCAAATAAATCACTTATTGTTACATGATCGTTTAATGCTTGCTTTATCAACTCATTACTCTCTTCAAGAATGGTAAAAACATATAATTCTTCCATTTTAAAATGAGGTGTTAAATGTGTCTTGTAAAACCAATTGGCATATTGGTAAATTCGTTTTGGCTCGATATTCTTTTCAATGCCAATTCTTATTTTCCAAGCTAATAATAAACCATGATGATGCTCTCTGCTGAGTGGCTGTAAGGCTTTATGTCTTTTTAATGGTTTCATAGATTTATATTTTTTGATTTACAAAATTTAATAAGATAAATAAAATACCTAATGGCAATAACACACTGAATAAAAACAAGAATAAATAATAGTTTGAAATTAAACCTACTCCAAGGTAAAACCTGAAACCTTGAACCAATAAAATTACTTCTGTTAAAACAAAGCCTGAAAGAAAACTATACAGACCTAATTTTAATAATACTGTAGGTTTCTGCTCACTGTATAGAAACGCAAAAAGAAAACCTGTAATCATC
>JAUIBP010000011.1 GCA_030427735.1 Bacteroidia bacterium | reverse complement strand
ACCTTGAACCAATAAAATTACTTCTGTTAAAACAAAGCCTGAAAGAAAACTATACAGACCTAATTTTAATAATACTGTAGGTTTCTGCTCACTGTATAGAAACGCAAAAAGAAAACCTGTAATCATCCCCAACATTACTAAATGAATAAAACCGATAACTAAGTTACGATGCATAAAAACTACTTCGGAAAATTCAGGAATTAGAGTTACACCTTGTAAAAGTATTTTCAGAATAAAACAAAACACACTAAAATAATACAAGATAACGATGAATATAGATTGTGTTTTTAAGTTTTTTTTCAACTCAAATCTTATCAGTTTTAAAAACAAATACAGGGTTAATAATTGAAGTATAACCCCTAATACATTTAAATAAATTAAAATGGGATGCGGAGCAAACCATTGCACGGGCAAGGCAAAAGTAAGCACGGTTGATACGACCAATAATTTAAAAAAAATTTTAAACCGTTTGGAATTTTCAATCTTCAAAATATGGAATAACAGTGCAAGAACAGCTATTAAAAACCACCCGTTAAATTGGAAGTGCAAAAAGAACTGAATGGCTATTTGGTAAAATGCCGAAGCCTGACCTAACAGTCCCACTGCTGGCCCCAAACACCACACACCCATAGTTGATATCAGCATAAATAATAACGAGGTTTTCAACATTAAACCAACAGCTTTAGAAGTTGTTTTATGATGCTTCCATACCAAATACACAAAATAATATGAACAAAAAATATGTAGTGTTGAAAACGTAATGGAAATAGCGGCATATCCTTGAAATGGAAAACTAAACATCATTCCTATAACTGCAATTTCAGTTAGCCAGAATACTTTATTAAAAATTGGCTTTTTATCGTGGATGAAATAATGAACAATGAAGACATAAAGCATTAAATACACCCAGCCCAACATGGCCACATGAGAATGGGCGTGTGTTAAAAACCGATAATTTAATCCGATGGGTTCTAAAAAAGAAAAACGAAGTGCCAACCCCATTAAGGCGGCTATTAAAAAATTTATTAGACAAACAACAATTAGTTTTTTGGGCATAATTAAATATAAAGTTCTTAAAATTAAGAAATCCTATGATGTTTGTAATAAAACAACATAGGATTAATGTATAACCATTAGTTAAAGAACAATACTAACAAAATTTACTTTCCAGTTTTTCGGCTGCTGGAAATAAGATGTTATTCTCTAAATGGATATGTAAATGCAAATCTTCTTCAAACTCTTGAAGCATCGCAAATGTTACTCGGTAGGTGTTGCAAGCATCGGCTGGAGGCGTATAATTATCTGTAATTTCTGCAATTTTTCTAAACCGTACACCTTCATTATCGTGTTCTTGCATCATCATGGCTATTGGGTTTTTAACGGTCCCAAATCCAGGAGCTTCCACCTCAGTATTCGATAACTCTGCCTTTACTAATTTTTTAACAAAGGGAAACAATACCAACTCTTCCTTTTTCATATGCTGTGCTAATTCTCCTGCCGATGCGGTAAACAACTCGTTTACTTCAAAAAGTTCAGGATGTCTTTCACCATGTACTCGGCATAACTTATCTAAAAACTGTTTTAAAATGGGTGTTTTTTCTTCTACGTATCGGTGATGTTTTTTTTCAATATAATCTACAAGTAAATCTAAAGGCCATGATTTATAATCAATAGTTTGATTGCCTTGCGTATTTAAAACCTGCTCCAAACGATGTACTAATTCACTGGTTTCAATACCATTTTTTTCACATACATCTTCCAATGTTCTATTTCCTCTACAGCAAAAATCGATGCCATATTGCGTAAAAACTGCAGCTGTTCTAAAATCTTCTGCTACAAATTCCCCTACTTGCTTTTGTGCTATTGTACTCATAATATCTATTATTAATTGTTCTTTGTTATTTTATTTTTTAAAGTTAAATCGAATACAAACCAACAGGTTGTAACGATACCTACTGCGAAAATGACATCTCCAATAGTTCTCAGCCATTTTAATGTAATCATGCTCGGGTCTTGCATTAATTCTGATGAACGTGCATACCACATACCGTGTTCAATACTTTCAACAGCTTGCCAAATACCTATAGGTAGTAAGCTTAGTAGAGCCATTCCTAATAGTCCTAAGTTTAACGACCAAAATGTAATTTTTAATAATTTATTATTCCAGTTTACATTCCTGTATAAACTTCGTAATACAAAAAGCATTAAACCAATTCCAAGCATACCGTAAACTCCGAATAAAGCTGTATGTCCATGTAATGGAGTGGTATTTAAACCTTGTACATAGTATAGTGCAATTGGCGGATTAATGATAAATCCGAAAATACCAGCTCCTAAAAAGTTCCAAAAAGCAACGGCAATCATGAAATAAATAGGCCATTTATAATCTTCTAACCATTTTGTTGCTTTTGATAATTTGTAATTATGGTAAGCTTCATAGCCAATTAAGGTTAACGGAACCACTTCTAAAGCACTAAATGTAGCGCCTAGAGCCATGACAGCTTTTGGAGTTCCAGTGAAATACAAATGGTGAAACGTTCCTAAAATACCGCCAGACATAAAAATAATGGTAGCCAACAATACATTTAATGTTGCTGTTTTGGTTTTTAGTAATCCTAAGCGAACAAACAAAAAGGCGATAACAACGGTTGCAAATACTTCGAAGAAGCCTTCAACCCATAAGTGTACAACCCACCATCTCCAGTATTCTGCGATGGCCAAATTGGTGTGTCTGCCCCACATTAACCCAGAAGCATAGAAAAGGGCAATGGCACTACAAGACACTAAGAACATGATGATAAGGTTCTTTTCTTCGGTTTTACGCTTTAAAACAGGTAATAACGGTCTTACCATTAATGCCAGCCATAAGAACAAGCCTATTAATAGGAATATTTGCCAGAATCTTCCAAGATCGACATATTCATAACCTTGATGCCCAAACCAGAAATTGTTTACCAGATTCAACTTCTGCATTACCCCAAACCATTGTCCGGCCATAGACCCTAAAACAATAATTAAAAGCGCAATAAATAAGAAATTAACTCCAAATTTCTGAAACTTTGGATCTTTACCCGAAACCGCCGGAGCAATATACAACCCTGTAGCTAACCAAGCGGTTGCAATCCAGAAAATAGCCAGTTGCGTGTGCCAGGTTCGCGTAACGGAATATGGTAATATTTTGTCTAAGGCAAAACCATAAAATCCATCGCCTTCAACACCGTAATGTGCAGTTACAATACCTAAAAGCATTTGCAACACCATTAATAGAGTAACAACCCAGAAATATTTTTTAACCAGATGCATACTTGGGGTCATGCCTTGTTTCAATAATGGATCATCGACAGGAGGTGGTAATGTTTCATCTTCACCAGATTTCACATGATAAAACACCAGTATTCCAATACATAATATCAGTAAAATGATACTAACACCAGACCAAACCATCAAATCCATAGTTGGTTCATTCCCTACCAAATCGTCGGCAGGCCAATTGTGTGTATAACTAACGTTACTGTTTGGACGCTCGGTTACCGTTGCCCAGGTTGCCCAAAAGAAAAAGGCATTCATTTTATGCATTTTAGCTTCATCCTTTATGGTGTTTTCAGGAATAGCATAATCAGCACGAAGTTTATCGAATTTAGGATCGTTTGTGAATAATCCTTTATAATAATCGCTTAAATAATTTATAGCTTCTACCCTGTTCTCGGAGATGGTAATAGTGTTAGCCGATTTATTATATGTATTTGTCCTTAAATCGTTTTGTAATCTTACTTTTAAAGCAGCCTGTTGCTCTTCGGTTACAGCATCATAATTTTTTCCGAAATCATCTTGAGCATAAATATTTAAAATATAAGTCGCTTCTCTGTGTAACCAATCGGCAGTCCAGTCTGGAGCAACATAGGCGCCGTGCCCCCAAACAGATCCTACTTCCTGTCCTCCTATACTTTGCCAAATATTCTGACCATCTTTAATTTCAGATTCAGTGAAAATAATATCTCCATTGGTAGATACGATAGATTTTGGGATTGGTGGTGATTGCTGATAAATTTCAAAGCCGTAATACCCTAATACGCTAAACGAACTTATCATAACTGCTGCAAATAGTAACCAGAGCTTTTTTTCTTTCTTCATAGTAATTGTTTTGGTTTTAAATTTAATTTAGGATAATTTTATCTTATTTATGATTAAAAAATATATTTATAAATTATTTTCCCATTGTTTAATTCGGATATTTTTATCCTATTTTATAGCAAAATTTTTTTAGCGCCGTAAAAAGGTATCTCCTTCTTTAATATCTAATGCTAAAGTTTCAAGATTAGTGGATTCTAACATGGTTTTAAGTTCCTCTCTCACAACTTTAAACTTATCGTGCATCGGGCAAGGACGATCTTCATCACAAGCTTTTAAACCAAGTCCACAACCTTTATAAATATTATCACCATCAATCGCATCTACAATATCTGACAGTTTAATGGTTTTAATTCTGTTTTTATCGATTTCAAAACCACCATAAGCCCCTTTAACAGATTGAATAACGTCATGTCTTACCAATGCCTGCAAAATTTTGGCTGTGAACGCTTGAGGTGAATCAATTTCTGCCGCTAGTTCTTTGGGACTCACTCGTCTACCCCCAAAAGAATTAAGTGCTATAAAAATGGATGCTCTAATACCGTATTCACAAGCTTTTGAAAACATATATATAATTTATGAAACAAATATAAACAGATATTTTAAATTAGGACAAAAAAGTCTTAATTAATTTTAGACACTATCCCGAAAAGTGTGTAAATTAAAAATCGAGGGGTTGACAGCCAAATCTTATTTATCAAAAAAACACAAATTGTCAACATTGTGAACCAGAAAAAATTGTGAACCGATATGTTACCTTTTTAAATCAAATCAATTCATATTTTATGATAGTCCTAAAACAATAAATCCTTGCTAATCATACAGATTGCAAGGATTTATAATAATTTAGTATTTCTACTAGTGACCGCGCCAGGATTCAAACCTGGAACCTCTTGAGCCGTAATCAAGTGCGCTATTCAGTTGCGCCACGCGGCCGATTTTGTGGGTGCAAATATAGAAGATTATTCTGGTTACACAAAATAATTTTAAACAGATATTTAAAAAAATATTCTACCGCAAATCCACAAACCCAATAGCCTGCTAATTATCAGCAGGTTATTTAATAATCATCACAAAAATCATACAATTTCTGCACTTAAACCTGCCTGCAATAGTTTAAAACAACGGGGTTCCAAATCGGAATAAGTACCTGTTTTTACTGTACATTTTCCTTTATAATGCACAATTATAGAACATTGTTCTGCTTGTTCTGGGGTGTGGTCGCAAGCATAAATTAAAGTATCTATAACATGATCGAAGGTATTTACTTCGTCGTTATACAATACAATTTCATTTTCTTTAGTCTCTTTCGTTTCAACGAGAACCTCTTTTAATACTTCTTCTTTCGTGCTCATTTTCAAACATTTTACGCCACTAATTTAAAAATTTTAAAGCAACCCAATTGTTGCGCTCTAATTTTTCGCTTAGTTTTAACATATATTTTTGACACTCAGCTTCAATTACTGGAATATCATCGTTATAAAAGCCACTTAACAGCAGCATCCCGTTTTTATTTAAACAGGCAGCATAAGTTTTTATATCGTTTAATAATATGTTTCTGTTAATATTTGCGATAATAATATCGTATGCTTTTCCGTCCAACAAACTCGCATCGCCTTCGTATACCGATATGTGTCTACAATTATTACGTTCTACGTTTTCTAAACTGTTTAAATAACACCAATTATCGATATCTATCGCATCTAAAGCTGTTGCGCCTTTTTGCTCTGCTAGAATGGCCAAAACCCCGGTACCACAGCCCATATCCAACACCGATTTTCCTGCAACATCTGCTTTTAGGATATGCTGAATCATCATGTGTGTGGTTTCGTGGTGCCCCGTACCAAAACTCATTTTTGGTTCTATAACAATGTCGTATTGGGTTTGAAAAGGTTCATGAAACGGTGCACGAACAGCACAAAGATCGTCTACCACTATTGGGTTGAAGTTTTTTTCCCATTCTTCGTTCCAATTGGTTTGTTCAATCTCATCAAAAGTATATAAAATTTCAAACTCGTTAGACTGTAATATTTGAATATCGTCTAAAATACCATCATGCCATTCTTCCTTTTGAATATAAGCTGTAACGCCTTCTTCGGTTTCTACGAAACTCTCAAAGCCAGCATAGCCTAATTCCGCGATTAAAATCTCTACACCTGGCTGTAGCGGTTGCACTTTAAAGTAATATCCTAAATAAATAATATTCGACATCGTTAGCGATTTTTATGTTTACGAGCTAAGTATAATTTTTAAACCTTAATTTCTTACTAACGTATTACCTACTAAAAGGCATTAACAATAGCAAAGAAATCTTCTGCATTTAAAGACGCACCACCAATTAATCCGCCATCAACATCAGGTTTCGAGAAAATTTCCTGAGCGTTATTAGGTTTTACACTTCCGCCATAAAGAATAGATACACTGTTAGCCACATCGGCACCGTACTTATCTACTAATGTTTGTCTGATAAATGCATGCATATCTTGTGCTTGCTCTGGACTTGCTGTTTCGCCAGTACCGATAGCCCAAACAGGCTCGTATGCCAATACGATGTTTTGAAATGCTGGTGCATCTAAATGAAATAATGCATTTTTAATTTGATCGCCTACTACAGCTTCGTGATTATTCGCCTTTCTGTCGCTTAATTCTTCACCAAAACAAAAAATAACTCGCATATCGTTGGCTAAGGCTGCATCTACCTTTTGCGCTAACAATTCGTCGGTTTCGTTAAAATAGGCACGACGTTCACTATGTCCTAAAATAACAGTTTTAACACCAACACTTTTTAACATACTGGCACTAACCTCTCCAGTATAAGCACCATTAGCAGCAAAGTGCATGTTTTGGGCTGCAACTTCAATGTTTGTATTTTTAAGTGTGTTATAAGCCGACCATAAGTTTGTAAACGATGGCGCTACCATAACCTCGGCATCAGACGTTATTTTTTGTGCCTTTAAAGCCGTTAACAGGGTTTCTGTTTGTGCCAAATCGTTGTTCATTTTCCAGTTTCCGGCAACAATATTCTTTCTCATAATGTTGTGTGTTTTTAATTTATTGAAGTTTTACTTTTGGATCTAACCAAGCATATATTATATCTACAAAAATATTGATTATTATGAAAAGAAGCGCAATTATAAGTACAGAACCCATAATAACGGGTAAATCTAGTGTGTTAAGTGCATTTACAATTTCTTTTCCTAAACCATTCCAGCCAAAAACGTACTCTACAAATACCGCTCCAGCCAACATAGACGCAAACCATCCTGAAATTGCTGTTACCACAGGATTTAACGCATTTTTTACAGCATGTTTTTTTATAATTTGATATTCGGTTAAGCCCTTCGCACGGGCTGTCCTGATGTAGTCTTGATTAAACACTTCTAAAAGTGAATTACGCATTAATTGAATAACTACAGCTAAAGGACGTATTCCTAAAACTATAGCGGGAAGGATTAAATTTTTCCATTGAATTGTCATCGATTCCCCAAAATCGTCTAACTCGTACAAACTTCCTGTCATATCTAAATGGGTATATTTATGCAATACATACCCAAAACACCAAGCAAACAAGATGGCACTAAAAAACGAAGGCACACTCATACCTAAAGTACTGAGCAGTTGAATGCACTTATCTCCCCAACTATCTTTATACAATGCAGAAAATATTCCCAATACAACACCTAAGACGATGGCAATTACTATTGCTGAAACGGCTAACACGAACGTATTAGGTAAGGTTTCGGCCAAAACCTGACTAACTTTTTTACCTTGTTTCGTAAAAGATTCCCTCAGGTAAGGTAGCTTTAAAACTACCTGTGTATTAAAAACGCTAAACAGTGGTAACGCGTTATACTTACCTGGACTTAAAAAAGTATAAGTATTGCTATTATTTGAATGAAAAGATATTGGCGATAAATCGTTTAAATAATAAACATACTGTGTACCAATAGGTTTGTCGAAACCATATTTATGTTTAATGATGGCCAGTTGTTCGCTATCTTCGTTTTGCCCCAACATCATTTGTGCCGGATCGCCTGGTAAAACATTAAATAAAAAGAATATCACGGTAACTACACCAAACAAGGTAAATAGCGCGTATATCAGTTTATTTAAAAGATACTGCATACAACCACTAATTGACTTTATGTAAATCTAAATCGTCTACATCATTCCAATGTACTTTTTGCAAGACGGTACCTTCGTTCAAAATTAAAATTCCCGGATTGGCACGCACTATAGTTTTTAAAGCAGTTTCGTCTGTAAAATAAAAATCGAAATCGTAACCATACATTGCTTTTACTTGTGCTTGTACATCTTCGCCAGAAGCTGTTAACCCGATTACTTTATAGCCATTTCCCAAAGCCTTATCCGATACATTTTTTAAGGCTTGAAGTCCCAGACTTTCAGACGTGTTTAAATTATAAGCTATTAAAAGCACAACATGTTTATCGTGTAGAATGGCTTCTGTAAAATCTTCGCCATCTTTTTCTATAGTAAAATCGTGAATAGGTGCTTCGTAACCAGGTTTTATAACCTCGGTATCTACACTTACAAACTCCCCGGCAACTGAAGGATAAGCGCCTTTTGTAGTAATAACCTGCTCTTCGCCATTCACTTTAAAAGTCCATTTATAATCGATATCTGCTTTAGGTGCATCTTCTGGAACAATCATATTCTCCCATAAATTATCACCTATTTTATAAGGTCTAAAGTCTTTAACAGGTAAGTGCATTAACACATGATAAGCCAACCACAAACACCCAATAAAACTAAATAAAGACACTAAGGTTAAACCAAACCTACTAAATACAGGTTTTATGTGCTTAACGCCAAAAAACAAGATTACAATTAAAATTAATAATACCACATCTTTAGAAAATGACTCCCAAGGTGTTAGTTTTACAGCATCGCCAAAACAACCACAATCGGTAACTTTATTAAAGTATGCCGAATAAAACGTTAAAAAGGTAAAAAACACAATCATTAGCAATAGGCTCCACACCGTAAATTTTGGTTTGTAACCTATTAATAAAAACACACCTAAAAGCACCTCGAACACTACCACAAGTACAGAAATCATTAACGCATAAGGCTCTAAAAATGTTAAATTAAGAACGGCTGCGCTAAAATATTCTTCGAGCTTAAAGGAGAATCCGATGGGATCGTTAAGTTTAATTAATCCTGAAATGATAAATAATATACCAACAAAAATTCTACTTACGTTTACTATTGCTTTCATGAACTAAGGGAATGCTATAAATTATATTTTTATGTGCTATTTGTTTTCTAAATGAATCAAGGCAAAAACCGAGTAGTTAATCATGTCTTGGTAATTTGCATCTATACCTTCACTTACAAGTGTTTTGCCTTTATTATCTTCAATTTGTTTAACACGAAGAATTTTCTGAAAAATAAGATCGGTTAACGATGTTACACGCATATCGCGCCAAGCCTCGCCATAATCATGATTTTTATCCATCATTAAGCTTTTTGTTTGGGCTATTTTTTCATCGTACAAATCGGTGGCTTCAACTGTAGACAAATCGGGCTGATTGGCCACTCCTTTTTCTAACTGTATTAAGGCCATAATACAATAATTAATCACACCAATAAATTCGCTTACTTCGCCTTCATCAATTTTCTGAACTTCATTTTCCTGTAATCCGCGTATGCGTTGTACTTTTATAAAAATCTGATCGGTTAACGATGGTAACCGTAATACCCGCCAAGCACAGCCATAATCTTTCATTTTATTAATAAACAAACTCCTACACGCGGTAATTACGGCATCAAATTGTTTTGAAGTATCTTGCATAAATTGAATTGAATTTTGCGTAAATTTCGCATAATTTAATTGAATTACAAACTTAAACCCACCCTAAACACGTTTTGACAACTACCATAAACTGTAAAGGCCAACTTATAGATCTTTCTACTCCTCACGTTATGGGGATTTTAAACCTTACCCCAGACTCCTTTTACGACGGCGGAAACTACACAAACAACACCGCCATTTTAAAACAAGTAGAGCACATGCTTAAGCAAGGGGCAACCTTTATAGATGTTGGTGCTTATAGTTCCAGACCAGATGCAGCTCATGTAAACCAAGACGAAGAATTAAAACGTATAGTCCCTGTTGTTGAATTATTAACACAAAGCTTTCCTGATATTTTGCTATCTATAGATACCTTTAGAAACCAAGTTGCGAAAACCTGTATAGAAGCCGGAGCCGCCATTATTAACGACATTTCTGCTGGAATGTTAGACCGAAACATGTTAGAAACTGTTGGCAAATTACAGGTTCCGTACATTATGATGCATATGCGCGGCACCCCACAAACCATGCAACAACACACCCGATATAATGATTTGCTTAAAGACATGCTCTTGTATTTTTCCGAACGCATACAACAAGCGAGGGCTCACGGCATTATAGACTGCATTATAGATCCTGGTTTTGGGTTTTCTAAAACTACAGCACAAAATTTCGAACTTTTAAATAAATTAGAACTGCTGCATCTTACAGACTTACCGCTATTGGTTGGAGTTTCTAGAAAATCTATGATTTACAAAACCTTAAACACCACAGCCGACCAGGCATTAAACGGCACATCGGTAATCAATACCATTAGTTTACAAAAAGGTGCTTCAATTTTAAGGGTTCACGATGTAAAAGAAGCTATGGAATGTATTACGTTAACAAAGGTTTTAAACGGATAAATATGAAATCATTTTATATTTTGATTATCGCTGTATTCTGTTTCAATTGTACAAACGATAAAGCTCTAGAATTAGCCGAAATACATCATTCTAATATTACAGAAATTTTAGATGTATCGCCCGCCTATCTTTTTTACAACACCGCTAATATAGACAGTCTAGAAGTTAATAAACGCAATTTAATAAGTACCACAAATTGGCTGGTTAATGTAGACAAACGCTTAAGTTTAAAACAAGCAATTCCCGCCATTAAAGCCCTTCAAGACAAAAAAGAAAATGCATCGCATAAAAATAAAAACGCAAAGAATTATTTTACAGCCTTTAATCCGAACTCTAAAAATTTGTGTTTTTTAGAATTTACCGCAACTACATTTCGTTTGAATACAAAAGCAACAGAACACATAAAAACATTACACGACACTACTGCCATAGTAGATATTTCTTCTGAAGCCATTCGTTACCAAAATCAAGTTTACAAGTTAAATACATTTATAAATGCTTTAAATACCACTAACAACAGCGTGAAGCTCGTGTTAAATTTCGACCAACATATTACCTTTCAAGACTATTTACAATTTAAAGATGCGCTTTTAACAATTACAAAAACTGCTGTTTTAATAGATAGAAACGAATTTATATATTAACACTTAATTTGCTACTTTTACAAAAAACTGTTGCCCTTTGGAAATCTTTAGCGACCTATTAAAATTTACTTTAATCGATTTAATCGATGTGTTTTTAGTGGCCCTGCTACTCTACTATGTATATAAATTGGTAAAAGGCACCGTAGCCATAAACATTTTTATAGGTATTGTAATTATTTATATTATTTGGAAGGTTACCGAAGCATTACACATGCAATTGTTAAGTAATATACTTGGCGGATTTATAAGTGTTGGAATGTTTGCCCTAATTGTAGTATTTCAACAAGAACTCAGAAAATTTTTACTAATGATTGGCTCTACTAATTTTGGAAAAAGTGGACATTTATTCAAACAGTTGAAATTTTTAAAAACCGAATCGAGCGACGAATCCAATATTGATGCTGTTGTATCTGCCTGCGTAAAAATGTCGGCCACCAACACGGGAGCTTTAATTGTTTTTGAGCGTAACAACAACCTCGATTTTCTGGCACACACTGGTGACGAGATGAATATTACCGTTACACAACCCATAATAGAAAGTATTTTTTTTAAAAATAGTCCGTTACACGATGGAGCGATTATAATTGCTAATAACATTGTAAAAGCCACACGTGTAATTTTACCTGTTAACAACGATAAAAATTTACCGCAACGCTTTGGATTAAGACACAGAGCTGCAGTTGGAGTTACCGAAAAAACCGATGCTCTAGCACTTGTAGTAAGCGAAGAAACCGGACAAATATCGTATTTTAAAAACGGTGAGTTTGTAAGCTACGAAGACATTGCTGAATTAAGCACCTATATAAAACAGGACTTAATTTAAGCCGACAATTCTTTCATAAACTGTACCTCGTATAAATTTCTGTAATAGCCATTTTCCTTTTTAAGCAACTCGTCGTGGGTACCTTGCTCTACAATTTCACCAGCATCCATAACTATAATCTGATCGGCTTTTTTAATAGTTGCCAAACGGTGTGCTATGACTATAGAAGTTCTGCCTTTTGTAATTTTATCGGTAGCATTTTGTATTAATTGCTCGGAATGCGAATCGACAGACGATGTCGCTTCATCCAAAACCAATATACTTGGGTTGGTAACATAAGCACGCAAAAATGAAATTAATTGGCGCTGTCCCGACGATAACATAACGCCACGCTCTTTCACGTTATACTGATAGCCGTTAGGCAAACTCATAATAAAATCGTGAACACCAATATCTTTTGCTGCTTGAACTACTTGCTCTTCAGTAATATCTGGATGACTTAAGGTGATGTTATTAAAAATAGTATCGGCAAATAAAAATACATCTTGTAAAACCACAGCTATTTGGGAGCGCAACGAGGCTAGTGAAAATGCTTTGATATCTTTACCATCAATTTTAATTACACCACTATCAATTTCATAAAATCGGCTTAACAGATTAATAATGGTCGATTTTCCGGCACCTGTTGCTCCTACAATAGCAACTGTTTGCCCCGCTTTTACATCCAACGAAATATCTTTTAAAACCACTTCGTCTTTCACATAACTAAATCGCACATTTTCAAACGAAATATCGCCTTTAAAATGTGTGGCTTCTTCTGTTCCATAATCATCTATATGCGATGTAGTATCTAAAATATTAAACACTCTATTGGCAGCAACCATACCCATTTGGAATGTATTAAACTTATCGGCAATTTGGCGTAATGGCCTAAACAACATCGGAATCATCATTACAAATGCGGTTAAATCGCCTAAAGACGAAGAGTCGCGCATTACAGCATCGAGTCCGCCATACCAAGCCACCAAACCAATGGTTATAGATGATGATAGTTCGGCTATCGGAAAGAAAATTGAGTTATACCAAACCGTTTTTAACCAGCCTTTTTTATGGCGTTCGTTTATAATTTTAAAGTTCTTGTACTCGGTGTCTTCACGTGTAAATAGTTGTAAAATTTTCATCCCGGTAACGCGTTCCTGTACAAACGAATTTAAATTAGAAACTTCTGTTCGCACTTCCTCGAAAGCCTTCTTCATATATTTCTGAAACACGCGCGTTGCATACAACACCAAAGGCAACATTAGAAATACGATAATGCTTAGTTTCCAATTCATATACACCATTACACCTGCTACAACTACCATAGTTAAGGCGTCTCTAAAAATCATAAACAGGCCTTCTCCAAAAATATCGGCAATACGCTCCATGTCGGTAACCGCTCTGGTAATAAGCAAACCAACAGAAGAATTATCGTAATATTTCATTTTAAATTTAAGCATGTGGTTAAAGAGTTTTACACGGATATCGCGCACAACACTTTGCCCTAACCATCCTGAATAAAAAATAAATACAAGTTGAAATACAACCTCGAACACCAAAAGGCCTACCATAATAAGTACATAAGGCAAAAAGCCCTCAACGGTTTTAGTGGCTATATTATCGTCTATGGCCATTTGCAGTAATTTTGGCCTAAGCGCACCAAAAATAGCCAGCAAAATTACCGACAGAAACACCCCAATAAACACACGGTTATAAGGCTTAATATACTTTAAAAGGCGTTTAAACAAATTAACGTTAAAACTCGATGTATCTTTTTTATTCATTTATGTATATAGATTTTGGATACATTACTTGCGTTAGATATAGACCTTGAGCAGGAACCGAGTATCCGGCCTCGCCCCTATCTTTAGATAAAATAATGCGATGCATATCTTGGGCAGTAATTTTCCTTAAACCAACATTTATTAATGTACCAACTATGGCTCTTACCATATTTCTTAAAAACCGATCGGCTGTTATTGTAAACAGTAATTCATCTTCAACCACATTAAAGACTACTGCTTTAATATCGCAATTATACGTTTTTACATCGGTATTGCTTTTCGAGAAACACTGAAAATCTTTATACCCCAACAACACCGTTGCGGCTTCTTTCATGGCTTCAATGTCTAATTTTGGCTTTACATAATACGTGTGTTCGTAATTAAAAACATTTTTTTGCAATGCTATACGGTATAAATACGATCTACTAATGGCATCAAAACGCGCATGGGCTTCTGGCTGTACTTGCAACACGTTATGTACGGCAATATCTTTAGGTAAAAATGCATTCAGTTTATATGCCAAATCCTCTAAATTCAAACTTTTATCTGCATCAAAATGTGCAAACATTTGTTTAGCATGCACACCTGCATCTGTGCGCCCTGCACCAACAATGCTTACAGCTGTCTTTAATAACACCGATAAGCCTTTTTCTATTACTTCTTGAACAGAAATGGCTTTGGGCTGGTTTTGCCATCCGTGATATGCCGCACCGTTATAAGAAAGTTCTAAAAAATATCTCAAGAAATATTGTAATTTTGTTTATCAAGCTACAAAGATAAATAGTTTTACTAGTTTCGACTCACAATATTATCTTAATGACAAAAATCCTTTTACTTTCCGATACCCACAGCCATATAGACGCTACTATTTTAAAATATGTAAAACAAGCCGACGAAGTCTGGCACGCAGGTGATATAGGAGATTTAAAAGTTACAGATGCCATTAAAGCATTAAAACCGCTTCGCGCCGTTTATGGCAATATTGATAACGCTGAAATTAGAAAAGAATTCCCAGAAAACAACAGATTTATGTGCGAAGATGTAGATGTTTGGATTACCCATATTGGCGGCTATCCCAACAAATACAACCCTAAAATAAAAAGCGATATGTATGCCAATCCGCCAAAACTTTTTATTTGTGGGCATTCGCATATTTTAAAGGTTATGCCCGATAAAAAACTGAATCTTTTACATATGAATCCTGGTGCCATCGGTTTACATGGTTTTCATAAAGTACGTACCATGTTACGCTTTGTTATTGATGGTGATAAAATAAAAGATTTGGAAGTGGTAGAACTTAAAAGATAGAAAGTCGTAGGCTTTAGTCAGAAATCAAAAAAACATAAACCACATCACTTCATTACTGTTATAAAAAATAAAAACCCGAAGCACAACCTTCGGGTTTTTTACACGCACTAATACTACTAAGATGTTAGGTTTAACGCAGTCGATCTACAGATTTTACAAGATCTTCATCCTTTTTAATGGCTTTATTAGCTAACACTAATAATACGATAGAAATTATAGGAAGAAACATCCCAATACCTTTCTCAGAAACCAAAGTTTCTCCAGATAAATTTAGAGATTGATACACGAAAAATCCTAGTAAAATAAAGTTTAATATGATGTTTAGACGTCCCAAAACAAATTGAGTTTGTCTATTTTTATACATAAAAATGGAAATCAGAGATAATAATGCCGAAGCCAAAAACAAACCTAAATACATTACATTATCTGCCGCATATACTAAAACGTCTTGCACATTGGTCCATAAATGAAACACAAATATAAGTCCGCCAGACACTACAGCTGCTAGTAACAAGTAAATAGATTGTATACGTTGTATCATTCGTTTTTATAATCTCGACGACAAAAATAGTAGTTTCTTTGAGAACATTTATATAAAATATTAAAATAAAAGTCGTATAATTGCATTAACAATGTACAACACTCTTGGTTTTAGATTGTTAATTCTTCAGAATAAGATAATTTTTTTCTTCAGAATATATCAGTAAAAAAATCTAACTCAAATATTCAATTGAACATCAATGTTTGAAATCTCTCAATTAAAAGAAATGAAGCTTCCTGAATTACAGGAAATTGCAAAAAAATTAAGCATCCCTAAGTTTCGTTCATTAAAAAAACTCGATTTAGTTTATCAAGTACTAGATCACCAAGCAGCCAACCCTAAAGCGGTTATAGAAGCTAAATCTGAAAACTCTTCGGAAAATACAGAACAACCAACTTCTAAAAACGAAGCTGCCCCTAAACCTAAAAGAGAGCGTATAAAAAAACGCGTTCCCGCCAAACAAACGGCAAATAATCAAGACAAGCAGGCCACAGATTCTAATACACCTGAAGCTAAAACCGAAGCTCCAGCACCTAACAAGCCGCAACGTAAGCAGCCACAAAAACAAGCTACAAACAAACCGGCAATTCAGCAAAAAGCTAAAGAATCGAACACACCCATAGCTAAAGAAGATAAAGCGAATACACCTCAAAAAGAGAATCAGCAACAGAACCGTCAGAAAAAAGACAACCAGAAAAAGGATACTGGTAACCAAAAACAACACGCAAAAAACAATAATAACCAAAACGGAAATCATCAAGGCTCTAACGGCAATAAAGATACACGTAACCGTTATAGAGAACCAGAATTCGAATTTGATGCTATTATAGAAAGTGAAGGTGTTTTAGATATTATGCAAGATGGTTATGGATTTTTAAGATCATCGGACTATAATTATTTATCATCGCCAGACGATATTTATGTATCGCAATCACAAATCAGACTTTTTGGCCTAAAAACAGGAGACACCGTACTAGGAAATGTACGTCCACCTAAAGAAGGCGAAAAATATTTCCCTTTAATAAAGGTTAACAAAATTAATGGCTTAGATCCGCAAGTGGTTAGAGACCGTGTGTCGTTCGAGCATTTAACACCTTTATTCCCTAAAGAAAAATTTAATATCGCCGAAAAACAAAGTACCATTTCTACACGAATTATGGACTTGTTTAGCCCAATAGGAAAAGGACAGCGTGGTATGATTGTGTCGCAACCGAAAACTGGTAAAACCATGTTATTAAAAGACATTGCCAACGCCATTGCTGCCAATCACCCAGAAGTTTATCAAATTATTTTATTAATAGACGAGCGCCCAGAAGAGGTAACAGATATGCAACGCCATGTGCGTGGCGAAGTTGTAGCCTCTACATTCGATAAAGAAGCGCACGAACACGTAAAAATCGCGAATATTGTTCTAGAAAAAGCAAAGCGCTTGGTAGAATGCGGTCACGATGTGGTTATTCTATTAGACTCTATAACTCGCTTAGCACGAGCGTACAATACCGTGCAACCTGCTTCTGGTAAAATTTTAAGTGGTGGTGTAGACGCCAATGCCCTACACAAACCAAAACGCTTTTTTGGCGCCGCACGTAACATCGAAAAAGGCGGATCGCTATCTATAATTGCAACTGCACTTACAGATACTGGCTCTAAAATGGACGAAGTTATTTTTGAAGAATTTAAAGGAACAGGTAATATGGAACTACAATTAGACAGACGTATTGCCAACCGTAGAATTTTCCCAGCTATAGATTTAATTTCTTCAAGTACACGTCGCGACGATTTATTACTAGACGACAACACCATACAGCGCATGTGGATAATGCGTAAATATCTAGCAGATATGAATCCTGTTGAAGCGATGGAATTTATTAACGATCGTTTTAAACAAACCAGAAACAACGAAGAGTTTTTAATCTCCATGAACAGTTAAAACCAGAAGTTTTACTATACATTAAAAGAGATCGTTTTTATTAAACGGTCTCTTTTTTTATTACATTTCGTTAAAAAAAGCAAGATCGGTAATAGACTTTACACAATGCTTTTTTATACATTTATATCATGAAAATACAAAACCTACACCAGCTGTTTTTAGAATGCAATGCTGTTTGCACAGACACCAGAACATTGCAGGCTAACAATATGTTTTTCGCTTTAAAAGGCGATAATTTTAACGGCAACACCTATGCGGAGAAGGCACTAGAACTAGGTGCTAAATACGCCATAATAGACGAAGCTAATTACCAAAGCAATTCAAACACAATTCTTGTAGATAATGTATTAGAAACACTACAAGAATTAGCCACCTACCACAGAACATATTTAAACATTCCTATAATTGGACTAACTGGTAGCAACGGCAAAACCACAACAAAAGAACTTATTAATGCCGTGCTGTCTCAAAAACACAAAACAACAGCCACAATTGGCAATTTAAACAACCACATTGGTGTTCCGCTCACCCTCTTATCCATGACCAAAGACACCGAAATTGGTATCGTAGAAATGGGAGCTAATCACCTAAAGGAAATAGCTTTTTTATCCCAAATTGCACAACCAAACTACGGCTATATTACCAACTTTGGTAAAGCGCATTTAGAAGGTTTTGGCAGTTTAGAAGGTGTAGTACAAGGAAAAACAGAATTGTACAAATACCTTTTAAAAACAAAAGGTCTAGCCTTTATTAACGCTAATGACAGTACACAAATAGAAAAATCACAGTCTTTAAACACCTATACTTTTGGCACCAACCCCAACACGGCTCAAGTTACGGTAACACTTAACGGCGCTAACCCATTTGTTGAGGCTAGCTACAACAACTTAACCGTAAAAAGCCATTTAATAGGCACCTACAATTTCAACAATATATCTGCTGCAATTGCAATTGGCAACTATTTTAAAGTTAATGATGACGATATACAAACCGCAATAGAGCAATACACCCCTACAAACAACAGGTCTCAAATTATAGAAAAACCTAATCAGAAAATTATTTTGGATGCTTACAATGCCAACCCGACAAGTATGAAGGCTGCACTAGAAAGTTTTGCTGCATTAAATGATGATAAGAAAATAGCCATAATTGGAGATATGTTTGAATTGGGTGCAGACGCTGAATTAGAACACCAAGACATTGTAAAATTAGCTTCGGGTTTAGCTATTCATAAAATTATTACCATAGGCAAACAATTTTACGCAACTCCGTTTGCATCAGACAAGCTTTTAAAATACGATACCTTTGAAGATTTCAACGCTAAATTTCAGGACATAGATTTAACAAACACCACGTTGCTTATAAAAGCATCACGAGGTATGAAATTAGAGCGTATTCTGGATTTACTATAGAACAACCAAACCATTAGGCATAAAAAAAGCTTCTCTAAAAAGAGAAGCTTTTGTGGGCGCGAAGGGATTCGAACCCCTGACCCCTTGGGTGTAAACCAAGTGCTCTGAACCAACTGAGCTACGCGCCCGTAAAGGGCTGTTTTTAAAAATATATTTTTCAAAAGCAACAGCAAACTGTCTTTGAAAAACCACAAAAAAACTTCTCTAAAAAGAGAAGCTTTTGTGGGCGCGAAGGGATTCGAACCCCTGACCCCTTGGGTGTAAACCAAGTGCTCTGAACCAACTGAGCTACGCGCCCTTGCAATTGGTGTGCAAATATAAGCTAGATTTTAATTCTACAAAAACTTTTTTCAACTTTTTTTATATAATTTCTGCAACCACAAATGTACTTCCGCCAACGTAAATAAAATCTGAAGACAAAGCCGATTTTAAAGCGTTGTTACACGCTTCATTTACAGAATCATACGCTTCACCTTTAAATCCCTTTGCCAAAAACAAGGTTTTAAGTTCTTTTTCATCTAATCCTCTTGGCACATCAGGTTTACAAAAATAATAGGTTGCCTGCTTAGGCAGCACAGCAAAAATAGAGTTTAAATCCTTATCGTTTACAACTCCAAAAACCATGTGTAAGTTTGTATAACGTTCTTTTTTAAGCTGCTCCATAACTTCTTTAAGGCCTTCGGAGTTATGCGCAGTATCGCACACCATAGTTGGATGATGTTGCAACACTTGCCAACGGCCTTTTAAACCCGTAGTTGCTGCTACTTGCAACAAACCTGTTTTCATATTAGCTTCGGAAATAGAATAGCCTAAAAGCTGAAGCTCTTTTACAGCTTGCATTACCGTTTTTATATTTTTTTTCTGATAACTCCCAATCAAATCACTCGACAAAGCTTCATCAATGGTTTGATCGGCAAAAACAATTTTAGCGTTATTATTTACTGCTAAAGTTTTAAAAACACCACACGTCTCGCGTTGTGTTTCTCCTATAACCACAGGAATGTTAGGTTTTATAATTCCGCCCTTTTCACCTGCTATAGCTTCAAGCGTATTGCCCAAAAACTGAGTATGATCTAAACCTATATTTGTAATTACTGAAAGTTCTGGAGTAATAATATTTGTAGAGTCTAATCGTCCTCCCAATCCAACTTCGATAACCGCGATATCGACTTGCGCTTTTCTGAAATAATCGAAAGCCATACCTACAGTCATTTCGAAAAATGACAAACTATGATTCTCGAAAAATTCTTTGTTATTCGCTATGAAATCGACTACAAAATTCTCTTCGATTTCTACACCGTTTATACGAATGCGATCTCTGAAATCTTTTAAATGCGGTGACGTGTACAAACCAACTTTATATCCGGCTTCTTGAAGAATTGAAGCCAACATATGGCTTGTAGAGCCTTTACCATTGGTTCCCGCTACGTGAATACTTTTAAATTCGCGCTCGGGATGATCTAAATGAGCTGCTAACAATAACGTGTTAGACAAATCTTTTTTAAACGCTGTTTGTCCCTGCCGTTGATACATGGGTAACTGCGCAAACATCCACTGCAAAGTGTCTTGATAGCTCTTCATTATTGCCCCAAACTAAAGTCTATACTCACAAAACCAATTTGTCGAGCAGGCGCATTAGCATCTGGTCGCCATTTATGCGACATGGCTATTTTTCTAGCAGGTTCTAATAAACACGGACTATTATTTTCGGTTCCTTTAACACCTGGAACAGCTTTAATAACCTGACCTTGTTTATTTACTTCTATTTGTACAACCACTAAACCAGATTCGTTGCAATCTTGTTTTATAGTATTGAATGTTGCTTTACCACGACCGTTTAATCCATAACCAACACCACCACTACCTGAACCAGCTCCTCCAAAATAACTGGCTGCATACGGATCGCCATCCAACTGGCCCTTGTCGCCTACTTTATTATCATCGCCTTCGCTACCTTTTGCAGTACCATCAGATTTACTAACACCACCAATTAAAGCATCTAACTTTTTTTTCTTTTCTTCTTTTTCACGCTGCTCTTTAGCCACGCGTTCAGCTTCGGCCTTTGCTTTAGCTTCGGCTTCTGCTTTGGCCTTATTTTCGGCATCGCGTTTCGCCTTTGCCTCAGCTTCCTTTTGTTTTTTTATAGCAATCTCTTCGCTATTATCATCGGTTAATACTTGCTCTTTTGGAGCAGCAGCTTCGGCAGGTTTTGGCGCCACTTTTTCAGGTTCTACAACCTCTTCGGGTGGCTTGTTAATATTTACAGGCTTCGATTGTATTGGTGTATTTGGCTGTTTATTGCCACTACCAAAGTCTGTAGTACCAAAATTAACAGCCACGCCATATTCTTCGGGCGGATCCATATATGGTGGCCCTACAACAAACAATAACAATAGTACAATAATGGCAAATAACACTGTTATTTTTGCCGAATTGCGTTCGTGCTTTGTTTGTAAATATTTCATGATATTAATTTGGTCTTACAGCCAAAATGACTTTAAATTTATTTCTATTGGCAATATCCATCACTTTAACAACGTGTTCTACAGGCACCGATTCTTCGGCACGTAACACTATGGTTGGCTTAGACTCTTTAGATAAGCGATTTTTAAGCTCATGCTCTAAAACGCTTTCGCCAACACGACTTTGATCGATATAATAGGTCAGATCTTTTTTAATGCTTACGGCTACCGTTTGTTTATTTTCGGTTTTACCACTGGCTTTAGGCAATAGTACATCTATAGCATTTGTAGTAACCAAGGTAGATGCCAACATAAAAAAGATAAGTAGCAAGAAAACAATATCTGTCATAGACGACATATTGAATTCTGGAGTTACTTTATTTCGTCCTCTAATATTCATATTAAGTAGGCTCGTTTAAGTGATCTAAGAATTCTAATGAATTCGACTCCATTTGATACACCACTTTATCGGTTTTTACAACTAAATGGTTATAGGTCATGTAAGCCACAATACCTACAATTAAACCTGCTACAGTGGTTGTCATGGCGGTGTAAAGTCCGTCTGCCAATAATTTAATATCGATTTGCCCTCCAGAATTAGCGATTTCGAAAATAGATAAAATCATACCTATTACGGTTCCTAAAAACCCAATCATAGGTGCCGCTCCCGATATGGTTGCTAAAATACTTACGTTTTTTTCTAAACCATATACTTCTAGTCGTCCCGCGTTTTCTATCGCAGTATTTATATCCTCTAAAGGTTTTCCTATTCGCGTAATGCCTTTTCCTATTAAACGAGATACAGGAGAGTTAACCTGCGCGCACAACATTTGCGCCGAATCTATTTTACCATTACTAACATGGTCTTTAATCTGATTCATGAAATTACTATCTATTTGAGACGCTGCCTTAATAGCAAATAAACGCTCGAAATAAATATACACTGCGGCAATTAGCAACAAAAACAGTATACCAATAATAACCTGACCTGCAACTCCTCCACTACTTATTAACTCTATAATAGATAGTGTTTTTTTAACCGGTTCGTCGGTAACAACTTCTGTGGCTTCAGAAGCATCTTGAAATAGGGCGTATAACATAAATTTTAATTCATTTAACTAGTTAAACAATATAACGTTAATTTTTAAGGTTAAGTATAAGAGGATTAAAATAGAGTTCTGGTAACCATAAACGCTGCAGCACCAACGATGAACCCAACAAATGCTAACCAAGAAATTTTCTTTAAATACCAGAAGAAATCTATTTTTTCCATTCCCATAGCTACCACACCTGCAGCAGATCCAATAATTAACATACTACCTCCTGTACCAGCAGAGTACGCTATAAAATGCCATAATTCGTTATCTGTTGGCTCCGAAAACATTCCTAAACTCGCTGCTACTAACGGCACATTGTCTATTACTGCAGAACCTACACCTAATAATAGCACTACTAAATCTGACACGCCTGCATGATGCAACTCGGTACCTAACATAGGCATAGTACCTTTTAAACTAGAAGCTAAATCGAATAAAATACCTAAAGATTCTAATGCCGCTACAGCCATTAAAATACCTAAGAAGAATAAAATACTTGGTAACTCAATTTTAGATAAAGAACTGTGTACAGGACTATGATGCCCATGAGTATCGTTATCTTCTGTTTCTATATCAGAAATTGAAAATTTCTTATTACTATAAATCTCTGCAAATACTGCCACGATGCCTAAAGCTAACATCATACCTACATAAGGAGGCAAGTGTGTTACCGTTTTAAAAACAGGCACAGACACAATACCACCCAAACCTAAATACAACATAGTGGCACTATATTTACTTTTAGGTTTATCGTCTTCATCTTCCTCTGGGGTATCTAAATCTCCTTTAAAAGCTGGCATAAACGACGCTATTAATGTTGGCACCAACATACATAATAACGAAGGCACAAATAAATATCCTAATAAATGTCCTGTGGTTACTTTATTACCAATCCATAACATTGTTGTAGTAACGTCTCCAATAGGCGACCAAGCTCCACCAGCATTAGCTGCTACAATAATTAAACCTGCATACCAGATACGCACCTCGCGGTCTTTAACTATTTTTTGAAGTATCGAAATTAATACGATGGTTGCTGTTAAATTGTCTATAATCGCAGATAAAAAGAAAGCTAAAAACGCAAACACCCATAAAATTTTCTTTTTACTTTTAGTTTTCACGTAGCCTTTAATGGTTGCAAAACCATCAAAATAATCGATAATTTCTACAATAGTCATCGCTCCCAATAAAAACACCAAAATTTCGGCGGTTTTACCTAAATGATGTAATAATGTTTCTTCCATTAAATGCAACTTCTCTTCGTGGCCCAACATGCCAAAAGTTTCTAAAAGCGCATGCTCACCAGAGTCGAACCATTGCGTGAAACTATCTAATCCTAAAGCTATAACTGCCCAACAAATAGCCATCATAACTAATGCCGGGATTAATTTATCGATTTTTAAAGTGTGTTCTAAAGTAATGGCCAAATAGCCTACAATAAACACAAAAATAATTCCTAATTCCATGAGTTTTTAATTAAATAAGTTGAGTAAGGGCAATTTCGAATGCCGTTTTACTAATTTCAGTTTTATTTTGGTTTTTGTTATATACATTCTGAATGGCATTTTGAATGATGTCTGAAGTATCATTAAAAATAGCTTCATCGGTCATTTGTACTTTACGTTCCATAAAGTAGGCAAACACCCTAGCCATACCACAGTTTGAAATGAAGTCTGGAATTAAACTGATTTTATTATCGGTATATTCCATAATAGGTCCAAAGAAAATTTCTTTATCTGCAAAAGGCACATTAGCACCACAGGTAATCACCTCTAAACCATTAGTAATCATCTCGTCTATTTGCGCTTTTGTAATTAATCGAGACGCAGCACATGGTGCAAATACTTCGGTTTTTAGCGACCAAATTTGTTCGTTAATATCTTTAAATGGTATCAACTTATCGCTGTTTAAGGTATTACCAGATTTGTTTAAATACAACTCTGTAATTTCTTCAAAGGTGAATCCATTTTCATTAATAAGTCCGCCAGCAATATCAATTATACCTACCACTTTAGCGCCCATCTGAGCAAAATAAAAAGCGGCAGCAGCGCCAACATTACCAAAACCTTGTACTACAACGCGCTTACCGGCTATAGAATCGTTATGAATATTATAAAAGTGTTTTGCGGCAACAGCTACACCGTAACCCGTAATCATGTCGGCAACAGTATATTTTTTAGCTACACTCGGAGAAAAATTCGGGTTTTCGATCACCTTTATCACGCCGTGTCTTAATTGTCCAATACGATTAATTTTATCGGCTTCGGTAGGTTTAAAATGTCCGTTAAACACACCTTCTTGCGGGTGCCAAACTCCGCTTTCTTCGGTAATCGGAATAACCTCGTGTATTTCATCTACATTCAGGTCGCCACCTGTACCATAATAACTTTTTAGTAATGGCGATACAGCTTTATACCAGCGCTCTAACACGCCTTTTTTCCTAGGATCTTTTGGGTCGAAATTTATTCCAGACTTTGCGCCTCCAATAGCGGGACCAGAAACGGTAAATTTAATTTCCATCGTTTTTGCTAACGATAGTACTTCATTCATATCTAAACCTTTTCTCATTCGGGTTCCTCCGCCTGCTGCACCTCCTCTTAACGAGTTTATAACGGTCCATCCTTCTGCTTCTGTTTCTGGGTCTTTCCAGTTAAATACGATTTCAGGGCTTTTGTTTTCGTACTTCTGAAGTAAGTCTTTCATGTAATGTATTAAAATTATGGTAACAAATATAAAAAACTAAAAATCCCCTGAAATTAATTTTACAATAATTTTAGCCATAATAAATATATCCTGAGGAATGATTTTTTTCTGCTCCAGTAACGCTCATTAAACAGTTTACCTCGCCACGTAGTTTTAAAACACCTAAAAACCCAAAAATAAGCGCTTCTTTAAATTCTATAATTTCAGAATTTGGTACTGCTATGGTACAACGTGTTAAGGCTTTTATGCGCTCCAGCAAAAACGTATTATAGGCTCCACCACCAGTTATTAGCATGGTCGCCTCGGTGGCATCTGGTACTACATTTGCTATTTGCATGGCAATATGCTCGGTAAATGTTCTTAAAATGACTTCAGTTTTTAAATGATAAAAATCTATAAGTGGAAAAACATGAGCTTTAACCCATTCTAAACCTAAAGATTTCGGGTAAGCAGTCCCATAGAAAGACAAGCCATTTAAAGCATCTAACAACTCTTGATGCACTTCTCCTTTTGAAGCTAAAACACCTCCAGCATCATAATCCATACCCAAAGGCTTTACATAATGATTTAAAACAATATTTGCCGGGCACACATCAAAAGCAATGCGCTTACCATACAATTCTGTAGATACATTGGCAAAACCACCTAAATTCAAGCAATAGGCATAATCTGTAAACAAGAGGGCATCACCCACAGGCACCAAAGGCGCTCCCTGCCCTCCCAAAGCCACATCATCTACTCTAAAGTCGCAAACCACAGTTTGCTTTAATAGGTTGGCCAACTTGGGTAAATTTCCAATTTGGTACGTTAAACCATTGTCTGGATCGTGCAATGCGGTATGACCATGCGAACAAATCGCATCGACTTCTGTTATGTTATGTGCGTCTAAAAACCCCTGAATACACTCTGCCAAATAAACCGTGTAAGCTTCGTCTAAGGTTTTTAATTCCTCTTTAGAATACGCTACCAAATGATGTAATTTAGCAACCCATGTTTTTGAATATGGTAGTGTTTCGGCAGCAATAATTTCAAATTCCCAAGTGTTTTCTTTAGTAAAGTGGGCATAAACCAGATCGATACCATCTAAAGACGTGCCCGACATTACTCCAACAATTTTATATTTATCTTTCACCATATCTCATTATTTATTTAGATATATTGAATATTCAACAATTAAAACATATATTTGATACCAGTTTTTACAAATTCAATAATATTATTCACAATTATGGATTTTAATCTTACAGAAGAACACCTCATGATTCGCGATGCAGCTCGCGATTTTGCTCAAACCGAATTACTTCCTGGCGTTATAGAACGCGATAATAAACAAGAATTCCCAAAAGAACAAATAAAAAAAATGGGAGAACTTGGCTTTTTAGGCATGATGGTAGACCCTAAATACGGCGGTAGCGGCCTAGACACCATTTCGTATGTATTGGCTATGGAAGAAATTTCTAAAATCGATGCGTCTGCCTCGGTTGTCATGTCTGTTAACAATTCTTTAGTTTGCTGGGGCTTGGAACAATTCGGAACCGAAGATCAAAAACAAAAATATCTAACCAAACTCGCTACCGGAACATCTATTGGCGCCTTTTGTTTAAGCGAACCCGAAGCAGGAAGCGACGCGACTTCGCAAAAAACGACAGCTATAGAAAAAGACGACCACTACCTTTTAAACGGCACCAAAAACTGGATTACTAACGGAAGCACTGCCGATTTTTATTTGGTTATAGCCCAAACACATGTCGAAAAAAAACATAAAGGCATCAACGCTTTTATTGTAGAAAAAGGCTGGAAAGGTTTCGATATCGGCCCTAAAGAAGATAAACTAGGCATTCGTGGCAGCGACACCCATTCTTTGCAATTTAACGACGTAAAAGTCCCTAAAGAAAATAGAATTGGAGAAGACGGATTCGGATTTAAATTCGCCATGAAAACACTTGCTGGCGGCCGCATAGGCATTGCTTCTCAAGCTTTAGGTATTGCCTCCGGCGCTTACGAACTGGCATTAAAATACTCTAAAGAACGTAAAGCTTTTGGCACAGAAATTTGCAACCACCAAGCGATAGCCTTCAAACTAGCTGACATGGCCACCCAAATTGAAGCTGCACGACATTTATGTATGAAAGCCGCTTGGGACAAAGACCACAAAAAAGACTACACGATGTCTGGCGCAATGGCAAAATTATACGCTTCGCAAGTTGCTATGGACACGACTGTTGAGGCCGTACAAATACACGGTGGTAACGGTTTTGTAAAAGAATATCATGTAGAACGTTTAATGCGGGACGCTAAAATTACACAGATTTATGAAGGCACTTCCGAAATTCAGAAGATTGTAATTTCCAGAGGAATTTTAGACGCGTAAAACACATCTTATTTAATATACTAAAAACGCTTAACTGATAAGGTTAGGCGTTTTTTATTTGTTCGATCCTTAAGGTTTCGTGAATTTCTCCGACAACATAAAAAAAAGGACACATGAAAATCTTAAACCCTATAGCATTAACATTCATTATCTGTTTAGCGTTCAGTTGCGAAAACAACGCACAAAACACCAAACAACAGGCTGTAATTAATGCCAAGCCCGTACAAACCAAAGCCACAAAAACAGAAGCCCGCGCATACTTTGCGAGTGGTTGCTTTTGGTGTGTAGAATCTATTTACGAAAGTGTTATTGGGGTTAAGGAAGCGATCTCTGGATATTCTGGCGGACATACCAAAAACCCAACCTACGCCTTAAGCAACACTGGAAAAACCGGTCACACCGAAGCCGTTGAAGTTATTTACAATCCGCAGGAAGTAAGTTTTGAAACTTTAGTAGATGTCTATTTCGGATCGCAAGACCTAAAACAAACAAACGGACAAGGTCCCGACCGCGGCTCGCAATATCGCTCTGTCATTTTTTATCAGAACGACTCCCAAAAACAACTTATTGAGCAAAAAATAAACACTTTAACCAAACATTTAGGCCACCCTATTAGCGTAGAAGTCTATCCGTTTCAAAAATTCTGGGTCGCCGAAGACTACCATCAAAATTACAAAACCTGTAATCCAAACAGCGGCTACATTCAAAATGTATCAATTCCTAGACTCAATACATTTAAGGCTAATTTTCCCGAACTCATTAAAAAAAGTGAAAAATAAATATATTTTTCATTGAGTTTTAACACTCGTTAACATCTAAAACGGTCTTCAAATCCGTATATATTTTATAGAATATTCCGCATTATGCGCCTATATATATGAGGAACGCTTCAATTGTAACACAGTTGAAGCGTTTTTGTTTTTTGCACTGTTAACAACACCTTTTCGCTTCTTAACTTAGTTTATAATTCTTATTTTTGTTAGAAACGCAAAAACCCCACACACATTGTCAACATTTCAACCCGGACTTGAATACGCCTTAAGTCTCGACCAAAACGATATTTTAGCTGCATACAGAAATCAATTTCATATTCCTAAAGACGCTGCTGGAAACGATTTAATTTATCTTACCGGAAATTCTTTAGGACTCCAACCTAAAACCACAAAAGCCTATATAAACCAAGAATTGGAAGATTGGGCGAATTTAGGTGTAGAAGGCCACACCGAAGCTAAAAACCCGTGGTTACATTATCATGAGTTTTTAACCAAAAGCATGGCCAAAATTGTTGGTGCAAAACCTATAGAAGTAGTGGTTATGAATACACTTACAGCCAACTTACATTTTATGATGGTTTCGTTTTACAAACCCACTGCTAAACGTTATAAAATTTTAATTGAAGCCGATGCGTTTCCATCCGATAAATATGCCGTCGAATCGCAATTAAGACATCACGGATACGACGACAAAGAAGGATTAATTCTTTGGAAACCATCAAAAGAAAATGAACTTGCATCTTACAACGATTTAGAGCACATTTTAAACACTCAAGGCCACGAGATTGCTCTAGTTATGATTGGCGGTGTGAATTATTACACAGGACAATTCTTCGATTTAAAGCGTATTGCAACCTTAGCCCACAAACAAGGTTGTATGGTTGGGTTTGACTGTGCACATGGTGCTGGAAACGTGCACTTAAATTTACACGACAGCGGTGCCGATTTTGCAGTATGGTGCACCTATAAATACCTGAATTCTGGCCCGGGAAGCTTAGCAGGCTGTTTTGTTCACGAACGTCATGCTCATAATCCTGCACTAAACCGCTTTACAGGTTGGTGGAGCCACAATAAAGACACTCGTTTTAATATGCGAGACGAGTTTGACGTCTTACCAGGCGCCGAAGGCTGGCAATTAAGCAACCCGCCTATTCTATCTATGGCTGCCATAAAAGCGTCTCTAGATATTTTTAATAATGCAGGAATGGATGCTCTAGTAAACAAGAGCAGACAACTCACAGCTTATTTCGAATATTTAATAGAACAGCTCAACAACAAAAACATAAAAATAATTACTCCAAAAAACCCTGACGAACGTGGATGCCAATTATCCATTCAGGTAAAAAACGCCAATAAGTCTTTATTCCAAAAGCTTACAGCCGCAGGAGTTATTAGCGATTGGCGCGAGCCCGATGTTATTCGATGTGCGCCGGTACCGCTTTATAATTCGTTTAAAGATGTTTATCTTATGGTTGAAAAATTAAAATCCGTACTCAATGACTAAAAACGACCATATTGTAATTATTGGCGCTGGGCTTTGCGGTTCGTTATTGGCGCTCCGCATGGGGCAAAGAGGGTACAAGGTAACCGTTTACGAAAAACGCCCCGATTTAAGAACAGTAGATATTAGTGCTGGGCGCTCAATAAATTTAGCCTTTTCCGACCGCGGTTTAAAAGCCATTACACTAACAGGTATTCAAGACAAAGTAACACCTTTATGCATCCCCATGCATGGTCGTATGCTTCATGATGTAACAGGACAAACGGTTTTAGCACCCTATAGCGGAAGAGCTCACGAATATATCAATTCGATATCGCGCAGCGACTTAAATGCCTTGCTATTAAATGAAGCCGAAGCGCTGCCTAATGTCACTCTCATTTTTAATCATAAATGTAATGCTGTCGATTTCGAGAATACAACAGCAACATTTTATCAATACAAAACTAAATCTGAAATAACCATTACAGCCGATGTTATTTTTGGCACAGATGGTGCCGGATCGGCATTGCGAAAAAGTTACTATCTCGGTAAGAAATTCTTGTTTAGTTTCTCTCAAAACTACCTCACCCACGGCTATAAAGAACTAAGCATACCCCCTACTGAAACTGGCGACTACAACATTCATAAAAACGCCCTACATATTTGGGGACGGGATGCTTTCATGCTCATTGCCTTACCTAACTTAGATGGCAGCTTTACGGTAACCTTATTTTTAAGTTTTGACGAAGGCGAATACAATTTCAATAATTTAACTACAAAAGAACGTGTTTTAGAATTCTTTAACCGCTACTTTAAAGACGCTTTGCAGGTTATGCCAAATTTAGCCGATGAGTTTTTTAAAAACCCAACTTCGCCATTAGGCACTGTAAAATGTTCGCCTTGGCATTACAAAGGCAACACGCTTTTATTGGGTGATGCTGCCCATGCAATTGTTCCGTTTTATGGTCAAGGAATGAATGCTTCTTTTGAAGACATTACCGTTTTAGATACCGTTTTAGACAGCAATCACGACAGCTGGGAGCATGTATTCAAAAGGTTTGAATCCCTAAGAAAAAAAGACACCGATGCAATTGCAGATTTGGCAATAGACAATTTTCACGAAATGAAGGGACATGTAAATCTTCCTATTTTTAGAGAAAAACGCGCCATAGAAATGGCTTTAGAAAAATCATTTCCCAACGATTACGCATCAAAATATTCACTCGTTACTTTCAACGAAAATATTGGCTATCAAGAGGCCTTACTTAAAGGTCGAGCCCAAGACAAAGCGCTGTTAAATATGCTTAGCGACAAAACCATTTCTGTAAACGATGATTTACGAAGCATTTTAGAAAAAGTTATAACGGAGACCACAAACATTTTAAACGAAGACCGCATGGCCAAAACCATGCAATAACATCTAAACCAAATATGAGTACAGGAAAAGTAATTGAAGGCAAAGCAACACCTCGCGGTGCCTACCCACATATTAAACGTGCCGGTGATTTTTTATTTGTGTCGGGCACCAGTTCTAGACGTGCAGATAATTCGTTTGCTGGAGTAGAATTAGTAGACAACATGGGCACTAAAAAACTAGACATATACGAACAAACCAAAGCTGTAATCGAAAATATTAAAGATATTTTAGCCACCGAACAAGCTACGTTACAAGATGTTGTAGATGTCACTTCGTTTTTGGTTAACATGAACGATTTTGCGGGTTACAATACCGCGTACGCCGAATTTTTCAGTAAGACCGATGGCCCTACCCGAACCACTGTTGCTGTTCATCAATTACCTCATCCCGATTTAGTTGTAGAAATTAAAGTGACTGCTTACAAACCAAAGTCATGAATCAGCTTCAGAACTTTATAAATGGCCATTACGTTAATCCAATTAACAATAATTGGATTGATAATATTTGCCCTGCCAACGGCCAAGTATACGGTAAAATTCCGAACTCAGACCAGAACGACGTCCAAGAGGCCTATACCGCCGCAGCAAACGCTTTCCCAATATGGTCCAAAACCACCATAGAAGAACGCAGTAAAATTCTTTTAAAAATTTCAGATTTATTAGAAGCCAATCTAGATCGTTTTGCCAAAGCCGAGAGTCTTGATAACGGTAAACCGATAAGTTTAGCCACAACAGTAGACATCCCTAGAGCGGCTAGTAATTTTCGATTTTTTGGGAATGCAATTACCCAATTTGCAAGCGAAAGCCACGAGAGTGTAGGCCACAATGCCATTAACTACACCTTAAGACAGCCCATAGGAATTGTGGGTTGCATTTCGCCCTGGAACCTTCCGTTGTATTTATTTACATGGAAAATAGCTCCTGCCCTTGCCGCTGGAAATTGCGTTGTTGCCAAACCTAGCGAAATTACACCCGTAACCGCCTATTTACTTGGTAACATTTGTAACGAAGCAGGTTTACCAAAGGGCGTTTTAAACATTATACACGGTTTGGGCGCCACTACGGGGCAAGCCATAGTAGCGTATCCGCAAATTAAAGCCATTTCGTTTACTGGAGGAACTAAAACTGGAGCGCAAATCGCAGCGGTAGCCGCTCCGCTTTTTAAAAAACTTTCCTTAGAGTTAGGCGGTAAAAACCCAAATATTATTTTCGGCGACTGCGATTACGATCTGATGCTAGAAACCACGGTAAGGTCTTCCTTTGCCAATCAGGGGCAAATTTGCTTATGTGGCAGCCGCATTTTTGTAGAAGCTTCTATTTACGACCGATTTAAAACAGACTTTATTGCTAAAGTTAAAGCCCTAAAAATTGGAGATCCTTCAGATAAAAACACACGAATCGGCGCTTTAGTATCTAAAGCCCATTTAGAGAAAGTGAAGCAATACATTGCATTGTCTAAAGAAGAACAAGCCACTGTTTTATGTGGAGGCAACGAGGTTACCGTACCTCATTTAGAAAACGGTTTCTATTTAGAACCCACTGTTATTGAAGTAACAACGAACGACTGTCGTTTAAACCAAGAAGAAATTTTTGGCCCTGTAGTAACCCTTATGCCGTTTAAAACCGAAACTGAAGCCCTAAATCTAGCGAACCAAGTACCTTATGGCCTATCCGCCACACTTTGGACCAACAACTTAAAACGCACCATGCGCTTAAGCTCCGAGTTACAAACGGGAATTGTTTGGGTTAATACCTGGATGATGCGCGACCTACGCACCCCTTTTGGCGGCACCAAAGCTTCTGGTGTAGGCAGAGAAGGCGGCTTTGAAGCCTTGCGCTTTTTTACAGAACCTAAAAATGTTTGCATTCAATATTGATTATGACAGACCTAATTGCCAATCTTTTAGAGCTCTTTGAACATGTTAAATATAGAAACACTAAAAAGGACAAGAAAAGACACCATAGAGCAAGTCCGTTAACCTATATCCTGTATATATTAATCGGTCTACTTTTAATTATTAAACTGATAAATTTTATAAAAAAATGAATTTAAATCTAGATAAAAAATATGCCTTAGTTTGTGGCAGCACAGCAGGAATAGGTAAAGCAACCGCTATGCTTTTAGCCGAAGAAGGCGCTATTGTAACTTTAATTGCCCGAAACGAAAACAAATTGAAAGCAGTATTATCGAGTTTGCCAAATCCAGATTTACACGATTACATAGTTGCCGATTTTGCGAACCCAGACCACCTTAAAGACAAACTAAACGCTTACATTGAAACAAAACACGGCTTTCATATTTTGGTAAACAATACTGGTGGCCCAGCTGGCGGCCCCATTATTTCTGCCACGTTAAGCGCATTCGAATCGGCATTCACACAACATCTAAAATGCAATCACATACTCGTGCAAACCCTTACCCCGTTTATGAAAACAGCAGGATATGGGCGTATTATAAATGTAATTTCTACTTCGGTAAAACAACCCTTAGACGGGCTTGGCGTTAGTAATACCATTAGAGGAGCTGTAGCCAGCTGGAGCAAGACACTAGCCAACGAACTAGGGCCTTTTGGCATTACAGTTAACAATGTACTTCCTGGCGCAACAGATACAGAGCGTCTTAGCGAAATAATCAAAAACAAATCTGATAAATCTGGCCTAACGGAAGAAGACACCGCCACAGCCATGAAAAACGCTATTCCAGCCAAACGCTTTGCCAAACCCGAAGAAACTGCTGCCGCAATTACTTTTTTAGCTAGCGAGCAGGCCGCCTATATAAACGGTGTAAATTTACCTGTTGATGGTGGTCGCACAAAAAGTCTTTAAACTAAACCACTATAGACTGGAAGTCCATAGGTTTGAAAACAGACTGAAAGTCTGATTATTTGTGTTCGTTTTAGCCACAAATACACGAATATTTCTAAAAAAACTATGTCAAATATTCGTGCATTCGTGGCGCAAAAATATTTATAGAAACTGAAAGTCTTGCACTAAAAGTGCATAGTTTCAACTAACGACTGAGACCAATGAGAAAATATGCTTTACTCGCATTTGTATTCGTTACAGCAAGTATAAACGCTATTGCGCAAATACAAATTAAAAACTACACCAATGCCAATATCAGCGACAAGCAAACCATAGAGCAAGTGGTTAACTGGATTCAGTTTGACCAGCATGAAAATATCTATCCGCATGTTATTCGGCCAGATGTTGTAGATAAGGTGTACCTAAACATAGAGTCTGGATATTTAAACAAAACCTATCCGCAAAAAAGCATTACCAAACAAAGTACAACTACAGTGCCAGACGACACTACAATAGTATGGTACGAGCGCAATATTTTTAAAGAACGAAAAAAAGGCCTTAAACAAGTGTACCAGATTTACGTGGCTTTAGACCTTAGCAAACCTAATTTTGAAGTTTTAGATTTATTTTTAAGAAAAGGTAAAGAAATAAAGAGCAAAGACTATCATGAAAATTGAGTTTAAAGTTTGTAACTTTAATAGCAAAAATCGAATATTAATTTGCGTGAGGGATTGCAGCGACATCCTTTTTAAACTTTAAAAGTTTAAAAAGATACAGCGTAAAGCCCGACTGTTATACATTTTGTAAATGGACAACAGGCACGCCCAAAACCATATACCATGAGCCAGTTAGTTTCGCCATTAAATTTTAAAGCTTGGATAGAAGAACACAGACATCTTTTAAAACCTCCAGTTGGCAATAAAGTGGTCTGGAAAGATGGCGATTTTATTGTTATGGTTGTTGGTGGGCCTAACAGCAGAAAAGATTATCATTATAACGAAACACCCGAATTTTTTTATCAGGTAGAAGGCGATATCGTTTTAAAAATAATAGATAATGGCGAGCCTAAAGACGTGCACATTAAAGAAGGCGACATTTATTTATTGCCGCCAAAAGTACCGCACTCGCCGCAAAGAGGCGCCAATACTGTTGGACTGGTTATAGAATATAAACGTCCAGAAGGTATGAAAGATGCCTTGGTTTGGTATTGCGAACAATGTACCACAAAATTATACGAAGAAAATTTTACAGTTAAAAACATTGAAACCGATATGCCTAAAATTTTCGACACGTATTACAGCGATAAATTAAAACGCACGTGCCCGAATTGCAGTGCGGTTATGCAACCTCCTAAACCTGTAAAACTTTAATCATGACACGCAAGCTTCGAATAAACGGCCATTCGCACCTATTGCCTTACCCCGAAGAAATACCCCAATTTATGAAAGACAAAGGTATTTTTTGGGTAGATAAAGACCGAAAATTCATGCTCCAAAAAGACTGGAGCCGCCCCGTAACAGACTCTAGTTTTTTTTTACAGGAAAAACTAGCCTGGATGGAGCGCTTTAAAATAGACCATGCCGTAGTACTTAATTTATCGCAGCTATACGGCAACGGTTTACGCGTTGAAGAGATGAAACAAGCACTTCGGTTTCAAAACGATTTTAATGCCCGCATACAACACGACCACCCTAGCAAATTTACTTGTGGCTTTGTTGTGCACCCAGGATTTGTTCGTGGTGCTCTATGGGAAATTGAACGTTGCGTAGAAGAATTAGGTCTACAGTTACTTTGCCTTCCTACCCATTATATGGACACTATAGGAACTTGGCGTTGTATTTTTGATGAAGAAAACGAACCTATTTTTGAATTGGCCAGCAAGTACAATCTGGCAGTAGAAATTCATCCGTACGATGGCGAAAAATTTATTAAACTAGAGAACACCTCTTGGCGTTTTCATCTTATTTGGATGCTCGCCCAATGTGCCGATGCTTATCACTTTTTAACATTAAACGGATACCAAGAAAAATTTCCTAACATGCGTACTTGTTTTGCCCACGGCGGACAATTAGCTCAAATAAATTTAGGACGAAGAATACAAGGTTTTGATGGAAGACCCGATTTATTTGAAGGCAAGCACCACCCCAGAAAAGCTGTTGGCCACAAAAATATATTTTTCGACACCTTGGTACACGACACCGGATCGCTAAAACTCTTGGTAGAAAACCAAGGCGCTAAACAAGTAATTATGGGGCTAGACGACCCATATCCACTTGGTGAAATGGAAAGCATTAAACAATCGTCTTACCCCGGAAAAATTTTAGATCTAGCCATAGAGCGCAGCATTATATCGCAAAGCGATTACGATGCTATTTGGGAAGACAACGTCATACAATGGCTGTGTGGCGATGACGACAAAGCAAAACAACAATTAATACATAGGATTTTAAACTAATGGACTTTTTACCCGAGCAATTAAGTAATTATATAGTAGAGCATACCGAAAACGAACCAGAATTACTTCAAAAATTAACCCGCGAAACGCATCAAAAGATTTTACAACCGCGTATGCTTAGCGGACATTATCAGGGGCGTATTTTAAGTATGATTTCTAAACTTGTAAACCCAAAAACCATTTTAGAAATAGGCACTTATACTGGCTACTCTGCTTTATGTATGGCCGAAGGTTTACAAAAAGACGGCATTTTACACACAATAGATATAAATGAAGAACTCTACGATTTTCAGCGCAAGTATTTTGATGCTTCTATATATGGCCATCAAATCAAACAACATTTGGGGCACGCTTTAGATATTATTCCGAGTCTTAACGAGCAATTCGATCTTATTTTTATGGATGCCGACAAAGAAAATTATATTGCATATTACCATGCCATTATCGATAAATTAAACCCTGGCGGTATTATTTTATCGGACAATGTTCTTTGGAGCGGTAAAGTAATAGAGCCTGTAAACCCAAAAGATCTTGCCACACAAGCGGTTTTGGAATATAATACACTTTTAAAAGAAGACAAGCGTTTAGAAACGGTTTTACTATCTGTAAGAGATGGCCTAACAATTAGCCGCAAAAAGTAAGTTTAAATTTTTCGTCTAACAGAACCTGTAAACTCTTCAAGATCGTCTTTAACCTGGTTAAGCTGGTCTTGAACATCTTTAGCGACAGAGGTATCTATACCCGATTTATCGGCACTCTTGGTGATTTCGTGCTTAATATCGTTAGTAGCATTTTTTATTTGGCTAATCCCTTTACCCAAACCACGTGCTATTTCTGGCACTTTATCTGCACCAAAAACCATAACTATTATAAATAGTATAAAAATTATTTCTGCACCGCTAATAAATAAAAACATAAATTACTGTATATCGTTGCAAATATACTAAGTGTTTATTTACAAAAAACAAAAAGCCGACTTTTATAAGTCGGCTTTAACATTAATTTTTCCTTTTAGTTTTTCGATTGTTCTTTAAACGTATCGAATTCACTTTTTTGAACTTCTCTAGGCCAAGAGTTATTAGAAGTATCTATATCGGCAGTCTCCATTTTTGGATCTACTGTAATGCTTACAATTTCCTTATCGGAAGCAACAGATTTACTTACTTCTTTATCGTTCAGTCTCCAAATTTGAGCTGGATACGTTTCGGTTTTAGTGGTACCATCTGCAAATTTATACTCTACAATAATTGGCATAACCAAACCACCTGGCTTTTCGAAAGTTACATTATAAAAATACTTTGGTTCTTTAAGTGTTTTACGCTCTTCCGGCGTAAAGTTATCCATCATGTATTCTTTTAATGTAGGCGAATTTTCTATAGCATTTCCGCTTTTCAAACTTTCTTTAAACTCTTCACTTCCTTCTTCTACCATATATACTAGCGGAGGCAATTCGCTTACTTGCATACCGTATTGTTTTGCTAAGTTTTTGGTGTACTCGTTAATTTCTGAAGACACGTAGTATTTCTTAACATCTTTTACACCTATATCTACATAATCTGTAGTGTAAAACCAACCTCTCCAGTACCAATCTAAATCGAATGCCGAAGCATCTTCCATAGTTCTAAAGAAATCTTCTGGAGTTGGGTGTTTAAACATCCATCGGTTTGCATATTCTTTAAACGCATAATCGAACAACTCACGCCCCATTACGGTCTCTCTTAAAATATTTAAAGCTGTAGCAGGCTTACCGTAAGCATTGTTACCAAACTGATAGGTGTTTAATCCTTTAGTCATTATTGGCGCAATGAAATCTTGGTTGCCAGACATATAAGGAATAATTTTTGGAGCAGGACCACGTCTTGAAGGGTATTCGGTTTCGCCAGCAGATAACACTTCTGGATATTGTTTACCAAAATCTTGCTCGGCAACATATTCTAAAAAGGTATTAAGTCCTTCGTCCATCCATGTCCATTGGCGCTCATCACTATTCACAATCATTGGGAAGAAGTTATGCCCAACTTCGTGAATAATTACGCTAATCATTCCAAATTTAACACGGTCGGAATACTTACCATCCTTATCAGGACGGCCATAGTTCCAACAAATCATAGGATATTCCATCCCTTGGTTTTTAGCATGTACAGAAATGGCTTTATGGTATGGGTAATCGAAAGTCATACGTGAGTACGATTTTAAAGTTGCAGCAACAGCTTTTGTAGACCATTCTTCCCAAAGCGGGTTTCCTTCTTTAGGATACATAGACACTGCCATAACATCTTTATTACCAATTTTAACGGCCATCATGTCGTAAACGAACTTTCTAGATGTTGCAAATCCAAAATCACGTACATTTTTAGCATGCAATTTCCAAGTTTTCGTTTTAGTTGAAGCTGATTTCTCTGCAGCTTCAGCCTCTTTCTGGGTTACAATTATAACTGGCTTGTCGTACGATTTTTTTGCTTGTTCGTAACGCTTCATCATCTCTTTAGTAAACACTTCTTTACGGTTTACTAACTCTCCAGTACCATCTAAAATATGGTCGGCTGGCACAGTAATATTCACTTCAAAATCGCCAAACGGCAAGGCAAATTCATCGCGCCCCCAGAACTGAGAGTTTTGCCAACCTTCTACATCGTTATACACTGCCATTCTTGGATAAAACTGTGCAATTACATAGGCACGGTTTCCATCTTCTGGAAAATATTCGTAACCCGAACGTCCGCGACCTTCTACGTGATTGTTTATATTATACCACCATTTGATAGAGAATGAAAATTTTTCGCCAGATTTTAAAGGTGTAGGCAATTCTACACGCATCATGGTTCTATTAATGGTATGTGCTAAAGCATTTCCTTTGGTGTCTTTTACTTCTTCGATATTAAAACCACCATCGAAAGGTTCTTTCATATAATCAGAAACAAAACCAGCAGGCTGTTGTGCCTGAGAAACGCCACCACCTTCAATTAAAGGTGTTTTAGAATCTTTAGCACGCATATTTTGGTCTAACTGTACCCATAAATATTTTAAAACGTCTGGCGAATTGTTTGAATAGGTAATTGTTTCGAAACCAGATATTTTAGCATCTTTATCATCTAATGTGATGTCCATTTTATAATCTGCCTGTTGCTGATAATAGGCAGAACCAGGAGCTCCAGAAGCTGCTCTATACATATTTGGAGTAGAAAACTCGTCGTATAGCTGTTTAAACTTGTTGGTATTGGTATGCCCTGGTTGGCGTTCTGGCTTAGGCTGCTCCTGAGCCAGAGTACTGGCCGAAATGAAAACAGCCGAAAGAAAAAGATACTTTAGTTTTTTCATATTTAATTGTGTTACTATAAGGGGTGAAAATTAATATTTTTATGATTTTTTAAGGGCAATTCAATTAAACTTTAACAATCCTTTATCATTCTGATAGGTTAAAATTAGACTTTTTTTATTACCACCTACCTTTACTCTAACGATATTTTGTTGTTCGGGGTAAACATCCATTAGCACCTGATTTGATATCTGGAAGGATTTTATGGTGTTTACATTTAAAATTTCTATAAAACAAATAGCTAAATCGTCATCGTATTGCTTTCCTAAAACTTTTAACTGCACAGGCGCGCCATTAATTTCTATGCGCATTTTTTCCTGCAAGTACTTTGCTAGATAAAAATCGACTTCGGAAGACTCGTTTTTACCCAACCTTAACGTATTATCGAATCTTTGGCGCATGAGCTTTTCTAAATCGTCTATAAAAATACGACTGATAATTTGCACCGATTGTTCTTTTTCTACAAAATCAATTTCTGTAATGCTAACATAATATTTATGAGGCACAGCAAATGCCATTACAGAAAAAACAACTACTAGAAAAAGATAGTTAAGTTGCTTCATAAACTCGTGTTATCTCGCAAATGTAGTGATTTTACAGACTTTACAAAGATTTAGCTATAATTTAATCTGATTTTAGATTAGCTCGATATTGCTGATATTTTTCGTTTAAAAATTGAAGTACTTCAACATCGCTTTTATCCTTACAGCGCTTATTAAAATTGGGGTCGTCTGCACAGAAGTACAAAAAATCCATTCTACGAGACTCATCTAACGGATGTTCGCTAAAAAAATCGTGGGACAAGCGTGTTTTTATACGATGGATTAAATCGTCTCGACGTTCTAAATCTATATGATGCCTTAACATTTTAGTTCGCCCAGATATACCATTTAGTATAGGGTTTAAAGGCACTATACCCCCGCCTGTTGTCGCTTCGTGCAAGCGCCGTTCGGCCTGAGTTTTTTGTTTACCTGTATACCCAGGAATACCCACATCGTAAAAATTAATTTCGGGTTCGGCAGTAGAATTCTGTACATCTAGCAACAAATTCCCAGTTAAAACCTTACCTACCAACACCTCGTTTAACACATTTACTTCTTCATTTAAATCCACATGCATCGTTTTACTGTTTAACGTAGCAACATCAATAACAATTGTTTTGGTGGTGTACTGCAAGGCACTAAACTCAATAGTGTCGTTAAGTTTGGCTTCAACCGTAAACTGCCCCTTGGCGTTTGTTATGGTAAAGCGTTTAGAGGTTTTATTTATAACGTGAATGTTTTCGATATCGTCTTGACCAGAAACAGTACCTTTTATTTCGGTATGTTGCGCATGCAATACTGTAGAAATACAACATATTCCCGAAAATAGCATTACGTTTTTAAGATGAAACACCTTATTGATTTAAAAATATTTTACTTTGCTCTGACAGGTATTCTAACAAATCGAGTTCCTTGCCAGACTCGTACAATTCGGGATCTACCCCCTTAGCATCGATATAATTAATAAATTCATCGACTCTATTTCCTGGAATATCAAAATTATCTGCAATAAAAGTTTGCGAATATACACCACGTATACCTAAACTTTTATCGGTATCTTTAATCGCTTTCGCCTGACGGCTTTCTTTAGTTCCAAAAAGAGGTTTTATAAGCCAATTGGTAATTTTAACCAAATCGGTACCATTATAAAATTCGCCTTGGCGCATGATGGTGTTATCTACTTTTGAGTGATAATCGTCTGCAAATTCATAAGCTGTAATATCGCCAAATGCCATGTTAATAGAGCTAAGATCAGGACTAAAGGTTTTTATTTTTTCTAAATCTTCATGCAACACACCCGACAATCCGTAAGGGAATATTACAACCTCATTTAAACGATTAACGTGTTCTACTAAAAAAACGGTTAATTGCTGAGATTTTATAACATCTTCATCTATTTTAATTTTAATGGTTTCGAATTGCAGTGCGTGAAATTCAATTTCGTCGAGCAGCCTAACCTGAATCTCGAAATACCCATTTTCATCTGTAACCGTACCAATATTTGAAGACGTATTGTAAACTGTTACACCTTCGATATCGCTGGTATTTACAACTACAATATTCCCCTTAACGAGAACACGATCTAGGTTTTGCGCCTTAATTACTGGCACAGCTATTATAAAAATGATAAAGAGTAAAAAGTGTTTCATAAAAATTCTATTTGCAATAAAGTTAGTTACTTCGTGTCTTAAGTAATTGTTAGCATCATTTAAATTTTTGTTAAAAGGAGCTATTATATAAATTTACAACAAATATCTGACGATGAAAAACATGATTATAGCAAGCACCTCTACACTTTTTGGGGGTGATTATTTAGATTACCTGTTAAACGATCTTGAAATACTTTTTAAACAGGCTAAAACCATTTTGTTTATACCTTATGCAAGACCCGGTGGTATTAGCCATGATGCGTATACCGATAAGGCAACGGTTGCGTTTGCAAAAATTAATAAAACTGTTAAAGGCATCCATTCCTTCGATTCGCCTGCTGAAGCTATAAATCAGGCCGAAGCTATTTTTGTAGGTGGCGGAAACACTTTTGTTTTAGTAAACCAGCTCTATCAAAACAACCTCATTACACCTTTACAGGAACAGGTAAAAAAAGGCACTCCGTATTTAGGAACCAGCGCAGGAAGTAATATTTGTGGCTTAACTATGAATACAACTAACGATATGCCCATAGTAAGGCCACCTAGTTTTAAGACTTTGGGATTAGTGCCTTTCAATATCAATCCGCATTATTTAGATGCAGACAAAAACAGCAAACATATGGGGGAGACCCGAGAAACACGGATTAACGAATTTCATTGCTACAACACCCAACCTGTGGTTGGTTTGCGAGAAGGAAGTTGGATTGCTGTTAATGGGCAGGAACTCACCTTAAAAGGGCAACTTAACGCCCGTATTTTTGAACAGAATAAAACCGCGTACGAGTTAGAATCTGGCAATACACTTAACTATTTAACATAAAAAAAGAGCTTCATAAAACTATGAAGCTCTTTTGAGCGGGAGACCGGGTTCGAACCGGCGACATTCAGCTTGGAAGGCTGACGCTCTACCAACTGAGCTACTCCCGCATTAGCGGTGGCAAATATACACAAACTTCTAATTAGTTTGCAAGAAAAATTTATATTTTTTTCAAAAAATGATAGCCTAATATTTCAAAGCCTTCATTGTAATAAAATTTATGAGAGGCATAATTTTGCACGTAAGTATTTAACTCTGCACCTTCGCAACCTTTAGCTTTAGCATAAGCATAAATCCAATTAAAAAGTTGCTTCCCTAAACCTTTATTTCTGTACAAATCATCTATATATACATGGTCTACCTCTACACTTTTCCCTATATAATGTCTGGTAGAAAACCATAAACCACAAATGCCTATAAGGCTTTCTGCATCAAAAACACCAACACACTCGTAATTCTGACTAAACATTTCCGAAAAACGTTGGGTTAACACGGCATCGGAAAATTTATTATTGGTAAACTTTTGCATTAACGGAATAATCTCTGGAAGGTATTGAGACGATACGGTTTTAAACGTTATATTTTGCATGAAGATCATTTTAAGAGGCTGCAAAAATACAACAGATTAAGCTTTACAAAATCACAAAAAACAAAAAAATGCCTTAAGAAATTTCTTAAGGCATTTTTTTATATTATTTAAGTGTACTCTATTATAACTTCATGGTTACACCAAGACCTGGTGATAACCCAGAAACGTTTCCGCCTGCAAATTCTAAATATACACCCCATTTATCGTTCCAAAACCAACGTCCGCCTATTTGTAATCCAAAGTCAAGATCACTATCATCATGTCCGTTACCCATATACACCGCGTAACCAACATTAGCACCACCATATACATCCCACGCAGGCGCAGTAAGCCCGAATAAATTATCGAAATAATAATTCGCTTTCACCCCTAAGTTTAACCAATCGAAATCTAAACTGGTACCAGCTCCTGGAGCAATAGTAATGTCTTTATGAACAGGGATTTCGTAATTTACACCTACGAGTCCAAAATTCAACTCTTTTCTTGCTTGACCGAAAACACTTGCAGCACTACAGAATAATGCAAAAACAAATAGTAAAGTTATTTTTTTCATAATTTATTGTTAATAAGTTTAAGACAAATGTAATTATATTTTTTCAATTAAAATGACTCAAACCAGTAAATGCTTAATGGTTTTCCTTCAACAACTACTTAATTACTCACAAAAAAACTACAGAATTATCTCATAAACCCCTCATTATTCAGACCTTCTATTCTTGTTTTTTGAATCTTTAAATTACACCTAAATTAATTACCTTTGAAGCCTTATGCAAAAAAAGATAAACATACAAAATAAGAAAGCTCGATTTTTATACGAAATTCTAGACAAATACACTGCTGGCATTGTACTCTCTGGAACCGAGATTAAATCTATAAGAAATAGTAAGGCATCGATTGCCGAAAGCTTTTGCGAATTTAACGATCGTGGCGAGTTATTTGTGGTTAACATGACAGTTGAAGAGTATAAGTTTGGTACCCATTACAACCACAGACCTAAAGCCGAACGCAAATTATTACTTAATAAACGAGAATTAAAAAAACTCGAAAAGGAAGTTAAAAACAGTGGTTTAACCATAGTGCCACTAAAACTGTTTATTAACGACAAAGGCTTTGCTAAACTAGATATAGCCTTAGCTCGCGGTAAAAAACTTTACGATAAACGCGAAACCATAAAAGATCGCGACAACAAACGTAATTTAGATCGCGTTAAAAAGATTTACAAATAAAAGGTATACTCTCTAAAACTATGACTATAAAAGCCACAATAAAAATTTGGTGCATTGCTGTAATTGTTACTTTATATTCATGCAGTAGCACCAAAGAATCGTCCAAACAAGAACATCTTCCAGTATCCTTTTCGGTTAACTTAATGGATCGATCTAACGATACTTATAAGGTTACTGTTATCCCTCCAAAATTAGATACTAACAACAATATTTTTCAGTTTGCTTCAACAGCACCTGGCACCTACCAAGTTATGGATATTGGCCGATATGTTAGCAATTTTAAAGCGCTAGACAAAGACGGTAACGAAATTGCAACAGAACAAATTTCAACAAACCAATTTCATTTAGGTCACCCCGAAAACATTGTTAAAATCACTTACAATATCGCCGAAACTTGGGATACTCCTGTTAGCAAAGACAATATTTATTTAATGTGTGGCACCTCTATAGAAAACGACCACACGCTTATAAATGGCCAAGCTGTTTTTGGCTATTTTAAAGGCATGCAAAACACCCCAATTTCCATTCGGTTAGACTATCCTGAACAATGGCAAATTGGTACTGCTTTAACAAAAACCGCAGACCATACTTATTATGCCGAAGATTACGATATGGTTGTAGACTCGCCTATTTTATTAGGCAACCTTACAACGGCTTCGGTTAATGTTCAAGGTACCAATGTCGATATTTATACTTACTCTAAAACAGGCCTTATTGCTTCTGAACAAATTTTAGAATCCATGAAAAACATGCTGCTTTCGGCTAGCGGATTTCTTAATGGTCTACCTGTAAAAAACTACACGTTTTTATTTCATTTTGAAGACAAAACCAATGGTGCATGGGAGCACTCTTACAGTTCGGAATACATTTATAAAGAAGATGATTGGTCTAAATTAGAACCTCAAATATTAGACGTTGCAGCGCATGAATTTTTTCATGTTGTAACACCGCTAAACATTCACAGCGAAATAGTAGATCAATTTAATTTCGTATCGCCAGTAGCTTCAAGACATTTATGGCTGTACGAAGGCACTACAGAATGGGCTGCACACATGATGCTGTTTCGCTCTGGTCAAAAATCAATCACAGATTACTTTAAGACTTTAGAAAAAAAGATTACCGTAAGCACTAAATATTACAATCCAGATTTAAGTTTAGTAGATTTATCATTAACCTCGTATAGTCCAGAAGGCCAAAAACAATACGGCAATATTTACATGAAGGGAGCTTTAGTAGCAGGGCTTTTAGACATTAAACTTTTGGAATTATCGGACGGAAAAACAGGCTATATAGATGTTAATAACAAGCTTGCCAAAGCATACGGGCCAAACACACCTTTTGATGATACTACTTTTTTCGAAACCTTTGTAAAAGCGACCTATCCAGAAATAGAATCTTTTTTAAACGAGTATATAAAATCCGCCAACCCGTTACCTATTAAAGCCTATTATGCCAAAATAGGTATAGACTACAACGAAGACAATAATACGTTTTCTGTTATGGAACAACCAACAGCGCAACAATTAAAATTAAGAACAAAATGGATGCAACCCATTAGTATAAACTAATTACCATGAAAGCCTTTGCATTATTTTTAAGCTTCAGTTTGTGTATTACTGCCTTTGGTTATTCTCAAAAAAAAGGCGAAGAGGTAAAAATACAAGCTACAGATTACACCCCTTTGGTTAAATCATTAGAGTCTACCATTGGCACGCTGTATTTGGTGATTTCTGGCGATAAAAAAGAAAAGCGCGATTGGGATTTATTTTACTTTTTGTTTGCTCCAGAAGCACAGCTTATTACTACAGGAGTCAACTTCGAAAATAAAATGCAGGCCAAATACATGACGCCTAAAGATTATGTAAAAGCTTCAAAAAATTGGATGTTGAAAAACGGATTTCACGAACGCGAAATTCACCGTATCGTTCATAATTACGGTGCCATCACTCAAGTGTTCAGCACTTTTGAAGCCTACCATTCTACAAAAGATAAATCGCCTTTTTCTAAAGGCATCAATAGCATTCAGCTTATGAATGATGGTAACCGTTGGTGGATTTTAAATTTAGCTTGGACTAACGAATCGCCAGAAAACCCTATTCCAGAGGAATACTTACCACAAGACGACGATTTTTAGTTCTTATCTTCTAACAAAGGTACAAATCTGAATTCTCCAAACTCGTGCTTCTCGAAGGCTTTCGGGCCTTTTCGCACAAAAAGGGTCATGACTTGTACATCATCGCCAACAGGGATAACCAATCGCCCACCAATTTTTAACTGACTCAATAATGGTGTTGGCACATATGGCGCTCCCGCCGTTACAATAATACCGTCGAATGGTGCTTCTTCAGGCATTCCCTTATAGCCATCGCCAAAAATTAATTTTCTTGGTCTGTAACCTAACTTAGGAAGAAACTTACTGGTTTTTTTAAACAATTCCTGTTGTCGTTCTATGCTGTAAACCTTAGCACCTAACTCGCACAACACCGCAGTTTGATACCCACTACCCGTACCTATTTCCAGAATTTTCGCTTCGGGAGCTAGCTTTAACAATTCGGTTTGAAAAGCTACTGTATAAGGTTGGGAAATAGTCTGATCGGCAGCAATAGGAAACGCTTTATCTTGATAAGCATGATCTAAAAAACTAGAATCCATAAACAAATGTCTAGGAATATGCCCTATAGTTTTTAAAACCGCAGGATCAGAAATTCCTTTGCTTTTAATTGTGTTTACCAATTGCTGGCGCATTCCTTGATGTTTAAAAGTATCTTTCAAAAGGCAAGTGTATTTGTAGGTTTTATAGAATATGTTAGTGCTGCAAAAGTAAATCTTTTTTTAAATTTTAATTGGCATTTAAAACACAGAAAAAATCTTATTTTTGTTAAAAACCCTATTACAATGTTAAAAGCTGCTGTTCTTGGTGCTGGCCACCTAGGAAAAATTCATTTAAGACTTTTAAAACAATCTAATGAATACGAACTTGTCGGATTCCACGATGCCGACCCTGCCAATGCCAAAAAAGTTGAAGCTGAATTTGGATATACATTTTATTCAGATTTAGACGAATTGATAGACGCTGTAGATGTTGTAGACATTGTAACCCCAACCCTATCGCACTACGAATGTGCTAAAAAAGCCATTGCCAAAGGCAAACATATTTTTATAGAAAAACCCATAACCAATACCGTCGAAGAAGCCGAAGCCTTGCGCACTTTAGTTGCCGAATACGGCGTAAAAGGCCAAGTAGGTCATGTAGAACGTTTTAATCCTGCCTTTAATGCCGTAAAAGATCTTTTGCACAACCCTATGTTTATAGAATGTCATCGTCTTGCAGAATTTAATCCCAGAGGCACAGACGTTCCTGTGGTGTTAGATTTAATGATTCACGATATAGATATTATTTTAAGCGTTGTACAATCTAAAGTTAAACACATTAGTGCCAGTGGTGTATCTGTAATTAGCGACACACCAGATATTGCCAACGCCAGAATTGAGTTTGTAAATGGTTGTGTGGCCAATCTTACCGCTAGCAGAATTTCTTTAAAAAACATGCGCAAAACAAGATTCTTTCAAAAAGACGCTTACATTTCGGTAGATTTCTTAGAAAAAAAATGTGAAGTTGTTAAAATGAAAGACGCACCTAAAACACCAGGCGATTTCGACATGATTTTACAAAATGCAGAAGGCGTTAAAAAACAAATTTATTTTGCCAATCCACAAATTGAAAATAATAATGCCATTTTAGACGAACTGGAATCGTTTGCCAATGCCATTAACACCAATACAAAACCTGTTGTAACATTACACGATGGCACAGAAGCCTTGCGCGTAGCGAATATGATTATAACACAATTTTAAAAACACAAAACAAACATACTAATTTAAAGCATTTTCCCGTGTTGCTTAACACAAATGCGTTTACAAACTTTAACCATGAAAAATATTGCAGTTATAGGTGCTGGCACTATGGGTAATGGTATCGCCCATACATTTGCACAAAGCGGATTTAATGTTCTGTTGATTGATTTAAACGAAAAAGCCTTAGAACAAGGACTTGCCACCATAACAAAAAATCTGGACCGTATGCTTAGTAAAGCGGTTATTTCGGAAGCCGAAAAAACGCAAACCCTTAACAACATTACAACCTTCACCAATCTTTCCGAAGGTGTAAAAACAGCCGATCTTGTAGTTGAAGCCGCTACCGAAAACAGCAATTTAAAACTAAGCATCTTTAAACAACTAGACGATTGTTGCCCAAAACACACCATATTAGCTACCAATACGTCATCTATTTCCATAACCCAAATTGCTGCCGCCACAAGCAGACCAGATAAGGTTATTGGTATGCATTTTATGAATCCGGTGCCTATTATGAAACTGGTAGAAATTATTCGTGGCTACAACACCAGCGATCAGGTTACTAAAACCATAATGGAACTTTCCAAAACTCTAGACAAGATTCCAGTAGAAGTAAATGATTACCCTGGGTTTGTAGCCAATAGAATTTTAATGCCCATGCTTAACGAATCTATAGAAACATTATACAATGGCGTTGCCGGTGTTACCGAAATAGATACCGTAATGAAACTTGGTATGGCTCACCCCATGGGACCGTTACAATTGGCCGATTTTATTGGTCTAGATGTATGCCTTTCTATTTTAAATGTAATGTACGACGGATTTAAAAACCCAAAATATGCCCCTTGCCCTTTACTTGTAAATATGGTGCATGCAGGCAAATTAGGTGTAAAATCTGGAGAAGGTTTTTACGATTATTCGCAAAGCAAAAAGGCTGAAACCGTTGCCCAGCAGTTTTTAAAATAACAGGTAACATGGCTAACATAATTCCTTTTAAAGCAGTAAGGCCAACGCGCGATAAAGTAAGTCTAGTCGCTTCGCGCGCTTACGACGCCTACACTGCCGAGCAAAGGGACGCCAGGTTAAATACCAATCCGTATTCATTCTTACACATTATAAATCCTGGATATAAATTTCACAAAGAAATTTCTGGTAAGGCAAGATATGCACTCGTTAAAAACAGATATTTAGAGTTTAAGGAAGAACATATTTTTGTTCAAGACCAAACACCAAGTTATTATGTATATTGTATTGTAGATAGAGATGGGCAAGAATGTAACGGTATAATTGCAGCAGCAAGTGCAGAAGATTATCAGAACAACATTATAAAAAAGCACGAAAGCACTCTAGCGTTTCGCGAGATTATTTTTAAAGATTACCTAAAAGCGGTACGATTTAATGCCGAACCTGTTTTACTAACATATCCAGACAACCCAAAGCTTAAAGAGATTATAACTCAGGTAAAACAAGACCGTGCAGATTTTGAATTTACTACAACTACTAAAGACACACATTACCTTTGGCCAGTAAACAATGCTGTAATCTGCAATACAATACAAGCTATTTTTAAAGCTATACCTAGTGTGTACATTGCAGATGGTCACCACCGCTGCGCATCGTCTTACATGTTATATTTAGAAGAAAAATCGAAAAATAACAATCACACTGGAACTGAAAACTACAATTTTTTCATGACTTATCTGATTCCTGAATCAGACTTAAGAGTTTACGAATTTAACCGATTAGTTTCAGACTTAAACGGACTTAATCCTGAATCGTTTTTAATTCAATTAGATACCTATTTCAGAATAGAAAACAGAGGAAACACGCCTTACAAACCTAGTAAACCTCATCATTTTAGCATGTACTTAAATGGCGATTTTTACTCGTTATATTTAAGAAAAACGGCCTATACATTTAAAACCGCATTAGACCAATTAGATGCTTACATTCTTTACAAAACCATTTTAAAACCCATTTTGGGTATTTCAAATTTACGCCAAGACAAACGCATAACATACAGTACCGGTAAAAACGGATTTTTAGATATAAAAAGCAAAGTAGACACCGGTGATTATAAAGTAGGTTTTAGTATGTTAGCAGCAACAACAAACCAAATAAAACAAATTGCAGACGAAGGCTTACAAATGCCACCAAAAAGCACGTATATAGAACCTAAACTAAGAAGTGGTATTACCATTTTTGAATTTTAACACATTGCTATGTCCATAAAAGAAAACTTACAACATATCCAATCTACATTACCAGAACACGTTACTTTAGTTGCTGTTTCCAAAACCAAACCGGTAAGCGATATTCTTGAAGCCTACCAAGCTGGGCAGCGCATTTTTGGAGAAAATAAAATTCAGGAAATGGTCGAAAAACACGAACAATTGCCTAAAGATATTAAATGGCACATGATTGGCCACGTACAGCGAAACAAAGTAAAATACATGGCTGCTTTTGTAGATTTAATTCATGGCGTAGACAACGAAAAACTACTTCTGGAAATTAATAAACAGGCCAAAAAACACAACAGAATTATTGGGTGTTTATTACAAATAAAAATTGCCGACGAAGACACTAAATTTGGTATGACCGAGCAAGAAGCCATACAAATACTTCAATCGGACACCTTTGCCAAATTACAAAACATTAACCTTTTGGGTGTTATGGGCATGGCCACATTTACCGAAAACGAATCGCAAATAAAAACCGAATTTTCGCAATTAAAAACTATTTTTAATACCTTAGGAGCTTTACCAGAAACAAACTCTCAGTTTAAAGTAATTTCTATGGGTATGAGCGGCGATTATGCTTTGGCAATACATTGCGGAAGCACTATGGTACGCATTGGGAGCACTATTTTTGGAGCAAGAAATTATTAATTTTTATTAGCCAATTATTTACGCAATATTAGACATAGAAACCACTGGTGGTAAATTTAATGAAGAAGGCATTACCGAAATTGCTATCTATAAATACGATGGCCATAAAGTAATAGACCAATTTATTACACTCGTAAACCCAGAGCGGGAAATTCAGCCTTTTGTTGTAAATCTAACAGGCATTAATAACAACATGCTTAAAAGTGCGCCTAAATTTTACGAGGTTGCAAAGCGCATAATAGAACTTACCGAAGACTGCATAATTGTTGCCCATAATGCCGAATTTGACTACAGAATTCTAAGAACCGAATTTAAACGCTTAGGTTACGATTTTAAACGCAAAAGTCTTTGTACGGTAGAATTAGCAAAAGACCTTATACCAAACCAGGCCTCCTACAGTCTAGGGAAATTAGTACGCTCGCTTGGCATTCCTGTTACAGACAGACACCGTGCTAATGGAGATGCCTTGGCTACAGTAAAACTTTTTAAATTATTACAAACCAAAGACTCGGCAAAACACATTATACAATCGTCTATAAAAGAAAGTTATAAAGCAAAAAAAATAGATTCGCGATTTATAGATATTGTAAACAACCTACCATCGGTTACCGGAGTGTATTATATGCATAATGCCGACGGGCAAATTATATATATTGGTAAAAGCCGAAATATAAAGCGCAGGGTAAATCAGCATTTCACGGCTACAAATTCTAAATCTAAAAAACTACAATTACGGGTAGACTCTGTAACTTATGAAGAAACAGGTAGCGAACTTGTAGCTTTACTTAAAGAAATAGAAGAAATTAAACGTGTTAAACCTATGTTTAACCGCTCTAGAAAACGCACCTTGTTTACCCATGCATTATATGCATTTACAGACCAAAATGGGTATTTAAATTTAAAAATTGATGTTGCCGATGGGCGAAAACATCCTATTACAACATTTAGTAACCACCAAAGTGCCAAACACTTTTTAGAACAAGCAGCAGAACAATACCAGTTATGTTTAAAATTAACTGGATTAGAAAAAACCGAAAACACCTGTTTCAACTATAAAATAGACATCTGCCATGGCGCTTGTATTAGTCAAGAATCGCCTGAACTTTACAATCGACGTGTTCAAGAACTCATCGAAAAATTCAGTTATGCCCATCAAAACATGGTAATTATAGACCGTGGCAGAGATGTAGACGAACGCAGTGCCATTTATATTAAAGATGGTAGCTTTCAAGGCATCGGATTTTTCAACCTCAACTATCAAATCAATAACATCAATGTCCTCGAATCCATAATCACGAAAATGGATAACAACAAAGACATACAACATGTTATTCAAAGTTATTTAAGAAAACATAAACGATTAAAAATTATTAAACTAACGTAAACCTTATGAAAACCCAACTACTCAACCTACTCCTACTCTTTATTTCAACAGTCGCAAGTGCTCAACATTACGGCACTCAAGAATTCAAAGTAAGTCGTGATGATTTCGACTTTAACACCTATGCTAAAGATTCTACTGCAAACGCGCTAGTACTTTACGAATACGGAAATAGCTATATAGACGACGACGATTTTTTGTTAAAAACGGAATACCAAAAAAAGGTCCGCATTTTTAACCGAAATGGCTTTGACCATGCTACGGTAGAAGTTCCGCTTTACACCTCTAAAGGAAAAGAAGAACGCATAAAAGACATAACAGCCATAACCTACAATCTTAACAGTGGCGCCTTATCGGCCTCGCGTTTAAAAGATTCCGAAATTTTTTACGAAGACGTTTCTAGCAATGTAACCGTTGCCAAATTCACACTTCCAAATGTGCAAGAAGGCAGTGTAATTATTTACAGTTACAAACTATCGTCTCCTTACATCTTTAAATATCACGGCTGGACGTTCCAAGAAGATATTCCTAAAATATACAGCGAATACGACACCAGTATTCCTGGAAATTACAACTATAATATAAAACTTGTTGGCCCATACAAATTACACACTAACGAATCTAAAATAGAATCGCAATGTTTATCTGGAGGTAACGGCGCCTATGCCGATTGTGCGATTACTAAATTTGTAATGAAAGACATTCCCGCTTTTATTGAGGAAGATTACATGACCAGTAAATACAATTACTTGTCTAGAATAGATTTTGAATTAAAAACAGTAAAACGTTTTGATGGCGGTATAGACCAAGTTACTAAAACTTGGGATGCTGTAGATCACGAATTAAAAACCGAGAAAGAAATTGGTAATCAATTACGAAAATCGATTAAGTCTGAAGATATTCTATCAGCTAGCATTTTAAACGAAAAAGATCCTTTAAAAAAAGCACAAGCCATTTACGCTTATATACAAGACAATTATAAATGGAATGGCGATTACAAAATTTTCACAGAAGGCTCGGTAAAAGACCTTTTAAAAACCAAATCTGGTAATGTATCCAGCATCAATATATTGCTTCACAATTTATTAAACGACGTGGGTATAGAAGCGCAACCGGTCTTATTATCTACAAGAAATAATGGTTTCCCCACAAAATTATATCCTGTTTTATCAGACTTCAACTATTTAATAGTTCAAACCAGCATACAAAACAAAACCTACATGCTAGATGCAACAGAGCAACATTTACCCTTTGGAAGTTTGCCTTTTAGATGTTTAAATGCCTATGGTCGTAAAATAGATTTTAAAACAGGTAGCGATTGGGTTGATATAAAAGTTGATAAACCTTCGGTAGTAAACCATAGAGTTGAAATGGAAATTAAAGGCGACAGTGCCGTTGCCGATGCCTTTACAATTAGATCGGGATACTATGCATACAACTCAAAAAAAGATTTTTTGAATGATAAAACTGCCTATTATAAAAAGAAAAAAGAAGACTTCCCTAATTTTAATATTACGAAACACGAAGTTGTCGAAACCGATCGTAACGACGCAACGTTTAAAGAAGAACTTCAGGCACAAATAAGTTTAGAGCCTATGAGCAAAGAAATAGATGGTGTTACGCAAAAAACGTTATACATAAATCCTATACTATTTCATTTTTTTGACAGCAATCCATTTCAATTACAAGAACGTAATTATCCTATAGATTTTGGGTATAAAAACAACTACAGTTACACTATAAAACTGAACACTAAGGGCTACGAAGTTAGCGAACTTCCAAAAAACATAAATTACGGACTGCCTAACGGAAGAGGTTCATTGGTATTTGCTGTAAACCAAGCGGCAGATAACATTGTAATTTATTTAAAATTCAGCTTAAAAGAAACAGCTTATACTCCAGAATATTACGAGTCTATAAAACAATTAGCCAGCAAACTGGTTAACATACAAAACAATTCTCTAATTGTTTTAAACTCAAAAGTTTCAATATAGTTTACTATTTTTGAGTTTATGAGCAGCACTAAGTCTAACACACCTTGGAAAGACAAACTCCACGAAATTATTTACGAAGCAGATACACCTGCTGGTAAATTGTTCGACTTAGTGCTGCTTGTTGTTATTATTGCCAGCATTGTTCTGGTAATGCTAGAAAGTGTAAAGGCTATAGATTTAAAATATCACACATTTTTAAACACCGCCGAATGGATAATTACCATTTTGTTCACTATAGAATATATTGCAAGAATTATAACTGTTAAGCAACCTTTTAAGTACATTTTTAGTTTTTATGGTATAATAGATTTATTGTCTACCATCCCAAAATATATTTCTATCTTTTTTGCAGGCACACATGCCCTTGTTGCTTTAAGAGCCTTACGCTTACTTAGAATTTTTAGAATATTAAAATTAGCACGCTTTTTAGGAGCCTCCAAAAATTTAGTTACTGCCCTAAAAGCTAGCCGAGCTAAAATATCGGTATTTTTGTTTGCCGTTATTATTCTGGCTGTTATTTTAGGCACGATTATGTATATGGTAGAAGGCGAAGAAAATGGTTTCACCAATATTCCTAAAAGTGTGTATTGGTGTATTGTAACGCTTACAACCGTTGGTTTTGGCGATATTGCACCCCAAACACCTTTAGGACAATTTATTGCCGCTGTTGTCATGATTTTAGGTTATGGTATTATAGCCGTTCCTACAGGAATTGTATCGGCGGAATATGCTAGTCAGACTAAAAAACCAGAGCCTGAAAAATTAAAGACACAAGACAAAACCATACATCTTAACTCTCAATCTTGTCCAAATTGTTTAAGACACGATCACAGAGACGGATCGAAGTATTGTTATTATTGTGGCGAAGCCTTATAAATTTATTTTTTTTTGAAAACAAACAAGTATCTTATTTCTATTGTTGGCCCAACAGCGATTGGCAAAACGGCCTTAAGCATTAAATTGGCGCAACATTTTGACACCGAAATTCTTTCGGCAGATTCTAGGCAGTTTTTTAAAGAAATGCAAATCGGTACAGCCGCCCCAACACCACAAGAGCTAGCCCAAGCCAAACATCATTTTATACATCATAAATCGGTAACAGATACTTATAATGTTGGTGCCTTCGAGACGGATGCCATCCAGCGCTTAACCACTTTATTTAACACTCACAATACCGTTATAATGGTTGGCGGTTCTGGTTTATACGTCGATGCGGTTACCAAAGGTTTAGACGATTTTCCAGAAGTTGACGCGAATATCCGTTTAGATTTAAACACCCGATTGCAGCATGAAGGTTTAGAATCGTTACAGAAGCAATTACAAGTATTAGATTCCGTTTCTTACCAGAACATCGCTATAGACAACCCGCATCGCGTAATCCGTGCTCTAGAAATTTGCATAGGAACAGGAAAACCTTATGCGTCATTTTTAAATAAAAAGAAAGACTTACGCCCATTTAAAACGCTTTCTGTAGGATTAATAGCAGACCGAAATATTATTTACGAACGCATTAACCAACGTGTAGATATAATGGTGGAAACTGGTTTACTTGATGAGGTAAAACAATTGGCCGACAAAAAACATCTTAATGCGCTTAACACCGTTGGCTACAAAGAGCTTTTTAATTATTTAGACGGCACATGGTCTTTAGATTTTGCTGTGTCTGAAATAAAGAAAAATTCGCGGCGTTTTGCAAAACGCCAACTCACTTGGTTTAAAAAAGACCCTAATATTATGTGGTTTGATTATTTAACCCCTCTAGAAACCATCGTACAAACGCTAAACTCAAAGGTAACTAAACCACTATAGACTGGAAGTCTATAACTGAAAGTCCGATTATTTGTATTTATCTTAGCCACAAATACACTAAAATTCTTTATAAAAACAATGTCAAATATTCGTGCATTCGTGGCGAAAAAATATGTATAGGAACTGAAAGTCTTGCTCTAAAGGTGCATAGTTTAAACTAAGGACTGAGACCAATTAAAACAAAAAAAGACGGCCCTTTGACCGTCTTTTGTATTTTCGTTAGAATACTATGTATGGATTATGAATTTTGATTGACTACCAATCTGAATCCTTCACCATGAATATTTAAAATTTCCACATTCTCATCGGCCTTTAAATATTTTCTAAGTTTTGCGATATACACATCCATACTACGAGATGTAAAATAATTATCGTCTCTCCAAATCTTGGTTAAAGCTAATTCTCTTGGCATCAAATCATTTTCGTGTAATGCCAACAAACGCAACAATTCATTTTCTTTAGGCGATAATTTTATAGGATCTTCATCTCTAAACTTTAAAAAACGCAGTTTCGAGTTGAGGTCGAAAGCCCCAATTTTAAATTCAAATTGTTTACTATCGGTAACAGTTTCGGACGCCTTACGCTGTATTATTGCATTAATCTTCATGAGTAACACTTCGCTATCGAATGGTTTGTTCAGGTAGTCATCGGCACCTACTTTATAGCCTTTTAACACATCCTCTTTCATGGCTTTTGCCGTTAAGAAAATAATAGGGACTTCGGTGTTTTTTTCCCGAATTTCTTTGGCTAGTGTAAACCCGTCTTTATAAGGCATCATGACATCTAGTATACAAAGATCGAAATCGTCTTTTTTAAACTTTTCGAAACCTTCCATACCATTTTTGGCATGGGTAACTTCGTAATCGTTCATGATTAAATAATCCTTTAAAACGGTACCAAAATTTGGATCGTCTTCAACTAATAAAATTTTCTTATGTTGTTCGCTCATAACTTTATGATATTAATGGGAGTTTAACAATAAATGTACTGCCCTTTCCTTTTTCACTTTCTACCGAAATGTGACCTTGATGGTCGTCTACAATTCGTTTTACATAAGCTAATCCTAATCCGTGGCCTTTTACATTATGTATATTTCCAGTGTGCTCTCTATAAAATTTTTCAAAAACCCGTTTTTGGGCGGCTTTACTCATACCGCTACCTTGGTCTTTTATTTTTAACAATATATTATTTCCTACATTTTCTGTGTAAACATCTATTTTTGGAGCATCTGGCGAATATTTTATGGCATTGTCCAACATGTTTACTATTACATTTGTAAAGTGCGTATCGCTAGCCAGAACAGACGATTTATCGGCATCTAAATGTAAATTGATAAATCCTTGTCGGTCTTCTACAATTAACTCGACATGCGTTACAGCATCTTCTATTAAATCGTGCAGTTTTACACGGTCTTTACTAATGTTTAATTCGTTCTTTTCTAGTTTAGATATTCTTAATACATTTTCTACATGCGCATGCATGCGTTTGTTTTCATCTTTTATCATATTAAGGTAGCGCATTACCTTATCGCGATCGTCTATAATTTTTGGATTTTTTATGGCGTCTAACGCTAAATTGATGGTTGCAATTGGCGTTTTAAATTCGTGCGTCATGTTATTGATAAAATCCGTTTTTATTTCCGAAATTTTACGCTGTTTTATCAGCTGTAATAAGGCACTGGTATATGCTATAATAATGATGGATGTAAAAATGATAGACAATAAAGTCATACCAATTACAGATGACATGATGAATCGGTTTCTTTGCGGAAAATTAACCAACAATCTAAAGTTATTCTGACTGTTTTCGTTCTGAAAAATAGGTACACTAAAGGTTTTATCATCTTTTAACTCAAACCCTTCACTCTGAATTTTGGTAGCCAGATCGTTGCTGTATATGGCAAATTCGTAATCGATATCTATATTATCTTCGTGAAGTTTTTTGGTTAACAACCGTGTAATATCTTCGTTTTTTACGCGCTTATATATAGGTGTTCTACTGGTTAATACTTTAAAGGCTTCTTCAAAACTTTGTTTCTCGGCTTCGTTAAAGCGCCCTATTCTAGACATGCTATATACTGGGCTAACATTTAAATTGTTCTCCAAAACACTTTTACTGCTGTATACCTTGGTCTCGGAATTTCTTAATATGCGCTTTATATTAATACTATCTAAACCTATGTCAAAGATCGAAGACGACAATTTGTAATTCTCTTCTAAAATACCACTTCTGTAATACAACACTTCGTTGGTACTTTCGTTTTGTTGATTAAACAATAACTGCGTAATAGCAACCGTATCGGCTTCCTTCTTTTGATCAACTAAACGCTGAAATTTCTTAAAATAGGTGTTTAATTCTCTTTGCTCTATGTCTTGCGAGACGTAACTTAAAGCCTTTTTTACATTAAACGTAAACTGCTCTTCTTCATTTTTTACAGCATCACTAATGTAACGTGCTTGTACAAAAATAATCCCGACTAGAGATAAGCTCATTAAAAGCACCAAAAGAATGAATAACTTCTTGCTCATCATTCAAAATTAACATTTTAACATTTAGCTTTTTTAACATTTAACCTTACATTAACAAAATTGTTAAAATTTGCCAATTAACTAATTTTATTAAGGATAGTATTATGAATTTGCCCCACTTGACGTTGCATGTGCTCCATAGTGTCGTTTTCAATAACAAAATCGGATAACTCAATACGCCTTTCGTCTGGCCATTGTTGTTTCATTATCGCTTCTATTTTTGCTACGGTAGTTTGGTCGCGCTGTAATAAACGCTCTATTTTTGTAGCTTTATCTAAAACAACAGTAATAATAAAATTGCAGTTTTTATGCGCATCGCTTTCAAATAAAATGGCCGCCTCTTTTAGCACATAAGGCGCTTGCTGTGCGCTTACCCAATCTTTAAAATGCTGTGCTACTCTAGGGTGTACAATAGCATTCATTTTTTGCAACAAGGCTTTGTCATTATAAATTTTATCGGAAATGTAAGGCTTGTTTAAAGCACCGTTTATATAGGCTTCGGCACCGAACACCGCTTTTAATTCTGTAATAATTTCTGAAGACGTGACCATTAAAGCTTTGGCTTCATCATCCGAAATATACACTGGAATGCCATACGCTTGAAACGCTTTTGCGACGGTAGACTTTCCGCTTCCTATACCACCTGTTAGTCCTACTATTGTCATTCCGAAATAATAAATTCTATATTCTGTTGTTTGATTTTTGCACTTTTAATGTGCTCGGGCATTTTAACAATCTCCGGCACTAAATACGACTGGTTTTCGATTTGTTTTTGGTAATCGCATTCTACTTTAAAATCTTTGGCTTGCACCGATTTAAAATTACTTAAATTAGTATAATACAATACAGTAACAGACTTCGGGTAATATTTTAAGGTGATGTTTTTCGGCACATTAATAACGCTTACGGGAATGTTAAATGCGCCTTCTGTAAACTTTTCGACTTTTGCCTTTAACTTCACTTTTTTATGTGAAAACCGAATCTCTTCACTGCCTTCCGGCAACTCTAAATTAAGAGCTGTATCTATATTTAAATGCACATTTTGAAGTTCTAACGGTTCAGTTTTAATATGTTTTATTTTAGAAACCTGTTTTTCTGGCCCGACAATATGAACCGTATCGGGAGTTACGGTATAGCCTTTTAACACATCGAAACCAGGACTGAAGGTAATTTTATTTTGCAAAACTACAGGCACATCTTTAGAGTCGTTTACATCGTAATAAAACTTGATGCTATCTGGAGCAATACTAATGAGTTCGACATCTTTATCGAACTGTGCATTTATGGCCGAAAACGAACTGCTTTTGTCCCAAACCAATGTCGAATCGTTTATATCGTCATGGTTATCGTAATCTAACCGAAGTTTGGGCGTTTTTAGATAGTATTTCAAAAATTTAAAGCCATAGGTTTTTAAAGTGATATGCAACTTAGGGCTACTATCGTTTAAGATGACATAGGTTTCTGGCAAGTTAATGGGCTGCACCGAAAACGGAATTGTATTTGTTATGGTTCTGGATAATTTATTTAATATTAATATGGTAAAGGACAACAATAAAAACAATGTAAAGACATTAATTTTTTTGCTTTTTACAAACTTTAAAAATCGTTGTTTTAAATCCTTCATCATAATGACTTAAAAAATAGCTTTGGAAAAACCTGTTCCGCATCTTTCTTTAAAAGATGGATGTTAATATACGATTTTAAAAAACCATAACCATACCCAAAAAACTGTACCAATATCGCCCAAACCGCTAAACATGCTACGCCTATTTGTTTCGTACTAACCAATGCTAATAAGAATACTAGTACAAAGTATAAAACATAAGCGAATAAAAACCATTTAAATTGAAACAGCAATACTATAACCGAAACCAGTAATCCAACCGAAAATAGTGTAGGAAACCAATATGTTAGCTTTGCCGTTTCTGGGTGCCACGAATTTAAAATTGGCCGTACTAAACCAAATTTATAGACTTGAGTATAAAATTTAGACCACGATATTCTTCGTTTATGATATACAAAAGCGTCTGGTATTAGCTTGGTTTCGAAACCTAAATGCCATAACCTAATCGATAAATCGGGGTCTTCTCCAGGGTGGATATTTCCAAAACCGTTAGAAGCTTCAAAAGCTTGTTTAGATAGTCCCATATTAAAACTGCGCGGTTGAAATTTTCCTACCTGATGTTTACTTCCTCGGATTCCTCCTGTAGTTAACACCGAAGTCATTGAAAAATTAATGGCTTTTTGCAAGCTTGTAAAAGAGCGTTCTGCGGCATCTGGCCCTCCAAAACAATCTACAAACGCTGTTTTTAAACTAGCATCTACTTCATTTAAATAATTTGATGGCAACACACAATCTGAGTCCAGAATTATAAAATAATTTCCCGTTGCTTTACGCATACCATAATTTCTAGAATCGCCGGGTCCTGAATTTTCTTTATAAAAATAGGCGATGTTTAAACGAGAACTAAAATCATCGACAACAGATTCCGAACTCACATCCGATCCGTCTTCAACAATTACTATCTCGAATTTTAAACTGGTGTTTTGATTTAAAAAACTGTTTAAAAGCTCTTCAATTTCATCGGGACGATTATAAACTGGAATAACAAATGAATAGTGTAAAACCATAACACAAATGTAACCAAATACAAAAAAAAGCCACCTAATTGGTGGCTTTAAATTATATATTAAATTACGAGATAACTAAACTATTTCGTCTCGTTAGCAACAAAAGCATCCATAACCTCGGCACTTACACCCATGTTACTAAATCCTCCGTCGTTGTATAAATTTTGTAAAGTAACACGCTTTGTTAAATCGCTAAACATAGCTACGGTATAATTAGCACAATCTAACGCTGTGGCATTACCTAAAGGCGACATTTTATCGGCGTAAGCTATAAAACCATCAAACCCTTTAACACCTTGCCCTGCTGTTGTAGGCGTTGGCGATTGCGAAATTGTGTTTACACGTACGTTTTTTTCCTTTCCGAAAAAATAACCAAAACTACGTGCTATACTTTCTAAATACGCTTTATTATCGGCCATATCGTTATAATCTGGAAACACACGTTGTGCAGCCATATAAGACAAAGCTACAATGCTTCCCCACTCGTTCATGGCGTCTTTTTGAAATAAAGTTTGCATAACTTTATGGAAAGAAACGGCAGATACATCCCAACCTTTACCCATCCACTCGTGGTTTAAATCGGTGTAATGCTTTCCTTTTCTAACATTTACAGACATACCAATAGAATGCAATACAAAATCTATTTTTCCGCCTAAAATCTCCATAGACTTTTCTACAAGATTTGCTAAATCGTCCATAGAAGTAGCATCGGCAGGAATAATTTCTGATCCTGTTTTTTCTGCTAGAGCTTTTATTTGCCCCATACGCATAGCAATTGGCGCATTGGTTAAAACAAACTCGCCGCCTTCTTCATGTACACGCTCGGCTGTCTTCCAAGCAATAGAGTTTTCGTCTAGTGCTCCAAAAATAATTCCTTTTTTCCCTTTTAATAAATTGTATGACATTCTAGTTGATTTTTATATTATTTAATACTTTACTCTAAAATTAACTTAGGCAAAGATACTACTTAATTCAATAATTGTTTAGCATGAGCTAAAGCCGAACTCGACACTTCTAAACCTCCTAACATTTGCGCGATTTCCAGCACACGCTCTTCTTCCGTTAAGGCTATTAAATTGGTGGTCGTTATTTGATTAACATCCTCCTTATAAACCTTTAAATGCGTATTGCCTTTAGCTGCCACCTGCGGTAAATGCGTTATCGCAAACACTTGCATATTGCTGCTCATATTACGCATAATAACTCCCATTTTGTTAGAAATTTCTCCAGAAACACCAGTATCTATTTCATCGAACATGATGGTTGGCAACTGTATGTATTTGGAAAGCACTGCTTTTATGGCCAACATAATACGCGATAATTCTCCTCCCGATGCAGCTTTATTTAAAGGTTTAAAAGTCCCGCCCTTATTGGCCGAAAATAAAAACTGTAAGTCGTCTTTACCGTTAGCGTAAAACGTTTTACTAGTTTCTAGCTCAATTTGAAATTGAGCATTAGGCATGCCTAAATCTGCTAAATAGACTTCGAGTTGTTGCTTTAAATCTGGAATTACTTCTACCCGTTTATGATGTATATCACCTGCTATCTGGTTTAAAACAGTTTCCTTTTCTGCAATTTTAGCTTGTAATTCGGTAATATTTTTATCGAGATTTTCGGTAACACTAACCTTATCTTCTAATGTATTTTTTATTGCGATTAACTCCGTAACATTGTTTGCTAAATGCTTTTTTAACAAATTATGTAATAATTGTAATCTGGTATTAACCACTTCTAACCTATTCGGATCGGCATCTAGAGCATCTTCTGAAGCTTCAACATCGGCGAAAATGTCGTATAATTCTATTAAACTGCTATCTACCCGCGAATACAATTCTTTGTAATGCGATGAAAATGATGCGATTTTATTAAAATTATTTTTAACCTCTGTTAATATGGCTAAAGCCCCTATTTGCTCGTCGTTTAACAACTGATGCGAGGCCACCAACTTTTCTTTTATAGCTTCAATATTATCTAAGGTTTCGTATTCTTCCTCTAAAGATTCCAACTCACCTTCTACTAGTTTCGCATCTAAAAGTTCTTGCAATAAAAAGGCATTATACTCGTATTCCTTATTCGCTTCCGATTGAAAATCGAGTAGTTTTTGTAAGGCTTTCTGATCGGATTTAAAAACCTTTAAATGCTGCTTATAATTTACTAACGGTTGTTCTGTTTCGGCCAAAGCATCAATAACCTGAAACTGAAAAGCATCGTCTGTTAATTGAAGCGTTTGATGCTGCGAATGAATATCTATAAGGCGTTCGCCCAACACCTGCAAACTACTTAAAGTAACTGGCGTATCGTTTACAAAGGCTCGCGATTTACCCGATGGTAAAATCTCTCGGCGTATAATGGTTTGCTTGTCATAATCTAAATCTTCCTGCTCGAAAATGGGTTTTAAATTATAATTGGCAATATCGAACACTGCTTCAATAACACATTTTTGTTCATCATCTTTTAACGATGATAAATCGGCACGTTTACCTATAATTAAAGATAAAGCACCCAAAACAATAGATTTCCCGGCACCTGTTTCTCCTGTAATTATGGTGAATCCAGGATTAAAACGCGCTTGCAAATCGTCTATTAAAGCGTAATTTTTTATAGATAATGAGGTAAGCAATATAATGAAGCTTTAAATTTACAAAGCCAAAGATAATCGAGTTTTAATTTGTAATCAAACTAAAACTTGATATTTCTCCATTTACTGGAATTGGTTGGCGAAATGGTGTTTAATACATCAACCAAATCGGCGACTTGAACATTTGGCCCATCCGAAAAAATGTCCTCTATTTCATCGCTTTTTGCATCGAAAAAGATACGTGCTAAAAACGAATTTGGCCTTTGGTTATGCATATTCTGTAGTAAAGTAATCGCATCGGCAATGTTTTGTTTTCCCGATTTTAAATCGTCGCTCATTTGGTCTAGCCCCTTGCGATGGTACTGATACATAACCTGCCTGTACTCTTTAAATGTTGGCGAAAACAAATTATCTACCAACATATAACGCGTTTGTAAACCATCTTCCAACTTCCAACCTTGTGCATTTTCCGATTGCGAGTAATTAACAATAGTTTGTGCTTGCGTTAAAAATGGTTCGCCGCCTTGTAGCTCGAAGGTATCGGCATCTAAACCTAAAATCATATATACATGAAAGGCTAAAACCGACACTAAATTTGATTGAAATTGTGTAGGACTAAAGTTTAAGTTTTGATACTCTACATAGCGAAATGTAAAATCTTTATCGTTAAAATTATACACAGGCGTGCTGTACGAAGACCCATAAACCGGTCTAGACGATTGCACTTGTATAGTAGCTTTAAACACATCGCTAGCATACTCCTGCACGGTAATATTCATACTGCAATTTATGCGCTCGTCTTGCTTGTACGCTCTGTTAGTCCATTGTGTATTATTAACAAGTTCTGTTAACTGTTTCTCTAAGGTTTTAAAAACTTGTACATTTTCGTTACCAGTAAATTGGGCATTTACAACTACATTACAGTTTAATTCCTGCCCCAAGGCTACAGATGCTATACTGAAAAAAAGAACAACTAAAAATTTATGCATAAAGCGTATGTATTATATGATGTACTAAATCTTGAGCAACTTCGGATTTTGGCTTCAAATCAAAAGAAACAATCTGTTCTTTATCGTCTATAAATGTTACTTTATTGGTATCCGATTTAAAACCTGCACCTTTATCGTTTAACGAATTTAATACAATTAAATTTAAGTGCTTGCGTTTCAATTTAGCTTTGGCGTGTTCTAGTTCATTATCGGTTTCTAAAGCAAAGCCTACTAAATACTGATGTGATTTAATAGCTCCTAAAGATGCCAAAATATCCTTAGTTTTTTCCAACTCCAATGTTAACGTTGCACTCGCCTTTTTTATTTTGTGCTGAGCAACTTCTTTTGGGCGATAATCGGCCACAGCTGCCGATAGAATGGCAACATCTACCGACATAAAATATTTATGAGCTTGCTCGTACATATCCTGAGCACTTACCACAGGAACAACAGTTACAAAATCATGTTTTAGCACTTGATTGGTTGGCCCTGAAATTAAAACCACCTCGGCTCCTAAATTAGCTGTCGCCTTAGCAATTTCGAATCCCATTTTGCCACTGGAATGATTCCCTATAAATCGCACAGGATCTATAGCTTCGTAAGTTGGCCCTGCCGTAATCATTACTTTTTTGCCATACAAGGGCAATTGCCCTAAAAGGTGTTGTGTAATAAAGGTTACGATATCTTCTGGCTCGGCCATTCTCCCTTCTCCAACCAGACCACTTGCAAGTTCGCCATGTGTTGCCGGTATCATAATGTTACCAAATTTGGTTAAGGTTTCGAATGTAGCTTTGGTTGAAGGGTGCTTGTACATATCCAAATCCATCGCGGGCGCAAAATACACCGGACATTTAGCCGACAAATAAGTGGCCAACAATAAATTATCGCAGGTACCCTGAGCCATTTTAGACAAGGTATTTGCCGTCGCTGGAGCAATGATAAATAAATCGGCCCACAGACCTAATTCTACATGGTTATTCCACACAGCATTTTCATCATCTTCATTATAAAACGAAGATTCTACTGGATGTTTGGATAGGGTTGATAAGGTTAAAGGAGTAACAAAGTCTTTAGAAGCAGGTGTCATAACAACTTTTACGTTGGCACCTGCTTTTATAAATAACCTTACTAGTGAAGCTGTCTTATAAGCAGCAATACCGGCACTTATGCCCAAGAGTATGTTTTTGCCACTTAATATAGACATGGTATATTGTTTTACTGAGCGTCTTCCTCGGTGTTTCTGTAATACACTTTATTATCTAACCACTCTTGTACCGCTAAAGCGTGTGGCTTAGGTAATTTTTCGTAAAATTTAGACACTTCTATTTGCTCTTTATTTTCGAAGATTTCCTCTAAGCTATCGTTATAGGTTGCAAATTCTTCAAGTTTTTCTATAAGCTCTTTTTTTATTTCTGTGTTGATTTGATCTGCTCTTCTAGAAATAATAGAAATAGCTTCATAGATATTTCCTGTAGGTTGGTCTACTTTGTTTCTGTTATACGTAACTGTATTTACAGGAGCATTGATTTTCTTTAAATCCATTATATTAACTTTTAGTGCTATAATTTTCTAATTCGTGTAAAATATTGGCATGCATCTCCTCTACAGTTTCTGTAAATTCCGATGTTGCATATCCTTTTTTAAAAGATTGATAATAATCTTCGGCAGTCTCTAATCGTTCTTGTTTTTTGTACTCTACGCTATTCATAGCTAATTTATAAGCTGCATCTAACCTGTAGTACATGGCCTGCTCTCTGTAAGAAGAGCCTGGAAATTCGAAAATAAAATTATCGAACGACTTTATTGAGGCTTTATAATCTGTAATCGTATTGTATTGTTTAGCGATTTCGAACGCTTTTGTTTCTAGCTTATGGTCTAATTCCTTTATGTATTGATTGGCTTCAGCTACGTATTCCGACTTTGGAAATGCGTTAATAAACAATTGCAGTTTTTCTATGGCATCTTTAGTTTCTGTTTGGTCTTTGCTGTAAACAGGAGATAACATATAATAACTTTTGGCACTGTAAAATGAAGCTTCCTCTAACTTTTCACTTTTCGGGTATGAATCTGCAAAACGCTCGAACTGATATCCTGCTACGTAATAATCTTTCATATCGTAGTAGGTTTTTGCATACATATACATTAATTTTTCTGCTTGCGGCTTACCTCTGTAACTTGGTACAATATCCGAAAACAACCTATTGGCCTTAGCTGCTTTGCCTTGATTGTAAAGATCTTCACCCATTTTATATTTCACAGCAATATCTTCAGACTTTAAAGCTTTTTGATATTCGCTACATGAACTTAATAAAACAGATGCTGTAAATATGTAAAGAAGTTTCCTCATAGTTTTTAAACAGAATGCAAAAATAAGCTATTCTTATTGATTTTAAAAATAATATTTTTCTGCTAAAATAATGGTTGTAATGACTTTATAATGGCGTTTAAGTAATATTTAACGTTTAAAAGTCTAACGAAAAAAACAGGCCTAAAATTTTAATTTCACCTTAGGCCCGAGTGCTATTTTAAAGGGTTTCTACAAACGCTTTAATTTTATCTTTCAACCCTTGCGTGGCCTCTACCAATGGCAATCTTACACTTGCACGACACATATTTAATGCCTCGAACACGGCTTTAATTCCTGCCGGATTATTTTCGGCAAAAATATAAGATGTTAAATCCATTAGTTTATAATGTATCGCATAAGCCTCTTTGGCTTTTCCTTGAAGACCTAACTGAATCATTTTCGAAAACTCGGCAGGTACAGCTTGGCCCAATACAGAGATAACTCCTGCTCCACCTGCTAAAACCACGCCTAAAGCTAAATCGTCGTCTCCAGAAATGATTAAAAAATCGTCTGGCTTATCTTTTAATAAATTTAAATACTGACCTATATTATTACCAGCTTCTTTAACGGCAACGATATTTTTGAAATCTTTAGCTAACCTAAGTGTAGTTTCTGGCAACATATTAGACGCTGTACGTCCTGGCACATTATACAGTATTACTGAAACAGGACAAGCTTCTGCCACCGCTTTGAAATGCTGATAAACGCCTTCTTGGGTTGGCTTACTATAATAAGGAGACACCGATAAAATAGCTTCGAAAGCACTTAAATCTGTAGCTTTAATTTCTTCTACAACTTGTGCCGTATTATTTCCACCTATTCCTAAAACCATAGGCACACGCCCATTATTAGCTTCAGAAACTGTTTTTATAATCGCCTGTTTTTCTTCTTTAGTTACAGTAACACTTTCTCCTGTAGTACCCATTATTACTAAATAATTAGTACCATTTTCAATATTAAAATTAACAATATTTGTTAATGCTTCGTGATCTACACTAAGATCGGCGTTAAAAGGAGTAACAAGCGCTACACCTGTCCCCATTAATTTACTGTTCATGCTTTTAAATTCTTTTTAATATACTGAGGTATTTTAACAATTCGTTTTTAAATACCTGAAAAGCTTTTGGGTCTGACGCTATAATCAAATCGTTAAGCCTTGGTTCTTCTTGTAATACTCCTATTTTAAACTCTGCTTTAGATAGGGCCGTTAATAATTTTAAATGCAGATCGTCTTTAAAATAATAACTAATCAACCCGTCAAAAGGTGTATTTAAAAAAGTCTGCAAATCGGTGTTTTTAACGTGTCCTTTCCAGTCAAAATCCTTCTCATTAAAACAAGGGTACGTCAGGCTTTCCTGTGCATCTTTGTCCTGCGAAAAGAAAATCAATTTAAATTTCACATTATGTATATGTAAAGTTTTAGCTAAAGTTTCGAAAGCTTCTAAGTTTCCAGCCTGATCCCAATCTACGATAACTCCCAAACTTTCAATAGGTTTGGCTCCGTTTAAATCGGCGCGATCGTCTAACAATTTATTAAAATACTTTTTAATAGATTTTTCCTTAAAACCTTTTAAAATCATTTATCTTTAAACTTTCGTGCAAAGGTAGGAAAAACTACAACCATACCTTACTAAATTTTACAAGTTTAATTATGAATTTTAAACAAATAACAACAGTCTTTTTCCTTATACTTTTATGCGCTTGTAAAACAAAAGACCTCAACCTTACTAAAATTGAAGGGCAACAAATTCCAATAAGCGACACTCTACAAGTAAACCAAGACTTAAACAGCTTTATAGCGCCATACCACGACCATGTTACTAAAGAGCTGGATAGCGTGTTAACCTACACCCCAAAAACCTTATCTAGAGAAGACGGCGAATTCAACTCGTCTTTAGGCAATTTAATTGCAGATATTGTTTATATACAGGCAAATCCGGTTTTTCAGTCCAGAACTGGTAACACTATAGATTTTGTATTATCTAACTACGGAAGTATTCGCGCCCCCTTATCTAAAGGCAATGTTACATTACGATCGGTTTACGAACTTATGCCGTTCGAAAATAGCATTGTTGTTGTTGCCCTTTCGGGGATACAAGTAAAAGAAGCTATAGATTTCCTGGTTAAATCGAAACACCCACACCCGATCTCTGGCATTAAACTTGTTGTAGACGAAAATAAAAAACTGATTGATGCCAAAATTAATAACGAGCCTATTTCAGATTCCAAAATTTACTACGTAGCCACCATAGATTATTTATATAATGGTGGCGACCACATGACCTTTTTTAAACCCAACAAAGGCGATTATGTATTAAATTACAAATTGCGTAACGCTTTAATAGATTATTTCACCAAAGCAGACACTATAAACCCTGTTATAGACGACAGATTTACACAACAAAAACAATAAATTAAATTATTACGATTATATGAAACGTCGAGATTTTCTTAAACAAACCACTGCAGCAACTTCTTTAGTTGCTCTTGGCGGTGTAACATTATCGTCTTTTTCTCCTGCATCTGCTTCAAAAAAAATAACCATATTACACACCAACGATGTACACAGCCACATCGATCCCTTTAGTCCAACCGACGCCAATTTCCCAAATATGGGTGGTGTTGCCAGACGAGCTACCTTAATAGACCGTATTCGAAAAGAAAATCCGCACACGCTATTACTCGATGCAGGCGACATTTTTCAAGGCACTCCCTATTTTAATTTTTACGGAGGTGAATTGGAGTTTAAACTGATGAGCAAATTAAAATACGACGCTGCCACCATAGGGAACCACGATTTCGACAATGGTATAGACGGACTCTACGCGCAATTACCACATGCAGAGTTTCCTTTTTTAATTGCCAATTACGATTTTTCGAATACAATCATGGACACTCATACCAAATCTTATAAGGTATTCATAAAAAACGATATAAAAATTGGTGTATTTGGTGTAGGCATTCAACTAGAAAACCTAGTAGACCCAGCCATGTATAAAGAAACTAAATATTTAAACCCCATTGAAATTGCTCAAGACATGAGCAGAATTTTAAAAGAAGAAGAACATTGCGACCTTGTAATTTGCCTATCACATTTAGGTTACAAATACGACAGCGATAAAGTTAGCGATCTTAAATTGGCCGCAGCTACCAAAAACATCGATTTAATTATTGGCGGGCACACGCATACTTTTTTACCAAAACCAACAATCGTAAAAAATAGCGAAAATCAAAATATACTTGTTAATCAAGTAGGGAAATATGGTGTAAATCTAGGCCGAATAGACTTTTACTTCGACCACAACAAAAACAAAGCTGCCAATGGCACGGCTATAAACGTATAATACATATTAAAAACTACGCATTTTGAGCTACCAAATGCTTGGTTGCCCCAATACTTACCGAGGCGTACATAAATACAAAAGCCAGCACGAAAAAGCCATAGGTTAAAATATTCAACAAGGACACTTCTGCTATATAGAAAAAAGCAAATTGCAGTAGCTCCGAAAACACCAAACATGTTGCCCCAACAAACAACAACAAGGCTTTTTTATTATCTCGGTATAAATAGTTTAAAAAAGAAACCGTTAAAACACTTAACACCACAGCATTATACAAAAACTCAAAATACACAGAAATCGTATTTAAGTCCAAACTCACAATGGTATACAACACATATAATAAATAAGCGTTTAATGCCAATAAAATCATTAGCGTTACCCGTAATTCTTTTACTACATATCTAAAATTTAGCTTGTTTAATAAATCCAAAACAAAACAAGAATACGCCGTTAGGTATAACGAATTACCGATAAAATACTCGCAATTAACAGGCAAATAAGGCCCTATAAAAGTTAAAAGCTCGGAGACAGAAAACAAGATTAAAAAGGCCGAAAAGTAGGCACTGCGTTTACTGATGGTAAAAAAATACACTCCAGTAATTACAGGCACCACAAAAGCCTTCACCATAGCTGCCGACAAGTGCAAATCTTTCATTTCAAAAAACACAAACAACACGCTTAGCAAAACGATAAAGCCCACTAAAATTTGTATTTTACGCATTATTTTTGGTTTTTTAGACGTCTACTCCAACGTGCTTAACAAGATTAAAAACGGAGATAGATGCTTCAAAAATAAAAATTTTAAAATAAGATGCAATTATTTTATCATATTCAGGAATTCTTCTTCTGTAATTACAGGTATATTTAATTGCTCGGCTTTTGTACGTTTACTTGGCCCCATTTTATCGCCCGCCACCAAATAACTGGTTTTAGACGAAATAGAACTCCCTACTTTCCCGCCATGATCTTCAATTAATTTTTTAAGCTCGTCTCTAGACACCGATGAGAATACGCCCGAGACCACAAAAGTATTCCCTACTAAAGTATCGGTTTGATTTGCCAAAGCATCTTCCGAAATCTGCAACGCAACTCCAAAGGATTTTAAACGCGCTATAATGCGATTGTTTTCTTCGGATTGAAAAAAGGCCACAACACTTTCTGCTATCTTAACACCAATTTCATCAACATTAACCAAAGTCTCTTCCGAAGCTTGCGCAATGGCTTCAATACTCTTAAAATGCTTAACCAATTTTTTAGCCACGGTTTCGCCCACATAACGAATACCCAATGCATACAATACACGCTCGAAAGGCACTTGTTTAGACTGCTCGATACCTTGTATTAAATTATCGGCACTTTTTTCAGCCATACGCTCTAAAGGCAATACATCCTCCTTTTTCAAAGCATACAAATCGGAATAATTTTGAATAAGATTAGCATTAACCAAAAGCGCTACGGTTTCGCCTCCTAAACCATCAATATCCATCGCTTTACGAGAAATAAAATGCTGAATGCGCCCCACAATTTGTGGTTTGCATCCATTGTAGTTTGGGCAGTAATGTTGTGCCTCGCCCTCTTGCCTAACCAATTCTGTACCACATTCGGGGCAATGGGTAATATATTGTGTAGGGATAGAATCTGTTGGACGTTTAGTGAAATCGACCGCAATAATTTTCGGGATAATTTCACCGCCTTTTTCTACATAAACCTCATCGCCTTCACGAATATCTAATTTCGCAATCTGGTCGGCGTTATGCAACGATGCCCGCTTAACCGTGGTTCCTGCCAATTCTACAGGTTCTAAATTGGCCACAGGCGTTATCGCTCCTGTTCTCCCCACTTGATATGTGATTTCGTTAAGTCTGGTAGACACTTGCTCTGCCTTAAACTTATAAGCCATAGCCCAGCGTGGCGCCTTAGCCGTATGCCCCAATTCGTCTTGCTGCTGAAAACTATTAACCTTAATAACTACACCATCGGTTTCGTAGGGCAAATCGTGACGATGTGTGCCCCAATAATTTATAAATTCGAAAACCTCATCTATAGAACTCGCCAATTTAGCAGCCTTTGGCACTTTAAACCCCCAAGCTCTTGCTTTTTCTAAACTCTCTATTTGCGATGTAATATTTAAATTACTCCCTATAATATTATACAACAAACACTCTAGCGGGCGCTTAGCAACCTCGCTGCTATCTTGCAGTTTTAAACTTCCCGAAGCTGTATTTCTAGGATTCCTGTAAGGTTCTTCGCCAATTTCTATACGTGACTCGTTCATTTTGTTAAAACCATCAAACGGCAAAATAATTTCGCCACGAATATCAAATCGCTCAGGATAATCACCAGTTAACTGCAAAGGCACCGATTTTATAGTTTTCACATTTGCCGTCACCTCATCGCCTTGTACACCATCGCCTCGTGTTACAGCTTTTAACAGTTGCCCATTTTCATAAGTGATGCTTATAGATGCCCCGTCGTACTTCAATTCGCAAGTATAGCTAACAGGACCATCGACCATTTTTTTAATGCGTTGCTCCCAAGCCAATAAATCCTCTTTAGAATATGAATTATCTAAAGAATACATGCGATAATCGTGCACTACCGTATTAAAACTTTTAGTGACAGCACCGCCAACACGCTGCGTTGGCGAATTTGCATCGAAAAACTCAGGGTGTTTAGCCTCTAGCTCCTGAAGTGTTTTAAGCTTCATGTCGAACTCAAAATCACTAATATCGCTTTCATCTAAAACATAATACTTGTAATTATAAGCATTTAACTCGTTTCTTAACTCTTGTATTTGCGCCTCTATAGTCATTTTATAATCGTTCTTTATTTAACCATTGCGGAGCTGGCAATGGTTTGTAGTGTTTCATTTTTTCTAAAAGCCCTTCAATTGTATCATCTACTACCACAGCATTTAAATGGTCTTGTTTTAAAAATCCGCGTGTAACCATAGCGTTACAATATGCTAACAAATGATCGAAATACCCATTGATATTTAGAATTCCGATGGGTTTAGTGTGAAGTCCCAACTGCCCCCATGTGGTAATCTCGAAAAACTCATCCATCGTTCCGAAACCTCCAGGTAGCATTATAAATCCATCGGACTTATCGTACATTTGCACTTTCCGATCGTGCATGTTTTGAGTAACAATCAACTCCGACAAACTAGGATGCACAATTTCTTTTGTTTTTAAAAAGTGAGGGATTATTCCTAAAACCTGCCCATTAGCATCTAAAACGCCACGAGCCACTTCGCCCATAATCCCTAATTGCGATGCGCCATAAACCAAAGTAATATTACGCTTTGCTAAAGTTTCTCCCAAGAGATACGATGTTTCTAAAATTTCAGAATCGGTTCCGCTACTAGAACCACAAAATACAGCTATAGATTTCATTTGTTTTGCACTCCTTTTATCATTCTATTTCGTTTAAACATGTCTCGCCGTAAAGCCACGTCTTTAAATTTATGTTCCAATAACAAAGCCACCATATCGTTGCCTAAATATTCGTTTATTTCAAAAAACAATAGTCCTCCCTCTACTAAAGTTTTGGTTGCCAAATCTGTAATGGCCTTATAAAACTTTAACGGATTAGCATCATCTACAAACAGGGCTAAATGGGGTTCGTGATTTAAAACGTTTGGTTTCATTTGTTGTTTTTCCATCTCGCGAACATACGGCGGATTGGACACAATAATATCGAAAGGCAAAGCAAAGTCGGCAATTATCGTTGGATCTACAGTTAAAATATCGGACTGAATAAAACGCACCGACACGTTATTAATCTCCGCATTACGCTGCGCGACCTTTATGGCTTCTTCACTAATATCTACCCCAAACACTTCGGCATGCTCAAAATGTTTAGCTAAGGCTGTTGCTATGCAACCACTTCCCGTACCGATATCCAATATTCTTAAAGGCGCTTTTATCTCTTCTAATTTAGATTCTATAATCCAAGCCACCAACTCTTCGGTTTCAGGTCTTGGAATTAACACCTGATTATTAACCTGAAACGTTAAACCAAAAAACTCGGTTGTTTTTAAAAGATATTGAATAGGCTCGTGCCTTTTTAAAGCTTCTAAAGCCTGAAACACAAGCTCTGCCTCGTCCTCACTAATGGCATAATCTGGTTGAATAGCCAAAGTGATACGTTTGACATTAAAATAATAATCGCAAATCATAAAAAAGAATTGATCGACCTCTTCTTTATCATAATCGGCATCTAAGGCTTTATGAAAATCCTGTTGTATTGCTTTTAATTTCATAAGGTTTTAATCATCCATACATTACACGAATAATGTCCTGTTTTCCCTAAAGGCTTTTCTAAATTTTTAAAGCCATTCTGTGTATACAATTTGGTGGCTGCTTGCATATAAGGTAAGGTTTCCAAATAACACTTTTTGTAACCAAGCGTTTTAGCTTTGCCTAAACAAATTTGCATCATTCGTTGTCCTAAACCACGACCTCTGGCCGATTTTAAAAAATACATTTTTTGCAATTCGCAAGTTTCGGGCTCGTTTTCTAATGGCCCAACGCCTGCGCCACCAACAACCGCACCATCTTCTACCACCACAAAATAAGCACATTTAAAGCCACTGTACGTCTTAAACATATCGTTTAGGGCTTCATCTTCGTAAGCTGTTCCAACTTTAGGCGCTCCAGATTCAACTAAAACTTCTCGAATTACATTTGCGATGTGCTGATTATCTTCTTGTTGAATTTCTCGTATCTCAACATGGCTCATCCCCATTTTTAATCTTATTTTTGTGACGTGAAGATACATGAAAAATATATAAAACGCTGTATAGAAATTGCCAAAAACGGTCTTGGCACTACCAGACCAAACCCTATGGTAGGCTGTGTAATTGTACATAACAATTTAATTATCGGAGAAGGTTTCACCAGTCCTTACGGCGGTCCACATGCCGAAGTAAATGCAATAGGGTCGGTTAACAACAAAGTGCTATTAAAAGAAGCCACACTTTATGTGACTTTAGAGCCCTGTTCGCATTTTGGGAAGACACCGCCGTGTAGCGATTTAATTATTAAACACCAGATTCCAAAAGTGATTATTGGCACAATAGACGATAATTCGCTTGTCGCTGGACAAGGCATTAAAAAATTAAAAGCTGCAGGTTGCCAGGTTACAGTTGGTATTTTAGAACAGGAATGCAAACAGCACCACAAACGTTTTTTCACATTCCATAATAAAAAACGCCCCTATATTATTTTAAAATGGGCGGAGTCCGCCAATGGTTTTATTGCGCCTAAAACTAAAAAGGAACAAAAACCAGTTTGGATAACCAACCCTTACTCCAGACAATTGGTTCATAAATGGCGCGCCGAAGAACAAGCTATTTTAGTTGGCGGCAACACCGTTATAAAAGACAACCCGAGTTTAACGGTTCGTGATTGGGCAGGACAACACCCAACACGAATAGTATTAGACAAACACGACAACCTACCTAAAACAGCTTCGGTATTTAACAACGAAGCCAAAACCATTGTGTTTACCCCAGAACATTTAAATTTTGGCAACCCGATTGCCAGCCAAATTTGCGAGCAGTTACACCAACAAAACATTACATCGGTAATTATTGAAGGCGGCACCAAAACGCTTCAAACCTTTATAAACGAAAATTTATGGGATGAAGCTCGCGTTTTTTACGGAAACAACTTTTTTGAAGACGGCACAAAAGCACCAACCTTTATAGGCACATTAATTTCAAAACAACACATTTTAAACGATACCTTAAAATATTTCAGCAATGATTAAAACCATAATATTCGACTTTGGAGACGTATTTATTAACCTAGACAAAGTTGGCGCTCTAGAACTCGCTTTACATCAATTTAAGCTTGAAAACTTTACCGACGACATGCTTCGTATTAACGAACAATACGAAATGGGGCTTATTAGCAATACCGAATTTCTAAATTTCTACAACACTACTTTCCCCGAACATTCAACTGAAAAAATTTTAGATATCTGGAATGCCATTTTAAAAGATTTCCCGCACCATCGTTTAGAATTTTTAAAAGAATTATCGGAAAGCAATGCCTATAAACTTATTTTATTAAGTAACACGAACGACCTTCATATAGAATTTGTAAAAAGTTATGTGCCGTTTTTTAACGAATTTAAAAGTTATTTTGATCTCTTTTATTTGTCGCACGAAATTCACCTTAGAAAACCCAATGCCAATATTTACGAATTTGTTTTAAACGAAAACAATCTAAAGGCTGATGAAACTCTCTTTGTTGACGACACCACAGAAAATACAGACGCAGCACAAAAACTAGGTATACACACTTGGAATATTAATCCAGCAACCGAAGACGTAACTACACTTTTCAAAACTAAAGAAGAATTATTTAGCTAATTTTTTTGGAAATACAAGACACATACAAAACACTAGCACAACCCTCGGAAGAAACGTTGTTTAAAGAAAAGAACAGCAAATTTTTTGGCTATGCGTTTCCCGTAAGTTCCGAAGACGAAGTAAAAGAACATTTAGAGCAAATAAAAAAACAACACCATTCGGCAAGGCATTGGTGCTACGCTTACCAACTTGGCACCGAAACCATTACTTACAGAGCAAACGACGATGGCGAACCCAACAATTCGGCAGGCATGCCAATTTATGGCCAAATACAATCGTTCGAGGTCACGAATGTTCTCGTTGTTGTTGTACGCTATTTTGGCGGTGTAAAACTGGGTGTTGGCGGTTTAATTAGCGCTTACAAAACTTCGGCTCAACTAAGTTTAGAAGCTTCAAAAATTATAGAACGCATTATAACAAACAATTACCTAATTGTATTCGATTATAAGAATATGAATAAGGTAATGCGTATTATAAAAGAAAAGCAACTCGATGTAATTAATCAGAAATTAGAATTGCATTGCGAGCTAACAATAGCTGTTAGAAAAAAAGACGCTGAAGCCATTTTTAATCTTTTCGACACGCTTTTTGAAGTTACCATTAAGCAGCTGTAAGATTACACAGGCATTAAGTCTAATATATAATTCGGACAACGCATTGGGCGCTTGGTTTCTTTGTTCATAAATGCTAAAACAGTATTAGCTAAAACGATAATTTCGCCAGCTTCATTTGTAATTTCAAAGTCAAAATCTATCTTAACTCCAGGACGTTCTTTTAATATTGTTTTTACGGTAATAACCTCATCATAAAAAGCTGATTTTTTGTAATTTAAACTCATAGAAATTACTGGCAACATAATACCTTTGTCTTCCATTTCTTTATACGAAATACCTAAGGCCCGCAACCACTCAGTCCGCGCCATTTCTAGGTATAACGCGTAATTACCATGATGTACAACCCCCATTTGATCGGTTTCGCCATATCTTACTCTTATTTGTATTTCGTCGAATTTCATAACTAAGTTTAAATATTTTTTTGTAGCTTCGGAAACATGTTAAACATGAGGAAAAAAATCTAAAAATTCAATAGCTACGTATTTTTTTTTTAAGATTTTTGTTCACATATTTGTCATACCAATAATCAGGAGATAATTTCGTTTTCTCCAACAACTTTTACTAACAAAAATCTTTTAAAAAATAATGAGTGTAACTGCGCAATCGGTATGGAATAATTGTCTAGAATTCATAAAAGATAACATTCAACCGCAAGCATACAAAACCTGGTTTGAACCGATCGTCGCAGTAAAATTAACGGACAATGCATTAAGCATTCAAGTACCGAGTAAATTTTTCTATGAGTGGCTAGAAGAACATTACGTTAAAATTTTAAAAGTTGCGTTAACCAAAGAATTAGGAGCCAAAGCCAAACTTGTTTACATTATAAAAATGGAAAACACATACGGCAACAAACAACCGTTTACAGAGCGCATTCCTAGTTCTAGCAGAACGCCAGTAAAGGCCCAAGACGTCGACATTCCGCTTAACAACAAAAATCCAGAATTACGCAATCCGTTTATTATTCCTGGCATTAGAAATGTTAAAATAGAATCGCAATTAAACCCTAATTATAGTTTCGAAAACTTCTTGGAAGGCGACTCTAACCGCCTAGCCAGAAGCGCAGGGTTAGCTGTTGCAGCCAAACCAGGAGGCACTTCGTTCAATCCGCTTTTAATTTTTGGTGGTGTTGGTTTAGGAAAAACCCATTTAGCACACGCTATTGGGGTTGAAATAAAAGATAAATACCCAGAAAAAACGGTACTTTATATTTCTGCCGAGAAATTCACCCAACAATACATCGACTCTGTTAAGAAAAATAATAGAAATGATTTCATTCATTTCTATCAGATTATAGATGTCTTGATTATAGACGACGTTCAGTTTTTATCTGGAAAATCAGGTACGCAAGATGTATTTTTCCACATCTTCAACCATTTACATCAAAACGGCAAACAAGTTATCTTAACAAGCGACAAAGCACCTGTTGATATGCAAGATATCGAGCAACGTTTGTTATCTCGTTTTAAATGGGGACTTTCTGCAGAATTACAAAGTCCAGATTACGAAACCCGCATCTCGATACTTAACAACAAACTTTACAGAGATGGCGTTGATATGCCAGAAGAGATTGTAGATTATGTTGCTAAAAATATTAAAACCAATGTAAGGGAATTAGAAGGCGCTATCATTTCGTTAATTGCACAATCGTCTTTCAATAAAAAGGAAATCACCTTAGATCTCGCTAAGCAAATTGTCGAAAAATTTGTAAAAAACACCAAACGCGAAGTATCTATAGATTACATACAAAAAGTGGTTTCGGATTATTTCCAAATGAATGTAGACACCCTACAATCTAAAACCCGAAAACGCCATATTGTACAAGCCAGACAGCTCGCTATGTTTTTCGCAAAAAAATATACAAAAGCATCACTAGCAAGTATAGGTTCGCAAATAGGAAAACGAGATCATGCAACTGTATTACACGCTTGCAAAACTGTTGATAATTTATCGACTACTGACAAGCAATTTAAAAAATACGTAGAAGACATTACCAAAAAACTCTCTATTTAATACACTTTTGTTATGACTAAAATACTAATGGTTTGCCTTGGAAATATTTGCCGATCTCCATTGGCCGAAGGTATTTTAAGATCTAAATTACCCTACGATAGTTATGTTATAGATTCTGCCGGCACCAGCAGTTACCATATTGGCTCCAATCCAGACAGACGATCTATAGCGGTGGCAAAAAAATATGGTATTAATATTTCGAACCTGATGGGACGGCAATTTACCGTTAAAGATTTTGATGATTTCGATATTATTTACGCCATGGACACCTCGAATTACAGAGATATTTTACATCTTGCGCGACATGACGAAGACAAAAACAAGGTTAAACTTATTTTAAACGAAGTATATCCTAATCAAAATTACGACGTACCAGATCCTTACCACGGTGGGGAACAAGGTTTCGAAAATGTCTACAAAATGTTAGACGAAGCTTGCTCTAACATTGCAGAACACTTGGAGTAAAACCAACGTATTTTAACTAGGCTTAACACGCAATAATCATGATGCAAAACGCTTTAGGAAAATTATATCTTATACCGACAACGCTAGGCGACAACGCCAATCCGTTAGAAGTTTTACCCATTTCTATAAAAAACACAATAGAACACCTTAACACTTTTATTGTGGAAAACGAAAAGACTGCCAGACGGTTCATAAAAAAAATAACACCTGAAAAAGCACAACCTAGCCTAAAAATATTTCATTTAAACAAATTTACCGAAGCAAGCGACTTACCTACCTTTCTAGAGCCTTGTTTACAAGGTATTGACGTAGGTTTACTCTCTGAAGCAGGATGCCCAAGTGTAGCCGATCCAGGCTCTGATATTGTAAAAATAGCACACTTACAAAACATACAGGTTGTTCCCTTAGTAGGGCCATCGTCTATATTACTTGCACTAATGAGCTCGGGAATGAACGGACAAGGCTTTGCTTTTAACGGATATTTGCCAATAGACAAGCATGAGCGCAAACACGAACTTAAACGTTTAGAACGCCTTTCGTCTGACCATAATCAATCTCAAATTTTTATTGAAACGCCTTACAGAAACAATAAAATGCTTGATGATATTTGCAACACCCTTAGCCCAAGCACCTTGGTTTGTATTGCTTGCGATATTACACTCCCTAGCGAATTTATAAAAACCAAAACCGCTTCGGAATGGCGTAAAAATACTGAAGACCTTCATAAAAGGCCTTCAATCTTTATCATTCACAAACACTAAGCGTTATGCTTTTTTAACCTTAGCTTTTTTATTAGGCTTAACAAACGACGTGTCGTAACCCGAGAATTTCTTCATGTAATACTCTATCGAAGTTCCAAAAGCATCAGAAAAACTTACTGCGCCATTACTTCTCAAGTATTTTTTTACACTTCCTGGCCCAGACAAATGTGCCGCGGCCAAAATTCCAGACTCTGTAATTTCTACGCCATTAATGGTTTTACCAACAAAACGCTTAATGTCTCTACGTAAAATCCACTTGTTACGCTCGGCATTTGCTAAAAACGCCTTTTCTTGCAATTCCGGATTATTTAAAAACTGAACAGGATTATGAATTCCAATCATTTTTAAAGTCTCCTTGCCAAATTGGTATTTACCTAAATACCCATGACTGTTTACTGTAAAATAATCATTTCTCGACTCTTTAAACCCTAATGCTTCTTTAAAACCAATAAAAGATTTCCCTAAGTCTGGAGAAAATGTGCGTTCTAGATTGCTTAAATCAGACGCTTCTGTTTCAAAAATTTCAGGATTAACAGTATAATTTAATGCTAAACCCTGAGTAGAATAATTCCCAGCTTCTACGGTTTCTTCCGAAGTAAACGAGTAAAAAGCCAAAGAACATATTGCAAGAATTACAATGAAATAACCTCCAATATTTTTTATCATACATTTTTATTTCTTTAAGCCTTATTGTGTTCAAAAACGTTTTCGAAAAACCTTTTAAACGGCTTAAAAATTTGAGCTTGCAAATATACAACTTTTTTTATTAATCTGAAAATTAATCGATTAAGTGTATTTCCACCCTTTTATCGCACTCGTTACGTACAAGTTAACAAAGAAATCAGCCGATAATCTAACGCGAAAAAGAAGGTTAATTCCCACGTTAAATCAACTAAAAAAAGAAAAATTTAACAGAAGTTAACGAATACCTTGCTTATTTAAGTAGTTTTGATAAGCTCTTGCATTGGCGTTATGAGCCGTTAAATTTTTGGCAAATTTATGATACCCTAATCGCTCAGGGTCGGCAGCAAAATAATAGTAGCCATGCTTTTCGGCATGCAAAACAGCATCAATAGCCGAAATATCTGGCATAGCTATTGGTCCCGGAGGTAAACCGGTATATAAATATGTATTATAAGGAGAGACGATTAATTTATGTTTATTTAAAACGCGCTTAATAATGGTGTCTTTATATTCTGGCATTTGGTAGGCGGCAAATTTTAATGTCGGATCGGCCTGTAGAGGCATACCCACTTTCAACCGATTTAAATATACACCGGCTATACGAGGTTGCTCCGAAGCCTGTTTAGATTCTTCATGCACTATAGACGCCAAAGTCATTACTTCATTTTTAGACAATCCAATTGCTTTTGCTTGCGCTTCGCGATTTGCATTCCAAAAGCGATTATACTCGGTTAACATTCTGTCTCTAAACTGCTCTGCCGATGTATTCCAAAAAAACTCATAGCTATTAGGGATAAACATGCCCAACTGTGTTGCTTTAGTAAATTGATTGGTGTTTAAAAACAACGAATCGTTAAAAGCTGTAAGCAAACTTAAACTATCGGCTTCTATTTGTGTTGCAATTCTGCCCGCCAACTTATCTATACGTTCTTGATTGTTAAACGCTACGGTAATAGGTATATTATTACTTCTAATAGAATTAATAATCGCATTGTTATTCATGCCCTTTTCAATACCAAATTTACCTGCTTTAATATTTGTAGTGTACTGTTTCTGTTCTGCCAAGGCATCGAAATCACCGATATCCTTTAGCAACGGCTTTAATTGCTCTCTAACATCTTGATAGGTCGCTCCCGTTGGCACATAAATATAAGCTGTTTGATTATTGAAATTGGTATTCGGTTTAAACATTACAGAATACACATAATGTGCAAAAAAAGCAGCAACAACAAGTCCTATAAGCGCAATGGCTATAATTATTTTTTTGATATACATGAAGTGTTTATACGTTGAAAAAGATATTCGTTTTTATATACGCCATTTACTAGGCTCCAGTCTTTTTTTAAGCCAATTTTTTCGAAGCCCATAGCCGTAAACAATCCAATACTAGCTTGATTATCTTCGGAAATATTACAATATAATTGATGCAAATGAAGGTGGGTAAAACAATAATTAACCAGCAGAGACAAAGCCTCGCGTCCCAAACCTTTACCGCGATGCCCTTGATGTTTTATTAAAATACCAACACCAGCTTTTCTATTTTTAAAATCGAAATCAAACACATCTATAAGTCCAATTACCTCATGGTCGTTTGTGCAAATAACAAGGCGCAATTGTTTAACTTCGAATATATCTTTATGAGCATGCTCTAAATACTCCTTAATTAAATATCTGGAATAAGGCGTTTGCGTATGACTTAATTCCCATAACGACTCGTCGTTTTCAACCTGATAAATAAACTCAAGGTCTTCGGGCTCTAAAGCACGCAAGTAAACAAATTCGCCTTGCAAGGTTACCATGCCATTTCTCCTTTAAACACCTGAGTTGCCGGACCGATTAACCATACATTATTATAATGTTTGGATTGCGGTGTAAAAGCGACTTTTAATTGTCCACCTTCTACCTCTAAATTTATGGTCTCAGCTTGAGTTTCGCCTAAATAATGCATAGCTATAGCCACTGCTGTTACCCCAGTACCGCAAGACAAAGTTTCGTCTTCCACACCGCGTTCGTAAGTGCGCACCCTAAAAGTATCGTCGTTTAATTTTTTTACAAAATTAACGTTTGTTCCCGCTTCAAAATAGGGCGCTCCATGGCGTATTTCTCGGCCTTTGGTTTTAATATCGAAAGTTTCTATATCAGCTTCAAATTGCACATGATGAGGGGAACCTGTATTTAAAAAAACATGATTTTCTTGTTGCTCTACAGTTTGAACATCCTGCATTTGTAATTTCACCAAACTATCTTCAAAAACCACATGGTGCATACCGTCTATAGCTTCAAAAGTCGCTTTGTTACCAATTACCCCTAAGTCTTTAGCAAATTGAGAAATGCAACGCCCGCCGTTACCACACATTGTACTTTCGTTGCCATCGGCATTAAAATACACCATTCTAAAATCTGCACTAGGGTGATTTTCCAATAAGATTAATCCATCGGCACCAATACCAAAACGACGGTCGCAAAGAAAATGAATACGTTTTGTATCGTGTTTATCGAATGTATTTTCACGATTGTCAATCATTACAAAATCATTCCCTGTTCCCTGATATTTATAAAAAGTATGTTTCATATTACGCGCAAAGATAGCAATATTTGGCTGTTTTTTTCGTTGTTAAAAGTCGTTAAATTGCACGTTAAAAATCGTTAAACCTCATCAAATACATCAGTAAAAAAATTAATTTTATTCTTAAATTCTTAAAAACTTAATTATAAATATAAATGAAAAAGATTTTAACCTTAGTTTTAATTTCTGCCTTAGGTGGGGCAATTACCTTAGGAACTTACAAAATATTTATTGAAAAAGACCAACCGGTTGTAACAACAAAAACCGAACCATCTGCATCGCATTTTATACCTACAAACAATATTGTAAACACTAACAATTTGGTTAATGCTCCAGATTTTACAGCGGCTGCCGAAAACACAGTCCATACGGTTGTACACGTTAAAAACGTTGCCATGGTTTCTGGACAAATGACTTTTGAGGACTTGTTTTATGGCCGCAGACCTATGCAACCTCAAGTTGGCACTGGCTCTGGAGTTATTATCTCTCCCGACGGTTACATTATTACCAATAACCACGTAATTGATGGTGCGCAAGCTTTATCGGTTACTTTAAACAATAATAAAGAATACAATGCAACAGTTGTCGGATCGGACGACAAAACAGACATTGCACTTTTAAAGATTGAAGCTGACGAAGAATTGCCATACAGTACTTTTGGAGATAGCGACCAAGCCAAAATTGGCGAATGGGTGCTTGCTGTTGGCAACCCTTTTAATTTAACATCTACAGTAACCGCAGGTATTATTAGTGCAAAATCCAGAGACTTATCTGGACAAAGCTATCAGTCGTTCATCCAAACAGATGCTGCTGTAAACCCAGGAAACTCTGGAGGTGCTTTAGTAAATGTAAATGGAGATTTAATTGGGATAAACACAGCAATTTCTTCGCAAACAGGTTCGTACATCGGTTATTCTTTTGCAGTACCTAGTAACATCGCCCGCAAAGTAATTGAAGATATTATAGAATATGGTAATGTACAAAACGGTATATTGGGTGTAACTGGTGGGGCTCTTAATAATGCGTACGCCGAAAAACTAGAACTTAGTGAAACCGAAGGCTTTTATGTAGATAGTGTTGAAGAAGGCTCTGGTGCAGAAGCCGCTGGTATTCAGCATGGCGATATTATTAAAGCAATCGATCAAGTTAAAATCACAAAATTTTCAGACTTAAGAGGGCATTTAAATACAAAACGTCCTAACGATGTGGTACAAGTTACCCTTTTAAGAGATGGCAAAACAAAAGAAGTTCCTGTTACATTAATTAAAAACCAAACCCTTACCATGCCTTTAGTTGGTGTAATAAAAAACACCGATAAACAAGATCTCAAAAAATTCAACCTAAGCAATGGTGTGAAAATTTTAAGACTAAACGATAAATATGCCGAATACTGGAAACGCAACGGCATTGTTGAAGGCACAATAATTACGGCTATAGACGGAGAAAAAGTAAAATCTGTAGACGATGTACAGAATATTATAAAAAACAAATCGCCTTACGAGCCATTACAAATAGAATTAATAAATGCTCGCGGCGAAAAAGAACGCTTTAATTTCAGATAATTTTTTTTACATCTTTCAATACATCGAACCCAAACCCTTTAGAATTTCTAAAGGGTTTTATTTTTATAAAAATAAATTACGAAAACGTTTGAAATATGCTATTTTTGCCGAAAATATAAAACAACACACTAAATTTTAAACCATGAGTTTTATTGAAACTTACGAAAAAGAACTTGCTTTCCAAGCCGATCGCAGAAGAGCAACTGTAGAGTTCATTAAAATTGTAAGCGACCTTTGGTACGACAAATCTATCGAATTGGTACTCTTCAGAAATCAATTAATTGACAGAAACGTGAGTCAGATTCTTAATTTGCATGAATATGCTGGCGAATTTGTACAAAAACCGATTTCCATTTTCGATTCGGTAGAGATCGCTCAAGCCATTCGCACTTTAGACCTACCGCCTGCAAAGTTAGATATTGGTAAACTAACTTACGAGTTTCAGCTAGACGACCACAAGCATAGCAACGCTATGGCCTTTGTAGCCCAAAAATTAAAGAACGCCAGTAAAAACAATAGCATAACCCCTAAAGATGTTGTGCTCTATGGTTTTGGTAGAATTGGGCGCCTAGTTGCCCGCGAACTTATGGCCAGAACAGGCTCTGGAAATCAGTTAAGACTACGCGCTATAGTAACCCGAGGCAAAGTAGACCAAACGGTTTTAGAAAAACGCGCATCTTTGCTCCGCAACGACTCTGTACATGGTGAATTTTCGGGCAATGTAATTGCAGATCCTAAAAACAGTGCACTTATTATTAATGGCACGACAGTTAAAATCATTTCTGCCAATAATCCAGAAGAAATAGATTACACCTCTTACGGTATAAACAATGCGTTAGTGATAGACAATACAGGTGCGTTTAGAGATCATGAAGCTTTAAGCAGACACCTTGCCTCTAAAGGCGTAGACAAAGTACTCCTTACAGCACCAGGGAAAGGCGTTCCTAATATTGTTCATGGCGTAAACCATTTAGAACACAATCCAGAATCTGTCGATATTTTTTCTGCAGCATCCTGTACCACAAATGCCATTACTCCCATATTAAAAAGCATTCAAGACAGTTACGGTATAGAACACGGGCATTTAGAAACCATTCACGCCTATACTAACGACCAGAATTTAGTAGATAATTTCCATAACAAATACCGTCGTGGTCGTGCCGCAGCACTTAACATGGTAATTACCGAAACTGGTGCTGGCAAAGCGGTTGCAAAGGCTCTACCTGTTTTAGAGGGCAAACTAACCTCTAATGCCATTAGAGTGCCTGTTCCTAACGGATCTTTAGCCATTTTAAATTTAGAATTAACTAACGAAACTTCTGTAGAGCACATTAACAACACCATTAAAAAAAGTGCTTTGGAAGGCGCCTTGGTCGAGCAGATTAAATACGAATTAAGTGATGAGTTAGTATCTAGCGACATCGTAGGTAGCTCGGCCCCTTCAATATTCGATAGTAAAGCTACAATTGTAAGTGCAAACCAAAAAAATGCTATTTTATACATTTGGTACGATAACGAGTACGGCTATAGCCATCAAGTAATTAGGCTAGCGAAATACATTGCCAAAGTAAGACGCTATACATATTATTAACAGCTCGTAATCCAAAAACACATTTTAATCGTATATTATGAAAAACCTCACTTTTGTGAGGTTTTTTGCTAATTCAACTAAATAGATTAACTATTATTTTTACTATTTTCGTAGCATTATAAAACCCAAATACCCTAAAAATAATGACATTATTAAGACCAATAGCAATTACATTATTTACATTTTTATTATCCCTACCTACATTTTCTCAAGACGACACAGAAGACAAATTATCATTAAACGAAGGCTCTTTAGACAATCAGTTCGAATATGTTATTCAGCGATCTAATAATTACCAAGATTATAAGGTTGTAAAAAAAACTTGGTTATACGCTTTAAAGGCACATACCTTAGACTCTTTAAAAGCTGTACAAAAAGACCTCTCGGAAACACAAATAAATGTAGAGCAGCAGGCAGGCGAAATAGCAAGCCTTAAAAGCAATTTAAATGAAACCCAAAACACTTTAGACCTTACCAATAAAGAAAAAGACAGCATGCAATTTTTGGGTCTTCAACTAAGTAAACAAACCTACAATACGTTTATTTGGTCTGTAATTGGTGGACTGTTGGTGTTTTTATTGTTCTTCATATATAAATTCAGAAACAGCAATTCTGTAACCAAGGAAGCAAAACGCATGTTAGCAGAGATAGAAGAAGAGTTTGAAGAGCACAGACAAACAGCACTTAAGCGCGAACAAAAAGTAAGACGTCAATTACAAGACGAAATTAACAAACAAAAAGCGAGTGTGTAAATACCTTTCATATCCATATTTTTTACACTCACAAAAAGTCTATACCCTCAATTTATAGACTTTTTTCTTTTTTATACCTCTTGGCCTTTTAGTATTTAGCCTATTCTTCGCATCTTTGCATGCTTAAAATTTTATTTGTCATGCGTATAGACATTATTACGGTTTTACCCGAATTACTAAAAAGTCCGTTTGAAGCTTCAATTTTAAAACGAGCTATCGAGGCCAATTTAGTTGAAGTACATTTTCATAATTTAAGAGACTACACGTCTGACAATTACAAAACCGTAGACGACTATCAATTTGGTGGCGGCGCAGGTATGGTTATGCTTATAGAACCTATCGATAAATGCATTACTAAATTAAAATCGGAACGGACGTACGACGAAATTATTTACATGACACCAGATGGTGAAACTTTAAAACAAGGAGTTGCCAATGCACTATCGCTAAAAAAAAACATTATCGTTTTATGCGGACATTACAAAGGTGTAGACCAACGTGTACGCGACATGTTCGTAACTAAAGAAATATCTATAGGAGATTACGTACTATCTGGAGGCGAATTAGGCGCAGCCGTTTTATGCGATGCAATTATACGCTTAATCCCTGGAGTACTGGGCAACGAAACCTCAGCACTAACAGATTCGTTTCAAGACAACCTATTGGCGCCACCAATTTACACCAGACCACGAGACTACAAAGGCCATAAAGTGCCAGATGTGCTATTTAGCGGAAATTTTCCTGAAATTGAAAAATGGAGAGAAAACCAAGCCTACGAACGCACAAAATCCAGAAGACCAGACTTGTTAGACGATTAATTTTTAAACCAAAGCATTGTTTATTATAAATTAATCACTATTTTTGCAGCCAATTTCGAACCAACCTCTGGCGAAAATCGTGAATGTTGCTTTGATATAACACTATATAAAACATAAAGATATGGAGTCTTTAATAAAATTTGTACAAGACGAATTTGTAACAAAAAAAGAATTTCCAGAGTTTGGAGCTGGAGACACAATTACTGTGTACTACGAAATTAGAGAAGGAGAAAAAGTACGTACTCAGTTTTTTAGAGGCGTAGTTATTCAAAAAAGAGGTACAGGAACTTCTGAAACCTTTACTATCAGAAAAATGTCTGGTACTGTAGGTGTAGAGCGTATTTTCCCGATTAACATGCCTGCTTTACAAAAAATAGAAGTAAACAAAAAAGGTAAAGTACGTAGAGCTCGTATTTTCTACTTTAGAGGTCTTACTGGTAAAAAAGCAAGAATTAAAGAAAGCCGTAGATAAAACTAGCTTTCTAAATATATTAAAAAGTCCTAACTCCATAATAGTTAGGACTTTTTTTATGAACAAAAGTTAACAACCTAAGTTTATAACCTGTTGATATTTAAAATGTTAAAAACCTTGTAAATCCTTCTTTTGTTTCTTATCTTTATAGAAGAATTAATACCTCAAATGTCATTTGTGTATTAAACGTTCTTTTTAGTATTGTTTTTCGAGATTTTGGATTGCATGATATATGTAAGTAAAAATCATGACGTTAAATACCTAATTAATTAGTATTTACTATTTAATGTAGAGGTATTAAACTGAAAGTTTTCGAATGTAAAAAAGAAACGCAAGTTATTTTAGAAAGAAAACAATGTTTGTAGCTGTATTTATATAAAAATAAATGAGTCTTAAAACATCAAGAACAACAATACCTCGAAACATTTAAGTAGCAAGTAAATACATTTTGAACGTTACAACTGTTAAATGTTTCATATTTTGAAATGGTTATTTTTAATAAAACAAGTAAGATGTAATTCCGAACGTCGTTAGTCAAAAGGCTAATACATTTTAAATACTATTTCAAAGAAAGCCATATCAGGATAGTATATACTATTTGATATGGCTTTTGTTTTTTTCTTAACTCTACCTCACACTCTTTTTTTAACAATCGTACTTTATTTGTTAAATATCAAACAAAATGCTTAGTATGCCATTAAATTTTAAAAATTATGCAAGCAAATCGCACTTTACTAGTTTAATTCCTTATAAATAAACATTTCATTTTTTGTATATTTGCATTTCGCGAAAAATGCCTTATATTTTTCGTCAAAAAAATTTCTATAAAACAATCTAAAATGGCATTAAGTTCTAAAATTATTTACACAAAAACAGACGAAGCTCCGGCTTTAGCAACCTATTCTTTTTTACCAATTATTAAAGCGTTTTTAACGCCTTCAAATATAAATGTTGAAACCCGAGACATCTCTTTAGCGGGTAGAATTATTGCTACATTCCCTGACTTTTTAACAGCCGAGCAGCAATTACCAGATGCTTTGGCAGAATTAGGTGAATTAGCTAAAAAGCCAGAGGCTAATATTATAAAACTTCCTAATATTAGTGCGTCGATACCTCAGCTAAAAGCCGCAATTTCAGAACTTCAAAGTCAAGGATACGAATTACCAAATTATCCAGACGAACCAAAATCTGATGCCGAAAAAGACATTAAATCTAGATACGATAAAATTAAAGGTAGTGCTGTAAACCCTGTACTACGCGAAGGGAACTCAGACCGTAGAGCACCAAAAGCCGTTAAAAACTACGCAAAAAAGAATCCGCATAGCATGGGCGCATGGACTGCAGATTCTAAAACGCACGTGGCTACTATGAGTGCAGGTGATTTTGCACATAACGAAAAATCTGTAACCATTAATGAAGCAACTTCAGTTAGTATTCAATTTACAGACAACAACGGAAACACAACCTTTTTAAAAGATAACTTAAGCTTATTAGAGGGAGAAATTATAGATGCTACCGTAATGAGCAAAAAAGCCTTACTAAGCTTTTTGGAAGCTCAAGTACAAGACGCTAAAGATAAAAACATTCTGTTATCGTTACACATGAAAGCAACTATGATGAAGGTTTCCGACCCTATTATTTTTGGCCATGCCGTACGTGTATTCTTTAAAGATGTTTTTGAAAAATATAGTGAAACTTTAGAAAGCATTGGTGCCGATGCTAATAATGGTTTTGGTAATGTATTAAGCGCTTTAGAGAAATTACCAGCCGACAAGAAGGAAGAAATCCTTAAAGATATAGATGCTGCGTTTTCAAACGGACCTGCCCTTGCCATGGTAGATTCCGATAAAGGTATTACCAACCTACATGTTCCTAGCGACATTATTATTGATGCTTCTATGCCAGCTATGATACGTACTTCTGGACAAATGTGGAATGCCGATGGTAAGCAACAAGACACAAAAGCTGTAATTCCAGACAGCAGTTATGCAGGTATTTACCAAGCCACTATCGATTTCTGTAAAGAACATGGGGCTTTCGATCCAACCACTATGGGTACTGTTCCTAACGTTGGTTTAATGGCTCAAAAAGCTGAAGAGTACGGCTCTCACGATAAAACTTTCGAAATGGCTTCAAACGGTAGCGTTCAAGTGATAGATGCCAAGGGTACTGTTTTAACCGAACACCAAGTTGAAGCTGGTGATATTTGGAGAATGTGTCAAGTAAAAGATGCTCCAATTCAAGACTGGATTAAATTAGCCGTTAGTCGCGCTAGAGCTACAGATACACCAACCGTTTTCTGGTTAGACAAAAACAGAGCTCACGATGCCGAATTAATCAAAAAAGTAAATACCTATTTACCAAACCACGATACCACAGGATTAGATATTCGAATTTTATCGCCTAAAGATGCAACTACTTTTACATTAGAGCGTATTAAAGATGGTAAAGACACTATTTCTGTAACTGGAAACGTACTGCGTGATTACCTAACCGATTTATTCCCAATTTTAGAATTAGGAACCAGTGCAAAAATGTTATCAATCGTACCATTAATGAATGGTGGCGGATTATTTGAAACTGGTGCCGGAGGTTCTGCACCTAAACACGTTCAACAATTTCTTGAAGAAAACCACTTACGTTGGGATTCTTTAGGTGAATTTTTAGCTTTAGCTGTTTCTTTAGAACATCTTTCTGAAACTACTAAAAACGAAAAAGCCTTAATATTAGCCGAAACATTAGATGAAGCTACTGGAAAATTCTTAGACAATGGAAAATCGCCGTCGAGAAAAGCTGGAGAATTAGATAACCGCGGTAGTCATTTCTACTTAGCTATGTATTGGGCACAAGCTTTAGCAAACCAAACTAAAGACGAAGCTTTAAAAGCTATTTTTGAAGATGTTGCCAAAGCCTTAACCGAAAACGAAACTAAAATCGTAGACGAGTTAAATAGCATACAAGGTGCTCCAGTAAATATTGGAGGTTACTACGAGCCTAACGAAGATTTAACATCTAAAGCCATGCGTCCAAGCACAACGCTTAACGGTATTTTAGATTCAATTTCTAAAGCCCTAGCTTAAAAATTAAATTTCGATTTATACAGAAAAAGACTCCTTCGGGGGTCTTTTTTATTAGGAAAAATTCATGCAATTCAATCGCATAACTCTAGTAAAACAAACCGAATTCGTATCTTTACACTATGGATTTTTACAAAACTACCGAAGCTGACTCTAACTACAATAACCTAGAACAAATGTCTGTTCAGGAATTATTAGTAAACATTAATAACGAAGATAAAACCGTACCGCTTGCCATAGAAAAAGCCTTACCACAAATAGAACAACTCATCCAACAAGTAGTTCTAAAATTAAAAGCTGGTGGCCGTTTATTTTATATCGGTGCAGGTACCAGTGGTCGTTTAGGCATTGTAGATGCCTCGGAATGCCCTCCTACTTTTGGTGTGTCTCCAGACTTAGTTATTGGTTTAATTGCCGGGGGTGACCAAGCCATTAGAAGTGCTGTAGAATTTGCTGAAGATTCCACCGCTCAAGGGTGGAAAGATTTACAAAATCATCAAATTAGTAATAAAGATGTGGTAGTTGGTATTGCTGCTTCGGGCACAACACCTTATGTTATTTCGGCATTACAAAATTGCAACGAAAACCAGATTGTAACCGGATGCATTACCTGCAACCAAAATAGTCCCTTGTCGCTCGCAGCTCAATTTCCTATTGAAGTGGTTGTAGGCCCCGAATTTGTTACAGGTAGTTCCAGAATGAAAGCCGGAACCGCACAAAAATTAGTTTTGAACATGATTTCTACCGCAACCATGATTCAACTTGGAAAAGTAAAAGGCAATAAAATGGTAGACATGCAACTGAGCAACGACAAGTTGGTTGACCGAGGCACAAAAATGATTATGAACGAACTCAAGATTTCGTATGAGGAAGCTCAAGAATTATTAAATACACATAAAAATGTAAGAGCCGCAATTAATCACTATAATCATGACGCAAAACACCTCTAGAACAAATAAAACCATATTGGTTAATGGCCTAAAAAAAATGGGCTTAGCTTTAGCTTGTATGTTTTTAGGCCCTACTTTTCTTCATTTAGCATTAACAAACAGAGAAAAACCACTTTATATTCCCCTATTAATAGTTGGATTTATTATATGCGGTCTGGCATTATTTTTCGCCTTTAAAGGATTAAAAACCATTTTAGACAGTATGTTTAAGAAACAGTAGCATTAAAAACATTTTAGCATTATTGTTATTGCGTCGTTTATAAATATCATTGTAAAACACATCTAATCTGCAACGAATTACGTATATTTATAACAATCTACCCCTAAGAACAAAACATGTTTTTGTACTATGCGCGGGTATATATTTCATATTTTCTTTAGTATTTATTTATTGAACAACTTAGGTTTCAATAAAAATTTGAATGCACAGTCCCTACCCGACGATCGCTTTTCTCAAAAACAATTTGCCTTTAAAACCTTAACAATTAACGATGGCCTTTCCCAAAACAGTGTCATAAGTATAGCTCAAGACAGCATAGGTTATTTATGGCTGGCCACCCAAGACGGACTTAATAAATACGACGGACAACATGTTACGCATTACGACAAACAGTTCGAAGACATTACGCGATCTAACTACAGTAAATTAGGTAAGGTTTATATTGATAAACAAAATAAACTATGGATTATTACCCACCCTGGTAAATTGGAGCTTTTTGATAACACCAGAAATGATTTCACACAAATTCCTTTACATTTTAAAGCAAGCACATTATTTCAAAATAACGCAAAACAACGCTTCGTAGGGGCGTACGATAATGGTCTTTTTACATTAGATGCTAATACAAAAACCACAAAACAACTATTTAAAAATACAGATACCACTAAAACCGTTAACGATATTACGGAACTAAACCAGGAAATTTACATTAGTACTACTGGTAGCGTATTTAAGTTAAACCCTATAAACAAAAGCTACACGGCGCTAAAAACGATCAACACAAAACCGATTAACTTTAGTGCTCTAACTCCAACGCCTGAAGGCGACCTTTGGATAGGCTCTTATGGTGATGGTCTTTTTTTAAAACCTGCAAATACCGATAGCCTAATCCAGATAAAAAACGATAAAATTCCATTACACCTTAACATAGAAGATATTTTAATAGATAAAAAAAATAGACTTTGGATTGCTACTTATGGACATGGCGTATTCCTGATGCAAAATGAAAAGGTATTTAATTTTAAAGCCAATAAAAACAATCCGTTTGCCATTCACTATAACGATATGCTTTGCTTATTGGAAGATAATACGGGAAATATATGGTTTGGATCGGATGGTACAGGAGCAAGTTATTACGACGCTCATCTGATAAAATTTAATATCATAACCAATAATCAGGTTCCTAAATCAGTAAATGTTGATATGGTACGTGCCATAACCACATCTAAAACAGGAGACTCTTTATGGATAGGAACCTCTGGCAAAGGCCTTACATTAGTTAACCTACGCCAAAATACATATAAAACCATTACTGCCGAAACTTCAAAATTATCCAGCAATCGTGTTATAAGTCTCAGTACCATTAATAACAATTTATGGATTGGGCATCAAGGTTACGGTTTAAACATTAAAGAAGGCAGTAATAATTATATATCATATCCGGAATTAGAATCACTAACAATCTGGAGGATTGTTCCCTATAAAAACAACCAAGCTTGGCTCTGTACCGAAAATAATGGCATCATTTTATTCGACAAAAGTCAAGGTATTATAAAGCAATTCAACACAAAAAACTCGGCATTACCAACCAACCACATCAAAACGGTTTGTATAGATTACAATAATGATATTTGGATAGGTTCTGACTCTAATGGACTTTTCAAATTAAACTCGAAAACCAATCAAATTGAAACCATTAAACAAATTCCAGATAAAATAAAATCACTTTATATTGATGCAAACACCTTATGGATTGGCACTAACGGAGATGGCTTAAAATCATTAAATACCATTACTTATAATACAAGGCAATACACAACCAAAGATGGCTTACCAAACCAAGTGGTTTATGGCATTTTACCAGATAACATGGGTAATTTGTGGCTTAGTACCAACAATGGTTTAAGTAAATTTAATACACAGTCTAAAAACCATGCTTTCGAAAATTTTGGTATTCATGACGGTTTACAAGCTAGAGAATTTAATACAGGAGCCTATTACAAAGCCCCCAACGGATTGCTCTTTTTTGGTGGACTGGAAGGTGTAAACTGGTTTCATCCTAATCAACTGTCGTACAATACCATCGCGCCAAAAACCATCATCTCTAAATTCGAAGTATTTTCAAAACCGCAGCCCCTGCTTCAAAACACCAAATTACCTCATTTTAATAACACTGTAACCTTTACCTTTTCAGCCTTACACTTTTCGCAACCTAAACTCAATTCGTACAAATATCAATTATTAAATCACGACAAAACTTGGATTAAAGCTAACCACAGCAATATTGCCCACTACACCAATTTACCACCAAACACCTATACTTTTAAAGTAATTTCCAGTAATTATGATGGGGTGTGGAACCCAAATCCAGCCACTTACACCTTTACAATTAAGCAACCTTGGTATTTAAGTAATCTTGCTTTTTTTGTGTATAGTATATTAACGGCATTTTTAATTTTAGGAATTTATAAGTATTTAAAATGGCGATGGAATATAAAAATGCAACTTCAATTTGAGCATGACGAAACCGAACGTTTAAAAGAATTAGATGCCCAAAAAACGAAATTATACACCAACATTTCTCACGAATTCAGAACGCCGCTAACACTCATTTCTGGTCCTTTAGAAAAACAACTAAACAACCCTAAATTAAATTTAGATGATAAACAAGATTTAAATCTGGCCCACAGAAGTTCTAAACGTCTGTTAAATCTTGTAAACCAAATGCTAGACCTTTCGAAATTAGAAACAGGTAATTTAACACTGCAAGTAACAGAAGGCGATTTAAATGCTTTACTCACTCAAATTATTCAAGCGTTTCAATTTAAAGCCAAAGAGAAAAACATGACACTCACTTACAACCTAACAGAACTAAATCAAGTTTGGTTGGACACAGAAGTGTTCGAAAAAATTATTACCAATCTATTAGGTAACGCCGTAAAATACACGCCCGAAAACGGCACTATTTATATCCAAACACAAATTATAGAAAATCATTTATCGTTAAGCATTACCAATACTTGTAACGCCATAAACACTAACCTTATTAACAAATGGTTCGACAGGTACTATCAAGGCGAAAATAATACCGATGGTGTAGGTATTGGCTTATCGCTTGTTAAAGAACTTACGTCTCTTTATCATGGCGATATTTCTGTAAACCACATCAATGAAAATCAAATTCAATTTAAATTAAAACTGCCTATTTATAAATCTTCATTTTTAAATTCCGAAATACAAGAACACACAAAAAGTCCTCAACTTAATGGTTTTCCTTATTTAAAAGCAAATAACACGTCTAAAACCACTGAAAAACTAAATTTATTGATTGTTGAAGACGACGAAGACATACGTTTATTTATAGTAAGGCTCTTTAAATCTCAATTTAATATATACGAGGCCAATAACGGTAAAGAAGGCATAAAACTCGCATTATCCGTAATTCCAGACATTATAATTAGCGACCTAATGATGCCTAAAACCGATGGTATTATTTTGTCTAAAACTTTAAAAAGCGATCAAAAAACGAGTCATATCCCTATTGTGTTATTAACCGCTAAAAGCGGATTTAAAAACGAAATAGAAGGTCTGCAAACAGGAGCCGACGATTATATTGTTAAGCCATTTAATACAGATGTGCTACAACTTAAAATTAACAACCTCATAAAAGTAAGACAACAACTGCAACATAAATACAGTACAGGAACTGCCCTATTAGATTTAGCGCAAACACCAACCGAAAAAAAATTCTTCACAAAATTAAATGAAGTACTTAAAACCGAACTCACAAATCCCGATTTTAATGTACAAACGTTTAGCAAGCACATGTACATGAGTAGAATGCAACTGCATAGAAAACTAAAGGCAACTACAGGCTACTCGGCAACAGAATTTATTAGAATTGAACGCCTTAAAATTGCAAAACAACTCGTATTACAAGGCGATCTTTCTATCGCCGAAATAAGTTACGAAGTCGGATTTAATTCGCCTTCATATTTCATTAAATGTTTTAAAAAGGCATTTAATTGCACCCCATCAGAGCTACAAGCGTAGGCATAGTCCCCTTTAAAACACACATGTTACATACGTTACAGCATTTGTTACAAATGGCATATAACTACAGCCAATAATAAAATAATTTTACCATGTGCTATTAACCACTATACCCTTACCTAGTATTATAAAAGTGCTATTAATCTGAATAAAAAGGAGTAATGACATGTTAACAATTACTCCTTTTTTCTAAAAAAAAGAATTATGAAAACCATACTATTTTGGGCGGTTATACTTAGTGTAAGTATTTGCCAGCCTGTACACGGACAATTTTTAAAGCAACTTCAAAAACGTGCTCAAGATGCAGTAGAGCGCACAGTGTTAAGAAAGACCGATGAAGTCGCAACACAAACAACCGAAAAAGTTATAGACGGAGCCATTTCGGGTGTAGATGGTTCTGAAACTACAAATAATCAAAATTCATCATCAAATCAAATCGAACAGTCAAATACTGCTTTGGCAAAACACACGCAAGCCAAACGGGATTTTTACAAAGAAGACATGGTTATTAAAATAAGTGAAAACGGTGAAGTAATCCAAACACAATATTTTGATACCAACGAAATTGCTGTAAAAACTCAACTACCAAACAAACCCAAGGCTAATTTTATAGATAGCGAAGGGTTTGTTTATGTATTTAAAGATGGAGAGTATACAAAAAGCGCTATAATTGCTTTACAAAGTCAAGGTATGATGGTGCCCACCATGATGGTAAACACCTACAAATTACCTCCAGAACCTGTAATGGCTAACTTGCAAAAACAACACGATTTAGGTATGACTGCTAACCCCTTTAACGGCTTTGTAGAATTTGCCAGCATTTATAAACCCGAGCAATTTAGATACGAAGATTTTAACGAAACAAAAGAAACCATAAACGGGAAAACATTTACAAAATTCGAGTTTTTAAACGAACCCGGGTACGAAGGAAGCTATGTGTTGTTCGATGATCAAAACCGTTTAACTAAAATAGTTTCAAAACGATCGGAAAGTGTTCAAAGTCAAGACATGCAATTAGGCACTATGCCAATACCTCCTGGCGAAGACATTTTAGAATACGAATATACCAATGTCGATGTACAATTACCGGCTGCTAGAGAAGTGCGTATGCAAGGCCAAGGCTTAATGGAGTTGGTTATGGGGAATGCTAAAGGTGGTAACACTTCAAAAATGATAGACGATAGCGATTACGACACCAGCGATAGTAAAGGACTTACCAAAACAGTAAACAAGTCTATTTCCAACCACAAAATTTCTATAAACGACTTACCAGAATCGTACGATTTCGATTGGAAATACAATACTAAAATGGTGATGTCTTCAAAAAAACAACAAGAAATAAATATGGTTTTTCTTATTAAAGAAGGTGCTAATTACCAAGCCACACAAATGACAAGTCCTGATATTAAGGATATGGGTAACACCACCATGCTTTTCGATAATAATTTAAAAACTATGGTTATGTTTATAGAAGCCAATGGTTCTAACTTCTTGCAACTATACCCTATTCCTGATGTTAGTAACGCTTCCGAACTAAAGAATGATTATACCATAACGCAATTACCTTCAAAATCTATTTTAGGCTACGATAGCAAAGGGCTTCAAATGGAAGACGACAGATATATAATTCAATTGTACCACGCATCAGGAACTCCAATCACTTTAAGTAATTTTTTAAATTTTGGAAATACAAAAGCCACAAAACTTCCAGATATAGACCCTCGAATTGCCAAGCAATTCAACAACGGTTTAATTATGGAAATGCATTTAACAGACAAGAAAAAGTCTAAAAATAGTGTGAGTATTATAGCGCAGTCTTTAAATCAATCTGCTACTACAATCCAAAAGAGTGATTATAAAAGTATGGACATTCTATCCATAGCCAACAGCATGAAAAACTAATATATCGGGGTTTATACAATTAACACAGACGTATTATTCTATTTAGGTTAATACGTCTGTATAAATAAAAATATACATTATGAAAACAATACTACTTCTACTAACCTGCCTAAGTACCTATAATATGGTATGCCAAACAGTTTACAGGCTAACAAAAACAGAACTTTACGATTGGGAGAACAACGAGTGGTTACTTTCCGAAGACGAAACCTATACCTAAAGCAATACACGCTCTAATAACGAAACCTTACTGGTAAATCGCACATTAATTAATAATATGTTTGAAACTTATAGAAGATTAAAACAATACAGTGCTTCAGACCACTTAACATTAGACACCAAACAAATACTAATCGACAATAATTGGATAGATGAAGAACGCGACCTAATAACTTACAATAACGACAACCGTATTATACAAGAGTTACATCAGGAGCACGATGATAGTGACTGGATAAATGAAGAGAAATTCGACTACGAATATCCAAACTCCCAGACAACCATAACTAAAGAATATCAATTTGAAAACAATACTTGGGTACAATATACCCAAGAAACTTTAAGTACGAGCGCTACAATGTGGACTCAAGAAACTTGGAACCGAAACGACCAAGGTGCTATAGTACCCAAAGACCGTTTAGAAACCATGTTTGTTAATGATAAACTAGATGAACAAATCTCGAAAATCTGGAATGAAACCAATCAAAGTTGGGAAAATGATGGTCGTTATAAAGTACACTACAATTCTGAAGGCTTAAAAGAGAAAGAAGAATTATTTGATTGGGACACTACCGCAACACCAGCAAGTTGGGTCTTAAATGTCCAAATTATCTACGAATGGTCTAACAATAATACCCAACTCATAGAAACCTATCAAGATTGTGAAACCGCCAATTGCATCCCGATTAGCAGAAGATTAATAACCTACAACAACGACAATCAAATGCTATCTAATACATCAGAAATGCATGATAGTGAAAATGATCCAGAATGGATTCCTTATAGAGAAAGTCTATACACTTACGACTCCAATAAAAACAACACCATAATTACCACAAATGCAGCTAACTTTTTTAACCCTAACGATGTTGGCTTAGAACCATCTTACGAAATTAGAAACTATTGGGAAGAAGGTGTTGCGCTTAGTGTAGATTTTAAAACAACACGAGACTTTAATGTATATCCTAACCCAACTACAAAAGTAATGCATATCGCCTTTAAAAATCCGATATCTACGAATTACAAATTAAAAATATTTTCTACCTATGGTCAGCTTATTAAACAATTAAACGTCAATCAAGGACTTAGCAAAATAACCATTTCTTTAGAAGCGGAGAAATCGGGCGTATATTTTGTTCACTTATATTCTGGTAAAAAACAAAATCAAGTCTTTAAAATTATTAAGCATTGATTAATTCATTAAAATAAACTCCTCATGCAACATAGCCATGAGGAGATATTTTAGAAATGATTAGCGTTTTAAAGCCGAAATAACACGTTCTGGGTAATCGGTAATAATGCCATCCACCTGTAAATCTATCATTTTCTTGATGGACTCGGGAGAATTTACTGTCCAAGGAATAACTTGCATTCCTTTGTCTTGTACAGCTTTTACATCATCAATATACTCAAGAAGCTTATAATTAGGGCTGTAAATTTGTGGCACAAAACTCAGTTGATTTAAATGTTCCTGAAACGGACCATCGGACACCAAAAATGCTAAGGGCACTTTGGGATAACGCTTGTGCATTTCTTCAAGAATAAATGGATCGAAAGATTGTATATTGTAGCTACCCGCTATAGTTTTCGAATGCATTACAGCCATCACCACCTCTACAAATTTTTCTGGTCGTGGTTGGTAAATATCGTAAACATCTGGATTTGATTTTATTTCTATATTATAACCAACAGGTTTTAAATGATTTTGCTTTATAAAATGCTCCAAACTATCTATAACTTCAGCTAACAAAGGTTTATATGCCGCTTGTAGTTGTTGCTCTGGAAAACGAGAATTCACCTTACTACCTACATCGTACTGCCGAATGCTATCGTAAGGCATATTGTACAAGTTATATTGCTTTTCATTCATTTTATGAATACTATCTCCCGAAGGCGTCAGCACATAAGCCGAAGACATATAGGGTTCGTGAGACACAACAACTTGGTAATCTTGAGACATTACAACATCTAGCTCCACTACATCTACCCCTTTAAGTATGGCTCTTTTAAATCCTATAATGGTATTCTCGGGACTATGCGCTCGTTCGCCGCGATGTCCCTGTACTTTTATACTGTGTGCATTTAAACTAACCTCCACAGATTCAGATGGTGTTTCTTTGCTATTTTTAGTTGTGTCTTTACACGACATAAACGCTAACAAAACCAAACTGCAATACACTATTTTTTTCATAATCTTAAATTTAAACAAACTTGCCCAAACGTATTGTCTGGGCAAGCAATTCACAAACACAATTTAAAACTGAGAACCTTCAATTTTATAAGTTGCAGAACCTGTAAATTCATTTCCATACATGTCGGTTGCTTTCACCTCAATATTATGTGTGCCTACAGGTAATTTGGTATTTAATTTCCCAAACCATAAATGTTTACTCTTTATTGGATTAGAGCCACGTTTTCCTTCTAAAAGGGTTTCTGTTAAATCCCATTGCATGACATCGGCCACGTAATTTGGATCGGCTTCTTCTACATGTTTCATTGGTTTCCACTTGCCGTTATCAATCCGATATTGTACAGCATCTGAAGCTTCACCCATAAAAAAGTTTACGTAAACCCCCGATTTTGTTCGCTTATCCTTGGCGAGCACTTTTGGCGCAAAAACAGACATTTGATAATCATCTGGTTTGCCTGCCACTTTATATCTGGTTTTATAAGTATTCCCTTTAAAATCGATAAACGCATAGCCTTTTGGCGTTCCATCGCGCATGGTAGACACTGGCACACCTTGGTCGTTAAGTACTCCTGAATACCAATCACCCGAGGTAGTTCCTACATTGTACTCGTGATGTTTTCTACCCAATTCCCAGCTTGCTGGACCTGCTATAAAATCTTGTTTTTGAATATGAGTATGCGCCGAAAGCGACAAGGTGTTCGGGAAATCTTTTAATAAATTGAATAAGGTTTCACGATCTTCATCCCGAAACGCATCGTTGTCCGGTTCGGTTAATGGAATGTGAAAGGCCAAAACAATAAGGTGATCTTTAGGTACAAATTTCAAATCGTTTTCGATAAAATCTAACTGATCTGGACGAAAACCTCCCCAATATTTGGTTTGCTTTCTTGGATCTGGATACAAAATATCGTCTAAAACAATAAAATGAACCTTTCCGTAGTTAAAGGCATAGTTAGAAGGTCCAAAATTCGCTTCATAAGTTTCATCAGAAAACTTATCCTCCGTGGTATCGAAATTAAGATCGTGATTTCCCATTACGTTAAACCAAGGTAGACCAATTTGTTGTATCGCATCTTGATACGGTTTAAATAAGGACAGATCGTTACCTACCAAATCGCCTAAACTCATACCAAAAACAACGTCTTTGGTATTAACAACTTCTTTTACGATAGCTTTTTCAAAATAATCTACCTCTTGCTTAGTATAAGGCTGCGGATCGCCGAAAACTAAAATTGAAAAATCGTTAGATTCTTTATTTGGATACAAGCCAAAGTTTACCGCTTTGGGCAAGTTACCTGTTGGCGCTACACCAGTGAATTTACTTTTTGGAGAACCTTCTGGTTTATGAATGTAATAAAACTGAGGTAAATTTTTATCGTTTAACGGAAATGTGTAATTCTCTGGTTTTATAACCGCCACAATCATATCGTTTGAGGCTGGCAAGACATAGTATCCGTTTGCATCGGTTTGTACAACTTCTTTTCCGTTTGTAACAGCAACTTTTGCAATACCTTGCTCGTTACGGTCTTGTTTCCCGTTAGCATTAGTATCTTCAAAAACGGTTCCAGATACTTGGTTTTGAGACCATCCTAAAAGCGAACTGCAAAACAGCACGCCTAATACAAAAAATTGTTTCATAATATTATATGTAATTTTTTAAAAATTAATCAACGTCCCACCAAACTTTGGTATTAATATCGTCTGGTCCATTTAAAAGCTCTAAGGCTTCCTGATAACCTGAGGCATTTTCTATTGCTAAATCATTTGGATAAAACATACGCGATGGCATGTCGCCATTATTCAACATGGCTTCGGTTTTTGGCAATACTGGATACCCTGTCCTTCTGTACTCAAACCATTGTTGATAATCTGTAAAATACAAAGCATAATATTTTTGAAGTAAAATCTGTTCTAGACTACCATTATATTGCACAATAGAGGTATCGAAATAAGTTTCTGGCATTTCTACTTCCCATTGATTTATAGCTGCTTTCACTCCTTCTTTATAATAACCTTCTGCATTATCTATATAACCTCGTTGCGCTAATTCTGCTTTTATAAAGGCAACTTCCGAATACGGTAAAATCATAATTTGCATAGGGTTTGTAGCTTGCTCGATATTAAAAGTAGAAGCCTCGAACTGAAACTGTGAATCGGAACCTGCATAAGCGCTAGGTATACCAATATAACCTAAATTATTACCTTGTAAGTCGGCGCCAGTTGTTGCAATAATCGCTAAACGCGGATCGTTCCAACTGTTTAGATGATCTATAAAAAAAGATGCCATTTTTTTTCCCAATCTGAAATCTTGCGGACGTCCCCAAGGTGATACATTTGGTTCTACTCCTGTAACTTGTAAAATAGCAGATTCTTCTGTTGTTTCGAACACAGGATAAACTTCTGGGTTATTAATCATATTAGCCATGGTATCGAAATGCGATGGTATTACATTAGACGTCCGCAGCAATAATCTTAAATGCAATGCATTAGTAAACTTTTGCCAACGCGATATATCGTTCCCAAATAAAATATCTTCAGAATACACCATAGTATCACTTAAATCGTACAGCTGATTGGCTGATTCTAAATCAGCCAAAATGGTATGGTACACGGTTTCTTGTGTATCGAAACCTGGGTAAATTATATCTTCGTCTCCGCTTGATGCCTCTGTCATAGATACAGGGCCAAACAAATCGGTAAGGTTAGAATACACCCAGGCTTTTAATGTTAATGCTATCGCTTTATAATTATTATCTTCGTAAGCATCACAAGCCTTTTCCATTTCTTTAATGTTTTTCAGCCATTTATAATATGTGTTCCAAGACGAATTACCAATTCCTGCACTTACATCGTAACGATGCAACCCTCCAGAAATACTTGGATAAGGTAAGGACACTTGCATAAGATTAAAGGTAATATCGTAAGCGCGGTCGGCATGGTGACTAGACACTCCATATATAATTGGATTTAACAGTGTACCTGGACTAATTTCTTCTATTCGGTTAGGGTCTGTATTGGTTGCTTCAAAATCGCTTGTACAACTACTTAGTATACTTCCAAGTACTATAGCACAAATAATATGTAGTTTTTTCATTGTTATTATATTATAAATTCAATTTTAAGTTTACACCGTAATTGGCTGGCGATGGCATTTGCCCCATTTCGACTCCTGGCATAATTCGGTTTCCGTTTAAGGCTGCTGTTTCTGGATCGTAAATTGGGAAATCTGTTACCATAAATAAATTTCTGCCGTATAGACTAATGTCTAAACTCTGTATAAAAGAGTGTGTTAACCATTGTTTTGGCAAACTGTACTGTAAGGCAACTTCTCGTAATTTTAAGAAAGACGCATCAAACGAGTTAGACTCTACGTTGGCACGACGATAATAGCGGTTATACCAATCTGGAGTTGCTACTGCCGTGGTATTAGGCGAATAGGTTCCATCGTCATTTAACACTACCCCATCTCCAATAATGGTCATAGTTTCTCTTCCCATATATGTGTGGGTTAATTTACCTTGCTGAGTTAATTTATGATGGGATTGAGAATATACTATACCTCCGTACTGACCATCGAGTAAGAAACTAAACTTAAAATTTTTCCAACGAAACTCGTTATTAATGCCCGCACGCCAATCTGGTGTTGCATCGCCTATATACTGAATGTCTCCAGAGACAGGATAGGCAGGTAATCCGGCACTATCGTAAACAATTTCTCCTTCTGGAGATCTTAGAAAACCATAACCATATATTGCCGTTGGAGATCCTCCTACTTTAGCAATCATAGAGGCATTTCCTCCAGTATCAATAATAAATTGATTATCTACTTCGTCTGGTAATTCGAATACTTCACCCTCATTTTTAGACCACGTTAAAGTTGATTTCCAACTAAAGTTATCTGTATCAACAATCTTTGCTCCTAAAGTTAACTCGATACCTTGATTGCGAATTTTTCCTGCGTTAGCATATTTAGAGCTAAACCCTGTACTCCAGTTAAGCGGCAACGTAATTATCTGATTGTCTGTAGTTACACTATACAAACTAAAATCTAAATTAATTCGGTTATTGGCAAATCGCGCTTCGATACCTGTTTCGAAACTTTGTGATGTTTCTGGTTTTAAATCGGTATTAAATAATGTGTTATCTACCACTGCAGAACTTGCGAAAGCACTATTATCGTAATATTTTTGAGTTTGATATGGATCTGTATCGTTACCCACCTTTGCATACGAAAAACGGTACTTTAAAAAGTTAAAAGCCTTTGAATTGAAATTAAAAATATCTGAAGCAATGACACTTAAATTAGCAGACGGATAAAAATAAGACCAATTAGATTCTGGTAAAGTACTAGACCAATCGTTACGTGCGCTTACATCTAAAAACACTTGATCCTTAAAAGAAAATGTAGACATGCCATACAAACTACTTACAATTTTATTAGAGTCGCCTGCATAAGTATTTGGGGCATTTATACCATTGGCTAGTTTATAAACCTCTGGTATTACCAAACCATCTACATTAGATGTTAACTGGCGACGTTTTTCGGTGCGATAATTACCTCCAGCATTAACTGTTAAAGCAAAATTAGAACTAAACTGCTTATCGTAAGTCAGCAAGAAATCACTATTAACTTCTTCTTTTTGCACCAATTGTTTCTGATAAAAACCTCTTGCATAGCGGTTGATACTAAACGGACGTTTTAATTCGCGCTGCTGATTATAAGTATTTAATGAGGTACGCAACATAAGCGACCAGTGGTCGTTAAAGTCTATGTCTGCAAAAATATTTCCTACAACCTGACTACTTTCTAATGTATTTAAAGCTTCGTAAGCAATTAAGTAAGGGTTGTCTATATACGAACTAAACGGATTAATTTGATCGATATATTCTTTACCATCCATCCAAATGGGGCGATACCAATCTAGATCGATATTAGGGTTTTGAAAAATCATGAAGTAAGCAATACTTCCGTTATTATAACCCGTACTTGGTAAATTATCGCTAGAGCGGTTATTATAGTTTACCACAGCACCTAAATTAATACCTTTTGAAATCTGATACTTTGAGTTTATAGATGCTGTTATACGATCGTAACCTGTATTAGGCATAATCCATTCGTTTTTGGTATGACCTATAGAGGCGCGCATAGATCCTTTATCTGTACCACCTTGTAAAGACACCCCATTTTGTACAGTAACACCTGTTCTCCAAAAATCTTTACGGTTATCTTTATAGGGCTGCCACAATTGACGTTCGGCTGATTGACCTTCTAAAGTTGGATCGTACTGATAATAATATTGTCCGTTAAATTCAGGTCCCCAAGCACTACTAGTACTCCCTGTATTATTACCGTCATCCGAACCACCATACGAATAATAAGGATCGCCTTCAGTATTAAACGACTTCCCAGTACCTTGACCGTATTTATATTGATAATCTGGCCAGCGCTGGATCACATCTAAGGTTGTAGATGAATTAAAAGTAACACCTATACCCTTATTGGTTTTTCCAGATTTAGTAGTAATCATGATTACACCATTCTGACCACGGCTTCCATAAAGCGCAGAAGCGTTTGGACCTTTAAGCACAGTAATGTTTTCAATATCATCTAAATTCAAATCTGAAATCCCATTACCATAATCTATTGGAGAGTCTTCACCCATATAGGCACTAGAAGATCCCGATGTTGTCATTTCTGTATTTACTGGTACACCATCGACAACTACAAGGGCGTAATTTTGCTGTAAATCGAAAGAACTATACCCCCTTAATACAATTTGTTGAGAATTAATTGGTCCAGAGCCTGATGATACAACTCCCATACCGGCTACTTTTCCTTTAAGTCCAGACGACCAATTAACAGGATTAGTTTTACTTAAATTTTCGCCATCTACAGTAGCTTGGGCATATCCTAATTTTTTTTCCTCACGTTTAATACCCAATGCAGTTACAATAACTTCGTTTAAAGCACTTACAGAAGGCGCCATATGAATGTCTATTTGCTTTACATCTCCTACGGCTACCTCTTGCGTTTCGTACCCCATATAGGTTACAACTAAAGTAGCAGGCGTTGTTGTTAATGCTAAAGTAAAATAACCATCAAAGTCTGTTGCCGTACCGTTTGCTGTGCCCTGTTCTAATATAGTTGCTCCTGGTAATGGTAATCCTTGCTCATCTAAGACACGCCCAGTAATAGTTTGTACCTGTACAGTAGTTTTTGGTAATACGGTAATGGTGGAATTAATAACCCTAAATTGTAAGTTAGACTGCCTTGCCAAAACAGCTAATAATTCATTTACTGTGGTTTCTTTTAAATTTAAACTAATATTAGGCGTTTGTTGAGTAATTTCTGTATCGAACACAAACGTATATGAGGTTTGCGCTTCTATTTTAGAGAAAACTTTTGTTATCTCTTCGTTTGTTACTTGTATAGTAATTGGATCTTCTTTGGAAGAAGAAACTGCATTCGCATGTACTCCTGTACTTAAACAAATAAGCAAGAAACTACACAAATACAGTTTTAAAATTTGTAGTTTTGTTTTCATTACAATTTGATTCTGGTATTTATCTGGTAATCATTTTTTACGGCCCGTCCCTGTTGCAGCAGGTATGGGCTTTTTAATTTTCTTTTTTGCTAATAGTTATTGTGTTATCCTCATGTATTTCTATTTTTAAATGTTTAATTAAAGCTATACTCTGTAAAACGGTTTCTAAAGACTCGTTTTTAAATTTTCCAGATAAGGTTTCGCTAAGTAACGAGGCATCTGTTATACTAATATTTACATTATACCAATCTTCTAAAATACACTCTAGCTCTGCTACAGATGTATCCTTTAACAAAATAACACGCTGGGTCCAAGCATTATAATCTGCGCTGTTATGGTTGTATTTAGCAATTAATTTTTGATGTGAGAATCGTACCTGCTGATCCTTAACCAAAACAGCCTTTTCATTATAATTATGTTTAGATGCCACTTCTACTTTACCAGAATTAACACTTACAAAAATATCGTGTTGCTGCTTCGCGTTAATATTAAAGGACGTTCCTAAAACTTGAGTTGTATAGCCATTCGATGTCACAACAAAAGGTTTAGAGGTGTCTCGTTTAACATTAAAAAAGGCTTCGCCCTTTAACGTTATAGTCCTAATACTTTCGAAAGTTTTAGGATACTCCAATTCACTATTGGCATTTAAAGTAACTAAACTACCATCGGGTAAGGTGACTTGTTTTTGTTCGCCTCTATTAGTATTTATAACCACAGTTTGAAAGAAAAGTTGCTGAATAACAACAAGAGCGACTACACAGGCACTAGCCAAAGTAGCCCACGTATAATAATTGTGCTTAGCTTTTGGCTTGATATTAGGAACTTGAATTTTAGTTGAAATATTATAATATATGCGTTCTCTTTCAGTTTTAGAATGTTCTTCAACCTGAACATTTAACTTTTGAAATGCTTTAAACAAAGAGTCAACAATTTGCTGTTCTGAAGCAGATGTTTCTTTTTTAGAAAATTTTTCGATTAATTTGTAAAACTGGGTTGTATTCAAAATATGGTGTTTTATAAGTAAGACACAAAAAAGTCTTACAACACGCATATAAAAATTACGACTTAATCTTTTAATAACATTATCAAATTTCCCTTAAAATCGATTTAACAAACTAAGCATTAACATTAAAATATTGTAATGTGGTAACTTTAATCGAAGATATGCTAAAGCTCTACTAATTTGTGTTTCTACCGTACGAATAGAAATATTTAAGTCTTTTGCTATAGTGGCATTATCCACATGCTCGAATCTACTCAATTCAAATATTGCTTGACATTTAGGTGGTAATTGTTCTAATAAAATTTTAATTTGTTGCTCCGCATCACTACTTTCTATAATGGCATCTGGAGATTCATGATAAGGAACACTAGCTATAACAGATTCTAAATCCTCGGTTAGCTTCAAGTCACGAATTCGATTAGCCACCCGATATTTAATTGCTCTAAACAGGTAACTTTCTATATTTAAAATTTCACTATCCTGATTTCGATCCCATAAATTAACGAAGACTTCTTGAGTAATATCTTCACATATAGCTTCATCCCTATAAATTTTAAATGCATAAGCATATAATCTATGCCAATAAGCATCGAAAATAAGCTCAAAAGTCTTGTAATCTCCTTTCTTAAAACGGTATATCTGTTTAGAACTACGCATAAATTAAAATGAACCACAAATGAAAGGATTCCATATAACCTATAACGCACCATGCCATTAAGATAAAGTTAAATTAGCAATTAGTGATCAAGTATTGAGAAACGAGAATTGAGCTGCTAGACAGCTAGATCCTAGAATATAGACTATTTTAGGTTTTAAAATTTGAAGATTAGCTTAATGTTATAATTATTTAATCTAACAATGTACTAATTGGAAGTAATGAATAATGCTGGACTTTGGTGGCAACCAGATCATAGTAAACCAAAGAAAGATTGGAATTTAAGTTTTGAGTTTTAGATTTTGGGGGCACTTACAAAACCATTTCACCGCGTCACAGCATAACCGCATCACCATGTCACTAAAGTATTTAAACAAAAAAATCCCCAACAAATTCATGTTGGGGATTTCTAAAAAAGGCGACGACCTACTCTCCCACAAATGCAGTACCATCGGCGCTAATGGGCTTAACTT
>JAUIBP010000002.1 GCA_030427735.1 Bacteroidia bacterium | reverse complement strand
AACCCACAATTATACAGCGGTTCTGTGGCCAGCATTCCTACAGGCTGGCAACTATGCGACGGTACCAATGGCACTCCCGATTTACGTGGGCGTTTTATAGTAGGCTACCATTCAACAGACACCGATTATAATGCCATAGGTAAAACAGGCGGAGAAAAAACGCATACCCTTACGGTAAACGAAATGCCAAACCACAACCACGGCGGTTTTACAAACCATGCAGGCAGCCACACGCATACCATGACCTTTAAGACAGGTTCTAGTTCTGGTGGTGGTGGTACCGACTTACAACCAGGAACAACAGTTAACGAAACAAAAACAACCTCTAGTAGTGGTAACCACAACCATACCATTAGTGGTGAAGGTGGTGGCGCAGCTCACGAAAACCGTCCACCGTACTACACGCTAGCATATATAATTTATACAGGAAACTAACCCTTCGACTCCGCTCAGGATGATAAAAAAAATACAATTATGGCAACACCTTTAAGCACAATAAAAAACTGGTTCCGTACTGGCTTGAAGCCGACCCAAGCCCAATTTTGGGCGGTTTGGGATAGCTATCGTCATAAAGACGAACCGATACCAACAACAGATGTACAAAATTTAGACACCTATCTCAACCAAAAAGTAGATAAGGTAGAGGGTTGGGGTTTGACAGAAAACAACTATACTACAGAAGAAAAGCAGAAGTTGGAGGGGCTAAATCCCCAAGTGCAATCTGACTGGGAACAGGACGACGACCAAGCAGCGGATTTTATAAGAAATAAGCCAGAAATAAACGGAGAAGTTGAGGAAACCGACCCAACAGTACCAATGTGGGTTAAAGGTATAACTGAAGAGGATATAGATACTTGGAATGCGGCTTTGCAAGAAGGTGAGTTGCCTGGATACAATATTATAAACGATTCGTCATCAGGCGTTGAATTGTTTATAGGAACTTCAGGCTCGAATTATGGAGGTATAAAAATAGGAAGACACTTAGGTCATTCAATTACAGGGGCTTTCTTTAAAATAGAGACTGTTAGAACACATATTCTATCTAGCAATGATTTTAATGTTAATAGCGGGACTGTTTTTGTTAATAGCAATGAAACACGAATTCTAGGTGATGTAATTAGCTTAGGTAGTGATAACAGAAGAATAGGGCTAGAATCAACAAATAGTTTTAACATAGTGGAACTGGATTACTCTCAAGTAATGGCTGCTATATTGCTATATATACCAAATAGCTCTGGAACCCTAGCTACTCAAGAATGGGTTAATGCTCAAGGGTTTGGATCAGGAGAAGGATCTGGAAATGAAACCGACCCTACTGTACCAAGCTATGTAAAAGCGATTACAGAAACACAAATAAGTAATTGGGAGTCTGCTTTTGGTTGGGGTAACCATGCAAGCGAAGGGTATTTAAAAGCCAGTACGGTGCGAGCTACCATGCACGACCGCTGTTTAAACGTGTCTGTTGGGGTGGCGCACGAAGTAGATTGGTTATGGACAGAGACTATAATATTAACCCTTTCGCAAAACTTTACCATTACAGAAGATTGGAACTTGCCTACAAACACCAGTAAAGTGTTAACTATATACGCAACTGGCGATTATGGTTTAACATTACCAGTCACTTGGACAAACAACCTAACAGGATCTTACGATGGCACGGTACTTAATTTAATAACGGTAGAACGCCTGTACGACGGCACGGTATGGACAACAATAACACAAGCGGGATAACATGAAAAAGAAAGCAAATTTTTTTAATGTTTATGGGGGTAGTTATTTACTAGACAACTATTCGCCTGCAACTGCTTATTCTATAGCAAGAAGATTAAGCGCAACACACGCAAATCCTATGACAATAAGAAATGGGGTAACTAATGATACACTCTTATGTCAATGGGATAGTAATAATGAATTGGATATCCCCCACATTGAAAATTGGCTAGGATCAGATTATGCCACAGTTGATGTCATCTATGATGCAAGTGGTAATGGTAGACATTTAAACGCAGTTGGTTTTGGTGGTAATATTGCAACTGATGGTGTGGTAAATGTAACGTCTGCTGGTTATCCTTATATTGTAGAAACCGTAAACTCAGGTAATAATTTTGCAACATCAGGATTTTCAATTGCAGGCGGAGATATGAATTTATTTTTACTAGTAGTAGGTGCTAATACCATAGCAGATTCAGCAGATAATGCAATATTTGGTATAGCTCCGTTTGACGGTCAATCTGGTAGTGGAGTAAGACGTATACAATCATTAACAAACGAGAATAATACCAATCACGGTATAAGGACGCTTAATGGAGCAACAGTATTTAATACTTCTATTTATGAGGGGACTAATTATAAACTAGATACTGTATATCATATACAAGGGAATAGCGGATTTATAGGTAAGGTCAATGGAGATCTGTTAACAGAAACGAGTGATAGTATAACTTCTATAAATTTAAATACATCTAGTAGAATTCAAGTATTAAGCGTTACATCTAATAATGGTAAAGCAACTGGTAGATTTACAGAAGGAATCGTATTCCTGACTGACATAGAAGCTCAGTTATCTGATTTAGAATCGAATATAATAACTTATTACAACTTATAATGGATAAATATATAAACATAAACGAAACACCTTATACCTTGGTCTCTATACCAAAAGTAAAAGGCACAAACATAAACTATAATTCACAATCCAATTCAACACAATGGTTTGAAGATGGGTATAGACAATTTGTCGCACCAGAATACAGTACATCGACCCATAAATTGGGTGGTATAATCTATGATGAAGTTAACGATATAGGTACAAGGGAAGTTTTACCTCTTACTACCCAAGAATTAGAAGATAAGGCATTACAAGAGCAACAGCGTTTAATACAAGAGCAGGTAGACTTACAAATATTGCGTGAGCAGCGCGGTAAGGAAGAGTTCAGATTAATGACGGCGTCTTTGCGCGCCCAACTAGGCGCAGAATTAGAGCTGGCCGATTATAACGCACTAGAATTGTTGTTAGAGCCTTTAGGAGATACCATTTGCTTTGGAAAATGGACAAAATGTTACATGATGTTGGTAGAGTTGGGAACAGAAAACGTAGGAACGGATTTGTACAACCAATTAGAAGCAAAATTACGAGCAGGTATTATAGATCTATACGATGAACACGATTATCCATTTGAAATTTAAAAAACATGAAAGAATTCTTTACCAATATAGGAAATCTCCTTTTAGGAGTCATTTTAATAGCTGTTAGTTTGGTGCTTTTTGCAGTAGTAACGCCGCTAGCTTTTATTTGGAAAGTAGTAGTAAGCATTACTAACGAAAAGCGTAAGGCACGAGATATTTTGGCAGGAACTTCCAGTTTCTTTATAGAGATAGCAGCCAGTTACGACCAGTTAGGTAACGCCGTGTTTGGTGGTTTCTTTAACTGGTTGTTTTTGCGAGACACGGACATCCGCTACGCGTTTGGAGATAAAGACGATACCATTAGCGAAGTACTAGGCTGGAACGTAGAGCTTGACAGCTTAAATAAATACGGTAAATTTTTAGTGAAGTTATTAGATAAACTAGACGAAAACCATTGTTATAACGCGATGTACAACGCTGTAATAGCAGCCAGAACCAAAGTGCATCAATACGAGAATATTAATATTTTAAAACCCCAAATCCTATGAAAAGACTATTAGTAGTTATGGCATTATTGGTAAGTGTAGCCAGTTTTGCCCAAAAAACAACATTACACAAAAAAGTGGCGACAGTCTCGCATATCATTGGCGACCGCGCTATTATAAGCGTTGATAAGAACAGCAGTTATAATGTTCCTGCAAGCAATCTAGAAGCAGGCAGCGAGTATGTGTTCTATCTTGCTATTCTGGATAATTCTGAAAGGCCGAAAGCAGAGGTAAAAGGCGCGGCAAAAACCAAAGGCCAAGCCCAACGCGACATGGACAGAACGAGGAAAGCCCTCGATGAAAACTACACGATAATCGACTAATCACCGATTGTCGGGGGATAAATAAGAGTCCCCCAGCTTTTAAAAAACTTCCGACGGTATTTTTAAAACAAGAGCCAGTAGCTACTGGAGGACATAAGTCTTCTGGGAGCTACTGGCTTTATTATTTTTTGTTATACCGTCGGAAGCGCAAATATAGAGTTTATCAATCAATCATCAATCAATCATCAATTAATCATCAATCAAAAAACGAACAGAAATGAAGAAAAAACAGTACACAACTGCGCCTTTGCCGTTTATGGGTCAGAAACGGAAATTTATTAAAAGTTTTAAAGAAGCGTTACACAAATATCCTGCAGACGGTGTTTATGTAGATTTATTTGGAGGTAGCGGCTTATTAGCACACACGGCCAAACAACACTATCCAAATGCTAAGGTGATCTATAACGACTACGATAATTATCGTGAACGCATTAACGCTATACCACAAACTAACGTGTTGCTAGCAAAAATAAGGGCGCTAGTAAACGATTGGCCTAAAGATAAGCGTATAACGGGTGAGGTTAAAGAACGTGTCTTAAAAGCGATAAAACAGCATGAAAACGAAAACGGGTATGTAGATTATATTACAATATCGTCGTCGCTGCTATTTAGTATGAAGTATGTGCTTAATTATACCGATTTAGAGAAAAGCACGCTATATAATTGCGTTAGAATGAGCGACTATAATGCCGACGGCTATTTAACTGGTTTAGACATAGTAAGTTTAGACTATAAGGCTATATTTGAGCAGTATAAAGATACGCCTAATGTGGTATTTTTAATAGATCCACCTTATTTGCAAACCACTTCGGTTACTTATAAAAACTATTGGAGTTTAAGCGATTATTTAGATGTATTGAGCGTATTGGAAGGCCAAAGGTACTTTTATTTCACTTCGAACAAATCATCCATAATAGAGCTTTGTGAGTGGGTTGGCAATAGAACCTTAACATCTAATCCGTTTGCTCATGCTACAAAGCTAGAGGTTAACACCAGTGTGAACTACAATAGTAGCTATACGGATATTATGTTGTTTAAGTAGCTTTTTACCACCGTTTAAATGATATTTTAATGTTGTTTAAACGGTGGTTATTTGTTTACCTTTGTTTAAATTTATGTACTATTTGATTTCAAACTGTGTACAATTTGATTTCCCGATTATAATACCCTTTAATTAGATATAAATTTAAGCTTAGCTATAAACTCTTTATTGGTTTAACCTATATAAGCACCTCAATAACAATGCTTATTTTAGGAAGTTGGCTTCCGATGATTGTTGGAGCATTTTTTGCGTTCATATTTAAAAAAGCTTTTGTTTTAGATAAAAACCTACAAAGAAAAATTTTACTTTTTACTTTAATCCTGTTTTTTGTTAAGTCTGGTTTTGGGCAAATAAGCTTTGAGGATAAAGTGAATATTTACGATCATCATAATCTAAGTAACAAAATTATTTATGATGATTTCGACAAGGATGGAGATTTGGATATTATAAAACATAATATCGTTAATTCGAAGCATATTGTATTACAGAAAAATGAGAGTGGAAATTTTAATGCTATTCCACCAATTAAATTAGATGTAAACAAACAACCTATTCTTTCTTTAGACCTAAATAATGATGGGTATCCAGATCTAATAACTTATTATTCTTATAAGAATATTGGTGTTTTACATAACTTACAAAATGATACATTTGGCGAAACACAAAAAATCGCTGATTTTGTTGGCTCTTACACAATCGATCCCTTAAAATTTGATTATAATAAAGATGGTTTTATCGATTTGATTTTAATTGATAAGTCTTATTATAACAACGATGCATATGTGTTAATAAACAATAAAACAGGAGGGTTTCAGCCTGCTCAATTTTTGTTTTCATTAGGCTCTTCAAATTCAATTTATAAAATTGATGACATCGATAATGATGGTGATTTTGATTTTTATGTATTAGGCAGAAATGTATTAAGAATTTATTTGAATGAAGAAGATAATTTTGTCAATCCAGGCATACTACAAGCACAGTCTCAATTAAATTCTTATGTCGTAATGGACTTTGATGGAAATGGGATTAAAGATATTTTATATTGGAAAAATGAATCCTTTTGGGTGAGATATTTTGATTTTGATGAAGATAAAAATGAATTTGTTTTTTTAAAAGACGTAATGCAAGTTGAAAACATTCCTTTTTTTCCCAGCACTACTTTTTCATCGAATTTAATTCACGTTAAAAAAGAAGATAATGAAGTTTATTCCGTTTACATTGCAATAGAAACTCAAAGCAATCACTCTAATATATACAAATTTAAAATTCAAGATGGCGTGTTTGAAAAGCCACAGGTAGTATTAGAACATTTTGAGATAAATAACATGTATGATTTAGCTCAATTTAATTTTTTAGACCTCAATAACGATACCAATTTAGATTTTACTTTCACTTCAGGCCCATACGATAATGAGATTTTTATAAATAATGATATAGATGGTTCCGAAGATAAAACCATTTGTATTCAACAATTTATTTCTCCAAACGATTTTTCTATAATAGATATGAATGGTGATGGTAAAGAAGATATTTGTATAGGTACCGATAGTGGATTAGGTTATTTTGAAATAAAACCTAATAACGAATTAAGCCCAATACAACATTTAATTGGAGTACAGTCTAACCCCAATACAAACTATTATACATATAACAATATCACAGACTTCAATAATGATGGCCTTGGAGATGTTGTTGATTTTAAGAATTATAGAAATTACATTAAGTTTTATAAAAATTTAGGAAACGATAATTTTGAATTTATTCAATCTATTTCGCTTTCTGATGATTTTTTAACAACTAAAATTTCTTTTGCAGACATAGATAGCGATGGCTTTCAAGATATAATTTTTGATAGGCATAATGAAGCTTCTGGGGATAAGAGCGGATTGTATTGGATAAAAAATAATAAAGGAGTTGATTTTGGAGTATTACAGCCCTTAATTATAAGTGGTAATGTTGATAATCTTTCACCCATAACATTCGCTTATGACGATTTTAATAAGGACGGTGAAACCGATATATTGGTTTTGAATTATTATTACAAAAAGGATCAATGGATAACTGAAATAACTTTATTTGAGAATGATAATGAGCAATTTTCAGAGAATAGCTTAACCAAGTTTAATGATGGTAAATATGATAGCGGTCATCTAAAAATAAAGGATGTAGATCTAGATGGTGATTTGGACTTTTTTCTATACAATACTATTTATGATTCTTCATTTATATTTTTCAAAAATGATGGTCAAAATAATTTTGAACCAATTGTGATCGAAAATTTAAATATCGAAGACATAGAGTTTTACGATAATGATGAAGATGGGATTTATGAAATTTATGCTTGGAATTATGATAAGCCATCATACATGAATAATATTTTTTATTACACAACAACAGACTATTTAACTTTTAACAGAATCACAATTGACTCTTACAAAGCTTATTATGATAATGATGATTATAATACTAAAGGAGATTTGCTATTATACGATTATAATAACGATGGTAAACACGATTTGTTTATTGACAACTTTTCTACATATAATGGATTAGTGTCTGTTTATAAAAACGTTTCGGAAACATTAGGAGTTGAAGAAATTGAAAATAATACAAACTTAAACCAATTAAAACTATACCCTAACCCTTTTGTTAACTCACTGAATTGGAATAGCCAAGAAGGTAAATTTTATAATTTACAACTGTTTTCTCAAACTGGTAAATTGCTCTTTGAGAAAACTAACTCAAAAAACAGCTTAGATCTTTCTTCATGCACCAGTGGCGTTTATTTTTTATCTATTCAAGAAGTGAATTCTGCTAGCAAACACGTTTATAAAATTATTAAAAAGTAAATCTGTTAATTAAGATAAAAAAGCTAGCTAGAAAAATAAGCTATGAATTGTTTTGGAAAAGACACTATCCCGAAAAGTGTGTAAATTTTAAAACCTGTATACCGACAGGCAAGATTAAACAAAAAAATATCGAGAACTATAACCCTCGATATTTTTAACTTTACACACTTAGTGAGATACTACCATCAAAGACTAGCTCTCTATAATAAACGCAGAAGCTTTTAATTCTTGTTCTCTTCTAGACAACCCATATTTGTTAGCTATTACGCCCCAACTACTTACAACCTGGGTTATTTGGTTTATTATTTGTGATGCCTCCGCTGCTTCAACCCTAAAATAAGGAGCAACTTCTAAGGCTAAATCAAGATCTAAAGCATTATCGTCTTCAGATATATTTAATTTTAAACCCGTTCCCGTTTCTACGGGATTTATATCATAGGCAGGAGATAAAACCCAACCTTTATCTGTTAATAAAAAACCGTGATTTCTTAGGTGATCGTCGGTATTTGACACGCAAATACTAAAAACAATTCTTCGCCATAGTTGTTTTAAATCATTTTCTGGGCTCGCGCCATGCTTCGTGATAAAATCTACCAATTCAAGATAACTAGCTCCCGTGGAAGCATCTGTGCCATCGGTATAGCCCAATAAGGTCATTGCAGATGCAAAATGAATTCTTTCGCCCAAACTGGTTCTATCAAAACGTTTAGTTAAAAATGTATGCTGGCTACTACTAAATTTTTCAGCTTGAGAGTCTGCCATTTTAATTCCAGACTGAATAGCTAATTCGTAAATTACCATTTCCCATCCACCAATATCATCGCCATCATTTTTACTTGGGAATTTAGCAATCCATAAATGACCTTCGTTATCCAGTACACTTGCTTTTGGTCTAGCGCCACCTAAAGAAGAACCAGGAGAAACAAGCATCTGTAACCACTTTAAATAATCGGGGTCATCCAGACTATCATCATCTTCTAAACGCAAGCTTATTTGTTCTAATTCCCTTATTGATGTCCACGGCGGACTTGCCAATTCTTTATTATCATTTAAAAAAGGGCCATCTTTTTTCAATTTAAAACGTAAAGCCCCCATTCTATGTCCATCAAAAACGCCTAATAAAAAATCTGTTTCAAATAATCTATCTACTCTTCTTTCTTCTTTTCTAGCTAGTGCCGCTTCCCTTCTTTTCATAAGCACCCTACCCCAACGGTCTGGAGAAGAATCTAAAAACAACCCAAAATTCGACTTTTCATCATTCAAATATTGTACACCTTCAAACAAGCCTAAATCTGGATCAAGCTGATAGGCATAATCAGATTGCAACCAATCACTGTGATAAGCGAAAGAAAAAATTTCTTTTCCTCTTAAAGCCTCTGAATATAATTCACCAACTAATACAGGGGCACCTAACTCCAACCAATCGGCGTAAACATATATAGTCCGTTTCATTTTTAGTTTCTTTTTGGAGCGCGCTCTTTAGTTTTCAATCCTATATCTTGCAGTTTTCGACCTAGAACGTCATCTTTTGCTATGTGCAAAACGTCATTTTCCAAACCAAGTACATTTAAAACTTTAATGTAAATACCGATGCTAACAGAGCTTTTCCCTTTCTCGATAGAATATAGCGTTTTTCTACTCGTACCTGCCCGTTCCGCAACTTGATCTGTACTTAGTTTTCGTCTTAAACGTGCTAATTTTATTTGCTCGCCCATTTCTTCCAACAAACGCTCTAATTTTGGTAATAATATTGAATTATTTTTAGACATAATGTGTAATATATTATACAAATATAGTTATTTTGAGTAATATAATACTCATTATAAAGCATCTTAATTGATTTTATAAATAATCATTCTCTATTTATCTTAGCTTTTTTCATTTAAGTACAAATCCAGATGGCAGTGTAGTTATAGAAATAGTTGTACATTTAAATTTTGAGTTAGAACGTCTTATCCTAGGATTTGGAGATGCCATAGAAGTGCTGTCTCCAAAACAGTTGAAACATAAAATAATTAAGAAATTAAATGCGGCTTTATGTAATTATAAGGCTTAATTAGGTTTTATAAAATATAATTATTCTCTGTATCAAAAATATTACAGCACAAATCTTTAATATTTTAGAATTTTGGTTGTCCCCTGATTAGTCCCCTAGAAAACAAAAAACCCTGCAAACGAATAGTTTACAGGGTTTTACAATCTTAAAAAGTGGTCCCACCTGGGCTCGAACCAGGGACTTTCTGATTATGAGTCAGATACTCTAACCAACTGAGTTATAGGACCTCAAAATTGGAGTGCAATATTACTATTATTTTTAATATACTGCAAGTCTTTTTTTAATTACTTTATCTCTTGGCAAAGTTCTATTAACACACCATTAGCATCTTTAGGATGTAAAAATGCAACTAACTTATTGTCTGCCCCTCGTTTAGGCGTTTCGTTCAGTACTGTAAACCCTTCTTCTTGTAAGCGTTTAATTTCTGCTACAATATCTTCTACATCAAAAGCAATATGGTGTACACCCTCCCCTTTCCGCTCTAAAAACTTAGCAATTGGGCTATTGGCTGTGGTGGCTTCCAACAATTCTATTTTATTTTCACCGACTTTAAAAAAAGAGGTTTTAACACCTTCGCTGGCTACAGTTTCGGTCTTATAATGTGGCGTACCAAACAATTTAGCAAACAAGGCATTAGAGGTCTCTAAGTGTTTAACAGCTATACCTATATGTTCTATTTTATTCATTTTTATAATTTTATGTTAGAACTATAAATTTTACTATCAAAAGTAAGATTATCTTTAAATATCCACTATTTTTGCAACATGGAAAGTAATAGACAGAAAAAAATAGGTTCGGTTTTACAACGCGATTTGGTAGACGTACTACAAAGTGCTGCTACACAAGGGGGTATGCAAGGTATTTTAATATCGGTTTCTAAAGTAAATGTTACTGTAGATTTGTCTATTGCTAAGGTGTATTTAAGTATTTTTCCGAATAATAAGGGCAAAGAATTATTAGCAGGCATAAAATCGAATACGCCTTTAATTAGACATGAATTAGCACAACGCACTAAAAACCAATTGCGACGCATGCCTAATTTAGAGTTTTTTATTGATGATTCTTTGGAGTATATCGACCAAATAGAACAATCTTTAAAAGGTAAAGACAACCCTATTACAGATCCGGACCTTTTAGGAAAACGTAAAAAGTCGTAAGTGAATTTTCCGCTGTATATTGCCAAACGTTATTTGCGCTCTAAAAGCAGCAACAATGCCATAAATTTTATTACAATAATTGCGGCTATTGGCGTTATTTTAGGCGCTGCATCGTTATTTATTGTATTGTCTGGTTTTTCTGGTTTAAAAGACTTTACCTTACAGTTTTCTACCATTATAGACCCCGATTTAAAAGCCGTACCAAGTACTGGAAAATCGTTTATTATTACCGAACAGCAGCAGCAGCAGCTGGCGGCACTTGAAGATATCGCTTCGTTTTCCAAAATCATTGAAGAACGTGTAATCCTATCTTTCGACAACAAAAATTATCCTGCTTATATTAAAGGGGTAGATCAGAACTACAGTGTAGTTAATGCGGTAGATTCTGTTATTGTACAGGGCAGTTGGATTGCGCCAAATACTACCCAAATGGTTGCTGGCTGGGGGGTATCTAATCAACTTTCTTTAGGAGTTCTAGATTACGGAAAATCGGTTACTATTTATGTACCCAAACCCGGCACTGGGCAAATTACCTCTACCAAAAGCGCTTTTAATGCCATACACTGTATTAATGTTGGCTTATTTGATATTAACGAGACTTTAAACGATACTTATGTATATGCCGATTTAAACATTACGCAAGATCTTTTAAGCTACACACCCAATCAGGTGTCTGGCATAGAATTTAAAATGCAAGCCAATGCAGACGAAACCACAGTAAAAAATAAGCTGACAAGCATTTTAGGAAACGCTATTGTTATAAAAAACAGAGCACAATTAAACGATGCGCTTTATAAAATGCTAAACACCGAAAATTTAGCGGTTTACTTAATTTTTACCTTAGTATTAATAATAGCACTTTTTAATGTTGTTGGCTCTATAATCATGATGATTTTAGATAAAAAGAAAACCTTAAGCACCTTATTTAAATTAGGTGCTTCTATAAAAGATATTCGTAAAATCTTTTTTTACCAAGGTAGCTTAATGGCCATACTAGGTGGTATTTTAGGTATTGTATTAGGACTGATAATTGTTGGGTTACAACAAACCTTTTCGTTGGTTATGATTACGCCTAGTTTGCCCTACCCCGTAGCTATAACAGTAGCAAATATTGTAGTGGTATTTATTACTATTTCGGTTTTGGGTATTCTCGCATCTAAAGTAGCTTCTGTGCGTATTTCGAAATCGCTAATAGCACAGATATAACTTAAAGTTAAGCAAACTGATAGTCGGAAAAATCGTTTAAAACGGCATCAAACGCATCGAAAACATCTTTAGCATCATCGCTAGTAACCATTTTAGTACGATATTCTTTAAAGTGAGGAATGCCCTTAAAATAATTGGTATAATGACGACGTGTTTCGAAAACGCCTAAGGTTTCACCCTTCCAATCTATAGCCATTTGTAAATGACGTTTGGCAGCTTCTACACGTTCTTCAATTGTAATCGGTGCCAAATGCTCGCCTGTTTTAAAAAAGTGTTTTACCTGCTTAAAAAACCATGGATTTCCAATACTGGCACGACCAATCATACAGCCATCCAATCCATATTCGTCGCGCATTTTCATGGCACGCTCTGGTGTATCTACATCGCCATTTCCAAAAACAGGAATATGCATACGCGGGTTGTTTTTTACCTCAGCTATCGGTCCCCAATTGGCGTCGCCTTTATACATTTGGGCGCGTGTACGCCCATGTATAGATATGGCTTTACAACCTACATCCTGCAAACGCTCGGCCACCTCGACAATACGAATAGACTCGTGATCCCAACCCAAACGGGTTTTAACGGTAATGGGTAAATGTGTGCGTTTTACCATTTCTTTGGTTAAACTCACCATTAAATCGATGTCTTTTAATATCCCTGCTCCAGCACCTTTAGAGACTACTTTTTTTACAGGGCAACCAAAATTAATATCGATTATATCGGGTTTAGATTCGGTTACGATATCTACAGTTTGTAGCATGCTATCTAAATTAGCACCAAAAATTTGAATGCCCACTGGACGTTCCTTCTCGTAGATATCTAATTTCATGGTACTTTTGGCAGCATCACGAATTAATCCTTCACTAGAAATAAATTCGGTATACACCACATCTGCCCCCTGTTCTTTACATAAGGCACGAAACGGCGGATCGCTAACATCTTCCATTGGAGCTAATAACAACGGAAAATCTGGAAGTTCTATAGTATCTATTTTAACCAAAGCCTAATTTTTTAAGAGTGCAAAAATACTCAAAACTATAGAAATATCAACTATAGCTGCTATAGTTTTGTAAACTAGAGTTTTAAAGTTAATAAAATGATATTAAATCCTGGGAAATATTAAAATGTAATTGGAACGATTTTTTAATGATTTGAACCTTCGCCCTGCAAACGGTCTCTTTCGTTTAAATCTTTTTCTTCCTTTTCATTGGTCGTTAACTTGGTATTCCCAAAGTTATAGCGTAAGCCAAAGCGAATCCATTGATTATCAAAACGGTTATAATAAGCGTTATCTTGATTTAAGTATTTATTTTTAACCGTAAAATCTGTAGTCCTAAAAATATCGCTTGCTTTTAAAGATGCCACCCATTTACCGTTGTTGAATGCTTTTTTAACACCTAAATCTATTTGGGCTCTAGAAGACACATTTGCCGATCCGTTTATCATAGGTGTCATGTACAAAATAGATACATCTATATTTAAGCTTTGATCTTCTAACAGGCTAAAAAAGTTCATAAAATTGCTATACATCGCCCAAGTTTTGTTAGACTCTAGTGTATTACCACTTTGTACAGCATTAAAATAAGCGGTTTCGTGAAAAATAGAATTTATAAAATAAATAGACCAGACATTGGTAAGGGGCTTGTACGTCATAAAATCGAATCCAAAATCTTCCGATCTATCTAAGTTAACAGGCAAATAACTAATTTGATTGGTATTGTTTTCCTGAAACACAAGTTCCGATGTCGGATTGTCTTCGTACCTATAGTAAAGCTCAAAAGTATAGGTTTGGTTTAAGGTATACGACAACGTGGTTAAATGCGATATGGTAGGTTGTAAGTTTGGGTTACCTTGCAAATAGGTATAATCGTTAAAATAAAACTTAAACGGATTTAATGCTGAATAGCTCGGACGCTCTATACGCTTACCATAAGCGAGACCTAAACTATGATTTTCGTTAAAATCGTGAGTTATGTTTAACGTAGGAAATAATTTAAAATAATCGAAAACGTTCTTCTGATTATTGATTGATACATCGCCTTCGGCATTGGTGTATTCGCCACGTAAACCAGCAGAAAACTGCCAAGTTTCCCAGGATTTAGCAAGGCTTACATATCCGGCATAATTCATTTCGTTATATTCGAAAGCACCACTATTACCAACATCTGTAACAGGCACGCCCCCTGTTGTGTTTATTTGAAGTACATCGCTTTTAGAATCGATATGCGATAATTTTACACCCATATCTAAATTAAAAACTTGTAAAAGCATGCTATAATCTATCTGACCTGTATAAATGTGTGTGTTTTGAAGCGAAGTAACATCAAATACATTATTTCGGGTAAACTGTTGCGAATCATCAAAATACTGAGAAGTAACATCTTGTGCTCTGTCGTAATCGTAATTGGTATGATGCACGTTTACAGATAACGTGTTGCCTGACTCCGACCGATTGGTATAATCGATATTAAAAGCCAGATTTGTAGTGTTATCGTCTGTGTAATTCAACGAGGTAAAAGACGAATCTACCGCTTGGGTTTCCATTTCTGTTTTACGCTTCCAATACGGTGTTATATTTGCATTTGCCGTAAACGATAAAGTGTTGGTATCGTTAAAATCGTAATCGATATTTACATTGGCATTATGGGTTCTAGATTTTGTGGTTCTATTAATCTCATCGTGCCACTGCCCTACTTTAACACCTTGCTCTATAAAATTTACTTTACCAGAATTATACCTATCAATTTTATCTTGACTATAAGCGTAATTACCAAAAATATTTAGCTTATCGGTTTTATAAAAATGACTCATTCCAGCCTTGTAACGCGGATGAATACCTTGCGTAAAATTTCCAAAAAGGCTTCCGTTATAGCCCGTAACCAAATTTTTGCTCATTCTAATATTTATTACAGCCGAACCTTCCGCATCGTACTTTGCTGGCGGATTTGTAATAACCTCAACCCCTTGCACATCGTTTGCACTGGTACCCGATAACAATTGCTGTAAATCATCGCCTGTTAAATACACTCTTTTATTGTTAATTAAATAAATGATATTGGAGCTGTTTTTTACACTTATTTCATCATTCATAATTAATATACCAGGTGTGTTTTTTAAAACATCCAGTATGCTACCTTCGGTTAATGAAGTTTGCTCTATATTAAAAATTATCCGATCGGGTTGTTTTTTAAAAGTAGGGCGCTTACCAACAATATTTATTGCATCTAAAGTTTCGGAAGATTCTTTTAACTCTATCGCATTTAAATCTAATGAGGTATTTAATTGAAGGGGACTTGTAAATGTGTCGTAACCTATAAAACTAATTTTCAGTGTATACGCTCCTTCTGGCACTTGATCCAGACTAAAAAAACCTGTAGCGTTGGTGGTGGTTCCTTGTACTATCGATTCGTCTTGCTGAGACACCAACAAAACATTTGCAAATTCAATCGCATTGGTATTAGCATCTTTTACAAACCCTGTTACCTTAAAATCTTGCGAAAAACAACATAAATAACTAAAAAAGAGTAACAAGGTAATTTTTTGATGCATAAAGTAGGTTAGTTAGGCTTACAAACATAAAATAATTACAATTAATACAATTACGGCAAAACCACATTTTATACGTAGCTTAAATCTTACATTAATAAGCACCTAAAATATAATTTTACTCGTAGAAATCAACTATATTTGCAGATTAAAGCAAGGAATACTTTTCTTTATGAACAACATCAGAAACTTTTGCATTATAGCGCATATCGATCATGGTAAAAGTACATTAGCCGATCGTTTATTAGATTTTACCGGTTCTGTTACCGAACGCGAAAAACAAAACCAACTATTAGATAGTATGGATTTGGAGCGCGAACGCGGTATAACCATAAAATCGCACGCTATACAAATGGATTATATTTACAAAGGTGAACATTATATTTTGAATTTAATTGATACGCCTGGCCATGTGGATTTTTCGTATGAAGTATCGCGTTCTATAGCCGCCTGCGAAGGTGCACTTTTAATTGTTGATGCAGCACAAAGTATTCAGGCACAAACCATTTCTAACCTGTACTTAGCTTTAGAAAACGACCTGGAAATTATTCCTGTGCTAAACAAGGTAGATTTACCGAGTGCCAACCCGGAAGAAGTAACCGATGATATTGTAGACTTACTAGGTTGTAATCCAGAAGATGTTATTCCTGCAAGTGCTAAAACAGGTTTAGGGATAGAGGCTATTTTAGATGCCATTATCAATCGTATTCCTGCCCCAAAAGGTAATGTAAACGATCCGTTACAAGCTTTAATTTTTGATTCGGTTTATAACCCATTTCGCGGTGTTGAAACCTATTTTAGAGTCATTCACGGTTCTATTAAAAAAAACCAACAAATTAAATTCATTGCCACTGGCAAAACCTATAATGCCGACGAAGTTGGTACATTAAAATTAACACAGCATCCTAAATCTGAAATTAAAGCAGGTGATGTAGGTTATTTAATCACAGGAATTAAAGAAGCTAAAGAAGTAAAGGTTGGAGATACTATTACCGACGCTAAAGACCCAACTAAGAATGCCATTAGTGGTTTTGAAGATGTAAAACCTATGGTTTTTGCTGGTATTTATCCGGTTGATACCGAAGATTACGAAGAACTTCGTGCCTCGATGGAAAAATTACAACTTAACGACGCTTCGTTAGTTTTTAGTCCAGAAAGCTCTGCGGCTTTAGGTTTTGGTTTCCGTTGTGGATTCTTGGGGATGCTGCACATGGAAATTATCCAGGAGCGTTTGGAACGCGAATTCGATATGACGGTTATTACTACTGTACCCAACGTATCGTATCACGCCTTTACAAAAAAGCATCCTAACGATATTATTATTGTAAATAACCCAAGCGATTTGCCAGATCCGTCTGGTTTAGATCGCGTAGAAGAACCTTACATAAAAGCAACCATAATTACCAAAGCAGACTTTGTAGGTAATGTCATGTCGTTATGTATTGAAAAACGTGGTATGATTACCAATCAAACCTACTTAACACCAGAACGTGTAGAATTAAGTTTTGATATGCCTTTGGCCGAAATTGTATTCGATTTTTACGACCGATTAAAAACTGTATCTAAAGGTTATGCCTCATTCGATTATCATCCAATTGGCATGAAATCTTCAAAATTAGTTCGTGTAGATATTCTGTTAAATGCACAACCTGTAGATGCCCTTTCTGCTTTAATTCATGCCGATAATGCACAGACTATTGGTAAAAAAATGTGCGAAAAATTAAAAGAATTAATACCACGTCAACAATTCGATATTCCTATTCAAGCAGCTATTGGCGCTAAAATTATTTCTAGAGAAACCATAAAAGCACTTCGTAAAGATGTTACTGCCAAATGTTATGGTGGCGATATTTCGCGTAAACGTAAACTGTTAGAAAAGCAAAAAAAAGGTAAAAAACGTATGCGCCAAGTTGGTAATGTAGAGATTCCTCAGCAAGCCTTTATGGCCGTTCTTAAATTGAATGATTAGAGCCCTTTTATTTCTAAATTTAATAACGAAATAAGGCTTAAAAATTATTTTTTATAATAGTGACAGAAAAATAACACACTATTCGGATAATATGATTAAGTTTATAGAGTAATGCCATTTTTTACTCTATGACTATCACTCATTTAAGCGCAGAATGTTATCCCATTGCTAAAGTTGGTGGCTTAGCCGATGTTGTTGGTGCTTTACCAAAGTACCTAAACGAGCTAGGTGTAAACAGTCATGTTATTATGCCTTTTTACAATAACAACTTTACCAATTCGCATAATTTTATAACGTTACATCAAGGCGTATTACATTTAGGTGCTACACCTTACGAGTATCAAGTTTTAAAATTAAAAGATGACATTTTAGAATTTGATGTATTTTTTATTCATGTTCCAGAATTACTGTTCAAAGATTATGTGTATTCGGCATTCGATACAGAACGTTTTTTAGCGTTTCAAATAGCAGCGTTAGATTGGTTACTCTTACAAGAAAACCTAACCGACGTGGTACATTGTCACGATCATCATACAGGCTTGGTTCCTTTTATGATGCAAGAAAGCCATAAATACGCAAGTTTTAAAAATACACCCAGTGTTTTAACTATTCACAATGCGCAATACCAAGGTTGGTTTTCGCACGATTTAGTAGGTTTAATTCCCGAATTTAATTTCGATAATGTTGGGCTTTTAGATTGGTATCACGTTATCAATCCTTTAGCCGCAGCTATAAAATGCGCTTGGCGTATTACGACCGTTTCACCAAGTTATATGGAAGAACTCAGACAAAAAGCAAACGGCCTAGAAGACTTGCTACAACATGAATTTGCTAAATGTAAAGGCATTTTAAACGGAATTGACACCGAGGTTTGGAATACAGAAACAGATGCTTTTATTATTAAAAATTATACTACAGAAACTTTAGAAGCAGGTAAACAAGCCAACAAAAAATGGCTTTGCGATACCTTCAATTTAGATAGTAACAAACCTTTAATTGCTTTTATTGGGCGATTAGTGCATGAAAAAGGCAGCGATTTATTTCCAGAAGTTTTTCAGACTATTTTACAGCAACGGCAATGCAATATTTTACTACTAGGTTCTGGGCACCAAGAAGTAGAGTATCAACTTAATGCTTTTAAAGATCAGTTTACAGGACTTTACAATACCTTTATTGGATACGACGAAAAGTTATCGCATATTATATACGCTGGAGCAGATTTTTTACTCATGCCCTCGCGTGTAGAACCTTGTGGCCTTAACCAAATGTACGCTTTAAAATACGGCACTATACCTATTGTTAATAAAATAGGCGGTTTAAAAGATACCGTTAAAGACCTTTCTGTACCCAACGGATTTGGTATTTGCCACGATGGCGCTACGGTATCAGAAATATGTAATGCCATAAACCGCGCGATTTCATTTTACGGCGACCCAAAATTTAATCAAATACAGCACGACATCATGACCATAGACCACTCTTGGCATGCTTCGGCGCAAGCATATATTAATCTTTATAACTCTTTAAAACCAGCACTATGATTAATGAAGAAGTACTTTCCATTATTTTAGGAGGCGGACAAGGCTCTAGACTTTACCCTTTAACAGCAGATCGTTCTAAACCAGCGGTACCTATTGCCGGAAAATACAGGTTGGTAGATATTCCTATTTCTAACTGTATTAACTCCGATATTAAACGCATGTATGTATTAACTCAGTTTAATTCTGCTTCATTAAATAGGCATATTAAAAACACCTATCACTTTAGTTTTTTTAGTTCTGCCTTTGTAGATATTCTAGCTGCCGAGCAAACCATGTCTAACGCCAATTGGTTTCAAGGTACTGCAGATGCTGTAAGACAGAGTATGCATCATTTTTTAAGTCACGATTTTAAATATGCCTTAATCTTATCTGGAGATCAGCTCTATCAGATGGATTTTAACGACATCATTAATAAACATAAAGAAAGTGGTTGCGATATTACTATTGCCACATTACCGGTAAATGCTAAAGATGCGACTTCGTTTGGAATTTTAAAAAGTAACGAGGATAATATGATTACTTCGTTTATAGAAAAACCAAACTCCGAGTTACTAAAAGGATGGGAGTCGGAAGTGAGTGACGATATGAAAGCCGAAGGTAGAGAATATCTGGCCTCTATGGGTATTTATGTTTTTAATCGCGAATTGTTAATAGAACTGATGAACGACCCAAATACCATAGATTTTGGAAAAGAAATTATACCACAATCTATTGGCAAACACAAAGTATTAAGCTATCCTTACGAAGGCTATTGGACCGATATAGGAAACGTAGACTCGTTTTTTGAAGCCAATATTGGACTTACAGACGAGATTCCTAAATTCAATTTATACGACAAAGAAAAACGTATATACACCCACGCCCGTATGCTACCAACCTCTAAAGTGTCGTGTAAAGAATTAGATCGAGCGGTTATTTCGGAAGGGTGTATAATACATGCCGAAAAAATAGAACAATCGGTTATAGGCATTAGAACCCGCATTGGTCAAGGCTCTGTAATAATTCGCACCTACATTATGGGAACCGATTTTTACGAAACCTTAGAAGATATTGAAAAACATAAAATTGAAATATTAATTGGTGTTGGAGAGCGTTGCCATATAGAAAATGCTATTATTGATAAAAATTGCCGAATTGGAGACGATGTAACCATAAAAGGAGGAGCACATTTAGAGGATACCGAAACCGATAAATATCTTATAAAAGACGGTATTGTCGTTATTAAAAAAGGCGCTACCATACCTTCTGGTTTCGTTATTTAAACTTGTATTTATGACCAAAGTAAAACCGTTTAGCTTATTTACAGATTTCGATATCAATCTTTTTAAATCTGGAAAGCACTATAATTTATTCGAAAAATTTGGATCGCATATCTGTACCGTAGATGGCGAAACTGGTGTATACTTTGCTGTTTGGGCACCTAGTGCCAAATCGGTAGCTGTAATTGGCGATTTTAACTATTGGAATGGCAGCGAACACGAATTGTTTGTCCGTTGGGATTCCAGTGGTATTTGGGAAGGTTTTATTCCTAAACTAGGTAAAGGGTCGCTATACAAATATGCTATAATTAGCCATAACAACGATATAAAAACCGAAAAGGCCGATCCATATGCCATACGTGCAGAACAACCGCCAAAAACAGCCTCTATAGTTTGGGAACACACCGACTATACCTGGAACGATAAAGATTGGATGTCTTATCGATCGCAAAAAAACGGATTAGATAAACCTTACGCTGTTTATGAAGTTCACCTAGGTTCTTGGAAACGCAATTTAGAAGCTGGTCGATTTTTAAGCTATACCGAACTCGCTAACAGTTTAGTGCCATATTTAAAAGACATGAACTATACACATGTAGAGTTTATGCCCATTATGGAATATCCTTACGATCCGTCGTGGGGCTATCAAATTACGGGCTATTTTGCGCCAACATCGCGTTACGGTACACCACAAGACTTTATGGCTTTAATAGACGCTTTTCATCAAGCGGATATAGGAGTGATTTTAGATTGGGTGCCCTCCCATTTTCCTTCCGATGCACATGGTCTAGGCTTTTTTGATGGCTCTAATCTATACGAACATCCCGATCCTAAAAAAGGATATCACCCCGACTGGGAAAGTTTAATCTTTAACTACGAGCGTGCCGAAGTCCGCTCCTTTTTAATAAGTAATGCCATATATTGGTTAAAATACTATCATGTAGATGGCTTACGAGTAGACGCCGTAGCCTCTATGATATATCTAGATTACTCCAGACAAGATGGCGAATGGGAACCAAACGAATTTGGAGGCAACGAAAATTTAGCTGCCATATCGTTTTTAAAAGAATGTAACGAAGCCATCTACAACACCTTTGAAGGCGTACAAACCATAGCCGAAGAATCAACAGCCTTTACTGGTGTTACCAACAAAGTAGAATATGGCGGTTTAGGTTTTGGTATGAAATGGATGATGGGCTGGATGCACGATACGCTTAATTACTTTAAAAAAGATCCTATTTACAGAAGCTACCATCAAAACGATATTACTTTTAGTTTAGCTTATGCTTTCTCCGAACATTTTATGCTTCCAATATCTCACGACGAGGTCGTGTATGGTAAAAATTCGGTGTTAGGACGAATGCCTGGCGACGAATGGCAACGCTTTGCTAATTTACGCTTACTTTTTGCCTACATGTACACACACCCAGGAAGTAATTTAATGTTTATGGGTACCGAATTTGGGCAATATAACGAATGGAATTTCCAAAGTAGTTTAGATTGGAATTTATTAGATTTTATACCTCACCAACAAACACAGTTATTTATAAAATCGCTAAATATTTTTTATAAAAATAATCCCGCTTTATACGAAAAGGCATTTAGCCAAGATGGGTTTGAATGGATAAGCTACGACGATCATAAAAATGCAGTAATGTCGTATATTCGAAAAGGACACGACACCCAAAACGATGTGGTAGTCGTTTGTAATTTTACCCCTGCTATGCATCAAAATTACAGCATTAGTTTACCTAGAACTGGCAGTTTAATTGAAACTTTCAACTCCGACCATTCCGACTTTGGAGGTAGTGGTGTTAATAATCCTAAAGCTATAAAAGCCAAAAAGAAATCCTGGAACGGAAAACCGTATTCGGCAAGCATTACCATACCGCCTTTAGCAGTAACTGTATTTACATATATCAGCAAAAAATAATTATAAAATATTGATTTTTAATTATTAATCATTACTTAATTCAAAAAATTAGGAATTATTTTTATTAAAATGTAACCTTTAAACTTATAAAAATTTAATAGGTTTATAAGTACTCTTATTTATTACGCTATGATAACCAATACCGAGTTAGAACACAAAGGCAATCAGTTTCCATCGCATATAGTTTCGTACGAAAAAAACATCGATACTTTAGAATTTAAAACCGAAAACGGTGTGGCCTTACAACTAACCGTGGTTAGAGACAGTGTATTAAGATTTAGGTATGCTACCGATTCTAATTTCGATAACGATTTTTCGTATGCCATAACCAAATACGCTAGCACGGGCTATAATCATTTAGATATTACCCAAACCGACGCTTTTTATATAATAACCACCTCGAAGCTTATTTGTGAAATTGACAAAAGCAATTTAAAAGTTAAGCTTTACGATGCTAAAGACCAAACCTTAATTTGCCAAGACGATTGGGGATTCCACTGGGAAGAAAGCTACGAGTATGGTGGTAACATCGTAAAAATGAGTAAAGTCTCTAACGACGGAGAAAGTTACTACGGTTTAGGCGATAAATCGGAGCATTTAAATTTAAAAGGTAAACGGTTTGAGAATTGGGTAACAGACTCTTATGCTTACGGAAAAACTACCGATCCTATATATAAAGCCATTCCGTTTTACACAGGTTTACACCACGGAAAATCTTACGGTATTTTTTTCGATAACACGTTTCGATCGTATTTCGATTTTGCCCACGAACGCAAAAACATAACCAGCTTTTGGGCAGATGGTGGAGAAATGAATTACTACTTCATTTACGGCCCAAAAATGAACGACGTCGTAGCCAATTATACCGATTTAACAGGTAAACCTCATCAGTTACCGGCTTTATGGTCTTTAGGCTATCATCAATGCAAATGGAGTTATTATCCAGAATCTAAAGTTAAAGCCATAACCCAAACCTTTAGAGATCTTAAAATTCCGTGCGACGCCATTTATCTGGATATCGATTATATGGATGGTTTTAGGTGCTTCACCTGGAATACAGAGTATTTTCCAGATCCTAAACGCATGGTAAATGAATTACTGAACGACGGTTTTAAAACCATAGTAATAATAGATCCAGGCATAAAAATAGACCCTAATTATTCCATTTATAAAGAAGGTTTAGCCAACGATTATTTCTGTAAACGTGCCGATGGGCCTTATATGAAAGGTAAAGTTTGGCCAGGCGCTTGCTATTTTCCAGATTTCACCAATAAAAAAGTGCGGGAATGGTGGTCCGATTTGTTTAAAGAATTGGTAGAAGATATTGGTGTAAAAGGCGTTTGGAACGATATGAACGAACCCGCCGTTATGGAAGTACCCAACAAAACCTTTCCAGACGACGTTCGCCACGATTACGATGGTAACCGTTGCAGCCACAGAAAAGCGCATAATATCTATGGCATGCAAATGGCCAGAGCAACCTATCAAGGTTTAAAAAAGTTTGCTTATCCTAAACGTCCCTTTGTAATCACTCGTGCCGCCTACTCTGGTACGCAACGTTATACATCGTCTTGGACGGGCGATAATACAGCTTCGTGGGAACATTTATGGATTGCCAACGTGCAAGCACAACGTATGGCTTTATCGGGATTTTCGTTTATAGGCAGCGATATAGGTGGTTTTTCGGAACAGCCTAATGGCGAATTATACACACGTTGGATTCAATTAGGCGTATTCCATCCATTTTGTAGAACGCATTCGTCTGGCGATCACGGCGAACAAGAACCTTGGATGTTTGGAGACGAAGTAACAGACATTGTACGGTCGTTTATAGAATTACGCTATCAGCTTCTGCCCTATTTATATACTGCGTTTTGGCAATATTTAGATGAAGGTACTCCAATTTTAAAATCACTCGTACTTTACGATCAAGAAGATTACCAAACCCATTACCGCACCGACGAATTTATATATGGCAATGCCATTTTAGTTTGCCCTATTTTAGAGCCTAATTCTAGAGGCAGACGCATGTACATTCCTAGAGGAGATTGGTATAACTATTGGACCCAAGAATGGATTGAAGGTGGTAAAGAACTTTGGGTAGATGTAACGTTAAAAACAATGCCAATCTTTATTAAAGCTGGTACTATAATACCTAAATATCCTGTACAGCAATATGTAGGAGAACACGATTTTGATGAAATTACTCTAGAAATATACTTTAAAACAGGAAAAGAAACCTCTATGCTGTTTGATGATGCCCACGATGGTTACGATTACACTAAAGGACGCTACTGTTTAAGCAAATTTACGTTGCATGGTAAAACCAACGAACTGATTATACAACAACATACCTCTGGCAAATTTACAACGCCTTATACACGCTATAAATTGCAATTTATAGGATTGCCTTTTTCTATTACCAAAATAGAAATAGACAATGTAGAAATAACTTTTGATGCTTTAATTTTTTCTGAAACCCAAACTTTAATTGTAGACAAAACCTTTACAGAATTGCACCTGAGCTTATAATTATACCTTTTCTACATCGAAAGGTTTACCGAGATACACCAGTTTAAAGTTAGGTTCTACCGTATGCGTTTCTTTATTTACCGAAGAAATAATTTCTAACACCCCTTTATCGTCTTTAATAAACAACGGTATAATATCTTCATCCTTTTCGGTAATATTCATAAGATTGATAAAATGGGCTTTATCTTTTAAATCTAATTCATGAATCGCTGGATATTTACGGGTAACTTCGCTTAGCGCAATATAGTCGTCTGTTTGCGAAAACAAGCCTTCACGCGGAATTTTATCAGGGTTATTCATTTCGTCTGGTGTTATTAATCTAAACGACCCGTTTTCACCAAACTGCTTGCTAAATTTATTAATCGCATATTTATTAATATCGGAACTTGCGGTAAGTGCCATAATATATCCAACGTCGTTCAGCTCGATATTATCCATTAAAGTGTCAGAATAAATATTGGTGTTTAAAGCTTCTAAGCCAAGTTCTTCACTCTTTTTAATATTTAACTGATTGCTGTCTATTAAAACCACATGGCGGCCATTAGTCTCTAAATAATGACCTATTAATCGCGATACTTTTGAAGCCCCAACAATTAAAATACCTTCCGACTTTTTTAAGAACACCCCTACTAGTTTAGCAAACAATCTAGCAGTTGTTGCATTTAAAAGCACGGTTCCCAAAACAATCATAAACACCAAAGGTGTAATATATTGTGCATCTGCCACACCATTCTTGGCCAATTTTAAACCGAATAACGATGCAATACCAGCAGCAACAATACCACGAGGTCCTACCCAACTAATAAATAACTTTTCCTTAAATTTTAAAGACGATTTATAAGTACTTAAAAACACGGCTAGCGGACGAATTATAAAAACGACAATGGTAAAGAGTACTAAGGTATTCCAATTATAAATTAGCAATAAATCGCTCATGTTAATATTGGCTGCCAATAGAATAAATAAAATCGATATTAATAAAACGCTTAACGACTCCTTAAAATACAAGAGTTCTTTAAGATATGGCGATTTAGAATTCCCCAAAACCATACCCATAACCACAACAGCTAGTAATCCAGACTCGTGTGCAAAAGCATCTGAAAGAACAAAAACACCTAAAACCGAAGCTAAAGCAAAAACGTTTAGTAAATAATGCGGAATCCATTTTTTGTTAATAATAGTATTTAAAGCATGTGCGAAAGTAAAGCCAAAAGTAAAACCGAACAATACAATTTTTCCAAACTCAATAAAGGCACGTTTGGTAAATTCGCCGCCTGCATCTACACTTATAAATTCAAACACCAATACAGCAATTAAAGCTCCTATGGGATCTATTAAAATACCTTCCCATTTTAATACTGCCGATACATCTTTAGGTAATGGTATATTTCTTAAAATGGGAGTAATTACTGTTGGTCCTGTAACTATAATTAAAGCCGAAAATAAAAACGAAATTTCCCAGCTTAAATAAAAAGTGTAGTGCGCCGCTATGGCTGCACCAAAAAATGTTACCGCAGCCCCCAAAGTAATTAATTTGGTAATAGAAGGAGCCACATTTTTAATTTCGCTAAGTTTTAAAGTTAAGCCCCCTTCAAACAGAATAATACTTATGGCTAACGATACAAAATAAAACAAACTTTCACCAGGAAAAAGACCTTCTCTCCCATTCCAAATAGGTTCTATCCATTTAGAGCCATCTTCAGAAAAAAATTCGGCCGCAATAGGCCCAACTAATAAACCAATAAGAATTAAGGGTAAAATGGCTGGTATTTTAAATTTCCAAGCCACCCATTGTGCGAGTATTCCTAAAATAATTATTCCTGCAAGTTCTAACATTCATTATATTTTCAGATGTTGAATATATAAAACATTTAGTTTATTTTTTTATTAAGACCTACTTTTAATGTTAAAAAAGAGCCAATAAAAATTAAGAAATCCCTAAAAACAACTCACTATTTATAACTTTGTGCTATTAAGTGAACATTTATGAAGTTATATCCCATAGAAGCTGGTAATTTTAAATTAGATGGCGGTGCCATGTTTGGTGTAGTTCCTAAATCTTTATGGCAAAAAACCAATCCGGCAGATTCTAATAATCTTATAGACATAGCTGCACGTTGTTTATTAATTGAAGACGGAAATCGGTTAATTTTAATCGATACAGGAATGGGAAATAAACAATCTGATAAATTTTTTGGTTACTATTCCCTTTGGGGCAATCATACAATTGATGCTTCTTTGCAAAAATTCGGATTTCACCGCGACGACATTACAGATGTATTTATGACGCATTTGCATTTCGACCACTGTGGTGGCAGTATACAATGGAACAAAGACCGAACAGGTTATGAACCCGCTTTTAAAAATGCACACTTTTGGACCAACGAAGCCCATTGGAACTGGGCTATAAACCCTAACAACCGCGAAAAAGCATCGTTTTTAAAAGAAAATTTATTGCCCATGCAAGACAGCGGCCAATTAAAATTTACACGTTTACCAGAACAAGATGTATTAAAAAACAGCGAATTAGGTTTCGATATTTTTTTTGCAGATGGCCATACAGATAAACAAATGATTCCGTTAATACACTACAAAGGCAACACCATAGCCTTTATGGCCGATTTATTACCAACCGCAGGGCATTTACCTTTACCCTACGTTATGGGCTACGACACAAGACCCCTATTAACGCTAAACGAGAAAGAAAAATTCCTAAATACCGCCGCTAATAACAATTATTATTTATTTTTGGAGCATGATGCTCATAACGAAATCATTACTGTACAACATACCGAAAAAGGCGTACGGTTAAAAAATATTTATACCTGTAAAGACATTTTAAACTAACATTATATACATGAATATTATTAAGCCCATTTTATGCTCGGCCTTAACAGCTACTATTTTAACTAGTTGTGGTGGAGGCGCAAAGGTTGTATCTACTCCTATAGAAAATATAGATAGCATACCTTTAAAAATTTCAGATTTAACAGAAGATCAACAACACACTTGGGGGCATTTAGACCTTGTAGCAGATACCATTCCCGGTATGAGCGTTAACAAAGCCTATACAGAAATATTAAAAAACAATACCGGTAAAACCGTAATTGTTGCCGTTATAGATTCGGGTATCGATATAGAACACGAAGATTTAGACGGTTTAATCTGGACCAATGAAAAAGAAATTCCTAACAATGGTATAGACGACGATAAAAATGGCTATGTAGATGATATTCATGGCTGGAATTTCTTAGGCGATACCTACGACGAGCAATTAGAATTTGTACGCTTATTAGCTAGTGGAGACACATCTAATCCAGATTACGAAAGAGCACAAAAAGAATACGAAGAAGAATTTCAAAAATTCAGCAATTACAAAACGCAATACGAAAAGATACTTCAGCAATTAAAAGCTGCCGATCAAGCTATTGCTTCTAAATTAAATAAAACCAACTACACTTTAGAAGATTTAGGTAGTATTGAAGCTGGCGACGACGAAGATTTAAAACAAGCAGTAACTATTGCTAAATACATTTTAGGTTTAGGTTTTGACGATGTTGATGCCGCTAAAGAAGACTTAAAAAACGGACTTGAAAGCATTAATGAACGCTTAAACTATAACCTTAACAAAGATTTTAAAGGTCGTAAAACAGGCGATAATCCAGACGATTTAACCGATGTAGGTTACGGAAATGGTAATGTATTACCAGTAAAAAAATCCGAAAGCCATGGTACACACGTAACCGGAATTATTGCAGCAGAACGCAACAATGGTTTAGGCGTAGACGGTGTAGCTAATAATGTAAAAATTATGAGCTTAAGAGCTGTACCTAATGGCGACGAATACGATAAAGATATAGCTTTAGCTATTCGTTATGCTGTAGATAATGGTGCAACAGTTATTAACGGAAGTTTTGGTAAATACTACTCACCACACAGCGACTGGGTAAGAGATGCTATTGCTTATGCAAGTAAAAAAGATGTATTATTTGTAAATGCAGCAGGAAACGAAGGCTTAGATTTAGATAAAAAAGCATGTTACCCTAACGATCAAGTAAACAATGGTCCAGAAGTGGGAGATACCTTTATTACCGTAGGTGCTTTAGCCCCTAAATACGGCCCAGAAATGGTGGCTGGTTTTTCTAATTACGGAAAAATAAATGTAGATGTGTTTGCTCCTGGTGCTAAAATTTACTCTACAACTCCAGAAAACGAATACGATACTAAAGGTGGTACTTCTATGGCAGCACCTGCTGTAGCTGGTGTAGCAGCGTTAATCCGTTCGCAATATCCTAAATTATCGGCTGCGCAAGTAAAACAAATTTTAATGTCTTCTGGCTTACCTGTAAAAACAAAAGTTATTGTTGGTGGCGATGCAGAAGATGAAAGACCATTTAACGATTTATCTAAATCTACCAAAATGGTAAATGCTTACAATGCCTTAATTTTGGCATCTCAAACAAAATAACATTAAACCCCTATAAAAAACCTCATCAATACTCTTGATGGGGTTTTTTATTTAAAAACTTTTCTATGAAACAAACATTCTATGCGCTTTTGGTTTTAGCTTTAGCTTTTACGTCTTGTAAATCTTCAGATGTAAACTCTGGCAAATCAAAATCAGATCCAACCTATTGGCAACAACATGTAGATTATACCATGACGATTGATATGGACGTTGATTCTTATCAGTACAAAGGCGATCAAAAATTGGTGTATACCAATAATTCTCCAGATGTATTAACACATGTATATTATCATTTATTCTTGAATGCTTTTCAACCTGGTAGCGAAATGGATGCCCGTTTACAAAGTATAGAAGATCCAGATTCTAGAATGGTAAACAATGGTGTAAGTCGTATAAGCACTTTAAAACCAGACGAAATTGGTTACATAAATGTAAACACACTAACGCAAAATGGAACACCTATACAATACGAAACTGCTGGAACTATTTTAGAAGTGAAACTGGCAAAACCTATCCAACCTGGAGAAAAGGTTACTTTTAACATGAATTACGATGCACAAATTCCTGTTCAAATTCGTCGTTCTGGTAGAAATAATGCCGAAGGTGTTGCCTTATCCATGACCCAATGGTATCCTAAATTAGCCGAATACGATTTTGAAGGTTGGCATGCCGATCCGTATATAGGCAGAGAATTTCATGGTGTTTGGGGTGATTTTGATGTTACCATTAATATCGATAAAAACTACACGGTAGGTGGTACTGGATATTTGCAAAATCCGAACGAAATTGGCCGTGGCTACGAAACTGGAACAGTAAAACCTACTAATGGCAATACCTTATCTTGGCACTTTGTAGCACCAAATGTTCACGACTTTACTTGGGCAGCAGATCCAGATTATATTCACGATACTATGCAAGTTCCAGACGGACCATTATTACATTTTTTCTACAAAAACAATCCGGAAATACAAGAAAACTGGAAAAAACTGCAGCCTAAAACTGTAGAGTTAATGCAGTATTACAGCAAAGAAATAGGGCAGTACCCATATAAACAATACTCGGTAATTCAAGGTGGAGATGGCGGTATGGAATACGCCATGTGTACCCTTATAACTGGTGAACGCAAATTTGGTAGCTTAGTTGGTGTAACGGCTCACGAATTGGCTCATACTTGGTTTCAGTTTTTATTGGCTTCAAACGAATCGAAACACGAATGGATGGACGAAGGTTTTACCAGTTATATCAGCGACCAGGCCATGAATGTAATCATGAGCGAAAACAAAGACAATCCTTATAAAAATGCATACGGAGGCTATTATTATTTAGTAAAATCGGGTAAAGAACAACCACAAACTACACATTCCGATCGTTATGCTTGTAATCTGGCTTATGGTATAACGGCATACAATAAAGGGGAAGTATTTTTAGCACAATTAGGGTATGTTATTGGGCAAGATAACCTAAAGAAAACCCTTAAAAAATATTTTAACGATTTCGCTTTTAAACATCCAAGACCGATAGATATTATTCGTTCTGCCGAAAAAGTATCAGGATTAGAACTTGATTGGTATTTAACCGATTGGACGCAGACCACCAATACCATAGATTATGGCATTACATCTGTAGAGGCTTCAGGAAACACAACTTCGGTAACACTAGAGCGCATAGGCTTAATGCCAATGCCACTAGATATTGAGGTAACCTATACCAACGGAACCACCGAGCAATTCTACATTCCGCTACAAATGATGCGTGGCGAAAAACCAGCAGAAGGTGCTAGAACACAATTAAAAGACTGGGCATGGGCACATCCAAACTATACGTTTAACATCGCCAAAAGCAAAGAAAGCATCAAATTTATAGAAATAGATCCAAAAGGATTAATGGCCGATATCAACAAAGAAAATAATACATATCAGCCGTAATTAACCATTACTTCTATTTAATTAATAACGCATGTTTATACATTTGTAAAAAACATGCGTTATTTTTATATAAAATTATAAAGTCATGAATTTTAATACCGCACTATATACCGACTTGTACCAACTTGCAATGGGACAGGCCTATTTTTTAAAAGATAAGCACGAAACCACTGCAACGTTCGACTATTTTTTTAGAAAGACCCCCTTCGATGGTGGTTATGTATTGTTTTGTGGTTTAGAAGAAGTATTAGACTGGTTAGAACAAGTTTCGTTTTCAGAAGAAGACTTAGCCTATCTAAAAGCCGAAAAATTTAATGAAGACTTTATAAATTACCTGAAGAATTTTAAATTTAAAGGTCATATACAAAGTATGGACGAAGGCGAAATTGTTTTTCCGTTCAGTCCCATATTAACCGTAACAGGCACGATTTTAGAATGTCAAATAATTGAAACATTTGTACTTAATAGTTTAAATTTTCAATCTTTAATCGCCACCAAAGCAAGCAGAATACGATTTATAGCAGGCGAAGAAAAAAGTTTAGCCGAATTTGGCTTACGTAGGGCGCAAGGCTATGCAGGAATTCAAGCGTCACGTTCTGCATTTATTGGAGGGTTTAATTATACTTCTAATGTGCTGGCGGGACAATCCTTCAATATTCCAATTTCTGGAACTATGGCGCATGCCTACATACAAAGTTACGACGACGAACTAACTGCGTTTAGACATTTTGCAGAAACAAGACCAGAAAATTGTGTCTTGTTAGTAGATACTTATAACACTTTAAAAAGTGGCGTTCCCAATGCTATAACGGTAGCCAAAGAAATGGAAACACGTGGCCAAAAGTTGTTAGGTATTCGTTTAGATAGTGGCGATTTAGCTTATCTGTCTAAAGCTGCGAGACAACTATTAGATGCTGCAGGCCTAGAGTATGTGCAAATTGCAGCCTCAAATCAGTTAGACGAACATGTAATTAGAAGTTTAAAAGAACAGCAGGCTCAGATAGACATTTACGGGGTAGGTACCAATTTGGTAGTTGGTAAATTAAACGGCGCTTTAGACGGCGTTTATAAATTATGCAGTTTTAACGATACACCGCGAATAAAAATTTCTGAAAATTTAAAAAAAATGAATTTTCCAGGACAAAAACAAGTGTACCGTTTTAAAGACGAACACGGCCACTATCTCGCCGATGCCATAACCTTACAACATCTTGAAGCTCCCAAAGAAATGGCGCACCCTTTCGAACCCCATAAACGCATGGTGCTAGATGCTGCCACAGCAACACCTTTATTGCACGATGTAATGCAAAATGGCAAACGTGTATACCCTAAAAAAACAGTTTCCGAATTAAAAACAATAGCCAAACAAAACCTAGATTGTTTACCTATGGAACATAAACGATTTTCTAATCCGCATGTCTATAAAGTGGGATTAAGTCCAGAATTAGAACAACTTCGCAATCAGTTAAAAAACGATAAATTACAAGGATAATGACAGCTTTAATACTTGTAGATATACAAAACGATTTTTTACCAGGTGGTGCATTAGCAGTCCCTAAAGGCAACACAATTATACCCATAGTAAATAGTTTGCAAACTCAATTCGATTTGGTAGTAGCATCGCAAGATTGGCATCCTAAAAATCATGCAAGTTTTGCTAGCAACCATCATAAAAAACAAGAATTTGATGTAATAGATTTAAACGGAACAAACCAAGTATTATGGCCTAACCATTGCGTGCAAGGTACTCACGGCGCCGAATTTTCATCTGAATTAAATACAGCACGTATCGCCGCAATTTTTAGAAAAGGCATGCTTACCCAAGTAGACAGTTACAGTGCATTTTTCGATAATAATAAAACACATCACACAGGCTTAGAAGCTTACTTAAAAAGCATGCAAGTAACCGAAGTTTATGTATGCGGACTAGCAGCCGACTATTGTGTATATTTTACTGCTAAAGATGCTAAAGCAGCTGGATTTAATACCTTTTACATTACAGATGCTACATGTTATATTGATGAAACATCGTACCAAACCGCCATTAACGATTTAACAGAAAATGGCGTACAACTTATAAAAAGTACCGATATTAATTTATGAAGCAGACCTACGGCAAAGCCGAAAAATTAAAAAGTAAAATACTTATAGAGCAACTCTTTACCGAAGGACAATCGGTATCTAGTTATCCTTTGCGGTTAGTATTTATAAAAACCAGTTTTAACGAGCCTGTAACTATTAAAACAGGCGTGTCTGTAAGCAAACGCCATTTTAAATTAGCAGTACACCGAAATAAAATAAAACGCTTGCTGCGCGAAGCCTACCGATTAAATAAAAACGCGCACTTTAACAACTTATCAACACAATATGCGTTTATGATTTTGTATTTTGGTAAAGATATCCCAACTTACAAGTTTGTAGAGCGTAAAATGAATCGATTATTCGAAAAATTTACAGAACATATCAATCACAATTAATAATTTACAGGTATTACTTGCACGCTATTTAAAATATTGGTCTTTGTATGAAAACATTATTAAAAAAGAAAATTATCGTTCCTGTTTCGGCTGTTATTATCTTTTTCTCGACTACCGCATTTCAGAACGATTTCTTTGAAATTGCCAAACAAATAGAAATCTTTACCACGCTGTTTAAAGAACTCAACATGAATTATGTCGACGACACAAATCCGGCAGATTTAATGGATACAGCTATAAAAAGTATGCTGAACGACTTAGACCCGTATACTGTGTTTATGAACGAACAAGATGTAGAAGCTGCACGCATAAACAATACCGGCGATTACATAGGTATAGGAGCTCGTGTAAAGACCTTAAAAGATAAATTAGTAGTAGTAGAGCCCTATAAAGATTATCCTGCCGATAAAGCCGGTTTAAAAGCTGGCGATGAAATTATAAAAATAGGTACAGTAAATCTTGAAACTTACAAAGACGATAAAGGCGATTTATTAAAAGGCGCTCCAGGAACATCGGTTACCGTAACCTATAAACGCCAAAATACCACCGAAACAACAACCATAAATAGGGCAGAAGTAGAAATAAATGCTGTTCCGCATTTTTCAATGATTAACGAAACTACAGGTTACATTGTACTTAGCCAATTTAATAGTAAAGCCTCTTCGCAAACGGCTTATGCCTTAAAAGATCTAAAAGCGCAAGGTGCTAAAAATATTATTTTAGATCTGCGCGACAATCCAGGCGGACTATTGCACGAAGCTGTTAATACCGTTAATTTATTTGTACCAAAAGGGCAATTGGTTGTAACAACAAAATCTAAAGTAAAAAAATTCAATAAAACATACTACACCCAAAAAGATGCATTAGATACCGAAATTCCGTTAGTGGTTTTAATAAATGGTAGAAGTGCTTCGGCTAGCGAAATTGTTTCGGGTACCTTACAAGACTTAGATCGCGCGGTAATTGTTGGTTCTAGAAGTTTTGGTAAAGGCTTGGTACAACGCCCAAAACATCTTACCTATGGTACGCAATTAAAAGTTACCATTTCTAGATATTATACACCTTCTGGTCGCTGTATTCAGGCTTTAGATTATTTACATCGAGACGAAGAGGGGAATGCTGTAAGAATATCTAAAGACAACTATCACGAATTTAAAACCAGAAACGGCAGACCAGTTTACGATGGTGGTGGAGTGTTGCCAGACGAAGCTCTGGAAATCACTAAAAACTCGGCCATAACCAATGCTATTTTAAACGAAGATTTAATATTCGATTACGCCACTAAGTATTATTACAAGCACTCGAATAAAAATAATTTAATGGATTTTAAATTATCGGATGCTGAATTTTCAGATTTTAAATCGTTTTTAAAAACCAACGATTTTTCTTTCGAAACACAAACCGAAAAAGATTTAACCAAAGCTTTTGAAAGTGCCAAAAAAGAAGATTTAGATGGTGCAATTAAAAAAGATTACGACGCCTTAATAAATCATTTAAACTCTTCTAAAATTAAAGGTATAGACGATAATAAGGCGCAATTATCGAGTTTATTAACAGACGAAATTGTTAAGCGCTATACTTATAGAGAAGGCTTATACGACTATTATAAAATACACAACCCAGAAATTAAACGTGCTACAGAAATTTTAAATAACACAACAACCTACATAGGATTTCTAAATGTGAATTAAGATTTTAACATGCCAATATGCGGAATACCATCTTCTAAATAAGGTTCTGTAATGGTTTTAAATCCTAAATTACTATAAAAGGATTCTAAATGTTTTTGTGCAGAAATTTTAATGGCAGATTCGTTAAATTGATCGCTTATTGCTTGTATTGAAGCATTCATAATATCGTAACCATATTTATGGGCGCGTTCTGTTTGTTTAACCAATACTCGGCCTATGCTAGCATAATCAAAATAATCGCCTGTTTTAAACAAGCGGGTATAGGCTACTAAAGTATTGTTTTTATAGCCTAAAACGTGCAAGGCATTTTGGTCTTTACCATCTATATCTTGATACACGCAATCTTGCTCTACTACAAATACTTCGCTTCGTAATTGTAATACATTGTATAATTCGGTTAAGCTTAATTCATTAAAAAATTTAATGGTAATATCTAACATGTACTAATAAGGCTTTCTGTTAATAATTAAGGTTCTTTTTTCGGATAAACTGACTTCAAAATAAAAAGAACCATCGCTCACTTTGGTTGTGTTATCTTGCTGTTTTGGGGTAAATTTAAAAACTTCGTCTTTCGTTTTTATAAGTATAGCTTCTTCGTTAAACAAACTGTTAAAATTTTTGTATTGCGATACGCTATTGGGTTGTATTGGGCCGTAAACTTGGATAATTTTATCGGTTTTAATTTCGGCACGTTCTATAATATACGGGGTATTATTTTTTATAGCAGCTTGTAATTCATCAATATCATTATTAGCATTTTCTTCAATCCGATCGCCAATTTCATCAGTAATAATAGAGCAGGATAGTAGTGTTACATTTAAACACAACAGTGTAAACCATACTGCATATTTATATGTTATAGCAAAAGGTTTATTCATATTTTAATCTTGAACAATAATGTCTTTAGGATCTACTTTATTAAACTCTGGCTGAATATTAACATGATTAATACCAAAATCGTTATGTAATACGTGCTCTACCTGAGATAGGATGGTATTAAATTCGGTTAAACTAATGTTTTCCTTAAAATCTAAATGCGCTTCTAAATGCAATTCGTCGTCATTTAAATTCCAAATATGTACGTGGTGTAATCGGTTTACTTTCGGAATTTGATGAACAGCTCTTACAACATCTTTTATATTAATATGCGAAGGGGTAAACAACATAATCATGCGTGTAGAGGTTTTAAGTAAATCGTATCCCACCCAAATAAGATATAATCCGATTAAAAAAGTTAAAACACTATCTACCCAATACAGCTGAAAATACTTCATTAACAATCCGCCTATTAAAACTGCCACACTAGCCATCATATCTGTTAATAGGTGTAAATAAGCGCTTTTCATGTTTAAGTTTTGATCTGCATCCTTTTTTAAAAGCAATACACTAAAACCGTTAGCTAAAATACCTAATAAAGATAATCCTATAACTAAATTAGACTGTATTATTTGTGGTTCCTGAAAACGTTTAACGGCTTCAATTATTAACAATACAGCTATAATAATTAAGGTTGCAGCATTTACAAAAGCTGCTAAAATTTCGGCACGTTTATACCCAAATGTACGATCTATCGAGGCTTTTTGCTTTGCTAATTTATTGGCTACATAACTTACAATTAAAGAAATAACATCGGTTAGGTTATGAAGCGCATCGCTTAGCAAAGACAAACTTCCAGAAATCAGCCCACCAACTGCCTGACTTACTGTAATAAGTAAATTTAAAAATATAGAAATAACCAGATTTCTACCCTTTAAATCGGTGTGTTCATGGTGATGGTGGGAATGGCTCATTTAGCAACTCACGGCTATTTTATTAACGCGATTTTGATGACGCCCGCCTTCAAATTCGGTATTTAAAAAAGCATCTACCATTTCTATAGCTTGTTCTAAAGCAGTAAATCGGGCAGGAATACTCAAAACATTTGCATTATTATGTTCTCTGGCAAGTACAACAATTTCTTTGGTCCAACATAAAGCCGATCGCACCGCTTGGTGTTTATTGGCTGTCATATTTGCGCCATTACCACTACCGCAAATAATAATGCCAAAATCGGCAGTTTTTTCGGTAACATCAGTTGCTACTGGATGTACAAAATCTGGATAATCTACACTAGAGGTTTCGTCTGTACCGTAGTTTTTAACCGTATATCCTTTAGCTTCTAAATGTTTTACTATAGCAAATTTGTAAGCTGTTCCGGCGTGATCATTTCCAATTGAAATTTTCATAATCTAATTAAAGGTATATAATTCGTTAATTGCCATTAACTATGGCCTTGTTTATAAACTGTAAAGGTACAAAATGGCTCTTAATAATACAGTTAAAAGCCTCATAATTACCTATGTTAACTCATTTTCAAAAGGTTAGGTTTTACAATAGTTTTACCTTAACTAAACAATGAAGTAAAACACTGTTTATAATTTTTAAAATAGTATTAATTAATTGTTAATATCTATTGATTACTTTTTGAAACTTTTATTTTTAAATCTCAATTATTTTTACAACCAAATCTTTAACAATACACTCCAAAAATTTTAGCCATTTTATTTAGAAAAGTTTTTAGACCAAAATAAAACGCTATACACATCAAATTTCAAAATTATTATTAAAAATAACTTGTAAAATACAGTTATTAACAATTGTTAACAGTAATATACAAATAGTTTAATTTTAAGCTATTAAATACATAATAACCTGTTTATTTTATCACCATAAAGTGTAAACAATAACTAATCAAAATAAAACCTAAAAAAGTTATACCAGTTATTAACAAACCATAATAAACAGTATTTTATTTTAAATTTTTAAAAAAGAAAAATAGATAATTATATAATATGTGAATAACTGCATTTGAAAACGAAATTGAATAAACTTCTTATTAAAGAAACATTCATTTAGTTTTTATAATGTAGCTTTGTTACAATAGAAAAGTAGATTATGACAAGAAAGCGAAAAAAGAAAGCTTCTAAAGGAATTTCTAATCTCTCCAAAACGATTTTAAATATTCTAAGAAAGGAACGCAATAAAACCTTTAACTATAAACAAATTGCTGCTAATTTAAATGTAAACGATGCTAGTAGCAGAAATCAAATTATAAAAAAACTGCATGCTCTTGCAGCTAAAAAAGACATAGAAGAAGTAGAACGCGGTAAATTTAAAGCCGTTATTAACACCGAGTATTATACAGGCATTTTAGATTTAACCTCTAAAAGTGCTGGTTACGTTATTTCGGATGCTTTTGAAGACGATATATACATAGCTTCTAATAATATAAATAAAGCCTTACATGGCGACGAAGTAGAATTATACGTTTATAAACGCCGTAAAAGAGGCCGATTAGAAGGTGAAATTACAGGCATTATTAAACGTGCTAAAAGTGAGTATGTTGGTGTAATTCAGTTACATAAAAATTACGCATTTGTTGTGGTTGATGGCAATAAAATGTATAAAGACATTTTTATACCTATTAACAAAACAGCGCAGGCAGAAGATGGCGATAAAGTATTGGTTGCTCTAGAAGATTGGCCAGATAATGCCGATTCGCCTTACGGAAAAGTGCTAAAAGTATTGGGTAAACCTGGCGAACACCAAACCGAAATACATGCTATTTTAGCCGATTATGGTTTGCCATACGAGTTTCCTAATGAGGTTGAAGATTATGCCAATGCTATAGATACCAGTATTACTGCAGACGAAATAAAAAAACGTCGCGATATGCGTAAGGTACTCACCTTTACAATAGATCCTAAAGATGCTAAAGATTTTGATGATGCGTTGTCGTTTGAAGTTTTAGATAATGGCAATTTTGAAATTGGTATCCATATTGCCGATGTATCGCATTATGTGCAAGAAGGTACAATTTTAGACGATGAGGCTTACGAGCGTGCCACATCGGTATATTTAGTAGATCGCGTTGTACCTATGCTGCCAGAAATACTTTCTAACAACGCATGTTCCTTGCGTCCGCACGAAGAAAAATATACTTTTTCTGCTGTTTTTGAATTAAATAATAAAGCCGAAGTTTTAAACCAATGGTTTGGTAGAACAGTAACGTATAGCGATGCACGTTTTGCTTACGAAGAAGCTCAGGCTATTATCGAAACGAAAAGCAATAGTATTCCGCAAGATGTATCGTTAACAGGAGAAGCTTATTTGGCCGATCAAGCGATTGCCGATGCCATTTTAAAATTAGACGAATTGGCCAAAAAAATGCGTTCTAAGCGTATGCGTTCTGGAGCTATTTCTTTTGATAAAGTAGAAGTTAAATTCGATTTAGATCAAGAAAATAACCCTGTAGGAGTATTTTTTAAAACTAGCAAAGATGCCAATAAATTAATCGAAGAATTTATGCTTTTGGCAAATAAAAAAGTGGCCGAATTTGTTGGTAAAAAACGTCCAGAAAAAACGTTTATTTACCGAGTACACGACGAGCCAGACGAAACTAAATTATACGCTTTACAAAATGTAGTGTCTAAATTTGGTTATAAACTGAATTTAAAAGATCGAAAAAGTACAACCGCCTCGTTAAACTCTTTATTAACCGATGTTGTAGGTAAAAAAGAGCAAAATTTAGTAGATACTCTAGCAATTAGAACCATGAGTAAAGCCGAATATACCACCCAAAATATTGGGCATTATGGGTTGGCATTCGATTATTACAGTCATTTTACATCACCTATTCGTCGTTATCCCGATGTAATGGCACACCGTTTGTTACAGCAATATTTAGATGGCGGAAAATCGGCCAACGAAAGTATTTACGAAGAGAAATGTAAACATTCCAGTAATATGGAATATTTAGCCACAAAAGCCGAACGCGATTCTATTAAATACATGCAAATACGTTTTATGCAAGATCATGAAAACGAAGAATTTGTAGGTGTTATTTCTGGCGTTACAGATTGGGGGATTTACGTAGAAATCATTTCTAATAAATGCGAGGGTATGGTTAGAATTCGAGATATTAAAGACGATTATTACGAATTCGACGAAAGTCAGTACGCTATTATAGGCCGAGAAACTAAAAATATGTATCAGTTAGGAGACGAAGTTGTTGTAACTGTAAAAGAAACCGATTTAGTTAAAAAGCATCTCGATTTTAATTTAATAGGCAAACATCATTAATTATTTTTTATAGGTATTATGAAATATTACATACTGTTTTTAACAGCTTTTTTATCATTCAATAGTCAAGCACAAGAGGTTATCGAAAAAAGTATAGGCGATTTTACAGAATTAAAAGTTTACGATTTAATACAAGTAGAATTAATAAAATCTGATAAAAATGCGGTAGCTATTTCTGGAAATAATTCTAGTAAAGTTGAAACTTTAAATAAAAATGGCACTTTAAAAGTAAGAATGAGTATAGACAATAGCTTTAATGGCGAAAAAACTAAAGTTAAAGTCTATTATAAAGCTTTAGAAGTTATAGATGTTAACGAAGGTGCCTCTGTAACTTCAGGCGATACTATAGAGCAGTTTGAAATTGATTTAAGAGCTCAGGAGGGTGGTACTATAGAAATACCAGTAAAAGTATCGTATGCCGTAATAAAGTCGATTACAGGTGGCGAAATTACTACCAGCGGGCAAGCAAAAACCGAACAGATTACCATTTACACAGGTGGTATTTATAATGGCGAGGATTTAGAATCTGAAACTGTAAATGTTAGTATACATGCTGCTGGCGAAGCTCACGTAAGAGCTTCAAAATTAATGGATATTGTTATTCGTGCAGGTGGCGATGTGTATGTGTATGGTAATCCAGAAACGGTTAACGAAAATAAAGTCTTGGGCGGACGTATTCTTAGAGTAGACTAAATCGCTTAAGTTTTCATAAATTTGCGAAAAGATTTCGCTTTTTATGTACGAAGATATTTTACGTGCCATCCCGTTTGGAATTTTATTATCCTTTACCATTGGTCCAGTGTTTTTTGTGTTATTGGAAACCAGTGTTACTAAAGGCTTTAAGAGTGCGCTTATCTTCGATTTGGGTGTTATTGTTGCCGACATATTTTTTATACTTGTCGCTTTTTACAGTACAAGCCGATTGTTAGATAAAATAAAAGACGATCCTAATTTTTTTATTTTCGGAGGGGTTTTATTACTGGTTTACGGTTTAATTTCTTTTATAAAAACCCAAAAATCATTCAGGTCTATAGTTAGAGAATATCATCGGGTAGACATTCAAAAAAAATATGGTAAGCTGTTTATAAAAGGATTTTTGCTAAATTTTATAAATATTGGGGTGCTTTTAGGTTGGCTTAGTTTTATTATTATAGGCAATTCTATGACCGATAATGAGTTTGGAGTGCATGTGTTTTTAGCCACGATTTTAACAGTTTATTTTATTGTTGACATTTTTAAAATGTTAGCTGCAAAATCTTTAAAAAATAAACTAACACCACGTATTATTTTTAAGACTAAAAAAATAGTGTCTTTAGTCATTTTAGGGTTTGGAATATTATTGTTAATACAAGGATTTTTTCCAAAAGAAAAGAAATTGATTAAGGAAAAATTAGAGCAGTTTAATCCTATTACAGCTAAATATTAGGCATAAAAAAACCTTCAAGATTTCTTGAAGGTTTTAAGAGGCGTCGAGCGGATTCGAACCGCTGTACAAGGTTTTGCAGACCTCTGCCTAGCCACTCGGCCACGACGCCCTATTAACGGTAGCGCAAATGTAAAAAAAATATATAGTTATTTACAACCTACTTCCACTTTTTTCTTTTTTCGGTCATTTTAATGGTTACCATTTCTACGTCGCCACCAATGGGAGGGTTTAATTTACTGACACTTACAGTAGCCTTTTCTACTTTTTTGTTTTCGTTTAAAATACGCTCTAAAATGCGTTTGGCAACCGTTTCTAATAAGTACGATGGTTTTTTCATTTCTTCGCGTACAATACGGTTTAAAAACACGTAGTCTACGGTATCGTGCAAAGCATCGGTTTTGGCAGATGTCTGTAAATTGGTTTTTATAATTAAATCTACACGATAATCGCTACCAATTTTAGTTTCTTCACTTAAACAGCCATGATTGGCGAAAATTCTAATATTTTCAACTTTAATAACTCCCATAATCTTAAAATGAATCTTTACAAAGGTAATTTTGGACCGATAAAAGTAATCAATATCTCTCATATTTATAGAAAGGCTTAGGATATTTCATTAATTTTGCGCTTTATTTAAAGCGGTATTTTATAACTTATGTCTGAAGAAACTAAATCACTCAATTTTATTGAACATATTGTAGAAAACGATTTAAAATCCGAATTATCGAAAGACGATTTAAGATTTCGTTTTCCACCAGAACCTAATGGTTATTTACACATTGGGCATACCAAAGCTATAGGTATTAGTTTTGGATTAGGGGAGCGGTATAATGCTCCAGTAAATCTTCGTTTTGACGATACGAACCCTGTAAAAGAAGAACAAGAATATGTAGATGCTATTAAACGCGATGTGTCGTGGTTGGGGTATTCGTGGGATAAAGAAGTGTATTCTTCAGATTACTTTCAGCAATTGTTCGACTGGGCGGTATTATTAATACAAGATGGTAAAGCTTATGTCGATTCGCAATCGTCTGAAGCTATGGCCGAGCAAAAAGGAACACCGACTAAACCAGGTGTAGATGGTCCTTACAGAGATAGAACGATTGAAGAAAATTTAGATTTGTTCAACCGCATGAAAGCTGGCGAATTTAACGAAGGCGAACATGTTTTACGTGCTAAAATAGATATGGCGCATACCAATATGTTAATGCGCGACCCTATTATGTACCGTATTTTAAAGAAAACACATCATCGTACAGGTAACGATTGGTGCATTTACCCAATGTACGATTGGACACATGGTGAAAGCGATTATATCGAGCAAGTGTCGCATTCTTTATGTTCGTTAGAGTTTAAACCGCACCGCGAGTTATACAACTGGTTTAAGCATCAAGTACATCAATATTCAGCGAGTGAATATCCGTTAATACCAAAACAACGGGAATTTGCGCGTTTAAATTTAAGTTATACCATAATGAGCAAACGTAAGTTGCTACAATTGGTAGACGAAAATGTAGTATCTGGTTGGGACGACCCAAGAATGCCAACAATTTCTGGTTTACGACGTCGTGGTTACACACCGGTATCCATTAGAAAATTTGTGGAAACTGTTGGTGTTGCCAAGCGTGATAATGTGATTGATGTATCGCTTTTAGAATTTTGTATTCGCGAAGATTTAAATAAAACTGCACCGCGTGTTATGGCGGTTTTAGATCCTGTTAAGTTAGTAATTACAAACTATCCTGAGGATAAAGTAGAATGGTTAGAGGCAGAAAATAATCAAGAAGATGATAGTGCTGGATTTAGACAAGTGCCATTTTCTAAAGTACTTTACATAGAGCGTGAGGATTTTAAAGAACAAGCTAATAGTAAGTATTTCCGTTTAACTTTAGGTAAAGAAGTGCGTTTAAAAAATGCGTATATAATTAAAGGTGAAAGCGTTATTAAAAACGAAAACGGAACGATTACAGAAATTCATTGTACTTACGATCCCGATACTTTAAGTGGTAGTGGTACCGAAGCCAGTTTACGAAAAGTAAAAGGCACTTTGCATTGGGTATCGGTAGCGCATGCTGTAGAAGCCGAAGTGAGGGAATACGACAGATTGTTTTTAGACGAAGCTCCAGATAGCCATGCCGATAAAAGTTTTATGGAATTTTTAAATCCGAATTCTTTAAAAATGCTAACTGCTTATGTAGAACCAAGTTTGAAAGAAGCTCAAATAGGCGATAGATTTCAATTTCAAAGATTAGGGTATTTTAATGTTGACAATGATTCTAAACCAGAGCAATTAATATTTAATAAAACTGTTGGTTTACGCGATTCTTGGGCTAAAGAAAAACCAAAACCGCAAACTCAACAAAATCAATCGGCCAAAGCTAAAGCCAATATTCCGCAGCGTAAAGCAATTGATGTTATTCAGCAATTAGGTAAAAAATACACGAATTTACCAGAAGCTAAACAATTAAAGGTAAAAGCCGAAATTTTAGAATTGGCTAAAGATGTTTCTTACGACGAGTTAGAGCCATTATTTGGTACAGCGGCAAAAAAGGTAGGAACACGTATAGCTGCTACCTTAGTTTTACAAGTACTGTTAAACAATGGTTTAGAGCGTAACCCTGCGATTTCCGAATTTATAGAAAAAGGCATTACAGATACTAATGCTATTTTAGCAGCTGTAGCTTCAGAACTTTAAAAAAATACTTTTTATAATTTTTAATAACCCCTTAAATACACGTTTAAGGGGTTATTTTTTTGTCAATGTTTTACTGTATATCAGTTTTTATTACCTTTAAATAATTCGAGTAATTTTAAGTCGTAGCATGCAATTAAGAACCTTAATTTTAATTATTATAAACAGTTTGATTTTTTTAGTCATTCTCATGCTATCCATCACTTTTTACAATCAATTTTCTAAAGTTTTAGACGATAGAATTTTATTGCAGTTAAATTCTATAAAAACCCTGAAACAAATTCAGGTAGAAAATTTAATAACAACAGAATGGCAACAATTTTTAAATCAGAATGATACAGTTACCGATACTTTAAATTTTGAAGTTCCAGAAACCATATTAAAAACCTCAGGTATTTACGATTTTACACCCTACAATACCAACAGGCGAAGTGCTATAGGTTTTGTATGGCATAGAGATACCTTAACTAAAGTAGGACTAATGGATCACGATAAAATAAAGGATATTTTGTTAGAACGTGCAGGTATGGGTAATAGTGGAGAATCATATATAGTTGGCGAAGATTTTAAGATGCGGTCGCAATCGCGATTCTTTCCAGACAAAATACCCTCGACCATAAATGTTAAAACTAAAGGTGTTGTAGAAGCCTTATCGGGTACTGTGGGGCGTGGTGTTTTTAAAGATTATCGCGGTGTAGAAGTCTATAGCGTTTACAGCCCAATTAGTATGTCTCATTTAAAATTAGCGATACTTTCTGAAATAGATACCAGCGAAGTTATGGCGCCTTTAGAACAGTTACAATTGCGTTTATTAGGACTAATTTTTTTAATAATGATTGTTGCTATTATATTATCACTTTTCTTAACCAATATTATTACCAACCCAATTCACAATATGCGAAAAAGCCTAAAAATTATGGCTGCGGGCGATTATAATCAAACGAATACTTTTGGTAAAAACTCCAATGAAATTAAAGAAATGTTTGAAGCCCTCGATTTGCTTAAAAAGTCGTTACAAGGTGCGGTAACCTTTTCTAGAGAATTGGGTAAAATGGATCTTAATTCTAATTATGTTCCGAAAGGCGAAAACGATGTGTTAGGAAAAAGCCTTATAAAAATGCGGGATAAATTGATTGAATTTAGAAATAAAGAAAATATAAACAGAATTAATACTAAAAGACAATTAGTAGATGGCCTAGAAAACGAAAGACACCGATTGTCGCGCGAACTACACGATGGTATAGGGCCCTTGTTAACATCTTTAAAATTTTATGTAGAAAATAAAGTTCACGATAAAGACAAAAAGCAGGATATGATTAAAATTATAGATACTACAATTTCAGAAATTCGGTTAATGTCTAACGCTTTAATGCCTTCAACTTTAGAAGATTTTGGCATTGGTGTGGCCTTAACCAATTTTGTAGAAAGTATTAAAAAAACATCTGGAATTTCTATAATATTTGAAGATTTAACACAAGATAGCCATAGTAAAATCACTAAAAATCAAGCTATTAATTTATTTAGAATAGGGCAAGAGTTGGTTAATAATGCTTTAAAACACGCTAAAGCCAATACCATAAGGATTTCGTTATCCGAATTCGATGATTTTATTTCCCTTTTTTATTTTGATGATGGTATAGGTTTCGATTTAAAACACGTAAAGTTAGGTTCTGGTATTATTAACATTAAAGAGCGTGTAGAAATGTGTAATGGCCAAATACAAATACAATCTAAACCAGGCAGTACAACAGTAGAAATAGAATTACCCATAGAATTATGAATAAAATAAAAGTTATAATAGCAGACGATCACGAACTGTTTAGAAATGGTTTAAAAGAACTATTAATAAAACACGACGATATAGAAGTGGTAGATATGGTAGGCGATGGTAATCAGTTTATAAACGCAATTCAATCCATACCCGATGTAAATATTGTTTTACTAGATCTTACCATGCCAAATATGGATGGTTTTGAAGTGCTAAAAACTTTAAAAGACTATAATACCAATATAAAACCTATTATCATTTCTATGCATAACGATGGCAATTACATTGCTAAAAGTGCAAAAGCAGGTGCTTACGGTTACTTGTTAAAAAATACCGATGAAGACGAGTTAATTAAGGTTATTCGACTGGTAAGTCAAAACAAGAAATACTTTAGTCCTAATATAGCCGAGAAGATGATTAATTTTATGTCTGAACATAAGGTAAGCGAAAACATATTATCTAATAAAGAAAAAGAGGTTTTAGGTTTAATATCCGAAGGGCTTACAACTAAAGAAATTGCTGCTAAATTATTTGTAAGTACCAGAACTATAGAAACCCACAGAGCAAATGTTTTAAAAAAGTTAGAAGTAAAAAATACAGCTGAGCTTATAAAAAAGGCGACACAAATTAATTTAATTTAAGTCAGGCATCCGTATTTATACGGATATAAATTACGTGATTTTTGTTAACCGCAAAAGCATGGTATTGTGTTTAATTTTGTAGAGAACAAATTAAACATATATAATTATGAAAAACATAGCCTTAATCTTAGCTCTAGTATTTATAGCATCTACAGCAGCTTTTGCACAAGACAGAAGCGAATTAACAGGGCCAGCATATAAAAATTATAAACCTGGAAAAAGCGATAGTAAACCTACATTAGTGTACGCAGTATCTAACAAAAAAGAGTTAACAGGTCCAGCTTATAAAAACCAGAAGCCTTGGAAAAATACTTCAGAAAAAACATATTCAACCATAGCATTTGGTTCTGAGCGTTCTAAATTAAGCGGTCATGAATATAAAAACTATAAGCCATGGAAGAATACAAATAACGAAATTGTACAAGACACTACTGTTATTTATGTAGCTTCAGACGATTAATAAAAAAGATGAATTAGTAGTAAATAAATTTTCAATATCTTGATAATACCCCTTAAAACACAGTTTTAAGGGGTATTTAGTTTACATCTTATTAGATAAGAAATTAAAAGCTAACCGCAGTACCCGAAGCTGTTACCATAAGCATGCCTCCATTTGGTCCAACTGTTTCGTAGTCTAAATCTACGCCTACTATAGCATCGGCGCCCATTTTTTGGGCACGGTATTTCATTTCTTCTAAAGCCGAGTCTTTCGCTTCTCGTAATACTTTTTCGTAAGAACTGGATCGGCCACCAACAACATCGCGAATGCCTGCAAAAAAGTCTTTTATAAAATTGGCACCAATAATGGTCTCGCCAGTTACTATACCTAAATAATTAGATATTTTATGGGTTTCTAGTGTGGGTGTGGTTGTAATAATCATGATTACTCGTTTTTAGTATTTTTTCTTGCTTCTTTCATAGCTTCTCCAATTTGGTTACTTGCTGTAAAACTGGCTACCATATCGTTTAACATATTGCTACCAACCTGCGGCGCATTAGGTAAAAGTATTAAGTTACTATTGGTTTCTTCGCCTAAAGATTGCAGTGTATCGTAATGTTGGGTAACAACTATTAATGCAGAGGCTTCTTGCGAATTAATACCTACGCGATTTAATACCTCTACAGATTCTTCGAGTCCGCGTGCAATTTCGCGACGTTGGTCTGCAATTCCTTGACCTTGTAAACGTTTGCTCTCGGCTTCTGCTTTGGCTTTTTCTACTATTAATATACGTTGGGCATCACCTTCAAACTGTGCAGCTATTTTCTCGCGTTCTGAGGCGTTAATTCGGTTCATAGCTGCCTTTACCTGTGCATCGGGGTCTATGTCTGTTACAAGCGTTTTAATGATGTCGTAGCCGTAATCTAACATCGCATCGTTAAGTTCGGTTTTAACGGCTATGGCTATATCGTCTTTTTTTACAAAAACGTCGTCTAATTTCATTTTAGGAACTTCGGCACGAACAACATCAAATACATACGAGGTAATTTGGTCGTGTGCATAGTCTAATTTATAGAAGGCATCGTAAACCTTGTCTTTTATAACTTTAAACTGAACCGATATTTTTAAGCGTACAAAAACATCGTCTAAGGTTTTAGTTTCAACAATAACATCTAATTGCTGAATTTTTAAGCTTAAGCGCCCTGCAACTCTGTCTACCAAGGGAATTTTTAATTGTAAGCCAGAATGGCGTATGCTTTGAAACTTTCCGAAGCGTTCTATTATGGCAGCCGATTGTTGTTTTACTGTAAAAAAGGAGGTTATTAGAATAACAATTCCAATAAATAATAAAGGCATAAGAAAAATGGACATGATTGTAGTTTTTAAGAGTTAGACATTTGTGAATACTAAATGTAGTTTTTTATTTGTGGATTAAAGGAGATAATCATCATCTATTTTAACATGATTTAGTAATGTATTAGTAGTAAAAAGCCACTAAAATGTTACATAATGCTTTAAAATTAACAGATTTAGCTTAAAATAAAAGGCATATTTCTTAGATTAAAAGCAAATTCATTTTCATTCACCCATAAAAAATTTCAATTCAACGTTTTAAAAGTTAAGATTCCAAATTTCTTTAGTGATTGCGATATATTTGAGTAGCTATTAATCAAATCTACAATTATGATTCGCAGGATATTACCTCTTTTGGGAGTACTATTTTGTACTACTCAAATAACCTTTTCGCAAAGCCAAAATGAGGCTGTTGCTAATGCTTGGATAACACAACATTTTGGCGATTTTACTAGCCAAAGATCGGCAACACATTTACAGAAAAATTTCAATAAAACTGGATTAACAGGAGAAACGTTTCGTTATGGGCAATACATAAATAATGTGCCTGTTTATGGTGTAGATATTTCGGTTCATGTGTCTAAAAATAATGAAGTTACTTTTCATTCTGGCGACTATAATAGAACCGTTTCTTATATAAACACGACACCAAATTTTGAAGCAGACAATGCGGTGCAAATTGCTGCAAAACACTTAAATATAATGGGTACTATAACTCAAAAAGATGCAAAATTATATGTCTATAACGAGTTAGAAACTACGCATTTGGTGTATCGTGTTACTACAATTTCTAAAACCTTAAACGGATTTTGGGAAACTATAGTTGATGCTAAAACCGGTAATGTTTTAAGTACTAAGGATATTGCACATTACCATCACGACCACGATACCCATGATGATGATACCGATGACAAAATTGAAACTGTAGAAGCTCATGGTACCATTTTTAATCCAGATCCTTTATCGGCTAGCGGTCAAGAATACGGTGGCTTGTTTGTTGACAATGAAGATGAAACCAATGAAGCGCTTAATACTGCCAGAAACGAAGTCACTTTTACAATAGCAGCCAGCGAAAATGGTTTGTATAAATTAAAAGGGCGATATTCTGAAATAAAAGAATTACAAAATCCAGAAACAGGCTTATTCGAGCAAAGTTCGCCAGTATTTAATTTTACACGCGACCAAGATGGGTTCGAGGCTGTAAATGTGTATTATCATATAGATAATAGTATGCGTTATATTAACGAAACGCTGGGTATTCCGTTACAATGTATGTATAATAATGGTTTAATTTATTTCGATCCGCATGCTTTTAACGGAGCCGATAATTCATCTTACGGTGGAGGTGCTTTAAAATTTGGAATAGGTGGCGTAGACGATGGGGAAGATGCCGATGTTATTGTACACGAATTAGGGCATGGTATTCACGAATGGCTTATTCAAGGAAGTATTTCGCAAGTTGAAGGTTTAAGTGAAGGGTTTGGCGATTACTGGGCACAATCGTATAGTAGAGGTTTGCAAAAAGCCAATAGTTCGCGCTCTAGTAATGCGTATAATAATGTGTTTAAATGGGATGGCCATAACGAATTTTGGAGTGGAAGAGTTACAAATTATGAAGCAACATATCCAGAAGGCTTAAAAGGAAAAGTACATAAAGACGGCCAGATTTTTGCAACGGCATTAATGAAGGTTTGGGATGCTTTGGGTAAAGAAACCACCGATAAGATTGTTCTAGAAGGTTTAGCCATGACTACTAGTAAAAGTAATCAGCCAGAAGCAGCATTGGCAATCAGACAAGCTGCAATAGATATGGGCTTAAGTTGCGAAAATATTGCCACAATAACAGATATTTTTAACACCACAGGCTACGATTTACCAACATACGAATGTGCTAAATTAAGTGTAGATACTGCCGATATCTATAATATTGTTTTGTATCCTAATCCAGCTAAAGAAAGCATTACTTTTAAAAATATAACAACTAACCACACCATTAGCATTTATAACATTATGGGGCAAAAAATACTTTCAGCAGATATTAATGCTACTCATAATACGGTACAAGTATCGCATTTATCTAAAGGTATTTATGTGGTTAATTTTAAAAATGCATCTAACGTTATTAAATTTATAAAGCAGTAACCAACTATACATTCATCCATTAAAAAAGGCACTTTTTTTTAAGAAGTGCCTTTTTTTAGTTATATGGTAGTTGCTAAATTTTCTATTCTATTTATGGTTTCTTGTTTACCTATCATAAACATAATGTCAAAAACATCGGGGCCTTGTAAGGCGCCCACAAGTGCGAGTCGTAAAGGCATCATTACTTTTCCAAAACCTATTTCCTTTGAAGTAATCCACGATTTTACAGTAGTTTGAATAGTTTCTACTTCAAAATCTTCAATGGTATTAACTTGTGTAGCCAATTCGCTTAAAAGTGCTCTAGTATCTTCTTTAACAGCTTTTTTATAGGCTTTCTCGTCGTACGCTTGTGGCGCAATGAAAAAGAAATGACTTAAATCCCATAAATCGGAAACAAACGTAGCGCGTTCTTTAATTAAACCAACGGCCATAGCCACATAATTCACATCGATATCGGCTAATTCTTCACGTTGATTTTTAAACGTTTCGGCTAAACTGTCGTTAGTTTGTTCCTGCATATAATGGTGGTTAAACCATTTTATTTTATCGGGATCAAATCGAGCACCTGCTTTGTTTACTCTAGCAATATCGAAAGCTTCAATTAATTGTTCTAAATTGAATAATTCTTGTTCGGTTCCTGGATTCCATCCTAAAAAGGCTAAGAAATTAATAACAGCTTCTGGAAAATAACCATCTTCTTTATACCCACGCGAAACGTCGTTGGTTTTTGGATCTGTCCATTCTAACGGAAATACCGGAAAACCAAGTTTATCGCCATCGCGTTTGCTTAATTTACCTTTTCCTGTTGGTTTTAAAATGAGTGGTAAATGAGCAAATTCTGGAGCATCCCAACCAAAGGCTTTGTAAAGCTGATAATGTAAGGCTAGGGAAGGCAGCCACTCTTCGCCACGAATAACATGAGTAATTTCCATTAAATGGTCGTCTACAATATTCGCTAAGTGGTAAGTTGGCATACCATCGCTTTTAAACAATACTTTATCGTCTAGAATATTGGTATCGATTTTAATATCGCCACGCACCATATCTTTTAAATGCAAAGTTTCGTCTTGAGGCGATTTAAAACGAATAACATAATCTTTGCCAGCATCTAATTTAGCTTGAACGTCTGCTTCAGAAAGCGCTAACGAATTGTTCAACTTTAAACGATTGTGCCAATTATAGATAAAAGTTTTCCCTTTTTCTTCGTGATCTTTTCTGTGAAAATCTAACGATTCTGCAGTATCAAAAGCATAGTAAGCATTACCAGAAGCAATTAATTGCTCGGCATAACTTTTATATAATGCTTTACGTTCGCTTTGTCTGTACGGACCAAATTTTTCGTTTTTTCCTGGGCCTTCATCAAACGGAATATTACACCAGTTTAAGGCCTCAATAATATAGTTTTCGGCACCTTCTACATATCTGTTTTGGTCGGTATCTTCAATCCTTAAAACAAAAGTACCGTTATGTTTTTTCGCAAATAAATAATTGAATAAAGCTGTACGTACACCACCAATATGAAGTGGTCCGGTAGGGCTTGGTGCAAAACGCACACGAACATTTTTAGTCATGTTTTTTAATTTAAGACTGCAAAGATAACGGGATAAGTGTTACTATAAAAGATTTCGTATTACAGATAATGGATTATCATTTAATTTTGTAGTCTGCAGTTTAACAGTTTCTTACAAAAGGTGGCTGTTATAAACTAAAATTATTGTTGTAGATTAGTGAGTTAAATACGTTGAAAATTGAATAATTTTAAAAATATATTACAAAAGTTAGAAGGCTTTATAAGACGATTTTATGTGAATGAACTTATAAAAGGCACGATTTTGTTTTTTTCTATCGGACTTTTGTATCTTATAATAACCTTGTTAATAGAGCAATTTTTGTGGTTAAATACGACTGCCAGAACTGTATTATTCTGGCTGTTTGTAATTGTAGAATTGGTTTTATTCGCAAAGTTTATTGTTGTGCCATTAACCAAGTTATTTAAATTGCAACGTGGTATAAATTACGAAGAAGCTTCGCGACTTATCGGGAATCATTTTCCTGAAGTGAACGATAAATTATTGAATGTTTTACAACTGAGTAAAAACCAATCGCAATCGGATTTACTTTTAGCGAGTATCGATCAGAAATCTCTGGAGTTATCGCCAATTCCCTTTAAACTTGCTATAAATTTTAGACATAATGTTAAGTATTTAAAATATGCTTGCATACCAGTTTTTATTATTTTTTTAGCCATTGTATTAGGTAAAATGAATTGGTTTACAGATAGTTACAAACGTGTTGTAGATTATAGAACGGCCTACGAACCACCAGCTCCTTTTCAGTTTTTTGTAATTAACGATAGTTTACAAACCTTAGAAAATACCGATTTTAAGTTATTAGTAAAAACAGTTGGTAATGTGGTTCCAGAACAAGCAGAAATACATTTTAATAACGAAACTTACTTATTAACTCCATCTGAACTTGGTGGTTTCGAATATGTATTTAGTCGCCCTAAACAAGATATTTCCTTTCAGTTACAGGCTAACGGAGTTTCATCTAAACCTTATACATTACAACTTGTAGAAGTCCCAAAACTTATAGGTTTTGATATGGTTTTAGATTATCCAGCTTATACTCAAAAACAAGATGAGGTTTTAAAAAGCTCTGGCAATGCTATTATTCCTGAAGGCACGAAGGTCAGTTGGATTTTGAATACTAAATCGACCAATCAAGTTCAATTATTTGCTAACGATACCGTAGTGTTTAAAAAACAAGGAAATACTTTTGAAGCTTCAAAAACTTTACACGAAACACTAAACTATAGTCTAAGTACGAGCAACACTAGGCTTAAAAATTACGAAGAGTTAAATTTTTCTCTGGAAGTTGTTAAAGATGATTACCCCGAGATGAAGGTAGAAATGGTTAAAGATACAGTAGATTTATCGACCATGTATTTTCGTGGTCAATTAAGCGATGATTATGGTTTGCATAAATTGAGACTGGCGTATTATAAAACCGATGATGTTAAGGGTGTTCAGTATATCGAAATGCCAGTATCTAAATCTAATGTCGATGAGTTTATAAGTGCTTTTCCTGACCAATTGACATTAGAACCTGGTACCGCTTACAGTTTGCATTATGAAGTTTTTGATAACGATGTTTTACATGGCTACAAACGCACAAAAAGCGAAACGTTTTATTACCGTCAGTCAACAGCATCGGAACAGGAAAATAAACAATTACAGCAACAACAGGAATCGATAAATAATTTAAGCAATTCTCTAGAAACTTTCGAAAAAAACGAAAAGCAATTGCAGGAATTAAATCAATCGCATAAAGCCAATCAGCGTTTAAATTTTAGTGATAAAAAGAAATTAGAGAATATCATCCAAAATCAAAAACAGCAAGAGCAATTAATGAAACGTTTTAATAAGTCGTTTCAAGATAATTTAGAAGAATTTCAAAAAAATAATCAAGAGCAAGATGCATCAAAAGATGAATTAAATAAACGTCTTAAAGAACACGAAGAACAATTAAAGCAAGACGAGAAATTGCTTCAGGAATTAGAAGAGCTTCAAGATAAAATTAATAATGATGATCTTAACCGAAAGCTAGATCAGTTATCTAAACAAAATAAAAATCAGAAACGCAGTTTAGAACAATTATTAGAATTAACCAAACGATTTTACGTAGCTAAAAAGATGGAAAAATTGCAAGAGGATATCGATCAATTGGCAAACGACCAATTGAAACTTTCAGAAGAGAATGACGACAATACATCTAAAAAGCAAGAGGACTTAAATAAGCGTTTTGAAGATATTACCAAGCAATTAGATTCTTTGGCGAAAGATAATAAGGATTTAAAAAAACCTATGGATTTACCGCGTGATGAAGTAGGAGAGGAAGATGTTAAATCGCATCAACAAGATGCAAAATCTCAATTAGAACAATCCGAGAAGCAAGAATTGAATTCTAATCAGGATACTCAAAAAAGTAAAGCGAAGCAAAAACAAAAACAAGCAGGCCAAAAAATGAAACAAATGAGCCAGCAAATGCAATCGGCTATGCAAATGGATTCAGGTGAACAATTAGAAGAAGATGCCGAAATGTTACGACAAATTTTAGATAACGTACTGTTGTTTTCGTTCGATGAAGAAGCCCTTATGAATGATTTTAAACGTATTCAAGTTAATCATAATAAATACGCTTCGTATTTGCGTAAACAGCACGATTTGCGTGCTTATTTCGAGCATGTAGACGATAGTTTATTTGCTTTATCCTTACGTCAGCCTATGTTGTCCGAACAGGTAAATACAGAAATTTCTAATGTGTATTATAATATTGATAAATCTTTAGATGAATTTTCTGAAAATAGAATTTATCAAGGTGTGTCGTCTCAGCAGTATGCGTTTACCGCAGCAAATACTTTAGCCGATATGTTGAGTAATATTTTAGATAATATGGAAGATCAACTTAATGCCTCTTCTTCATCTTCTGGGAAAGGATCTAAAAATAAACAAAGCCAAGGTGAAGGCCAATTACAAGATATTATCATGAGTCAGCAAGAACTTAATAAACAAATGCAAAAGGGCTTACAAAAACAACAAGGAGAAGGTCAAGGCGAATCTGAAGGGAAAGAGCAAGGCCAACAATCTGGTAATAAACCTAATGCTTCTGGTAAACAAAGTGAGAGTAAAGGGCAAGGTTCTGAAGGCTTAAATGGCGAATTGTATCAAATTTATCAGAAGCAACAAGAGCTGCGTTTTCAATTAGAGAATCAACTAAAACAATCTGGTTTAAATACTCAAGAGCGTAGTTTGATTCGCCAAATGGAGAATATCGAAATGGATTTAATTAATAATGGCATCACTAAAGAGACCATGGAAAAAATGATTCATTTTGAGCATCAACTTTTGAAATTGGAAGATGCAACTTTTAAACAGAATCAAGATACAAAACGTGAATCTGAAACTAATCAACAACAATTTCAAAACATAACCAACAGTAAAATACCCGATGCTAAACAATATTTTAATACTACTGAAATATTAAATAGACAAGTTATACCTTTGCAGCAATTATTTAAACTTAAGGTTCAACAGTATTTTAATAATCAATAATGATAGTTTTTAATTACGAAACCGACTTCATAATAGATAATGAAGCCGAATTAACAACATGGATTTCGGCTACCATTGAAGAAGAGGAATGTTCTGAAGGCGATATAAATTATATATTTTGTGACGACGAATATCTTCATAAATTGAATGTAGAATTCCTTAATCACGACACGTTGACAGACATAATTAGTTTCGATTATTCAGTAGGAAAGCAACTACATGGTGATATTTACATTTCCATAGAACGTGTTCAAGATAACGCTGTTGATTTTAATACTGCTTTAGAAAATGAATTACACCGTGTTATCATCCATGGTATTTTGCATTACTGTGGTTATAAAGATAAAACCGATTCTGAGGCTAAACTTATGCGCAGTAAAGAGGATTATTACTTAAGTAAACTGTAAAGAAAATTAGAGATGTTCCACGTGGAACAATTACAATTTAAAATATATATGTATGTTCGATAGAGAGTATGATGTTATTGTTGTAGGAGCTGGTCATGCTGGTAGTGAGGCTGCGGCTGCTGCTGCAAACATGGGTAGTAGCACCTTGCTTATTACTATGAATTTGCAAAACATTGCGCAAATGTCTTGTAATCCTGCTATGGGTGGAATTGCCAAAGGACAAATCGTTCGAGAAATAGATGCTTTAGGGGGATATAGTGGTATTGTTAGCGATACTTCTGCTATCCAGTTTAAAATGCTTAATAAATCTAAAGGACCAGCAATGTGGAGTCCGAGGGTGCAGAGCGACAGAATGCGCTTTGCTGAAGATTGGCGTTTAATGCTTGAGCAAACTCCTAATTTAGATTTTTATCAGGACATGGTTTCTGGTTTAATTATAGAAGGTGATCGTGTTGTAGGTGTTAAAACCTCACTTGGAATTGAAGTGCGTTGCAAGTCAGTCGTACTTACTAATGGAACTTTTTTAAACGGATTAATACATATAGGAGATAAGAATTTTGGTGGAGGTAGAGCTGGTGAACGCGCTGCAACTGGTATAACAGAACAGTTAGTTGATTTAGGATTTACGTCTGGTAGAATGAAAACGGGAACACCGCCTAGAGTGGATGGTCGCTCCCTAGATTATTCTAAAATGATAGAACAACCTGGTGATGAACAGCCAGAGAAATTCTCTTATTCTGATGTTACCAAGCCGCTAATAAAACAACGGTCTTGTTATATGACGTATACGAGCACATTGGTACATGATTTGTTGCGTGAAGGCTTCGATCGTTCGCCTATGTTTAACGGAAGAATTAAAAGTTTAGGACCAAGATACTGTCCTTCTATCGAGGATAAAATTAATCGCTTTGCAGATAAAGATCGTCATCAGTTGTTTATAGAGCCTGAAGGATGGAATACCTGCGAAGTTTATGTTAATGGTTTTTCTACTTCACTTCCAGAAGATGTTCAATTTAAAGCTTTACGCTCTGTGGTTGGATTCGAAAACGTGAAATTTTTCCGTCCGGGTTATGCTATAGAATACGATTATTTTCCGCCAACGCAACTTAAACATACGTTAGAAACAAAGTTGATTAATGGCTTATATTTCGCAGGTCAGATTAATGGAACTACAGGGTATGAAGAGGCAGCTTCGCAAGGATTGATGGCTGGTATTAATGCCAGTTTGAAAGTTCAGGAGAAAGATGAATTTATATTAAAACGTAGTGAAGCTTACATAGGTGTTTTAATAGACGATTTAATTACTAAAGGTACAGAAGAACCTTATAGAATGTTTACTTCAAGAGCAGAATATAGAACGTTACTTAGACAGGATAATGCCGATTTTAGATTAACGCCTAAAGGTTATGCAATTGGTTTGGCTACAGAAAAGCGTCTTAAACGCATGGAAGAAAAGCAAACTAAAGCCGATGAATTTGTACAATTTTTTAAGGATACAAGCGTTAAACCTGAGGTTGTAAATCCTATTTTAGAATCTAAAGAGTCTGCTTTAGTAAATCAATCTGGTAAATTGTTTAAAATTTTTGCGCGACCAAATATCGATATGTCCGATGTTAGACAAATTGAAGAAATAGAAAATTTTATTGTAGAACATGATTTAGATCGTGAGATTATCGAGCAAGCCGAAATTCAAGTTAAATATTCTGGTTATATCGAAAAGGAAAAAAACAATGCCGATAAGTTATCAAGATTAGAAGATATTAAAATTCCAGCTAATTACGATTATTCTAAAATTAAATCTATGAGTTTTGAAGCTCGCGAAAAATTAAAGAAAATCCAGCCTACAACTATTTCTCAAGCATCACGAATTAGTGGTGTTTCTCCTAACGATATTTCTGTTTTACTTGTTTATATGGGCAGATAATTTTAGGTGTTCCACGTGGAACACCTAAAATAGTTTATCCTATTTTTATTGTTTAACAGGAGTAAAAGCATCTCTAAACAATTTCAATCCTTTATTAAAGTTTATGATTATTCCCCAAAAAACTACAGTACTACACTGTGAAGATTTTTCCGTTTCTGGAGAGAAATTTGAATTAAAGCGAGCAACAGATTTCGATATTTTAATTACAACACCACAACCAAAAGGGGAGGAGTTAGGGCAATATTATAAAAGCGAAGATTATATTTCGCATACCGATGGTAAACGAAATGTGTTCGAACGCGTTTATCATGCGGTTAAAAGTGTGGCGTTGCAAAACAAATTGAAATTAATTAATAGTTATGCTTCCGAAGAAAAATCGGTTTTAGATGTAGGGTGTGGTACAGGTGATTTTTTAGCCTTGGCCCAAAAAAATGGATGGTCGGTTCGCGGAGTAGAACCTAACGATGCTGCCCGAAAATTGGCGCAGCAAAAATTAAAAAACAATCAATCTGTTTTAAATGCCAATGAAACTGAAACGTTAAAAATCTCTTCTTTTGATGTTGTAACACTTTGGCATGTTTTAGAACACTTACCTGATTTAGAAGAACAAATTACATTTTATACTTCTTTATTAAAACCTAATGGCAAGTTAATAATAGCTGTTCCAAATTATAAAAGTTACGATGCCAATTACTATAAAGCATTTTGGGCAGCATACGATGTACCTAGACATTTATGGCATTTTTCAAAAAAAGGTTTATCTCAATTATTGGAACAACAACAATTATTAGTTGAAAAAACATTACCCATGTTTTTTGATGCGTTTTATGTAAGCCTACTTTCCGAAAAATATAAAACAGGAAAAATGAATGTGTTTAATGCTTTTAGAATAGGAATGCTATCTAATATGAAGGCAAAACGTTCTGGAGAGTACTCGTCGTTGATTTATATGGTTAAAAAAGCGTAAAAACTCATTTTTAAGCGTAATAAGCTATCGAATGTTCGAAAACAGGTAAAGTGTAGTGTGTTTTTTAAAAACCGCTTAAAACGCTTTATTTTACTTCATTTTTAATCAATATTATTTATTAATTGTTTTTTTAGTATCAATTTATCTAATACTAGGGTTTTAACATGCAAAGCAGATGTTATCGTTATTACTTTTCTATTTTTGTTCTGATAAATAAATTTTAATAACCCGATGAAAAAAATATCAATTTTAGTCGTTACATTAATGACTTTAGCGTCTTGCCAGCAATCTCAAAAAATTGGATTTGTAGATAATTCTAAATTAGTAAACGAATATCAGGAAAAAATAGATGTTGAATCTAAATACAAATCGCAAATAGAAGCTTCAAGTAAGCTTACGGATAGTTTGGCTCAATCATTTCAAGCCGAGTATCAGGAATTTCAACAGCAAGCAAGTTCTATGTCTCAAGATAAAGCGCAACAACGTTATCAAGAATTAGGTAGAAAGCAACAAATGATTCAGCAACAAATTCAGATGACAGAACAACAAATTGCATCGGAAAGTCAAAAAGAAATAGATTCTTTGATTTCAAAAGTAAGAAAATTCGTAAAAAATTATGGGGAATCTAATAATTACGATTTCATTTTAGGAAGTAACGAAGCTGGAAGTGTTATGTATGGTAAGGACTCAGAAGACTTAACTGAGACTTTAATAAAAGCCCTTAACGATTCTTATAAAAAATAGAATGTTTTAAACAGTCGTATTACAGCCAAACATTAAATGTGTTTGGCTTTTTTTATGCTCAGAAAATAATTGTTATAAAATGTAGTTATAAGATTATGTTTAAAATAATTTATTTCAAAAGCACATATTTAGTCTTATTTTCATTGCAAAATTGCTTTGCTTTGTACCCGTTCAATCTTTAAAACACGCTATGAAATTTCAATTAAGTTTTTATTTATTTTTAATAATTAGCTGCTATACCTACGCTCAAGAAACATTTACGGTTAGTGGAACGATTAGCGATTTTGCTAATGGTAAGTCGGTATTTGGGGCGTCTGTTTTTTTGGAAAACACTTCTGCTGGTGGTATAACAAACACATACGGTTTTTATTCGCTTACAGCTCCAAAAGGAAATTATACCTTAGTGGTTTCGTATTTGGGATATGTTACTATTAAAAAGGAAATTGTTTTAGATAAAAATCAAAGCATATCATTCGAGCTTCAGGAAGATACCACAACCTTAGATGAAGTGGTTATTACTGCCGAAGAAACCGAAAAAGCAAATATTAGAGATCCACAAATGAGTGTCGCCGTAATAAAAAGTGCTACAATAAAACAAATACCTGCTGTTTTAGGCGAGGTAGATGTTGTAAAATCCATTCAATTATTGCCTGGTGTTACCAATAATGGCGAGGGGTCTAATGGGTTTAATGTGCGTGGTGGTGCAACAGATCAGAATTTGGTGTTATTAGACGAGGCTATCATTTTTAACGAATCGCATTTGTTTGGATTCTTTTCGGTGTTTAATGCCGATGTTGTTAAAGATATGAAATTGTATAAAGGGAATATTCCAGCCAATTATGGTGGTCGTGTTTCTTCGGTTTTAGATATTCGTCAAAAAGATGGTAATAGTAAAAATTTCAATTTAACAGGTGGTATTGGTTTAATATCCAGCAGATTGGCGGCAGAGGGGCCAATATTAAAAAATAAAGGGTCTTTTATTGTTGCTGGCCGATCGTCTTACGCCCATTTATTTTTAAAATTAGCAGACCAAGATAATACTGCTTTTTTCTACGATTTTAATGTAAAGGGTAATTACGAAATCAATCAAAATAACAGGCTGTACCTTTCAGGATATTTTGGTAGAGATATTTTAAATTTCGACGATGCTTTTAAAAATGCTTACGGAAACAGTACATTAAATTTGCGTTGGAACCACGTGTTTAACGATAAGTTGTTTTCTAATTTATCGTTTATTTATGGCGACTACGATTACGGTTTAGAGCTAAATTTTGTAGGCCTAGATTGGACCTCTAGTATTAAAAACTTTAATGTTAAATACGATTTTAAATACTATTTAAACAATAAAACCACAATAGATTTTGGAGCTAGTGCCATTACCTATAATTTTAATCCAGGCGAAGTAAGACCAGTCGATGAAGACTCCTCTATTAACGAAGATATATTAGATAAAAAAAGAGCGTTAGAAGGCGGTTTATATGTTAATGCCGAACATAAATTCTCGGAGAAATTGAATGTACAATTGGGTTTGCGATTTAGTATGTTTAAACGTTTGGGCGGCCAGCCTATAGCAACATATCTAAACAATCAGCCTGTAGTGTATAACGAAGCCTTAGGTATTTATGAAGAAGGTATAATGACTGGTGAAATTGATTACGATAAAGGCGAAACCATTGCCGATTTTTCGAATTTCGAACCCCGATTAGGATTAGCCTATCAACTTAACGAAACTGCTTCGGTAAAATTAGGATTTTCTAGAATTGCACAATATTTAAGTTTGCTTTCTAATACCGCTAATGCCACGCCATTGGATGTATGGACACCAAGTGGCCCTTTTGTAAATCCACAAATGGCCAATCAATATTCTGTGGGTTACTTTAAAGAGTTACAAAACGGTATGTTTTCTGTAGAAACAGAAGCCTATTATAAAACTGTAGATAACCGAATAGATTATATAGATGGATCCGATTTAATAGCCAATAATAATATAGAAACCCAGATTTTAGAAGGCGAATCCCGAGCTTACGGACTGGAATTGTTGCTGCGCAAAAACAAAGGAAAATTTACAGGTTGGTTAGCATATACCATTTCTAAATCTGAACAAAAAACCCCAGGGGGAAAGGCTGGTGGACCAGGTATAAATAAAGGCGAATGGTATTATACACCTTACGACAGAACTCATGATGTTTCGCTTACGGGAAGTTATAAACTGACTGAAAAATGGAGTTTTAGCGGTAACTTTATTTTTCAAACAGGCCGACCAGTTACTTATCCTGTTGGGCAATACGAGTACGAAGGTTTATCTGTAGCTAATTATGGAAGCCGTAATGCCGATAGATTACCATCTTACAACCGATTAGATTTGGCGGCGACATTTAAGCCAAATTACAAACCAAATGCCCGTTGGAAAGGCGAGTGGGTATTTAGTATTTATAATGTTTATAATCGCAAAAATGCCGCATCTATTTCGTTTGGGCAAAACTTAGAAACGGGTGTAAATGAAGCCACACGAACTGCCATTTTTGGTATTGTACCTTCGGTAACGTATAACTTTAAATTTTAATCCCATGAAATCGTATATATATTCTTTTCTATTTATTCTTACTTTGTTTACATCGTGTACCGATGTAATAGATGTAGATGTTCCAACAGCAGATCCGCGTTTAGTTATTGAAGCTTCTTTAGACTGGCAAAACGGAACGGATGGTAAACAACAAACCATAAAATTAAGTACTACAACACCATATTTCGATACCACTTCGGATAATGCTGTAACAGGAGGAACCGTAACAGTAACACGAAGCAGTACAAATGACACCATATTGTTTACCGATAATAACGATGGTACATACACTACAAAAAATTTTGAGGCGGTGTTAAATGAAACCTATATCTTAAATATTGTTTATAATAACGAAACCTATACAGCTACAGAAACCTTACGGCCTACAACACCAATTACCAGTGTAAATCAGTCTAAAAACAATGGATTTTTCTCCGATGTTCTAGAAGTGAATGTTTATTTTAATGATCCAGAGGACGAAACGAATTTTTATATTTTAAAGTTTCAAGAGCGAGATGAAGACTATCCGTATTTAAGAGATCTTTCAGACGATTTACAAAATGGTAACGAAATAAGCGTGGTTTACGAAAAGTTTGATGATGATAATGAAGATGAAGAATTTCAACCTGGCGATGTCGTAGATATCAACTTGTATAACGTGTCCGAACGGTATTACAAATACATGCAATTATTAAACAGCCAATCTGGTTCTGGTAATCCATTTGCTCCAACTCCAGTAGAGCTTCGTGGTAATTGTATTAACGAAACAAACCCAGAAAATTATCCGTATGGCTTTTTTAGAGTAACAGAAACGTATAAAGAAACCTACACGTTTGTAGACGAAGAGTAAAATAGTTTACTGAAAGAGATATACGGCAAACACAGCTATAATAAAATAGATGGCAATGTTTCTGGCGCCATCATAATCTTTAGCTATGCGTTGCCCTAATAAAAATACAAGTAGTATAATACAGGAAAAAATACTGGCCATTAAAGCAAGTGTTGTCGTTTTTGCAGCAATGATTTCATAAATTCCTAAGGCACATAAAATAGTTGTTATAGCTTCAAAAATTACAACCTTAACAAGTATTAAGGGTATAATACGGCGTAACCAGCTTTTAGAAAAATAATCTTTTAAAAAGAGAATATTGCCGTTCCAATCTGTAATCTTATCTAAAAAACTCATTAAAAAGGTAATGAATAAGAAAATCAGTATTAAAATTTCGGCACTATGTTCTAACAGATGTTTCAAGACTATAGTTAAGATGGTTTAGCGTGTAATAATCGGGTTAGTTTTATAGATAAATCGGTTAAAACTATTTTAGAATTTCCGTTGCGTTCTACATGGTAAATGGCTTCTTCTAAAGCATCGTAAATGTCTAAAATATTACCATTATGAACAAAAGGCGCAAATTTTTCTAATTTAAATCCAGATTTAGGCTCAAAAAATACTAGTGTGTTGGCGTTGTAATTTAACAATAACGCTTGTCTAAAAAAATCTATACAAAACAGTAAAAACTGTTTTTGGGTTTCTCTGCCTTTTTTGGCAATATCTTCACTCCAAGTTATAATATCGTGAATAGCGGCTTTATTTCCTTTGGCTTTAAATGCGCTTCGTACCCACATAACAAACCAATCTTCGAATAAAGAATCTTCGGAGTCGTGATACACTAAATCGCAGGCTTTGTTGTAATTTCCGTTAGATTGATGCGCTATTTTTTGAGCTTCGGTTTCGTTTAAGTCGTAAGCCTTAATTATAGCTTGTTTTATAACATCGTCTGCAAGTGCAGGAAAATGAAGTACCTGACATCGCGATCGTATGGTATTTAGTATGTGTTGTTCTTCTTCGGCTATTAAAATAAAAATGGTTTGCTTTGGTGGCTCTTCAATTAATTTTAAAAGTTTGTTTGCGGCTGCGGTATTCATTTTTTCGGCCATCCAAATAATCATCACTTTATAGCCTCCTTCGTAAGCTTTTAAAGCAAGGGCTTTTACAATATCTTGGGCTTCGTCTACACCAATTTGTCCTTGTTTATTTTCTACCCCTAAAAGTTTATACAAATCAAATAAATTACCATAAGGCTGCTCTTTAAGTAATTGGCGCCATTCGGTTAAAAACATACTGGATACGGGATGAGATTTTATACTTCCAGTAGTTGTTACGGGGAAAGCAAAATGTAAATCGGGGTGCGAAAAATTGTTGAATTTTAAATTACAACTTTGGTTTCCCGTATTGTTTTCGCCTGCAGTATTGCTACATAAAATGTATTGGGCATAAGCAATGGCCATTGGTAAAGTGCCACTACCTTCTGGGCCAACAAATAATTGTGCATGCGGAATTCTGCCATTATCTACACTTTGTGTTAAATGGCTTTTAATATGTTCTTGACCTAAAATATCTTTAAAAAGCATGCTGCAAAACTATATTTTTTTTTGGTAAAGTTTTTGTACTTACAGGATTTAGTTTTCTGGTAACAATAGAAGTTTAATAACAAATGGAGTAATGTCTTAGCGAGTTTTTAAAAATACTTTTAAAATAGAAAACGTTTTCGTGAAAAAACCCGTTTTTTACCTCTATTTTATTACTTACATTTGTAATACAAACAAGAAAACCAATAACAATGAAAACCTTAAACGATTTTAATTTCGAAAATAAAAAAGCATTAATTAGAGTAGATTTTAATGTACCATTAGACGACGATTTTAATGTTACCGATACTACTAGAATCGTTTCTGCAAAACCAACAATTATTAAGGTTTTAGAAGATGGTGGAAGTTGTATTTTAATGTCGCATTTAGGGCGCCCAAAAGGTGTTCAAGATATTTTTTCTTTAAAACATATTGTAGATGAGGTATCAAAAACAATAGGTGTTTCCGTTATTTTTGTTCCAGAATGTGTAGGTCCAGTAGCCGAAGAGGCTGCAGCCAATTTAAAACCAGGTGAAGTTTTATTGTTAGAAAATCTACGTTTTCATGCCGAAGAAACTGCAGGCGATTTAAAATTTGCGGAACAATTATCTAAGTTAGGCGATATTTATGTTAACGATGCGTTTGGTACGGCGCACAGAGCGCATGCATCGACAACTATTGTCGCTCAGTTTTTTCCAGAAAATAAATGCTTTGGGTATTTGTTAGCCAAAGAAATTGAAAGTATTAAAAAGGTGATGGAAACAGGCGAGAAACCTGTTTTGGCTGTGTTAGGCGGTGCCAAAGTGTCTTCAAAAATCACCATTATAGAAAATATTTTAGATAAAGTAGATCACTTAATTATTGGTGGCGGAATGACCTTTACCTTCATTAAAGCTCAAGGCGGAGAAGTAGGCGATTCTATTTGCGAAGACGATAAAATGGATTTAGCGTTAGATATCTTAAAGCAAGCTAAAGCCAAAGGTGTGCAAGTGCACATTCCTGTAGATGTTGTTGCTGCAAATGCTTTTAGTAACGATGCCGAAACTAAAATTATAGATGTTACTGCAATACCAGAAGGCTGGCAAGGTTTAGATGCTGGCCCAAAATCTATAGAGCAATTCAAAAAAGTGGTAATGGAATCTAAAACCATTTTATGGAATGGTCCCTTAGGCGTGTTCGAAATGCCAACTTTTGCTAAAGGTACAATAGCTTTAGGCGATGCCATTGCAGAAGCTACTCAATCCGGTGCTTTTTCTTTAGTAGGTGGCGGAGATTCTGTTGCTGCTGTAAAACAGTTTGGTTTCGAAGATAAAGTAAGCTATGTAAGTACTGGTGGTGGTGCGATGTTAGAAAGTTTAGAAGGAAAAGTATTACCAGGAATTGCCGCTATTTTAGGATAAAAAAACGGTTTAATAACGTAAAAACAAGAGTTTTATAACTTTAACTTTCATTTTCAGTTTAAAAATACGAATTTAGCCGCGATGACGTTAATACCTCAAATGGTTTTATAAATGAACAAGCGACTGAATATTTACTTATTATGCGTAATGTTATTATGCGTAACGGTAACTTTTGCCCAAGATTCTTTGGTTGTAAAAGTAAAAACACAAAGATTAACAGAAAATGAGTTGGTGTCTGGCGAAAATTATGTGGTCGATACCATTATAGACGGACAAACGTATTACAAGCCTCAAACCATTAAGCCTGTTGTAGATTCTTTAAGCATAGAAAATATGCAAGATCACGCTTACACAGCAGCTGTAGATAAGCAATGGTTAGAGGAATTATACAGTAATACTTTATACGATACTATTTACGAATCGGTTACCGAACTAACTTTCGATGAAGTCGAATATCCCGAATTAAATACCGATACACTTAAAAAAAGATTATTAGAGTTAGATGCTAAAACACCATTTAATGTCGCTTATAATCCATCGTTGGAAAGTGTTATAAAATCGTATTTAAAAAATCGTCGTAAAACGCTTCAAAAGCTTATGATGCTTAGCGAGTATTATTTTCCGATGTTCGAAAGAGAGTTAGATAATTATGATCTTCCGTTAGAAATTAAATATTTAGCCATTGTAGAATCGGCTTTAAAGCCAAGAGCAAAGTCTAGGGTAGGAGCCACTGGACTTTGGCAATTTATGTTTTCTACAGGTAAACTATATGGACTAGATGTAAGTAGTTATGTAGATGAGCGTAGCGATCCTTTAAAATCGACAGAAGCAGCTGCGAAATATTTATCTAAATTATACGAAATTTTTGGCGATTGGGATCTGGCTTTGGCCGCATATAATTCAGGACCAGGTAATGTTACTAAAGCGATAAGACGTTCTGGCGGTTACGAAAATTATTGGAATATAAGACCGTATTTACCTCGCGAAACTGCAGGATATTTACCAGCGTTTTTGGCAACCATGTATATTTTTGAGAATGCCGAAGAATTAGGCTTTTCTAAAGCCAAGCCAGAGTTTGCTTATATGGAAACCGATACCTTGCATGTAAAGCAAATGATAACTTTAGACCAAGTTTCTGAAGTAACAGGAGTCGATATAGAAGAACTTCAGTTTTTAAATCCGTCGTATAAATTAGATATTATTCCTTTTATAAAAGACGAGAATTATACACTGCGTTTACCTGTACATGCTATAGGGCCTTTTGTGGCTAATGAAGAGTTGATTTACGCTTTTGCTAAAGCCGAATTCGATAAACGTGAAAAACCTTTACCACAATTTTTCGAATCGGAATCTAAAACAAGATATACCGTACGGTCTGGCGATTATTTAGGTAAAATAGCCAGGAAATATGGCGTGCGTGTTAGCCAAATCAAGCAATGGAATGGTTTAAGAAGTAATAATCTTAAAATTGGCCAACGCCTTACCATTTATCCAAGAAACCCTAATGTGGCACCAAAAAAGCCTTCAGAGCCACAAGTTGCTTCGACATCTACATCATCAAAAACTTCAGAAGAAAAACATTATGTAGTTAAAAAAGGAGATTCGTTATGGAGCATTGCACAAAAACATTCTGGAATTTCTGTGCAAAATATTAAAGAATGGAACGGTATTAGTGGTAGTAATTTAAAACCTGGAATGACCTTAAAGCTATATAAAGGTTAAATTACTAAAAATCAATACTATTATGCGTAAAATTCTATTCTTATTATCGGCCATTTTGGTCTTAAACAGTTGTAACAACGACAAAAAAACAGCACAAGTTATTTTACCAGAATCGTCTGGAAACATTAATAATTTATCGGTTGTTATTAAAAACGAATTATGGCAGGGCGGTGTAGGTGAAGCCATTCGCGATGTGTTGGCAGCGCCAGTAGATGGCTTACCACAAGACGAGCCATTATTTTCTTTAAGCCAAATACCACCACAAGTATTTTCTGGATTTGCAACTAAAAACAGAACGGTCTTAAAAATAGAAAAAGGAGAGCATAAATCGCCCGAAGTAAAATTTGCAAAAAATGTATTTGCATTGCCACAAAAAGTAGTGCTAATTACCGGACAAACAGATGCCGAAATAATTGCTGAATTAGAAGCGAATAAAGATAAAATTATAGATGCTTTTAAAAACGAGGAAATTAAGGAAAAACAAAGACGAATTAATTTATCGCCTTTAAAAATAGATCAATTGGAAGAGGCTTTAAGCCTTAAAATGAAGGTGCCAAGTGCTTACAGAATAGCCAAAAACGAAGGTAAGTTTTTTTGGTTGCGTAAAGACATTACAACAGGTACACAAAATATCATGATTTACGAATTGCCTTTACAAGCTTTAAAACAAGATGATAGTTTAGTAAGTCAAATTATAAAAATACGCGATTCTATAGGGCAGGTGCATATTCCAGGGCCAACAGAAGGCACGTATATGATAACAGAACAGGCCTATGCACCGTATTTATTCCATACAACTATAAACGATAAACCAACTATAGAAACCAAAGGTATTTGGGATGTTAAAAACGCTTTTATGTCTGGTCCGTTTTTAAATTACATTATTACAGACAAAGCCAATAACAGATTAGTAGTTGTAGAAGGATTTACATTTGCGCCTTCGGTAGAAAAACGCGATTATGTATTCGAACTCGATGCTATTTTAAAATCGATAAAACTCGATTAATTACAAGTAACGATATAAAAAAACGCCAACTTTTTAAGTTGGCGTTTTTGGTATAAAAAGATTTCAGTTTTTATTGTTCCTTTGTTTCTTTCTCATCTTCTTTTGTGGCATCTTTAAACTCTTTAATACCACTACCTAAACCTTTCATAAGTTCTGGTATTTTCTTACCGCCAAATAATAATAAAATGGCTAGTGCAATAATAATATATTGCCATGCTCCAATTACTAAAAATATTCCTAAAGAAATCATACTATTAAGTGTTTAAGTTACAAAGGTAATAATTAAACTTTAATATTGTCGTTTTCGTATCAACTTTAAGTAAACAAGAAGGCTTCTTGATATAAATTTAATTAATTTTGTTTTTACGATGAATTCAGAAAAAACCAAAAAGAAAAAAATAACCAAAAAGCTATTACATAAGTATAGGTTGGTTATTTTAAACGAAGATACTTTCGAAGAGCGTTTATCTTTTAAACTTACGCGTTTAAATGTATTTGTGGTACTATCATTACTGAGTATTTTTTTAATTACTGCCACAACTTTTTTAATTGCGTTTACGCCTTTACGAGAGTATATACCTGGCTATTCATCGTCTGCCTTAAAAAAGAAAGCAACCGATTTAAGTTATAAAACCGATTCTTTGCAACAAGTTGTATACCAGAATGAGCTGTATTTTAATTCTATTAAGCAAGTTTTACAAGGCGAAATTAGTACTGGCGATGTGCAAAAAGATTCTATTATTGCTGCCACAAAGTTAGAAGCTAGCCAAGTCGATTTAAGTCCAACAAAAGCCGATTCAATTTTAAGAGAAAAAGTAGATAAGGAAGATAAATACAATTTGTTCGAATCGGCAACATCGGCGGTAAACTTTGTGTTGTTTCCTCCTGTTAGTGGCGAAATAAGCGAACCTTACAGTGTAAAAGATAAACATTATGCAGTAGATGTTGTTGTGGCAAAAAACACACCCATAAAAGCTACTGCCGATGGCCGTGTAATTTTTGCAGAGTGGACTTCCGAAACGGGGTTTGTAATTATTTTAGAACATAGCTACGGTTTAATTTCGGTGTATAAACACAATGCTTCGTTAACCAAAGAACAGGGCGATTTGGTTAAAGCAGGTGAGGTTATAGCGACAGCAGGAGATTCTGGAGAGCTCACCACTGGACCACATTTACATTTTGAATTATGGAGCGATGGTTATCCTATAAATCCAATTAATTTTATCGATTTTAAATAATATGTCCATTAAAGCACTGTTAGCAAAACCTTTTGCAAAGTACATTCATTACACCATTCAAAAATGGGCGAAAAACCCTGTTGCAACCCAAGAACAAGTTTTTAAATATTTAATTTCTGAAGCTAAAAACACTCAGTTTGGGAAAGACCATGATTTTGAAAACATCAACTCATATTCCGATTTTGTTAAACGGGTTCCCATCCGCGATTACGAAGCTTTAAAACCTTATGTAGAGCGTGTTGTTGCAGGCGAAAAAGATATTCTTTGGAAAGGGCAACCCCTGTATTTTGCAAAGACTTCTGGAACAACATCTGGTGCTAAATACATACCGTTAACTAAAGAAAGTATGCCTACGCATATAGAAGCTGCGCGTAACGCAATTCTAATGTACATACACGAAACAGGACATACAGATTTTGTTGATGGAAAAATGATATTCTTACAAGGAAGCCCTATTTTAGAAAAGAAAAATGGTGTTAATTTAGGACGGCTTTCAGGGATAGTTGCACATTATGTGCCTAAATATCTTCAAAAAAACAGATTGCCGAGTTGGGAAACCAATTGCATTGAAGATTGGGAAACCAAAGTAGATGCGATTGTAGAAGAAACGCTTCCGGAAAATATGAGTATCATTTCCGGAATTCCGTCTTGGGTACAAATGTATTTCGAGAAAATAATAGAAAAAACCGGAAAGCCTGTTGGCGAAGTCTTTAAAAATTTCAATCTATTTATATTTGGAGGTGTTAATTACGAACCCTATCGTGCAAAGTTTGAAAAACTTATAGGCAGAACAGTAGATAGCATCGAGCTATATCCGGCAAGCGAAGGTTTTTTTGCTTTTCAAGATAAACAGAATGAAAAAGGCATGTTGCTTCAGTTGCAATCGGGCATGTTTTACGAGTTTGTTAAAGCCGAATCGTTTTTTGAAGACAATCCTAAAAGAATCACTATTAAAGATGTCGAACTACATGTAAACTATGTTATGATTATTTCTACATCGGCAGGATTGTGGGCGTATAACATAGGAGACACAGTGGCATTTACCTCATTAGAGCCTTATCGTGTAATTGTAACTGGACGAATAAAACATTTTATTTCAGCATTTGGAGAGCATGTTATTGGCAAGGAAGTAGAACAGGCTATGGAAGAAGCCATTTTGAATACTGATATTAGAATTTCCGAATTTACTGTAGCACCGCAAATAACTCCAGAGTCAGGTTTGCCTTATCACGAATGGTTTATTGAGTTCGAAAATGAACCCGAAAATATGCAGTTGTTAGTTACACGTTTAGACGAAGCTTTGCAGCAACAAAATAGTTATTATTTCGATTTAATTCAGGGGCATGTGTTACAACCTTTAAAGGTTACTCCAATAAAAAAAGACGGGTTTCAAAATTATATGAAATCCATAGGGAAATTAGGAGGGCAGAATAAAATACCTAGACTCTCTAACGACCGAAAAATCGCCGATACCCTCTATACCCTTAAAGTAACTAAATAATGTTATATTTACACGCAAATTGGTAGTATGAGTAAGAAAAAACATCACGAAAGAACACGCGCTCAAGAGAGTTCTAGTGCTATAGAGCGTATGTATATTACCATGAGGCATTTGTTTAACCGAGGGTTTTACAAACCCATGGGGATTTCTGGAGAAACCTTACGCGAAGGTCTGTTATTGTTAAGGCCAGAAATTTACGGTTCTATTGCTGATGAAAAAGCAGAGTTAGAAGGTCTTTTGTATGTTATAGATAGATTGCCTTATGGCATAGAAGAATGCCGATTTATAAACCTAACCAGCGATGAAGGCTATGCAAATTCGCATTTTAAACCTATAATTCCACCTAAACGTCGTCGCAATTGTTATCGAATAGATAACGAGCAAATGAACATTGAAATTACAAGAGGGCGATCGGAAATTTACGATATATTAACCCATCTCACTTTTTTATTTATTGAGTCGCATAAAATAAGTAAGCGTGTAATTGTTGATGATGAAGGCACTACAACAAGAGATTGGATTAAGCTGGAAAAAACAGTGTTAGAAAACAAAAAGCTATCGCAACAAGAACGCGAAATAGCCATAACACATACTGCAAATATTTTAGGCAGAACATTTAACGAGATTACACAAATTTACAATAGTTTTTCAACGCCAGAACGTCCAGAACGTTTGTTACATATTGTATATTGGCTAGGTAAACTCGCGATTGATGAGGTAGTAGATAACGACAAGCGAACAGTGAGTTTTAGTCCTATGCTAAGAGAACGCTTAGGACATCATATTCATGGGGAAATTTGGGCCAATAATATTAAAGATGTTCTATTCAAAAAGAATTTATTAGATAGACCCATTCATGTTATAAGTGCTAACATGCATAGTGTAATGAATACCTTATTCGCGCCTAATGCTCTAAAATCTTTAGTAAACAAAAAAGATATATTTCAGGTTTACGAAGCTATAAGCCAGAAAGAGAATGGTTCGCTTCGCAATAAAGTAAATAAAGAGGCGTTGCAAAGAGGTATGACCTTTATAGAAGACGAGTCGGGAACAAATATAGATGTTCAAATATTCGATACTAAAAAAATCGATTTTTCAAAAATCGATCTCGAATATAATGCCGAAAAATTAAAAGATGAAGCGCCTGTTATTTTGGTAATGGATTATGCTTTTGGCGAACAGGCTTACGAAACTATAGACGAACTTTTGAAGCCTTACAATATTGAAGGCAATAAAGTGCATTTAAAAGTAGATTCGGTGTCTATTATGGGGAAAGCAGGAATTTTAGAAGGTATTAAAGGTGATATTATGATTCCGTCGACACATATTTTTGAAGGTACAGCCGATAATTATCCTTTTAAAAACGAATTGAGCAAAACCGATTTAGAAGGACATGGTATAGATGTGTACGAGGGCGCCATGATTACAGTTTTAGGAACCTCGCTTCAAAATAAGGATATTTTAAAGTTCTTTTACAATTCAACTTGGAATGTTATTGGACTAGAAATGGAAGGTGCACATTATCAAAAAGCCATACAATCGGCATCTAAAGTAAGAGGAAACATAGGGCCAAACGTAAAAGTAAGATATGCCTATTATGCCAGCGATAACCCTTTAGAAACAGGCAGTACCCTTGCCTCTGGAGGTTTAGGTACTACAGGAGTAAAACCAACATATTTAATAACCAGAAAAATATTACAACAAATTTTTAACTAATTTACATGAACTCAAACTTACCAGATCATTCTAACCTTCCACAAAAGCAGCAAAACACATCGGATGAAGTCGATTTAATAGTGCTGTTTAATTATATTGGGAAAGGATTTTCTAATGTCTTTAAATTTATAGGTAATTTATTTAAGTTACTTTTTAAAGGTATCATTTATTTTTTAAAGCCTATTGTAAAGTATGCCAAGATTTTAATTTTGGTTATGGTTGTTTTTGCTGTTATAGGTTATGTGTTAGATCGATTAAAACCAGCAGTTTATACTTCAAGTATGTTGGTAAAGCCGTATTTCGACTCTAAATTTCAACTGATAAATAATATAGATTATTATAATTCACTTTTAGCTAGTGGTGATTATGAAAACATTGTAAACATTTTTAAAGTCGATGCCGATGTAGCCGAAAGCATTAAAAATTTTGAAGTACTAGCAGGACCAGAAACAGAATCTGATCGTGTATTAGAATACGAAGAATTTTTGCTTTCTATGGATACTGCTTCGGCAAAAAATTATACTTACGAAAAATATTTGGAAGGAAGAGATATTTATTCGTCCAAAATATTTGAAATAAAAGTAGAAGCCACTAAAAATAATATTTTTAGAGATTTGGAGCTAGGGCTAAATACAACTTTCGAGAACACGTATTCTCAAACTTTAATGAAAAAGAAAAACCAATTATTTGATTTCGAAAAAAAGAGTATTTATTCAACTTTAGATAAAATTGATTCTTTACAAAAGGTCTACATATCAGTTTTAGAAGAAGAATCTAAATCGCAAGCCAGACGAGGAATGACTATAGGAGATGGATTAACATTTGAAAAAGATAAGTCGGTTACTAAAGAATACGAATTACTTAACAGAGAGATTTCTTTGAGGAATCAATTAGTAGAATTAGAAGAAGAATATCTAAAAGAAGATGTGTTGTTTGATGTTGTGTCTGGTTTTCAGCGCATAGGTAATAAAACATCAAATATCTACAATAAATATGTGTTGATGTTTCCTCTGATGGTATTTATAGTAATGTATTTAATATTTGCAGTATCTAAAATCATAAAATTTATAAAAGACTATGAAGGATAAGACTTCAATTTTGGTAACTGGAGGAGCTGGATTTATAGGCTCTAATTTTGTTAGTTATTTTTTAGAAGAAAATCAAAATATACATTTGGTTAATTTAGATAAATTAACATACGCAGGAGATCTTAACAACCTCCAAGAAGTAGAAAATAATTCAAATTACACTTTTGTTGAAGGTGATATTTGTGATAGACATTTAATAGAAGAACTGTTTACGACTTATAATTTTTCTGGAGTGATTCACTTTGCTGCAGAATCGCATGTCGATAACTCTATTAAAAATCCAGATGCGTTTATTCAAACCAATATCTTCGGAACATTTAATTTATTAGATGTTGCTAAAAAGCATTGGATGGATGGCCCGTTTGAATTTAAATCAGGTTGCGAAAACAATAAATTCCATCATATTTCAACCGATGAGGTTTACGGAACTTTAGGAGAAACAGGTTTGTTTTTAGAATCAACCCCATATGCACCAAATAGTCCTTATAGTGCTTCTAAGGCTTCTTCAGACTTTATTGTAAGAAGTTATTTTCATACGTATGGAATGAATGTATTAACTACCAATTGTTCAAATAATTACGGTCCAAAACAACACGACGAAAAACTTATTCCAACTATTATTCGTAAAGCATTATCAGGAGAAGATATTCCAATTTATGGAAATGGAAAAAACATTCGAGACTGGTTGTATGTTTTAGACCATTGTAAAGGCATAGCCTTAGTTTACGATAAAGGCGAGTTTGGAGAAACCTATAATATCGGTGGAAAAAACGAGCGGGATAATTTATATATTGCTAACACTATTTGTGGTATTTTAGATGCTTTAAGACCAAAAGATAAATCGTATACAGAGCAAATTACTTTTGTAAAAGACCGTGCTGGACACGATTTTCGTTATGCCATAGATGCTTCAAAATTAGAAAATGAATTGGGATGGAAAGCCGATGAGAATTTCGAGACAGGCATCCAAAAAACCATAGAATGGTACATCAATAAATACAATAAATAGCTATTATGAAAGGAATAATTTTAGCTGGAGGATCAGGAACCAGACTGCACCCTCTAACACTATCTGTAAGTAAGCAGCTTATGCCTATTTACGATAAACCTATGATCTACTATCCCTTATCTACTTTAATGTACGCAGGGATTCGCGATATTTTAATTATCTCTACACCAAAAGATTTACCTTTATTTAAAGATTTGTTAGGAGACGGAAAGAAATATGGCTGTACCTTCGAATATGAGGTGCAAGAAGCGCCTAATGGTTTAGCAGAAGCCTTTATAATCGGAGCCGATTTTATAGGAAACGACAAAGTAGCTTTAATTTTGGGTGATAATATTTTTTACGGAACAGGATTAGCTAAATTGTTGCAAGCGAATAACGATCCAGATGGAGGTATTATCTACGCTTATCGCGTGCACGACCCAGAGCGTTACGGGGTAGTTGATTTTGACGATAATGGTCAAGCAATTTCTATTGAAGAAAAACCAAAGCATCCAAAATCAAATTATGCTGTTCCAGGAATTTATTTTTACGATAACACTGTTGTTAATATTGCCAAAAATATAAAGCCAAGTGATCGAGGAGAACTTGAAATTACCGACGTAAACAAAGTGTATCTCGAACAAGGAAATTTAAATGTAAGTATATTAGATCGCGGAACCGCTTGGTTAGATACAGGCACATTTCAATCTTTAATGCAGGCCTCTCAGTTTGTAGAGGTTTTAGAAGAACGTCAAGGGTTAAAAATTGGTTCTATAGAAGCTGCGGCTTACGAAATGGGTTACATTTCTGCAGCCGAGTTTGAAGCCCTAGCACAACCGTTGTTAAAGAGCGGTTATGGTAGAAATTTATTGGGTTTATTAAATAAAAAATAGATGACAGTTACAGAAACAGGATTAAAAGATTGTGTAATTATAGAACCAAAAGTTTTTGGGGATAAACGAGGCTATTTTTTAGAAACATTTAATGCTAACACGTTTAAAGAACTCACAGGCTTAAATGTAGAATTTGTGCAAGACAACGAATCGTTTTCATCTAGAGGTGTTTTACGTGGTTTACATTATCAAACAGGAGAGCATGCTCAAGCCAAACTTGTTCGTGTTGTTAAAGGAGAAGTGTTAGATGTTGCGGTAGATTTAAGAAAAGATTCCCCTACCTATGGGCAGCATGTTACTGTAAATTTATCCGAAGACAATAAAAAACAGCTTTTTGTACCTAGAGGGTTTGCTCATGGTTTTGTAGTGTTAAGCGAGACGGCAATATTTGCTTATAAATGTGATAATTTATATCATAAAGAATCAGAAGGTGGTGTAATTTATAACGATGATAGCTTAAATATTAATTGGCAGATAGCGGAGAGCGAAATGATTATTTCGGAAAAAGATCTTGTTTTACCTGCCCTAGAGCACGCTATATCATGATGCAAGTTTTAGTTACCGGAGGAAACGGTCAATTGGCTGCTTGTATTAAAGATGTTTGTGTAGATAAATCAGAATTGGAAGTTACGTATACAAGCGTATCCGATTTAGATATTACGAATAAGCAACAAGTCGATCAATTTTTTGCCAAGCATAGTTTTGATTGGTGTATCAATTGCGCTGCATATACTGCTGTAGATCAGGCTGAGTCAGATATAGATTTAGCAAGAAAAGTGAATAAAGATGGTGCGAAGCATTTGGCAGAAGCCTGTAAAGCGCATCAGGTTAAACTTATTCATGTATCTACCGATTTTGTGTTCGATGGTAAGTCTACGAAGTTATATTCCGAAGAAGATGAAGTTAATCCGTTAGGCATTTATGGGCTAACAAAATGGGAAGGGGAGCAAGCTATTGCAGAAACTTTCGAAGATTATTTTATTATTAGAACCTCATGGTTATATTCGGAGCACGAAAATAATTTTATGAAAACAATGCTTCGATTAGCCGAATCAAGGACAGAATTAAGTGTTGTTGCAGATCAAATAGGTACGCCAACATATGCAACAGATTTGGCAGAAGTAATGTTGAAGATAGTTACTGGAAATAGTTCAGATTTTGGATTATATCATTATAGCAATGAAGGTGTAGCAAGTTGGTACGATTTTGCTTACGCAATTTTTGAATTACAAAAAACTTCCATACATTTATTCCCTATTAAAACAGTAGAGTATCCAACGCCAGCAGAACGCCCTAAATTTAGCGTTATGGATAAAACAAAAATAAAACAGACGTTTAAAGTTGAAATCCCGCATTGGAGATCAAGTTTAAAACATGCTATTAACAAATTATAAAATGAACAACCTATTAAAAACAGCTGTAGAAGCAGCCATTAAAGCAGGAGATGTTATAATGCAGGTGTATAATACACCATTTGATGTAGAAATTAAGGATGATAAATCTCCTTTAACCGAAGCAGATAAAAGAGCAAACGACATTATAAACTCTTTCCTTGTTCCAACAGATTTACCAATAATTAGCGAAGAAAATAAGCAGACCGATTACGACGTTAGAAAAACCTGGGAAACGTGTTGGGTAGTAGATCCTGTAGATGGAACCAAAGAATTTATTAAGCGTAATGGAGAGTTTACCGTAAATATAGCCTTAGTAAAAGCAGGAAAACCAGTTTTAGGTGTTATTTATGTGCCAGCAGTACACACGCTGTATTATGCCAATGTAGAAGCCGATGAAGCTTATAAAGTGGTGTTAAATGGTCACGAGTTTTCTTTAGAATATATAACTGAAAACGCAAAACCTTTAGAACCTAAAGAAGCAAATTCAAACCCAGTACAAGTTGTAGGCAGCCGATCGCACATGAGTCAAGAAACTTTAGATTTTGTTGATGCCCTTAAAACCGAAGGCAACGACGTAGAAATAGTATCTAAAGGAAGTTCTTTAAAATTTTGTTTAGTAGCAGAAGGACAAGCCGATGTGTATCCTAGATTTGCTCCTACCATGGAATGGGACACTGCTGCGGGTCAAGCCATTTGTAATGCGGTGGGCATCGAAGTAATTTCAAAAGAAACTAACCAAGCATTATTATATAATAAAGAAAACCTATTAAACCCTTGGTTTTTAGTGTCTAAATAATGAGAGATAATTCAAGAAAACGACATATAGCCAAAGCCATTACCTGGCGTATAGTAGGTACTATAGACACAATTTTGTTGTCCTGGTTCATCTCGGGAAATCCGTTTACCGGACTTAAAATAGGGTTTGCCGAAGTAGCGACTAAAATGCTGTTATATTATTTACACGAGCGGGCATGGTTTAAAGTTACTATGGCCGAGAGTAATAAAAGACACATTTTAAAAACCATTACCTGGCGTGTAGTAGGTACTATAGATACCATGATTTTAGCTTGGGTAATTTCTGGAGATCCTATGGTAGGACTTAAAGTTGGATTTACAGAAGTGATTACCAAAATGTTATTATATTATTTTCACGAAAAAATTTGGTATAAAATTAATTTTGGAATCGAAAACCGCAGAATTTAAGACACATGAAAGACAATATTATACCTCACGATTACCAAATATCTAGACAAGATCGCCGAGCTAAGAATAATCATAATTCGTTTTTACTTTGGTTTACAGGCTTATCGGGTTCTGGAAAATCTACAATCGCGAATGTCGTTGAGCAGAAATTATATCAACAAAATATTAAAACATATACTTTAGATGGCGATAATATCCGCAAGGGTATTAATAGCGATTTAACTTTTGCTCCAGAAGATAGAACTGAAAATATTCGCAGAATAGCCGAAATTTCTAATTTAATGGTAGATGCAGGCGTAGTTACTTTGGCCGCTTTTGTATCGCCATATAAAAAAGACCGACAAAACATTAGAGATATTGTTGGCAATGTTAACTTTGTAGAAATCTACATTAATACGAGTGTAGAAGAATGTGAACGCCGCGATGTAAAAGGTTTGTACAAAAAGGCAAGAGCAGGCGAAATTAAAAATATGACTGGAATTTCTGCGCCATACGAGGCACCAGAAAATCCAGATATCGAAATAAAAACAGAAGCTGTATCTGTAGAAGATGCCGCAAATTTAATTATAGACTATATATTACCTAAATTAAAACTATAAAGCAATGAGCAGTAGTAGTAAGTATTATTTAAATTATTTAGATGAATTAGAGAGCGAAGCCATCTATGTTTTAAGAGAAGTGTGGGCTCAATTTCAAAACCCAGTAATATTATTTTCTGGCGGAAAAGATTCTATTGTAGTAACACACTTAGCTAAAAAAGCATTTCATCCTTCAAAAATACCATTTGCTTTAATGCACGTTGATACGGGACATAATTTCCCAGAAACGATTAAATTTAGAGATGATATTATAAAAGAATTAGGGGTTAACTTAATTGTAGGATCTGTTCAAGAGTCTATAGACGAAGGTCGTGTTGCCGAGGAAAAAGGTAAAAATGCGACTCGTAACGCGCTTCAAATTACAACACTTTTAGACGCCATAGAAGCTAACAAAATAGATTGTGCTATTGGTGGTGGTCGTCGTGACGAAGAAAAAGCTCGAGCTAAAGAACGTTTCTTTTCGCATAGAGACGATTTTGGACAATGGGATCCAAAAAATCAGCGTCCAGAGTTGTGGAACATTTTTAACGGTAAATATTTTGAAGGCGAGCATTTTAGAGCGTTCCCTATTAGTAACTGGACAGAAATGGATGTTTGGAACTACATTAAACGCGAAAATATTGCGATTCCTTCACTTTACTTTGCTCACGAACGTGAAGTGGTTTGGAGACAAGATGCTTGGATACCAAATTCTGAGTTTTTAGTATTGGAAGACCACGAAGAAATTGTAACCAAAAAAATTAGATTTAGAACGTTAGGCGATATTACCATTACTGGAGGTATCGAGTCTGATGCCGATACTTTAGAAAAAATTGCCGATGAGGTTTCAGGAATGCGTCAAACAGAACGCGGAAACCGTAGCGACGATAAACGATCGGAATCTGCAATGGAAGACAGAAAACGTCAAGGATACTTTTAAATCAATAAACAAAACTTTTTAGAACACGTACTATGTTAGATAATAACCAATTATTAAGATTCACAACCGCAGGAAGTGTAGACGACGGAAAAAGTACCTTAATTGGTCGCTTATTATACGATTCAAAATCCATTTTCGAAGATCAATTACAGTCTATCGAAACCACAAGTAAGAAAAAGGGGCATGAGGGCGTAGATTTAGCGCTATTTACAGATGGTTTAAGAGACGAACGCGAGCAAGGTATTACCATAGATGTGGCTTATAGATATTTTACCACACCTAAGCGTAAATTTATTATTGCCGATACGCCAGGCCACATTCAATATACCAGAAATATGGTTACGGGAGCTTCAACAGCCAATGTAGCTACCATTTTAGTAGATGCCAGACATGGTGTAATAGAGCAAACAAAACGCCATGCTTTTATAGCTTCTCTATTAAATATTCCACACGTTATTGTGTGTGTAAATAAAATGGATTTAGTAGATTTTTCTGAAGAAGTGTTTAACGATATTGTATCTCAATTTGAAGAAATTTCTTCTAAAATGTTAATCAAGGATGTCCGTTTTATTCCTATGAGTGCACTTTTAGGAGATAATGTGGTTAACAAATCGGAAAATATGTCTTGGTACCAAGGAGCTCCAATGTTAAATATGTTGGAAACCATGCACATTAGCAGCGATGTTAATAAAATTGATGCACGTTTTCCTGTGCAAACAGTGTTAAGGCCACAAAATGAATCTTACAGAGATTACCGCGGTTATGCAGGGCGTATAGCTAGTGGTGTGTTCCGTGTAGGCGACGAGGTAACTGTAATGCCTTCTGGTTTTACATCGGTTATTAAATCGATTAATTTAAACGACCAAGATCTAGAAGAAGCTTTCGCACCAATGTCTGTAGCTATGACTCTTGAAGACGATATAGATATAAGTCGAGGCGATATGATTGTTAGATCTAATAACAAGCCAGAAGCTACGCAAGATCTAGAAGTGATGTTGTGTTGGTTAAATAATAGTCCAGCAAAACCAAGAGCTAAATATACTATAAAGCATACTTCAAACGATCAAAAAGCAATGATTAAAGAAGTAATTTATAAAATCGATATCAATACTTTAGGAAGAAATGAAGACGATAAAGATTTGAAAATGAACGATATTTCTAAAGTTAAAATCCGTACCACAAAACCATTGATGATCGATGATTATAGAGAAAACCGAACAACAGGAAGTTTAATATTGGTAGACGATGATACTAACGAAACTGTAGCAGCAGGAATGATTGTTTAAAATCGAAACTTTATTTTAAGTATAAAAATCCATTAAAAGCATATGATTAAAAATATGTTTTTAATGGATTTACTGTTTTAATATAGTAGTTTTGTAAACCTTTTTAAATAAAAAAAAAATCAAAACAATTTATGTTATTTAATTCCATAGATTTTGCTGTGTTTTTTCCTATTGTATTTCTATTATATTGGATTTTTTCAGGAGAATTAAAGTTAAGAAATTTAGTATTATTAATCTCTAGTTATATTTTTTATGGATGGTGGGATTGGCGTTTTTTATTTTTAATAGCAATTAGTTCAATTGTAGATTTTTATGTTGGAAAAGAACTTGGGAAAACGGAAAATATAAAAAGTAGGAAACGGCTTTTATATATTAGTTTATTCGTCAATTTAGGTTTTTTGGTGTATTTTAAATACACCAACTTTTTTATAGACACTTTTGTAAATTCCTTTAAACTATTTGGTAAAACGCTTGAATTATCTACTTTGAATATTATTTTACCTGTAGGAATTAGTTTCTATACCTTCCAAACTTTAAGTTATACTATAGATATTTATAAGAAACAATTAGAACCGTGTAAAGATCCTTTGGCTTTTTTTTCTTTCGTTTCTTTTTTTCCGCAATTAGTTGCAGGCCCTATTGAAAGAGCAAGTCACTTATTACCACAATTTTATAGAACATATAAATTTGACTACAATCAGGTTAAGTCAGGGTTTCTATTAATGGCTTTTGGTTTGTTTAAATAAATGGTTATAGCAGATAGGGCAGCCCTTTATGTAAATGAAGTTTATAACAATCCAGAAAATTATCATGGGATAGAAACTATTATTGCAACTGTTTTATTTGCGTTTCAGATATATTGCGATTTTTCAGGGTATTCCGATATTGCTATTGGAGCTGCTAGATCTATGGGATTTAATTTGATGAAAAATTTTGACAGTCCATATTTGTCAAAATCTATAACAGAGTTTTGGAGAAGATGGCATATTTCATTATCTACATGGTTTAGAGACTATGTTTACATCCCGTTAGGAGGGAGTAGAAATGGTAAATATAGAACGTATTTAAATCTGTTTATAGTTTTTTTAGTGAGTGGTTTATGGCATGGAGCAGCTATTACTTTTGTGATTTGGGGCGCAATACATGGATTAATTATTGTTCTAGAAAAAGCTACTTACAAAACTAAGAAAACTATTTTTCAACATTTAAAAATTAACACAGACAATTTTTCTAATAAGCTGTTTTTTAATTTAATAACTTTTATTGTTGTGTGCTTTGCATGGGTGTTTTTTAGGGCGAACTCATTTGCAGATTCTATTTTAATAATATCAAGCTTTTTTAATAATAATTTTCATGAATTATTTGGAGAACCGTTATACTTAATTGGGCTTAAAAAAGTTGAATTTTCGTTTTTAATTTTATCTATTGTGGTTATGGTTTTAATGGAAAGATTTCAAAAAAGAAGAAGTCTTGTTGCAATGTTAAATCAACAATCATTATCGTTTAGGTGGGTTACATATATAAGTATAGGTTTGTTTATAACGATTTTTGGTGTTTATGGAGAATCAATAGCTTCACAATTTATTTATTTTCAATTTTAGGGAAGCATGGTTAAAAGTTTAGTAAAATTAGTTTTAAAGGCGATCATATTAGCCATTTTATTTTTATTGGTTGTTAAATCTCTGAATCCGCTGTTTACAGAGGCTAAAGACTCTATTTGGAATAATTTTTATGAAAGAAAGAAAAATAGTGTTGATATATTAATATTAGGAAACTCTCATGCAAACGCAGGATTAGATAATGCTATTATAGAAGCTAAACTTAATTCTAATATTGTTTCTTTGGCTACAAGGGGGCAGAATATATATCAAGCATATTATTGTGCATTAGAGGCTTACAATTATCAATCTCCTAAAGTTTTAATTATTGAAAATTTTTTGTTTTATGAAAGGTTAACAATGGAAGCTTTCGTTAATCAAGATCCTACAATTAACGATTATATGAAGCGTTACTTGACTTACGAAGGAAAGAAATTTGGTAAGGTTAAAATTGAAGAATCTAGGGCTTTTTTTAATGGAAATATGCTCGAAAATATGTTTCCAGCAATAAAAAAGCATGATCGATGGCCAAATATTAAAAGCAGATTATATCATGATAAGGAGACTAGTGGGCAAAAAGTAACCTCTATTTTAAGCCCTTCTTCTGTAATTCAATATAAACAACAGCAAGATTTTGATTTGAAAACGTATAATATCTTACCAGAAGAGAAAAAAGCATTGGAAGATATTATTCAATTAGCTATAAGTAAAGGAACAGAGCAAATAATTTTATTAACTATTCCTTTTTATAAAGAGTATAGGAATAAAATAGATTATAATTCATTAGATGAACCTTTAAAAGCAATTGCAGCGTCTAATGATAAAGTGAAATATTTAGATTTAAATGCGATTTACCCTAATTTAGATTACACATTTTTCTCTAACGAACCTGTTGGGTATAATCAACACTTAAACTATAAAGGAGCAATTAAAATTAGTAATTACGTTTCAAATAAAATTTACAGTAAAGAAAAAAAGAAGAAGGTAGAAGTTGTTAACTCTGTAGAGGGGTTTATGTACAATAATACAATTAAAGATACCTTAACAGATGGTACGAAATTATTAGGGAATTTAGAGCGATTAAATGGTGAGAAATTAGTAGACTTGGAGCTTACTCAGGGAGATGAAAAACAACTTGTGCTTTCTGGTTGGCTTGCACTAGAGGATAAGCAGTCTAATTTTCGAAACAGGGTATATGTCGTTTTAAAAAAGGATGATAATTTTATTTATTTAAGCAGTCCTAATCAACTAAAACAAATAATAAGGAAGGATGTAACAAAATACTATAAAAAGGATAAAGAATTATACCATAATTCTGGATTTCAAGTTAACATACCTAGTAACTTATTAGAAAAAGGCAAATACAAAATTTTTCTTTGTATGAAATTAAATAATAATGAGATAATTTTTAAGCAAACATATAAAACAGTTACAATTAATTAGGTTTTAAAAATGAAAAAAATAATTATACTATTGGTTTTGTTTGTGTTTATCTCTTGTAAAAAGTATGATAAAAAAGAAAAATATAGAGATAAAAAACCAGAATTGGAAAACATAGTTAATGACGACATATTTAAACTGGTTTTAAATATCAAAATAGAAGAAGATGATAAACTAGAGGTTTATTTCGCGGGAATTGATCCAGAAATAGGTTATAACTCCAATGAAAGAGTGTCGAAAATTGTTAAAGGAAAAAACAATTTTCAAAATATTGAGTTTCTATTACCAAAAGATATTTTACCATATTATTTTAGAATAGATTTAGGAGATGGCGCTTATAAACAAAAGTCACCAATAGAAATTAAAAGTGTTACAATTTATTTAAACAAGAATAAAATAGTCGTTAATGACACTTTAATAAATAGCTTTTTCGAACCAAATATGTACTTAGAAAGTATCAATAATGGTGTGTTTAATAGAAATGAAATTGAAGGGAAATACGATCCTTACTTAGAATCTAAACCAGTTTTAAATAAAAGAATAGAAATTGAGTTATAAATAACAAATTAGTGAGTACAAAGAAGAATTTTATATATAATAGTTTATTAGGCCTCACTAATGTTTTAGTACCAGTTATAACGTTTCCGTATGTATCTAGAATTCTTGGCCCTGAGGGTATAGGTTTAACTAGTTTTGCAATATCATTAGCAACTACTTTTATTGTATTAGCATCTCTAGGAATACCTATTTATGGAATACGTGAGGTAGCCAAAGTAAAGGATGATAAGGAAAGGTTATCTAAAACATTTTCAGAGCTATTAGCAATACATTTTATTTGGTCTTTTATTGTACTAATTATCTTTTCAGTGTGGTTAATGTTTACAAAAACATATCAAAATGAGTTGATTATAAAATATTTGTCATTCATTCATATTTTTGCAAGTGTTGGATTGATAAATTGGTTTTACCAAGGTGTAGAGCAATATAAATTTATTTCTATTATAAATTTTATATCAAAAATTCTAGCCATAGTACTCCTCTTTGTTTTAGTTAAAAAACCAGAAGATTATTGGGTTTATTATTTAATAATTGTCTTATCGAATTTTGTATCGGTATTAATAAGCGTTTTTTATAGTTTTAATTTTGTAAGATTTAAATTTGTTGGTTTTAATTTTAAACTGCATTTAAAACCCATAATAATATTATTTAGCACACAACTTGCTATCAGTATTTATGTTAACCTAGATGTTATCATGCTTAAATATTTTTCTGAAATAGAACAAGTTGGGTATTATTCTGCGGCGATTAGAATCGTAAAAATTTTATTAATAATTATTACATCTTTAGGAGTAGTGTTAATTCCTAAGATTTCAACTTTTATAAAGGAGAAGAAAACAATAGAAGTAAAGCAATTAATAGAAAAGTCTATTAATTTTGTATTAATTTTATCTTTTCCTGTTGTTGTTATATTGTGTATTTTGTCAAAAAAAATTATTAAACTATTTGCAGGAATTGAGTTTGTAGAAGCTCATATCTTGGTAAAATTACTTTCTCCATTAATTATTATAATTGGATTAGCTAATATTTTTGCTTTACAAATTTTAGTACCCTCGAATAAAGAAAAAAAATACATGTATGCCGTATTAATTGCGCTGTTAGTTAATATTGTACTAAATGGTATTTTAATTCCTGTATTAGATTCAAAAGGTGCAGTAATAGCGACAATATTAACGGAGTTAACCGGACTAATAATTACATTCTTTTATAGTAAAGCTCTTATAAATTTTAAGTTTCCTATTAAAAAAGCAATTCAGTATGCATTAATTTCTTCAATTCTGTTGCCTTTAAGTGTATTAATCTCAACTTTTGTTACTAATGATATATGGTATTTAGTTGTTTTTCTAATATGTTCTGGCTGTGTATATGGATTATTTTTATTAGTCTTAAAGGATGTTTTTTTTATCGAGAATATGGTGAACCCTATTATTTTTAAACTTAAAGGCAATAAATAATAATGACATATTTTGCTGTTACAGTTACTTACGGGAATAGAATAGAGTTTCTTAAAAAAGTGATACATTCTTTAATTTTAGAGGGGGTAGATAGCATTATCGTGGTTTCTAACGGAAGTGACAATGCTGTGTTAACAGAATTAAAGAAACTTAAAAAGGAACAGGATATTATTGAAATAATCGAGTTAAAAAATAATACTGGTTCTGCCAATGCTTTCAGAATAGGAATTGATTATGCACGTAAACAAAATGCCGATTTTATATGGTTATTAGATGATGATAATTATGTAAAAAATAATGCTCTAAAAGAACTTAAGTCTGTTTGGAAACTGCGTAATCCACACAATAATATTCTATTAAGTTTGCTGTCTTATAGGGCAGACAGGATGATATATAAAAGAGCTATCCAAAGCGAAAACCCTTACCTTATGTTAGGTGCTAAAAATTCATTTTTGGGATTTCATGTTTTTCAAAAGTTTAAATCTCTTTTTTCTAAATCCAAGATTAAATATAATTTAGAAATAGCAGAAGGAAAGGTTGCTGTAGCGCCATATGGAGGTATGTTTTTTAATAAAAATTTAATTGATGTAATTGGACTGCCAGATAAGGATTTTTTCCTTTATGCGGACGATCACGAATTTTCTTATAGAATTACCCAGAAAGGAGGCGAAATAATACTAATTTTGAAGAGTGAATTAGAAGATTTGGAAACTTCATTTCATTTAAAAAAACCGAAAAGCATTTTAAACACGAGATATTTTGGAACAGATTCTAAAAATGCAATTTTTTATTCGGTGAGAAATAATGTTTTTTTTGAAAAAAACTTTAGAACCAATAAATTTTTATACCGTATTAATAAGTATTTATATTTAATTATTTTATTTCTAATAATGATTTTTCATCCAAAACACTTTTGGAAATTTTCAGTTATTATAGAAGCGATAAAGGACTCAAAGAACTTAAAAAAATGATTAAACTAAAAAATATTTATACCTTTATTTTTGTTTTTATAGTACTATCCTGTTTTCTTTTGGGAGGAATTATTCAATTTTTTATTGGTGTTCCAAATACAGTGTTTTCATATTTTATTACACTTGTATTTTTAGTGTTTTATTGCTTATATGTTTTGGTAAAGCATAAAGTTTTTTTTGACAGGGTCGTCTTTCTGCATATTCTTTTTGGACTATTAATAATAACTAGTGCAATCTTAAATAAAACCAGTTTACTAAAAACATTAATATATTTTATTTTTCTACTCCTGCCCTTAAGTTGTTACTTGTTTTTTAAAATAAACCAAAAAGAAAATTACATTTCCCGAGTTACAATTAGTAGAATATTTTTGCTAATAGCATGCATACAACTTCCCGTAATGTTAATCCAGAATTTTGGGTATGATTTTTTAATTGGTTTTAACAGAAGTAGTCAATCTGTTGCGGACTTCGATTTTATGTTCGGAACATTTTTTTTAAAAGCAGACCATGCCTTAGGTTTTTTTATTTTATTCAATATTTTCAATATTATAGAGAATAATAAGGACAATGAAATTACTAAATATCCGAAATTAATTTATTTGTATTTGGGGCTAACTATTTTAATTTCAGAATCTAATATTTCAAAATTAATATTAGTTGTTTTTGTGTTGTATATGATATACAGGTTCTTTCCTAAAAAAATTAAAATAATTGGAATTTTAGCTGTTATACTCGCATCCCCATTTTTAATTTCGCAAATAGTTAAAATTAATGCAGTTAAGCAACAAATTCATTTTATTAAAAATGAATATAATGTTGAAAAATCTTATCGTAATTATGAACGAGGTATTGCTAAACGGCCACAGGTTATAATATCCTATGCTTCAAAAATTCCAATTAAAATTTTGGGAGATGGACCTTATTCCTACTTCAATATTTTGAAGGGAAAATTTACACAAACAAAACATTTTTCTCAAATTATATGGGCGTATGCAGACCTTGGTATTGTAGGCGTAGTGCTGTTTGTTCTGCTTTTATATGCAATAGTTAAGAATTTATGTTTAAGTAGTTATATAAGTATATTTGTGTTTTCAATTACGCTTATATTTTCTTTTATGACAACAATTTTTTCAGACCTTGGTATAATGATCACATTAACATGCTTATTGCAGAATAGAAAAGTAAAAGAATGAATATAGTTATAGTTCCGTTTCATGATTGGAGAAAGATAATTAAAGAAGGATTTCGGACAAGAGATGCTCATTTTATTGAAGTTTTTTCTCAAAAAAAAGAAATTAAAAAAATTATAATTAATAGGCCTATTACATTGCTAGAAATGGCAATTAAAAAAAAGAAAAAAACAATTCAAGGCGAAGTTATTCTTAAAAACAAAGGGTTTGCCTTGTATAAGGTAGATGAAAATATGTATGTAATTGATTACATTTCTAACGATTTTTTTAATCAATTAATTAAAAAGTATAATTGGTATATTGATACATTTGCGAATGCAGAATATATAGCATTTATTGAAGCGTGTTTTTCAAAATTAAAAGTAAACGAATATACAGTTTTAAGTCAAAACGTATTTGCTTATAAATTAACTTCGGCACTTAAGCCCAAGACTCTTATTTTTGATGCATGGGATAATTTCACTAAGTTTAGAGTGTATCAACCCTTTTTAAATAAGATAGAAGAGGGGTATAAAAAGTATGCAATGCAGTCTAAGTTTTGGATTACTAATGCAAAAGAAAACATACAATTTTTTTCGAATAAATTTAATCCTCGTTGCATCCATTTAATAACTAATGGGGTGGATCTTAAAAGGTTTTCGTTACATGGCGAAACACGGTTTCCAAAGGATTTAAAGCAAATAAAAAGACCAATAGTAGGATTTGGTGGTAAAATAACACAATTACTAGACACCAATTTAATTAATGATGTCGTAAAATCTTCTCCAGATGTTTCTTTTGTTTTTGTTGGACAGCAGTTAGATAAAGATGTGTTTAGAAAAATAAAAAAACATCCAAATTTTTATTATTTAGGAGATAAACATTATGATAGCTATCCGGATTACGTGAAAAATTTTGACATATGTATAGTGCCTTACGTAACTAAAGAAAATCAACAATCTGGAGCTAATTCTATTAAGGTTTATGAATATTTAGCAACTGGTAAGAAAGTTGTTGGAACCAAAGGTAATGGACTATTAGACCTGGAAAGCCACTTATATTTAGTAGATAAAGCAGAAGCTTTTTCAAACGCATTAAAAAGTACAGAAAATAAGAAGCCATTAATTAATATTAATGAACACTCTTGGGAAACTAAAGTAGAAATGTTAATGGATGTGCTAAAGGAATGAATGTTTTAAAAGTTTTAAAAAATTATGCCATTAACAATCCAGAAGAAACTTTAGTTTGTTTAATGGCGGCAATGATTCCTTTCATGCTTAATGTGGGAAATGTTTCAATAATTTTAGCCTTAGCTTATGCGTTATATTTAATTTTTATCAAGAAAATAAAATTAAAACAGTATCATAATTTTGCTTTTTACTTTCCTCTGGTATATTTTTTAATTATAATAATTAGTGCTTTAACAAGTAAAAATGTTGATTATGGTATTAAGGTTATTAATAAAAATCAACTATTTATATTAATTGCATTTGCCTTATTTACTTTTAGGTATACACAGTATAGCATTAAACGCGTATTAATTTTTTTTGCGTTATCAACAACTTGTGCTACTTTAATTTTAATTGTAAATGGTTGTATTAATTTAGTAGCAGGAAAAGATTCGCAAACTCTATTTTTTCATGATTTTACAAGTCTTTACGATCAACATCCGGTGTATTTTGCTTTATACATTGCTTTAAGTATTTTTATTTTAATACAATATCCTATAAAATTGAAAAAAGAATCTATTTTAAAAAATAGGCTTCTGATGTTTTCATTACTTTTTATATTGTTTTGCGGTCTTATTTTAACGGCATCTAAAGCAGTTATATTTATTTTTTTTATAATTGTCAGTTATCAAATATTGCAGCTTATTAAAAAAAATAATCAAAAAATAATTGTTTTAGGTTTTATAGGAATTTTAATTATGCTAGCAGCTAATATTCCAACGATTAAAAATCGCTTTGTTGAAGGAATTCATTTCGATTTTGAAGGCTTTAAACCCACAGATAATATAGCAGAAGCGTATGTTTTTAATCTCGATTCTAAAGAACAAATAAGTGATTTAGAATTGCGTTATATTTTTTTAAATATGGGATTGTTTCATGTAACCAACGATCATAAATTATTGTTTGGTTATGGTGTAGGCGATGTTCAAAATTATTTAGACTATTATTACATGTACTACGGATTGGCTCCAAATTGGTATGAAGGTTATAATGTTCACAATCAATATTTGCAATTATTAGTGTCAGTAGGCGGTGTTGTTCTCTTATTTTTTATTTCCTATTTAATCTTTAGTTTTTACGCTGCCATAAAATCAGGCAATAAATTGTATTTATTGTTTTTAATTATGGTTACGTTTGCATTTTTCTTTGAATCTTATTTTGAAAGAAACAAAGGAATAGTATTCTTTATATTTATGAATACATTATTTTTAATCGACTTTTTCAAATATGAAAATAGGAATATTAGGTACTAGAGGGATACCAAATTATCATGGTGGTTTTGAGCAGTTTGCGGAGTATTTTTCGGTTTATTTAGTAAATAAAGGTCACGATGTCTCGGTTTATAATTCAAGTAGTCATCCTTATCAAGAAAAATCATTTAACGGTGTAAGCATTATTCATTGTAAAGACCCTGAAGAAAGGCTTGGAACTGTAGGTCAATTTATTTATGATTTTAACTGTATTTTGGATTCTAAGCAAAGAAATTTCGATATTATTCTGCAATTAGGATACACCAGCAGTTCTATTTGGTACAAATTTTTACCTAAGAAAAGTGTAATTATTACCAATATGGATGGGCTAGAATGGAAACGTACTAAATATTCAAAAAAAGTACAAACGTTCTTAAAATTAGCAGAATCTTTAGCTGTTAAGTCTAGTGATTTTTTAATTTCAGACTCAATAGGTATTCAAAATTATTTAACAAATAAGTATAATATTCCTTCTAGATATATTGCTTATGGTGCAGATTTATTTTTAGATCCAAATTCAGAATGCCTTGAAGGCTTTAATTTGGGTGCATATAATTATAATATGCTAATTGCTAGATTAGAGCCAGAAAATAATATTGAGACAATTTTGGATGGTGTTGTAATGGCAGAAAAAACTATGGATTTTCTTGTAATTGGTAAATATGACACTAACAAATTTGGAAAATATTTAAAAGAAAAGTATAAAAAATACTCTAACATTAAGTTTTTAGGTGGCTTATACGATTTAAATATTCTAAATAATTTAAGATATTTTTCCAATTTATATTTCCATGGGCATTCTGTTGGTGGGACAAACCCTTCGTTGTTAGAAGCAATGGCTTCTAAAAGTTTAATAGTAGCCCATGAAAATGAGTTCAATCGGTCGATTTTGAGAGATGACGCTTTGTATTTTCAGAATGAAAATGGAGTGAAAACAATAATTGAAACCGTTGTTAAAGATAAGTACCCGAACAAAATTACAGGTTGTTTTGATAAAATTAAGGATGATTTTAATTGGGATACAATCAATGAACAATATCTAGATTTTTTTAATTCTTGTTTAAGTGTTTATAACGATAGTAAAAACAACTGATGTCAATTTAAGTCTTACTTTTTTATTTTTTTGTAAAATTGCAAAATAAATTTCAACAATGTTAGTTATTCAAATAACTAACAACCTAACAGTTTTAAGTGAGCACAATAAGACAAGGTCGATACTCGATGTATTTACGCCCTATTTCGTACGCAATCGATTTAGTGGTAATTAATGGTTTGGCATTGTTTTACTTTTTTAAAGAGGTAAATCCGTTTTTATTTGTGTTCTTAGTGTCGTTCACGTGGATTATTTTATCCATATATTCCAAATTTTACGAGGTTTATCGATTTACTCGCGAGGTAACCATTATGTCTTTATTAGTAAAGCAAGCTATTTTGTTTACTTTAATAGTATTTGCTTATTTTGGTTTTAGACATAATCTCAAGGTCGATTCTATATTGGTGCTTAAATACATTATTTTAGTGTTTTTATGCATTGGCGTAGCGAAATTTGCCGTCTACTATTTATTACAAAAATATCGAGCTTCTTTTGGGGGTAACTTGCGTAAAACCGTTATTTTAGGTAAAAACCGCCAAACTATGGCTTTAGAGTCGTTTTTTAATAACAATCCAGAATACGGCTATTCGTTACGAAGAATTTTTAATATTAAAGATAAACAACATGATACTTTAGAGCTGTGTTTTCAGTTTATTTTAGAAAATAATATAGACGAAGTATATTGTTCTATTTCGGAACTCTCAAACACCCAGATTTTAAATGTTGTAGATTTTGCCGATAACAATCTTAAAATCTTAAAATTTTTACCAGACAATAAAGAAATTTATGCTAAGAAATTAAAATACGAATATTACGATTATATCCCAATTTTGTCGCTTAGGGATATTCCTTTAGAGGAATCTTCAAATCAGTTTTTTAAGCGCTTATTCGATATTGTTTTTGCTGTCTGTATTATTGTTTTTATCTTATCTTGGCTTACACCAATTTTGGCTATTTTAATAAAATTAGAGTCTAAAGGGCCAGTGTTTTTTAAACAATCCAGAAATGGTTTCAATTATCAAGAATTCGATTGTTATAAATTCCGTTCAATGACACCTAACGATGATGCACATTTACATCAAGCCACAAGAGGAGACGAGCGGGTTACAAAAATTGGCAAATTTATAAGAAAAACCAGTATCGATGAATTACCACAGTTTTACAATGTTTTGTTTGGAGACATGTCTGTGGTTGGGCCAAGGCCGCACATGGTTAGCCACACCAATATGTATGCTAAACGTATAGATAAATTTATGGTGCGTCATTTTGTTAAACCGGGTATTACGGGTTTAGCACAAATAAGCGGATTTAGAGGAGAAGTCGAAACCGATAAAGACATTATTAATCGCGTTAAATACGATATTTTTTATATAGAAAACTGGTCTATTTTACTTGATTTAAAGATTATTTTTCAAACCATTTTAAACGCTATAAGGGGCGAAGAAAAGGCATATTAAAGTTTCTTTGTTAATTGGTTTAGTTGTTTTTCAAAATCAAAGTTTTTTAAGGCAGTTTTTTGTATCTGGTTTTTAAAACGATGATTTAATTCTGTATTATCAATTTTTGAAAGCTGAAGATTTAACGCTTTATAATCTGATGAAGGAACTACCCAACCTAATTTATAGTTTTCAATTATTGTTTCACCTTCACCACCTCCAAAATAAAGCATAGGGAGCCCCAGTTTGCCATATTCAAATATTTTTGAAGGCACGGAGCCATAAATTCTATTTAATAGCGGAATTATTGTTAAATCGTATTGTAAGAGTGCTTGGTGAAGTTCTGAACGGGCAATTTCACCATGATAAACAATATCTAGTTCAGGATTTGTAGCAATCAAGTTTTCAATACTTTCTTTCTCGGCACCAGCGCCATAAATATGAAACTGTATGTTGCTATAGTCTAATTCTGTACAAAGTTTGTAAATACCTTGAGCAATGCCTAGCAAACCAGCATAAACCATTTTTATTTTTTCATGGTTTGTAGGTTTTTCTACAAGTTTTGGCGGGTCAAAATCTGGAAAATTTCTATATAAAAAGGTGTTTTTTTCTGGGAAAATAGATGTTATATGTGCCAAAATCTCTTCACTTTGACCTAAAACTAAATCTGCTTTTTTATAATTGAAACGTTCAATGCGCTCTAAAAGTTTGTAACTAAAGTTCTTTTTAAAAGCGCCCAATTCCAAGCCTGCAATTGGCCACAAATCACTAACATTTAAAAAAAGTTTACGATTCTTATTTCGTATAAAAAACATACAAGTAAAAGCGACTAGAAGCGGCGGAGATTGTACAATAACCTTATTAGGAAGCTTATTCCACATAAAAAACCAAGTTAAACTAAAACTATATGAAAGCATAGCTATTAAGCGTTTTAGTTTGTTTTTAGAATTGCTAGCGTAAATCCATAACCGATGTATGGTAATATTATTTTCTACCGAGGTGTTTTTAAAAACACCTTTATAATCATCAAAAATTTCGCCTTTAGGGTAATTAGGTAATGGTGTTATTACTGAAACCGTATAGTTTTGTTTTTGTAATCCTTCGGCTAAATGAAAAATACGGTTTGATGCAGCACCTTTTTCAGGTGGAAAATAGTTGGTTATTATTAAAATGTCATTCACTATAACTTGTATATTTCAATAAGATGATTAACAATTCTTTCTGCTGCATGTCCGTCCCATAACTCAGGAATTTCACCTTGCTTCCAGTTATTATCAAGTAAGTTTTTAAATGCAGACTCAATTTTATTACGATCACTTCCAACTAAAACATTGGTGCCAATGTCACACGTTTCTGGGCGCTCTGTGTTTTCGCGAAGTGTAATGCATGGCACATTCATAACAGTGGTTTCTTCGGTAATGCCTCCAGAATCTGTGAGAACACCAAGCGCATGTTTTACCAGATAATTAAATTCTAAATAGCCTAACGGATTGGTGTAATGCAAATTTTCAAAATTTAAATCTAAGCCTTCTAATAGTTTTTTTGTGCGCGGATGCACAGGAAAAATAATGGAAAAATCTTTACCTAAGGCTACAATTTGTGTTATTAAAGATTTGAGTTGTTGTTCTTCATCAACATTACTAGGGCGATGTAACGTAATTACTAAATATTGTTTTGGTTTTAGATTTAAAGTTTGCCAAATGTCGGGTTGTTTTAGTCGTGGTTCATTTTTTCGTAATGTGTCAATCATGACGTTGCCCGCAAAGAAAATTTGTTCAGGTTTTACACCTAACTTTAGCAGGTTTTCATTAGCCTTTTTTGAGGTTGTAAAAAAAAAATCTGTCAAACTATCCGTTACAATTCTATTTATTTCTTCAGGCATACGCAAATCACCCGAGCGAATCCCTGCTTCAACATGGGCCACATTAATACCTGCTTTTTTTGCTACAATAGTGCAGGCCATGGTTGAGGTTACATCACCAACAACCAATACTAAATCACATGGGTTTTCTGCAAGTTCTTTTTCAAAACCAATCATGATGCCTGCTGTTTGTTGTGCTTGTGTACCGCTTTTTACCTCAAGATTAGTGTCTGGTAACGGAATGTTTAATTCTTCAAAAAATGTTCCGCTTAAGTTTTTATCGTAGTGTTGTCCAGTGTGAACTAACCTAAAATTTATATTAAAACCTTGGGTTTGTTTTTGTTTTATAGCCTCAAGAATTGGAGCTATTTTCATAAAATTAGGTCGTGCGCCAGCAACTATGGTAATGTTCATTTGTTTTTATTTAAAGATGAGGAAAACTGCTTCAATTTACCACTTTTAGAGCGTTGTAACACGTTGTGTTTGTTAAAGTGTATGGTTAGTCCATTTTCTAGATAACGCTTTATTTCTGCTTGAATCTGTTCCTTTTTGTGTTCAGAAATTAAGGTTTTAGCGACATAGTCAATAGTAAATGTCGCTGTGCTATTTTGGGTAATTACAAACTCTTTTACATTACCATCATCTTCAATAATGGCTTTGGTGATATAATAAAATGTCAAGCCAGCTGCTTTTTTTCCGCTTGGTAAAATGGCAATATCGTTAGTTCTTCCAATAAGCTTTTCTAAAACAGGATATTGTAAGGTACTCGTTTTAGATAGCATTCCAATATCGCCAAGATCGTAGCGTATAAACGGATGTGCTTTATTGTAAAGCGAGGTAATAACCACTCGTCCTTCTTGTCCGTTGGGTACAGGGGTGTTGTGTTCGTCTAAAATTTCAACAAACAATGTATCACTATTAACCTGCCAGATATCTTTAGGATTCTGAAAAGCAATTAAGTCTAATTCTGAAGCACCATATTCGTTAATCACAGGCACACCAAAAGCATGTTCTAGAAGTATTTTATCGTCTGGAAAAAGCATTTCGGAAGTTACCACGCAGCATTTTAAAGTGGGACAAATAGATTTTAACACAATCTGCTTCTGTTGTAAATATTTAGCCAATTGTACAATAGCACTGGTGTAGCCGTTAATATAATCGAAGGGTTTTGCTTTAAATTGCTCTAAACAGGTTTGTAAAGCACTATCGCTTAAATTAAAAATAGAAAACCGATAACGCTTGGTTAGCTTGTCTTTTAAGCGTTCTTTATAATAGCCTACTGTGTCTAGCGGTATGCCGTAAAACCGAGCCTGTAACGAGCTGTTAAAGTCGATGCTATACCAGCCAAATCGATCTTGAATTTCGGCCCAAGTTAGGGCGTGGCAAAATTTATCCTTGGCAAAAATAAACGGGTCGCCAGACGATCCAGATGTTTTATTAACGTAAACGTTTTTGGGTGTAAATCCGTCCGATAGCCGTTGTTTTAACGGTTGTTGTAAATGGCTTTTGGTCATTACCGGAACAGAATTCCAATTATTACTATCAATATTCTGCCCAAAAGTTTTATAAAAATTATTGTGCTTCAGGTGGTAGTTTAAAATAAAAAGCCGTTGCTTTTGTAAATACGATGCATATTCGGTTTCGTCTTTAGTCTGAATGGTTTTTAAAATCTGTTTGGCTTCAGTAAGCGGAAAGCCGTTAAGTTTTAAAGTAAGGTCGAATGGTTTCAAACTAAAAAAGTATTTTTTTGTAAAGTAAATAAAAAATATTCGTGAAATCGTGTCATTAGTTTTATTTTTGCGCTAAACAATTTATCGTATACCATGACAATTTTAATTCTAGGTTCTGGCGGAAGAGAGCATACTTTTGCCTGGAAAATTTCTCAAAGTCCATTATGTAACAAACTTTTTGTAGCGCCAGGAAATTCTGGAACTGCCGCTATAGCAGAAAATGTAGCTATAGGTGTTACTGATTTTGAAGCAATAAAAACCTTAGTTTTAGAACAACATATCGATATGGTGGTTGTGGGCCCAGAAGACCCGTTAGTGCAAGGTGTTCACGATTTCTTCCTGAACGATGAAGCCTTAAAACATGTATCTGTAATTGGTCCGGAAAAGGCGGCGGCAGAGCTAGAAGGAAGTAAAGAATTTGCTAAGGAATTCCTTTTCAGACATGATATTCCTACTGCAGCGTATCAAAGTTTCGATAAAACCAATGTTGAAGCAGGTTATGCGTTTTTAGAAACTTTAAATCCACCATATGTTTTAAAAGCCGATGGTTTGGCCGCAGGAAAAGGCGTATTGATTTTAAATGATTTAGAAGAAGCTAAAGCTGAATTAAAAGCCATGTTAGTCGATTCTAAATTTGGCGCAGCTAGTACCAAAGTAGTTATTGAAGAGTTTTTAGACGGTATAGAATTAAGTTGTTTTGTGCTAACCGATGGTAAAAACTATAAAATTTTACCAACAGCTAAAGATTATAAACGTATTGGCGAAGGCGATACAGGTTTAAATACCGGTGGTATGGGAGCAGTGTCTCCAGTGCCATTTGCTACCGATGAATTTTTAGAAAAGATTGAAACACGAATTGTAAAACCAACAATCGAAGGTCTACAAAAAGATAATTTACCTTACAAAGGGTTCGTATTTATTGGTTTGATAAAAGTAGGAGACGATCCGTTAGTTATTGAATATAACGTAAGAATGGGCGATCCAGAAACCGAAGTTGTTTTACCAAGACTTAAAAATGATATGGTGGAGTTGTTACAAGCTGTAGCCAATGGTACTTTAGATCAAATTGATTTAGAAATTGACCAACGTGCTGCAACCACTGTAATGACAGTTTCTGGCGGGTATCCAGAGGCTTACGAGAAAGGTAAAGAAATTACAGGTTTAGATGCTGTTGAAGGTTCTATTCCGTTTCATGCAGGAGCAGATTTAAAAGATGGAAAGGTAGTAACTACAGGCGGGCGTGTTTTAGCGATGACATCGTATGGCGAAACGTACCAAGAGGCCATAAAAAAATCTTATCAAAATATAGAAAAACTACATTTTGATAAGATGTATTATCGTAAAGATATCGGTTTCGATTTATAGATAAGAGTGTGCCGACACACTTTTGTCTTCCTCGTCGTTATCGTTATATTTTTTTAACTGAAGCATCCAGTAAACAAAAGCAACAAAACCAATAAGGATAAAAATCCAAGAAAAGGTGTTGGCTGCAAACCAGTTTTTAAGCTCTAAGGCTCTTAAAGCGTCTAAAGGGGCAAACAATACATTTACAAATAAATCCTGTATTGCATAAAAGAAATCTTTCATAGTGTAGTATATTTACGTAGCAAAAATACAAAAAGAGTTAATGATTACAAGCATTTTTAGTAAATCTAAACCAATAAACTTTTTACTTGTTTTTATAATTACACTGCTTACTTTTTTTGTGGCTCATGTTAAATATGGAAACCTACCAGTCTTAACGAGTCAGATTGTTAAGCAAATTATTGTGTTTTGCGCGTGTTTTAGCTCTATTTTAGTACTCGATTTTTTTGTTAGTAAAAATAAACTTACGCATAAAAGCAGCTACGAAATTTTGTTGTATGCATTGTTTTTGGTAGCTATTCCGCAAACCATGCTTAGCGAAAACATTGTGTTTTCTAATTTTTTTGTGTTACTGGCATTGCGACGTATTTTAAGCTTACGCTCGCATAAAGACATAAAAAAGAAGGTGTTCGATGCTGCTTTTTGGATTGCTATAGCGTCGTTGTTTTACTTTTGGTCTATCTTGTTTCTTATTTTAATTTTTGCTGCGCTCTTATTTAATTCAATCAATACTATAAAAGAATGGCTTATTCCTTTTATTGGCGTGGCAACGGTATATATTTTAGCTGTTTGTTATTCTGTATTGATGTATAACGATTTTGTTTCTGCCTTTAATGTGGTAATTTCAACCAGTTTCGATTTTAATACCTACAATTCCTTGCAATATGTTGCGGGAGTTACGCTTTTAATTTCGTTTGGTATTTGGTCTTCGGTATTTTACATTCGAAGTATACAGTCTAAACAGAAAAATTTTAAACCGGGTTATAAAGTTATTTTAATTGCGGTGTTAATTGCCTTTAGTATTATGATTGTATCTCCTAAAAAGGAAGGCGGAGAGTTTTTATTTTTGTTTGCGCCTTTGGCTATTATTATGACCAATTATTTAGAAATTATTCAAGACAAATGGTTTAAAGAGCTGTTTTTGGCCGTTTTAATTGTAGTGCCGTTTGGTTTGTTACTGTTGTAATTTTTCGCCAAAACAAAGATCCCCAGCATCGCCTAAGCCAGGTACTATATAGCCTTTAGTGTTTAACGTTTCGTCTATTGTCGCGATCCATAAATGAACGTCGGAACCAAAATGATTCTTAATATAGTTAACGCCTTCAACAGCACCTATAACACTTACTAAATGTATGGCTTTAGGTGTGCCATAAGGTTTTAAAGCTTCAAAAGTCGCTCGCATAGATTGTCCTGTGGCCAGCATGGGATCTGCCAAAATAAGCGTTTTGTTTTCTAGAGAAGGGCACGCCAAATATTCTACTTTAATTTCAAAAGCATCATTTACATGATGACGATACGCCGAAATGAAGGCATTATCGGCCATATCAAAATAATTTAATAAGCCGTTATGTAAAGGGATTCCTGCTCTTAAAATAGAACAAAGCACAATGTTGTTGTCTGGAAGTTTGGTTTCAGATTGCCCTAAAGGTGTTTTTATGGTTGTAGCGGTGTAGGATAGAGACTGACTTAATTCGTAGGCTAAAATTTCGCCTATGCGTTCTATATTTCGTCTAAATCGCATTCTGTTGGTTTGAATAGCAACATCTCTTAATTCCGAAATGTAAACGTTTATTATAGAATTTTTTTTAGATAAATTATGAATGTACATAACAGTCTTTTATGGTGTCTGGTAAAGTTAATTAATTAGAAGTATATTTGCACTTTAAAATAAAAATCATGTTTACAACTAAAGCAAACGCTATTTTTCAGGAGGTCATTACAGCGTACCATATTAAAAATACGGTAGATCAGGAATTTAAAAATCCGTATAGCGAAACCAGCGATTTATTAGCACATTTATTATACAGAAAATGTTGGATAGATACAGTGCAGTGGCATTACGAAGATATTATTCGCGATCCGCAGATTGACCCTGTGGCGGCTTTAAAGTTAAAACGACAAATAGATGCCTCTAACCAAGATAGAACAGATATGGTAGAGTATATCGATAGTTATTTTTTGAATAAGTATAAAGAGGTTACTCCAAAAGCAGATGCTACTATAAATACCGAAAGTCCAGCTTGGGGTGTAGATCGCTTATCCATTTTAGCGTTAAAAATTTATCATATGGAAGAAGAAGCAACTCGCGAAGATGCTTCCGAAGCCCATAGAAATGCTTGTCAGGCTAAATTAGATATTTTGTTAGAGCAGCGTGTAGATTTGAGTACAGCTATTGATACCTTATTAAACGATATTGAAGCTGGCGATAAATACATGAAAGTGTATAAGCAAATGAAAATGTACAATGACGACGAGTTGAACCCTGTTTTACGTTCTCAAAAATAATAAGCATTTAAAATTAAATGCCCGAAAGTCCAGAACATATATTAGTAATGCGTCTCTCTGCTATGGGAGACGTTGCTATGTCTGTACCAGTGTTACGGGCATTAACAACGCAATATCCGCGACTAAAAGTAACTGTATTAACACGGCCGTTTTTTAAACCGTTTTTTAGAGATTTAGATCGGGTTGAAGTGTTTGGTGCCGATTTAAAAAAGGAGCACAAAGGTGTTTTTGGGCTATATAAACTATCTAAAGTTTTAAAAGAAAAACGTATAGATGCTGTTGCCGACATTCATAATGTATTGCGTACAAATATTTTAAAAGCCTTTTTTTTAGGAATCCCTTTTAAACAAATTGATAAAGGAAGAAAAGCTAAAAAAGCGTTGGTTAGCGGCGAGATATTCGAACCTCTAAAAACAACACACCAACGCTATACCGATGTATTTACTGCATTGGGGTTTCCTGTTAGTTTATCTAATCCAGAGTTTCCTAAACCAGTAAATTTATCGGAGAAATTACAAAACCTAACAGGCGATCACCAAAGTAAATGGATTGGTATTGCGCCTTTTGCAGCTCATGAAGCTAAAATGTATCCGTTAGAGAGTATGAAAAGCGTTATCGCAGAATTGTCTAAAACTTATAAAATTTTTCTGTTTGGAGGAGGTGCTAAGGAGATTGAGGTATTAAACCAAATTCAGAATGCTTTTAGTAACGTTGTAAATCTAGCAGGACAATTAAATTTAGATGAAGAATTAGATGTTATTTCTAATTTAGATGTGATGGTATCTATGGATTCTGGTAATGGGCACATGGCGGCTATGTTGGGCAAAAAAGTTATAACCATTTGGGGTGTTACACATCCGTATGCTGGGTTTGCACCATTTCATCAGCCAGACACTTATGCTTTAACCGCCAATAGGGAGCAATATCCTAAAATACCAACGTCTATTTACGGAAACACTTTTCCTGATGGTTATGAAAATGCTGCAGGTAGCATTGTTCCAGAAATAATAATAGAAAAAATAAAATCCGTTATTCAAGATTAGAAATAACGGATTTTTTATTTTATAGCAAAGCGATTAAAATCGTTGCTTTTTAAACATCGTCGTAGTCTACCACTATGGTTGGCGTGGTAGGGTGTGCTTGGCAGGTTAAAATTAAACCTTCGGCAAGTTCGCTATCGGTTAAAATATTGTTTTGTCTCATGGTTGCAGCACCTTCGGTAACTCTGGCTATACAACTGCTGCAAATACCACCTTGGCAAGAATAGGGAGCATCTACTTTTTTTGCAATGGCGGCATCTAAAATAGATTGTTTTTGAGACATAACGAATTCGGTTTCTTCGTCGTCTACGATAATTTTTATGTTTGTAGAGCCGTCGTTGGCAACAGGAGCTTCAGTTGGCGCATCGTTGCTTACAGGCGTTGTAAACAATTCAAATAAAATATCTTTTTCGTCAACACCAAAATCTTTTAAAACATCGCTTGTTGTTGTAATCATGCCTTCTGGCCCGCACAAATAGAAGGTGTCTATTTTTTTGTGTTTGTAGGTGTTTTTTAGAAGGAAATTAACAGTGCTTTTTTCAATTCTACCAAAAAGTGCATTGGCTTCTTCTGCCTGACTAAAAATAAATTGCAGTGCAAAACGATCGCTATATTGTTGATGAAGTTCTACCAATTCGTTAAAAAATATGGTGTCTTTTGGGGTTTTATTGCCGTAAATTAATATAAACTCGCTCTGCGGTTCTTCTTCTAAAACCGTTTTTGCTATACTCATAATTGGGGTAATACCACTTCCTGCGGCAAAAGCAGCGATAACACGTTTTTTGTTAGTGTCGGGGATAAATGTAAATCTACCATTCGGTTCGGCTACTTCTATAATGTCTCCAACTTTAAGTGTGGTGTTGGCGTATTGCGAAAACAAACCATCTTCTACGGCTTTAACAGCTACTTTTAACGTTTTGCTTGTAGGAGAGGTGCAAAGCGAATAATCGCGACGTACTTCCTGCCCGTTAATTTGTGTTTTTAAAGTAATGTACTGTCCGGCGGTAAAGCTGAAAGTAGATTGTAGTGCTGCGGGCACATTAAAAGTAATGGTTACTGCAGCGGCTGTTTCTTTATGTATGTTTTGTATTGCAAGTTTATGAAATGCCATTCTTAATATTTTTTGCAAAAGTAAGAAACATCCTTTTGAAAAGACTTTTGATTGTAACAAAAAGTGTGTTAATATTACTTATTATTAGTTAGTAACAGCCAATTAGCATGATAAAACACTTTTTAACTCTAGAATGGAAGCAATTTTTAAGATCGTCGTATTTTAAAAAAGGGATTTTTATAAAAATTATTCTAGCATTATTCGTGCTGTATTTTTCAGCAATTGCTGTGGGCTTAGGTGTGGGTGTATTTTATATTATTAAAAAGAGTATGCCGGAATCCGATCCGCTGCAAGTTGTTTGCGGCTATTTGGTGTTTTGGTTTCTTTTCGATTTGGTTTTTCGGTTTTTTATGCAGCAATTACCAGTGGTTAATGTTAAACCCTTTATGGTTTTACCTGTTAAAAGACCTGTTGTTATTCATTTTTTATTAGGTAAAACAGTGTTTTCGTTTTTCAATATTTTGCCTTTGCTTGCCTTTGTACCGTTTGGTATTGTATTAATGGCAAATGGCTACTCTAGCGCACACGTATTGTTTTGGCTTACGAGTTTGTTTTTTATAACACTTACCGTGAATTTTATCAACTTTTTAGTTAATAAAAATGACGTTATTTTTTATGTGGTTCTGGGTGTATTGGCAATATTGGGGGGCTTAGAATTTTTTAATGTGTTTAAAATTTCTGTACCCATTGGTAAATTGTTTTATGCATTATACAACCACTCTATATTGGTTTTGTTACCCATGTTAAGTTGTGTGTTGTTGTATGTGTTAAATTATAAGCAGGTACGTTCAGGGTTTTATTTAGACGATGCCGTTTCTAAAAAAATTAAAGCTGCTCGTTCTACCGATTTATCCTGGTTAGATAGGTTTGGAGCAATAGCACCTTTTATAAAAAACGATATTAAATTAATTCTTCGTAATGCCAGAGCCAAGCAAGTGCTTATGGTATCGGTAATGTTTTTGTTTTATGGTATTATTTTCTTTGGTAATGAAAGATATCAGGAAATGCCAGTAATTTTGGCTTTTGCTTCTATGTTTATTACTGGTGGGTTTTTAATTTCTTTTGGCCAATTTATTCCGTCTTGGGACAGCGAATATTACAAGCTGCTTATGAGCCAAAATATTAAGTACCGAACCTATTTGGAGTCTAAATGGTATTTGCTGGCTATTGTAGTGGTGATTTCGTTTATTTTAAGCACGCCGTATTTGTATTTTGGTTGGAAAACCTATGGTATGGTAGCTGCTGGAGCTTTGTTTAATATTGGGCTAAATTCTGTTATTACTTTGTTTGGAGGAGCTTTAAATCGAGTGCCAGTAGAACTGAATGTGAAAGCTAAGGCTTTTAGTAATATGCAGAGCTTCAATATAACCCAAATGCTTATCTCGCTTCCTAAATTTTTGCTTCCTATGTTAATTTTCTACATTCCTTATAAGATTTTTAATTTCGAAATAGGCATCTTGGCACTGGGGTTAAGTGGAGTTTTAGGAATAATTTTCAAGTCGTTTTTTATTAATCAACTCGAAAAAGTATATCAAAAAGGAAAATATAAAACCATTAAGGCTTTTGCCGAGAAACAATAATTTAAACCTATTTTAATTATGATTATTACTACACAGCTTACCAAAACCTACAATGGCACTACAGTATTAAATATTCCGCATCTAGAAATTCCAAAAGGGCAGAGCTTTGGTCTTGTAGGTAATAATGGCGCAGGAAAAACCACGTATTTTAGTTTGTTGCTGGATTTAATACAGCCCACAACAGGTAGTATCGAAAATAACAATATAGCTGTACACACCAGCGAGGCTTGGAAACCTCATACTTCGGCATTTATAGACGAAAGTTTTTTAATAGGTTATTTAACTGCCGAAGAATACTTTTATTTTATTGGCGAGTTGCGCAACCAGTCTAAAGCCGATGTCGATGCTTTAGTAGCCCAGTTTGAAGATTTTTTTCATGGCGAGATTTTAAATCAGAAAAAATATTTAAGAGATTTAAGTAAAGGAAACCAAAAAAAAGCAGGTATAGTTGCTGCGCTTATTGGCCATCCAGAGGTCATTATTTTAGACGAACCTTTCGCAAACCTCGATCCTAGTACGCAAATACAATTAAAAAGCATCATTAAAGAATTGGCACAGCAAAAAGGCATTACCGTTTTAGTTTCTAGTCACGATTTAATGCATGTTACCGATGTTTGCGAACGTATTGTTGTGCTAGAAAAAGGCGAGGTTATAAACGACATTGTCACTAGCCAAGAAACACTTAAAGAGTTAGAAGCCTATTTTTCGCGGGCTTCGGCAGTTTAAAAGTCATTCTATTTTTTTAGGTTAATCGAAAAAGATGCTTATTTTTACGCCTTTGCATAATAATAGCAAGAGTTTATAGTTATTTATTTGATTAAATATACCAACGTTGAAAACATCTTTTAAGGTTATTTTTATTGCATTTATTTCTGCCCTAGTGCTTGTAAATTGTTCTAGAAAAAAGGACAAATTTATAAGTAGAAATTTTCATGCAATGGCCACAGAATACAATACACTTTATAATGGCTACATTGCTTTAGAAGAAGGCCGTTCCAGTCTTAACGATGGGTATAAAGATAATTTTTGGCACATTTTACCTGTAGAGCGCCTAGAGGTTTCAGATGATTTAATACTTCCTGGCGAATCTAAAAACGAAAGCTTTTCCCGTGCCGAGGAAAAGGCCGTAAAAGCCATCCAAAAGCACTCTATGAATATAGATGGCAAAGAAAAAAATCCACAAATAGATGAAGCTTATTTGCTGTTGGGGCAAGCCCGTTATTTCGATCAAAGATTTATTCCGGCCTTAGAAGCGTTTAATTATATACTTTACAAGTATGCCTTAAGCGATAAAATAAACGAAGCTCGGGTGTGGCGTGAAAAAACAAATATGCGTTTAGATAATAACGAGCTGGCCATAAAAAACTTAAAACGTTTGTTGCGATTAGAAAATCTCGAAGATCAAGAACTCGCCGATGCGACTTCTACTCTGGCTCAAGCCTATGTTAATACTAAATCTTTAGACAGCGCAATAACTCAATTAGAAATTGCTGCTAACGCCACACAAAAGAATAACGAGCGCGGGCGTTATTTATTTATAAAAGGACAATTGTATAACGCTTTAGGTGAAAAAGACAGTGCCAATTTAACCTTCGATCGGGTTATCGAAATGCATCGTAAAATACCAAGACCTTATTACATTGGCGCGTATGTAGAAAAAGCCGAAAATTTCGATTACGAAAACGGAGACAAATTACTCTTTGCCGAAACGTTACACGATTTAGAAAAGAATCGCGAAAACCGTCCGTATTTAGCTCGTATTTACCACCAAATTGGCGAATATTATTTAACTAATAATATGGATTCTTTAGGGCTGGCGTATTACAATCTTTCGCTTCAGTCTAGAAGAGATGACAAGGAATTGAATGCGAGAAACTACAATGTACTAGGCGATTATTATTTTGATGCAGCCGAGTATAAAACCGCTGGTGCCTATTACGACAGTACCTTAACAAACTTAGAGTTAAATTCTAAACCTTATCGCACTATAAAACGCGAACGCGATAATCTAGTAGATGTTATTTTGTATGAAGATATTGCAACTGTAAACGATAGTATTCTGAATTTAGTAGCCATGAACGATGAAGAGCGTTTAATGTATTTTGAAGAATACACAGGTGCATTAAAAGTTAAAGCCGAAGCAGAGCAGGCGCGTTTAGAAGAAGAAGCTAGAACAAAAGAAATGCTGAGTTCTAATAACGGTTTTAATGTGAATACCCAAAATAGTGCGTTTCAAAATAGAAGTGATGCTAAAAATGCATCTGCTTTTTATTTTTACAATTCGACAGCCGCTTCGTATGGTAAAAACGAGTTTAGAAAAATTTGGGGTAACAGAAAAAATGAAGATAACTGGCGCTGGTCTAATATGAATGCCCCTGTTGCCAATACCGCTATTACAGGTACAGGAGTTGCAGCTTTAGATTTAGATGCCGACATTTATCAGCCGCAATTTTATATCGATCAAATTCCTTCCGAAACACAAGTTATAGATAGTATCGCAAAAGAGCGCAACTACGCTTATTATCAATTAGGTGTAATATATAAAGAGAAATTTAGCGATTATAACCGTTCTAAAACGAAGTTAAATACGTTGCTTAGCAATAACCCAGAAGAGCGTCTTATAGTGCCTGCAAAATACAATTTGTATAAAGATTACGAGCTGCTAGGTCAAACAGGCGAAGCCAATATTGTTAAAAACGACATTATTACCAATTACCCAGAGTCGCGTTATGCAGAAATTTTACGCAATCCAGATGCAGCAGTTGCGGCAGATTTAAATAGTCCAGAAGCTGTGTACAAATCGGTGTATGCAAAATTTGAAGCTCAAAACTATCAGGAGGTTATACGGTTATGCGATGACCAGATGCGTAATTTTGAAGGCGATAATATAGTCGCTAAGTTCGATTTGTTAAAAGCAACAGCTATAGGTCGTCTTTATGGTTACGAAGCTTATGCTAAAGCGGTAAACGATGTAGCCTTAACCTATGCCAATCTTCCAGAGGGGCAAAGGGCCGAAGAATTAACGCGAAATGTAATTCCTAGTTTAGAGTTTACTGAGTTTTTAGAAGATGACTTAGGGACTAGTTTTAAGGTGGTGTATCAGTTTGAAGATGCTAGCGATAAAGATATTGATGCCTTCGTAGAGCAATTACAAACACAGCTAAAAAAGATAGAGCATTATTACGATCTTAAAACATCTAAAGATGTGTATACGCCTAAAATAACTTTTGTTATCGTTCACGGTTTCACTAATTTAGTGGTTGCCGAAGGCTTTAAAGACTTATTTAAAAAGAACGATAAAAATAGAATAACTAAACCGTATTTTGTAATTTCGTCTCAGAATTATCAAACGGTTCAAATACATAAAAATTTAGAGTCGTATTTAAATCTATCAAAATAACCCCAAATAACCTATATCATGTTCAACGAAAGTAAAAAAGACAAGCATAACGCTTTAGAATCTACACAAAACCAAAATTTAATTGCACAAGGAACAACCTTTGTTGGCGATGTTACCAGTGAAGGCGGTTTTAGAATTGATGGTACCATAGAAGGTAATTTAAAAACACCAGGTAAAGTCGTGGTAGGAAAAACTGGACTTATAAAAGGAACTTTAGAAGGCACAGATGCTTATTTTGAAGGGCGTTTTTCTGGTAAACTTCAATTGTCGGGAACCTTAACTTTAAAGGCGTCTGCACATATTGAAGGCGATGTCGTTGTTGGTAAACTCGCTGTAGAGCCAGGAGCAACCTTCGATGTAACTTGTGTTATGAAGAGTGCTGTAAAATCTATTGCCAATGAAAGAAAAGCCGAAAAAACCGCTTAATAAGTACGTTAGGTTTACTTCTATAGCGCTCCAAATGGGACTGACCATTTATTTGGGAAGTCTGTTAGGGGCATGGCTAGATCAGAAATTCGGAAACACAAACCAGTTATATTATAAAATAGTAACATTACTAGCTGTTTTTATGGCCATGTATTCTGTTATTAGGCAAGTATTGAATATTACCAACAAGGGTTCAGATGATTAAAAGACTACTAATTTTTACACTTTGCATAGCTTTACTTTTTGTTTTGGCATTAAGCATTCATAGCTATTTTGTGCCAGAAACTATGGCTTATAAATTATGGCAAGTGTATCTTTTTCATTTTATAGCAACCACTATAGTTTATGCCAGCATGGAGGCTATGTCTACTTTTTTACCTACCCAAGCAGGTTATGCCTATTTGTTTTTAATGCTTATAAAAATTGGAATCTTTGTACTGATTTTTAAAAATTCGGTATTAGAGAAAGAAGCCTTATCGGTAGCAGAGCGTTTTGGCCTAGTTGTACCTTTATTCTTGTTTTTATTGGTCGAAGCTATAGGCGTTGCAAAGTTGCTTAACAACAAATAGTTAAAGATTATTGTAGGCTAAATTGTAAAATCTTCAACAGAATTAAAACTAAGTAAAAAAAGGGTTTGGGTTTTTAAATTATTGTGTACATTTGCACAAAATTTTAGAGAGCGTAATTTCATTACTTAGAAAAATATGATGGTAGCACAAAAACCTATCAAGTTTATTGCAGTTTTAGTTTTATTCATGACCTCGGTTTTAACCTTTGCAAATGGAGGACAGCATGAAGGCGAAACACATGAGAAAGGGAATAAGATAGATACTCCCGAAGAAATTAAAGCATATATTGCGCACCACTTAAAAGATTCGCACGACTTTCACTTATACACCAATAACGAAACAGGTGTGCATTACGGGTTTCCGTTACCGGTAATTGTTTGGACTAGCGGCGGATTAAAAACATTTATGTCTTCAGAATTTCATCACGACGATGCTGGTCATGTTATTGTTGAAAAAGGTGATGTAAACCTAACAAAAATTCACGGTAAAATATACGAATTAAATGCAGGCGCAGAAACTGTGGCTTTTGATGATCATCATCACGCTACAAACGCTCATAAAGTTTTAGATTTCTCTATTACTAAAAGTGTAGTGGGGATGTTAGTAGCTGGTCTGTTAATGATTTTTGGATTTGGAGCTTTAGCTAAAGGCTATAAAAAAGGAGCGATTCCAACAGGAGTTGGTCGTGCTTTAGAGCCATTGGTAATTTATGTGCGCGACGAAATTGCACGTCCAAATATTGGAGAGAAAAAATACAGAAAGTTTATGGGGTTCTTGTTAACCGTGTTTTTCTTTATCTGGATTTTAAATTTATTAGGTTTAACCCCACTAGGGTTTAACGTAACAGGACAAATTGCAGTAACGGCCTGTTTAGCTATTTTTACTATGGTTATTTATTTGTTTAGCGGTAGTAAAGACTTCTGGGCACATACTTTATGGATGCCTGGTGTGCCATACATCCTGCGTCCTATTTTGGCAGTAATTGAGTTAATTGGTTTTGTGTTAATTAAACCGTTCTCGTTACTTGTTCGTTTATTTGCAAACATGACGGCAGGACACTTTGTGGTAATGAGTTTAATTGCCTTGGTGATTTTAATGAAAGAAGCTTTTGGTCCAGTAGCATCTACTGGAGTGTCTTTAGTGTTAGCATTATTTATTACGGTTATCGAAGTATTGGTAGCCTTTTTACAAGCGTTTATTTTTACGATGTTATCATCGTTATTTATAGGAATGGCTGTTGAAGAACACGACCATCATTAATAAGAATTTGTTTAATTAATATTTAAAATCAATTAGTATGTACAATTTAATTGGAGCAGGATTAATCGTAATCGGAGCTGGATTAGGTTTAGGTAAAATTGGTGGTAGCGCTATGGAAGCTATCGCTCGTCAGCCAGAAGCTGCTGGAAAAATCCAAACAGCAATGATTATCATCGGAGCTTTATTAGAAGGTTTAGCTTTCGGTGCGTTAATCTTAGGAAAATAATTCCTAAAAAAACAAAGCAAGAACAGTATTCTGCAACGGTTGGTTGCAGAAGCTGTTTTTAAAAAATTAAACAAAACAAAAATAACACTTATTATATAGTTACATATGGATCAGTTATTAAATGATTTTTCGCCAGGATTGTTTTTTATGCAAGCCATCATCTTATTAATCTTAATTGTATTATTAGGAAAATTTGCATGGAAACCTATTTTAGATGCTTTGCAAACCCGTGAAGATGGTATTAAAGATGCTATAGAATCGGCAGAAAAAGCACGTTTAGAAATGGAAAACCTGCAAGCCGATAATAAGAAATTATTAAACGAAGCTAGAGCAGAACGCGAAACAATGCTTAAAGAGGCTCGCGAGATGAAAGACAAAATGATAGAGGATGCTAAATCTGAAGCAGAAAATCAAGCAAACACTATTATTGCACAAGCTAAGGCAACTATAGAGAGCGAAAAGAAATCTGCTATGGCAGAATTAAAAAATCACGTAGCAGGACTATCTATAGAAATAGCAGAAAAAGTAGTACGCGAAGAATTATCTAGTAAAGATAAACAATTACAATTGGTAGACGCTTTAATAGGCGAAGCCACTTTAAATTAAAAGTATAATGTCAGGAACAAGAGCAGCAATACGTTACGCAAAGGCAGTATTAGAGTTAGCTAATAGCCAAAACACTGCAGAAGCAGTGCATCAGGATATGGCCTTAATTGCTAATATTATTGCAGAAAGTAAAGACTTAAGCGAAATGCTTGAAAGTCCTGTAATTAGTTTAGCAGTTAAAAAATCGGCTGTATTATCTGTTTTTAATGCACTAAACAGTGTAAGTGTAAATCTAATCGATGTGTTGGCAGAAAATAAAAGACTATCGATTTTAGAGCACGTTGCTAACAAATACAATCAATTATACGACGAGTTAAAAGGCACAAAAGTAGCAACAGTAACTACTGCAGTAGCCTTAACAAACGAGTTAGAAGCTAAAGTTTTATCAAAAATAAAAGAATTAACAGGAGGTAACGATATAGCTCTTCAAAATGTAATTGATGAAACGATTATAGGAGGCTTCATTTTACGAGTTGGCGATTTACAGTACGATGCAAGTATTGCCAACAAACTAAATAAATTAAAACAAGAATTTACATTAAATTAATTTTATAAATTTTTTAAACAAGCCAACGGTTTCGTTTAAAGCTTATAACTAAATAAAATGGCAGAAGTAAAACCAGCTGAAGTAACAGCAATCTTAAAACAACAACTACAAGGTTTTGAAGCAGGTGCTTCATTAAATGAAGTAGGAACAGTATTAACTGTAGGAGATGGTATTGCACGTGTTTACGGATTAACTAATGCACAATATGGTGAGTTAGTTGATTTTGGAAACGGTCTTGAAGGTATTGTATTAAACCTTGAAGAAGATAACGTAGGGGTTGTATTATTAGGGCCTTCTCAAAAAGTAAAAGAAGGAACAACCGTAAAACGTACCGAGCGTATCGCATCTATTAAAGTAGGTGAAGAAATGGTTGGCCGTGTTGTTGATACATTAGGTAACCCAATAGATGGTAAAGGCCCTATTGGTGGTAAACTTTACGAAATGCCTTTAGAGCGTAAAGCGCCTGGAGTTATTTTTCGTGAGCCTGTAACCGAGCCATTACAAACAGGTATTAAGTCTATCGACGCAATGATTCCTGTAGGTCGTGGACAACGTGAGTTGGTTATTGGTGACCGTCAGACTGGTAAAACAACAGTTTGTATAGATACCATTTTAAATCAGAAAGAATTTTACGATGCAGGCCAGCCTGTATTCTGTATCTATGTTGCTGTAGGTCAAAAAGCCTCTACAGTAGCAAATATTGCTAAAACTTTAGAAGAAAAAGGCGCTTTAGCTTATACTGTTATTGTAGCAGCTAATGCATCAGATCCTGCTCCAATGCAAGTTTATGCGCCATTCGCTGGTGCTGCAATTGGTGAGTATTTTAGAGACACTGGTCGTCCTGCTTTAATTATTTATGACGATTTATCTAAACAAGCGGTAGCTTATCGTGAGGTGTCTTTATTATTACGTCGTCCACCAGGACGTGAAGCGTATCCTGGAGACGTTTTCTACTTACACTCTCGTTTATTAGAGCGTGCTGCAAAAATCATTAACGACGATGATATTGCTAAAGACATGAACGATTTACCAGATACTTTAAAACCTATTGTAAAAGGTGGTGGTTCGTTAACAGCTTTACCAATTATCGAAACGCAAGCAGGAGACGTATCGGCATATATTCCAACAAACGTAATTTCGATTACAGACGGACAGATTTTCTTAGATGGTGATTTATTTAACTCTGGTGTGCGTCCTGCAATTAACGTAGGTATTTCGGTATCTCGTGTAGGTGGTAACGCTCAGATTAAATCTATGAAAAAAGTATCTGGTACTTTAAAATTGGATCAAGCACAGTTCCGTGAATTAGAAGCGTTTGCGAAATTTGGTTCAGACTTAGATGCTGTTACTTTAAACGTAATCGAAAAAGGAAAGCGTAACGTAGAGATCTTAAAGCAAGCTCAAAACGATCCGTTTACTGTAGAAGATCAGGTAGCAATTATTTATGCTGGTTCTAAAAACTTATTAAAAGATGTTCCTGTAGATAAAGTTAAGGAGTTCGAACGCGATTTCTTAGAATTCTTAAAAGCGAAACATGCAGACGCTTTAAGCACTTTAAAAGCTGGAAAATTAACCGATGAGGTAACAGATACCCTAGCAAACGCTGCTAAAGAAATATCTGCAAAATATAAAGCATAACTAGATTTTAGTATTGAGTAGTGAGATATTATATATCTAACTACTGAATACTCAATACTAATGACTAAACTATGGCAAATTTAAAAGAAATACGTAACAGAATTACATCGGTATCTTCAACCATGCAGATTACCAGTGCCATGAAAATGGTATCTGCTGCAAAGTTAAAGAAGGCACAAGATGCAATTACTGAAATGCGTCCATATTCCGATAAACTTACACAACTTTTACAAAGTTTAAGTGCAAGTTTAGATGCAGAGTCTGCAAGTAAGTTTTCAGAGCAAAGAGCCGTTAATAAAGTGCTACTAGTTGCTGTAACGTCTAACAGAGGTTTGTGTGGTGCGTTTAACTCTAATATTATTAAGGAAGTTAATAGATTAAGTACCGAAAAATACGCTGGTAAAGACGTTTACTATTTAGCTGTTGGTAAAAAAGCGAACGATGCTTTTAAAAAAACCAATAAGGTAATCGCTAATAAATCTGACTTATTTGATAATTTAACTTTCGAAAATGTTGCCGAAATAGCTCAAACCTTAATGACGCAATTTGTAGAAGGTGAGTTCGATAAAATCGAGGTAGTGTATAATCAGTTTAAAAATGCCGCTACTCAAGTAGTTACTGCTGAGCAATTTTTACCTATTCTACCAATAGAAAGCGATGAAAAAGCGACTAATGTAGATTATATTTTCGAGCCTTCTAAAGAAGAAATTATCGAGCAATTAATACCTAAATCGCTAAAAATGCAATTGTATAAGGGCATACGCGACTCTTTTGCAAGCGAACATGGTGCACGTATGACGGCTATGCATAAAGCTACCGATAATGCCAAAGAGTTAAGAGACCAGTTAAAATTAACGTATAATAAAGCGAGACAAGCTGCTATTACTAACGAAATTTTAGAAATCGTTGGTGGTGCCGAAGCTTTAAATAATTAATAATTACACGGTTTAAATTATATAAAGCCCCACGTTTGTGGGGCTTTTCTTTTTTAGGAGTGTTTTTATCTTACCTTTTCTTATCTTTAAATACTAATCTCGTTATTGTATGTTTGTTTTAAGATATATTATGCCTCGGTTTTTGTGCTGTCTTTTTGTGGTTGTACTCTCGCAATGTTCGTCTGCTCAAAAGCTTCAAAACCAATCGCCCGTAGCTATAGAGGAGATTTATTACCAACAATGGGTATCTGGAGTGTCTGGCGGTGGTTCTGGACTTAATATTTTTGTAGTGCTTCAATCCGAGCGCCCTAAAACCATCGCTTTTGATAGTATTTATTTCAGAAATTATCAATTGAAATTAGAGCCAGATACACATCATATTAATAGTTATGTAGCTAGATATTTAAAGTCTTCTAATACTCCCAAAACCTTAAATCAAAATTCCAATACTATTGAAGATGATTTAGCAAAGAGTACAGTGAATGTGAATCCTTTTCATCTGGAATCTCACGAATGTGTAATCCGTTATATCTCTAACGAGGAGCCTCTATATTTTAAGTACGATAAATTATATGCTAAAGAAACTCCATTTGCGCCAAGCGCCCCCAGAAAACAGTAATAAATAGTAGATTACTTTTAAAGTTCTCTTGATTTCTATATTTTTAGCCTCCTAGAGTTTTAATACATTGAGCACCTTACAACGTCTTTTTAAACAAACTTTTGTTTATGGTTTGGCTACGGTTTTACCAAGAATGCTAAACTTTATTTTAATACCCTTGTATACAACGCCAGGAGTGTTAACATCTGTTGCAGAGTATGGTAAGGTGAGTGTTATTTTTGCTTGGTTTGTTATTTTCAATGTCATACTTGCTTATGGTATGGAAACGGCTTTTTTTAGGTTTTTTAATAAAGAGGAAGATAAAGATCAGGTTGTTGGCACATCTGCAATATCGTTAGGAATATCTTCATTTGCCTTTTTCGGTTTGGCGTTACTTTTTCAAAATCAGATTGCGCATATCACCGAAATAAAAGTAGAATACATTAAACTTGTTATTTGGATTTTACTTTTAGATGCCTTAGTAATTTTACCCTTTGCCTGGTTGCGCGCCAACGAAAAGTCGATGACCTACGCTATCATTAAAATTGTAAATGTAGTTATAAACCTAAGTTTAAATTTATGTTTTCTGTTGTGGTTACCAAAACTCACCGATTATGCATTTGCTGAGCGCTTATACAAACCAGATTATCAAATCAACTACATTTTTATATCCAATCTAGTGGCCAGTGCGGTTACTTTAATGTTATTGTTAAGTTTTTATACAAAATTAAAATTCAGGTTTAACAGTAAGTTATGGCAAAACATGTTGCGTTATGCCTTCCCAGTTTTAATTGCAGGAATAGCCTTCTCTGTAAACGAAACTTTCGACCGAATACTGTTAAGTAAATTACTGCCAGAAACTATTGCCGATACCCAAATAGGAATGTATTCTGCATGTTATAAATTGGCCTTGTTTATGACGCTTTTTGCAACCGCGTACAGGTTAGGGATAGAGCCTTTCTTTTTCAGTCATGCTAATACCGAAAACCCTCAAAAAAACTACGCTAGAATATTAGAGTTTTTTGTAGTGGTTGGTAGCTTTATTATGTTGGCAGTTGTGGTATTTGCAGATCTTTTAAAGGTGATAGTGATTCGTGATAATGCTTATTGGGAAGCTATGGGCATAGTGCCTATTATTTTACTGGCTTATTTGTTTTTAGGCATGTATCATAATTTATCGGTGTGGTATAAAATCACGGACCGTACTAAATTTGGTGCCTACATTTCTATTTTTGGAGCTGTGATAACCTTAGCATTAAACTTTTGGTTAATTCCTATTATCAGTTATAAAGGTTCTGCAATAGCAACTTTGGCAGCTTACGGAAGTATGGTCGCATTATCGTATTATTTTGGAAGAGTATATTATCCTATTCCGTATAATCTAAAAAAAATCTGTGCCTATATTTTGGTTTCTGTTGTGTTTTCCGCAATTTCATTTTATGGCTTCAGAGAAAATTATGTGGTTGGCATAGCTTTATTGTTGCTATTCCTAGCTATTATGTATAAGTTTGAAAAACAAACCATATTAAACGTATTAAAGCGATAAAATGAAAGTAAAAATTATAAACAAATCCACGCATGCTTTACCGCATTACGAGACTAGTGCATCGGCAGGAATGGATTTAAGAGCCAATATTTCGGAGGCAATAACTTTAGCGCCTCTAGAGCGCACCATAGTTAAAACAGGATTGTTTATAGAGTTGCCTGTAGCTTTCGAAGCTCAAGTTAGACCACGTAGTGGTTTAGCGGCAAAATTTGGGATAACAGTATTAAATGCTCCAGGAACTATAGATGCCGATTATAGAGGAGAGATAGGTGTAATTTTGGTGAACTTGTCCAATCAGGAGTTTACTATCCAGAACGGCGAACGTATTGCGCAAATGGTATTTGCAAGACACGAACAAGCCCAATTCGAAGAAGTAGATGTTTTGTCGGAAACTGCTCGAGGCGAAGGCGGATTTGGTAGTACTGGCGTAAAGTAATCTGAGTTAATACAGAATGTCTTACCGTTTAAAAATTAATAACGAATTAAATATACTGCAATAGCAGAAACACATATGAAAATTATAGTACCAATGGCGGGTCGTGGTTCAAGATTACGTCCGCATACCTTAACAGTTCCTAAACCTTTAATCCCAGTAGCGGGGCAACCTATAGTCCATCGTTTGGTAAAAGATATCGCCAAAGTGATTGACCAACCTATCGAGGAAATCGCCTTTATATTGGGCGACCCTGCTTTTTTTGGAGACGATGTCGTAGAAAGTCTTACTACTTTGGCAAACGATTTGGGAGCTAAAGCGTCTATATACAGACAAGATCAGCCTTTAGGCACAGGTCATGCTATTATGAGTGCAAAACCTTCGTTGTCTGGCCCAGCTGTTGTAGCTTATGCAGATACATTAATACGTGCCGATTTTAATTTAGATGCCGATGCCGATGCCGTTATTTGGGTAAAACAGGTAGAGCGTCCTGAAGCTTTTGGTGTTGTTAAATTAAACGAACGCAACGAAATTGTAGAGTTGGTAGAGAAGCCTAAAGAGTTCGTTAGCGATTTAGCCGTAATAGGAATATACTATTTTAAAGATATTGCCGTTTTAAAAGACGAGTTGCAACACGTGTTAGATAATAATATTATACATGGGGGCGAATATCAAATTAACGACGGTATTAAAGGTATGATGGCCAAAGGTAAAGTCTTTAAAACAGGTACAGTAGACGAGTGGATGGATTGTGGTAACAAACCGGTAACTGTAGAGACCAATGGTAAAATGTTAGGTTTTTTACAGGCCGATGGCGAAGAAAACCTGGTGTCGCCTAACGTTGTACTTAACAATTCTAAAATTATAGAACCTTGTTTTATAGGCGACCATGTTACATTAACCAATACAACTGTAGGGCCTAATGTGTCTATAGGCAATAATACAAGTATCGAAAATTCAACCGTTAAAAATACCATAATTAGTAATTTTTCAACCATTAAAAACGCTAATTTAGACGACGCCATGATAGGTAATTATGTAGAATTCGATGGTAATTTTACAACCATAAGCATTGGCGATTATTCTGTTTTAAAATAAAATATTTGAAAACAATTTCGAGATATATCACGCAATGGTTTACCATAGTGGCGCTTTTGTTAGCGCCCTTGGTATCTCATGCCCAAGTCGATTTTAACGCCAAACCCACCGATGATTTGGGAGAGGTCGACGATGCATTTCAAGAATTGTTCTTCGAGGCTTTAAAACAACGTGGTATCGAAAATTACACTCGTTCGGTAGAAGCGCTTCAAAAATGTATTGCCATAGACGATTCGCAATCGGTGTTGTATTTCGAAATGGGGAAAAATTATAACAATCTTAAAAACTTTGGAGCGGCAGAAGATGCCCTAAAAAAAGCAGTAAAATTAGAACCAGATAACGAATGGTATTTAGACGAGCTTTACGATGTTTACGCACAGCAAAACGATTACGATAAAGCAATTAAAACTTTAAAACAGCTTGTAAAATATCATCCAGATTACAAAGAAGACCTTGCCGCTTTATTTGTTAGAACTAAAGATTATAAAGAAGCTTTAAAGGTGCTAGACGAATTGGATGCCGAATTTGGCATTTCGGTAAACCGAGATTTTTTAAGAAATCAGATTTACGACGCTACTGGCCAAAAGAAAGAGCAAATAGAGAATCTTGAAGAACGTGTAGAGAATAATCCCGACCAAGAGTCTAATTACTTGGCATTAATTTATAGGTATAGCGAGAGTAACGATAAAGAAAAGGCATACGAAACGGCTTTAAAGTTACTCGAAATGAATCCGAATTCACAACTCGTTCACTTAGCTTTATACAAGTTTTATTTAGATGATAATGAAACCGATAAAGCCATAGAGTCTATGAAAATTGTATTAAAAAGCCCAAAAATTAAGCCAGAAGCTAAATTATTGGTGCTTACCGATTTTGTGAATTTTGTTGCAGACCATCCAGAGTACGAACAGGATTTAGTAGAAGTTTCGGCCATGGTTGGCGATGCTAACGATGGTAAAACCTTGGTAGAATTGGCGCAGTACTATTTAACCAAAGGCGATAAACAAAAAGCAATAGCTTATTACAATCAGGCTTTAAATATCGAGGGCGATAATTATGGCATTACCAGAAATATAATTGTGCTACATATCGATTTAAAACAATTCGATATGGCTTACCAAAAGAGTAACGAAGCCTTATTGAAATACCCTTCGCAACCCGAACTGTATTTAATGAATGGCCTCTCTTTAAATAAACTTAATCGGTATAAAGAGGCCATAGAGCAACTTTCTATGGGAGTAGATTACATTATTGAAGACAAAAAAATGGAAAGCGATTTTTACTACCAATTAAGCGTCGCTTATCAAGGCTTAAATAAAACAAAAGAAGCTAAAAAGTTTTCAGATAAAGCCAGTCAATTAGAAATTTCGAATTAATGAAACATCAATTTTTTACGCTATTGGTTATTTTAAGTTTAGGTCTGTCGGGTTGTAAGTCTACAACTTCGCTTACTACGGCAAAAACCGATTTAAGTTTAAACACAAAACAGTTAGTAAAAGCAAACTCCAAACAAACGGCTCAGTTTAAAACGCTTTCGGCTAAAGTAAAGGCAAATTATTCAGAAGGCGATAATTCTAAAACAGTATCAATTAATTTACGATTAGAAAAAGATAAAACCATTTGGTTAAATGGCCCGTTTTCTGCAGCCCGTTTATTGGTAACACCAGAACAAGTTAGTTTTTATAATAAATTAGATAACACCTATTTTGAAGGCGATTTTAGTTTGTTAAGTGAGTTTTTAGGCACTGATTTAGATTTCGAAAAGCTTCAAAATGTATTGTTGGGCGAGGCTATTTTTGGTTTACAGGAAGCCGATTACATCAGCTCCATTAACGAAGAAGCTTATTTGGTTCAGCCAAAACAGCAAAATCCGTTGTTTGAATTGTTTTACATTATACATCCTGCTTATTTTAAGGTTGTATCGCAGCAATTGTCTCAGCCTCAAGACGAGCGTCTTTTAGAGATAGATTATTTAAAATATCAAACCGTTAATCATCAAATTCTACCCGAACATATAAAAATAAATGCGGTTGAAGGTCGTGAAGAAACTATTATAGAATTGGAATACAAATCTGTATCTTTGAACGAAAAATTGAATTTTCCTTTTAAAATTCCTTCAGGTTTTGAAGCTATAGAACTTAAATGATTACAGCACGCCTTGTATATAAAATAGCGATAATTTTTTGCTGCTTTTTAAGCAGTGCTACTCTATTTTCCCAAAGTAAAAAGCAATTAGAGCTAGAGGAAAGACGGCAGGAATTGCGTCGCGAAATAGAGCAGATTAACAGCATGCTCTTCAAGAACAAAACAAAGGCTAAATCGCAATTATCATTAATTGAAGATTTAAATCATAAAATTAATGTGCGCAGTAATTTAATTAAAGTTACCAATCAGCAGGCCAATTTATTAACACGAGAAATTGGTGTAAACCAAAGAGAAATTACGCAATTACGCCAAGATTTAGAAACTCTAAAAAAGGATTATGCCGACATGATTGTGCATTCTTACAAAAGTAGAAGTGTACAGAGTCGTGTTATGTTTTTATTATCGTCTAACAACTTTCACCAGGCTTACAAGCGTTTGCAATACATAAAGCAATATACCAATTACCAGAAGGAGCAAGGCGAGGCAATAAAAACGAAGACCGAAGCATTAAAAGTTGCCAATCAAAAGTTGCTAAAGCAGAAAGAAGATAAGCAACAGTTAATTAAGGAGAATAGTGTGGCCCAAGCACAATTGGAGTTAGAGCGAAAGCAACAGCGCGAATTAATGGCTAGCATTCAAAAAGATTTAAAATCGTATACAGCACAAATACAAACCAAACAACAAGAAGCCGATAGAATTGATCGCGAAATAGAAAAATTGATTCGTGAAGCCATAGCAAAGGCTAATAAGAAAGCAGGAAAAAGTAGCGAGACTACAAGTTTTGCTCTAACGCCAGAAGCCAAAAATTTAGCAGCTAGTTTTGTGGCCAATAAGGGTAAATTGCCTTGGCCTGTAGAAAAAGGTGTTGTAAAATTACGCTATGGAGATCAGCCACATCCAATTGTAAAAACAGCTACAATACATAGTAATGGTGTACGAATTGCTACAAGTCCAGGAGCGCAAGTACGTGCCGTATTTAATGGCGAAGTGTATGCTATTATTGTTCAGAAAAAAGGGAATCCAACTATTTTAATACAACACGGTAATTATTTTACAGCTTATAAAAATCTAGGAAAAGTATACGTGAAAAAAGGCGACAAAGTAACTACCAATCAAACCATAGGTGAGGTGTTTACAAATTCGGCTACTGGCGATACGACGTTAAGTTTTAGTATATTTAAAGAAAGTACTACACAAAACCCTGCATCGTGGTTGTACAAAATGTAGTTTAGTAAAAATTATTTACTGTAAAAACAGGGCCTTAAGTTCTGTGGCTTCATTTGGTTTCATTTTACCTGCCAAAACCAAACTAAGTTGTTTACGGCGTAAAGCTGCTTTAAAGCGTTCTTTTTCTAATTGGGTTTCAGGAATAATTTCTGGCACCGGAACAGGACGGCCTGTTTCTTCAACGGCTACAAAGGTATATATGGCTTCATTTGCCTTGGTTTTAAGTCCGGATTCGCGATCTTCTGTCCAAACATCTATATAGACCTCCATAGAGCTTTTAAACGCTCTTGTAACCTTTGCTTCTACAGTTACAACACTACCTAACGGAATAGCTCTGTTAAAGGCCACATGGTTTACCGATGCGGTTACCACAATACGTCTGGAGTGGCGTCTAGCAGCAATACTGGCAGCACGATCCATTCGGGCTAATAACTCGCCTCCAAATAAATTATTTAAAGGATTGGTTTCGCTAGGTAAAACGAGGTCTGTTAATGTGGTTTTAGAAGCTTCGGGTGTTTTAGGTTCCATGTGTTATAATTTGCACGCAAATGTACAAAGCCCAATTTTAGATAACAATGTAAGTTTCTATTTTAATCATAAAAAAAGCGCTACTGTTTTAATAGTAACGCTTAAATATATAAGGAATGAGTTTTTTAATCTAATTGCTTAACCAGTAGCCAGGCTTCAGAATTATTGTTTTGTCTAATGTTTTTTAGAGCTTTCAAAGCATCTAAACGATTTTCGTAGCTATCGTAAACCACTTGGTGCAATCCGTATTTATTAACGCCAATTTTTCTGGCATTAAAACCAAGAGCTTTTAGTTCGTTTACAATTTTATCGCAATTTTCTTCAACTCTAAATGCCCCTGCAATGATGTGATAATTTCCTACTGGCTTTGTTACGGTTAAACTTACAGCTGGTAACGGGTTGTCTATTACAAAAGTCGCTTCTTGAATTTTATTTTCTAGTTGAATATTGGCGTTTTCCTGCGCTATTTGATTATGCGTTTCTATTTGGTTTACATAATATTTAGAACCAATAAAGCCTGTCGCAGCCAGAGCCAATACGGCAGCCGCAGCATAACGTAAATAAGGTCTTGCCTTGCGACGTTCTGACGTTACAGCTATCGGTACTACTTTCTCTACAGCTTGGGTGTCTTGTTTGTGAACTTCGCGAGCAATTGTTGGCGATACCATTTGGTGAAGCCCAAAGGCATCGGTTAAATAATTTAAATGTGTAGAAGGTTCAAAAATAACTTTACCTTCTTCATTTAATATTAAGTCTCCAATATTTTTAAAAACTATGGTTTCTCCAGCAACCAAATACGATTTGATAGCCGAAACGCGTTTTTGTATTTTTAGGAGTGCCGTTTCGTAAGGGATCTTTTCTACATCGGCAATATAATGCGCCAATAAACCATCGTTTTGTTGTATTTGTTCGTTAAACGATAGCGCTTTTTTAGGCGGGTAAAACATATGGGTTTCGGCATTAACTTTGGCCGGAACACGTTGTGTTAAAAATGCACCAAATTCGGGTACAACAACACATTCATATCTGTATAATAAGTCGCTTATGTAAGTTTCTAATTGCATAAAAACAAAGTTAGACATTTTTTAATGTGCTTATAAAATGATATTCACTTTTTATTAACAACTGCGGGTTTTGTTTCTTGTGTGTTAACTATCAATTGATTAATTTTCTAAAAAACTAAAATAATAACTCGATTTTAGTTGAAATGATATTTAAATGACAAGAACCGATGAGGAAATTTTATATGTTTTAGCGCTACAGCATGTGTCGCGTATAGGCGATGTTGGTGCTAAAAAGTTAATTGCACATTGCGGATCGGCAGAAGCAGTTTTTAAAGAAAAAAAACAAGTGTTAGCTAAAATTGATGGTATTGGCACTTTGCGTTTAAACAATTTAAAACTCGAAAGCCATATTAAAGCTGCCGAGGAAGAATTAGCATTTATAAAGCAAAACAATATAAATTGTTTGTATTTTGAAGATGCTAATTATCCGCAAAAATTAAAGCATTGTTTAGATGGCCCAATTTTATTATTTCAATCGGGGCATGTGCATTTACAAAAACAGCGTATACTAAGTATTGTTGGCACTCGTAAAATTACAACCAGTGGCATAGCTTTTTGCGAAAAATTGGTGGAAGAATTAGCTGTTTTTAATCCCGTAATTGTTTCGGGGTTTGCTTACGGAACCGATATTACCGCACATAAAGCTGCTTTAAAACACCAGTTACAGACTGTGGGTTGTTTGGCACATGGTTTAAATCAGGTGTATCCTAAAGTGCATAAAAAATATATGGCTAATATAGAAAAGCATGGTGGATTTTTAAGTGATTTCTGGAGTTCTGCTGTTTTTGATAGAAACAATTTTTTACGCCGAAACCGTATTATTGCCGGACTTAGTGAAGCTACCATTGTTATAGAATCGGCCGAAAAAGGAGGGAGCTTGGTAACGGCAGATATTGCAAATTCGTATAATCGCGATGTATTTGCGGTTCCTGGTCGCCCAACCGATAGTTTAAGTTTAGGCTGTAATAATTTAATAAAACAACAAAAGGCGTATTTATTGTCTTCACCTTTAGATGTTGCTTATATGTTAAATTGGCAACTTGAATCTGAAAAAAAACCAGTGCAAAAGCAATTATTTGTCGAGTTGGATGAGCAGGAACGTCTTATTTTTAATTACTTAAAAACAGAAGAAAAGGCCTTGCTGGACTCCATTGCTTTGCATTGTCATTTACCGATTTTTAAAACGGCAGGTGTATTATTGAATATGGAATTAAAAGGTGTATTGCGGCCTTTACCTGGTAAATTATTTGAACTGGTTTAGCTTACATGTTAATTTTTAAAATCCAAACATCGCTAAAGTAATCTAGTTTAGATAATTCGCGTTGTTTTAAGTATACGTCGTTAGGATCTTCGCTCATATCTAAATAAATATAATCCCAATTGTTTTTAGGGTTTTTGTACGATTTTGGAGTATGCCCTTTTTCGGCAAGAAACGCTTTCCATTTTGTCGCATTAGCTTCAACCGAAAATACATTGGTTACCAAATAATAGCCTTTTTCTAAACCAGGAATGCTTAAGCTTTTTAACGCTGTAATTTTATCTAAATCCTTTTGTTGTGGTAAGGCATAAGTTTTGGTGTCGGTAGTCATAAACAGATTTTCGTCTTTGCTTTCTAGTAAAATAGGACTAATTTCTGTTTCGAAAGCCACAAAAAACACGTAAAACCTATCGGCTTTGGTTTTAAATCTAATAGTCATTTCTGTACTGTTGTTAGACAGTACCATGTTGTTTGGATTTGGAATATCTGTTTTTAGTAAATCGAAGCCTAAAGTGTTAATGCTGTTTGGTGTACGGTCTTTAAAGTATTTGTCGCCGATGGTTATGGTGCTGTTAAAAAAGTTAGAGTCTTCGCGTAATGTATTCGATAAAGGGGTGAAAGATTCCGAATCTTGATGCATTACATAGCAGGCATCTGTTTTAAACTTTTGGTCGCCTTCTAAAACACCAAGAGATAATGCTGTTTTAATTTCGGCTTGTTCGTCTGTTCTAAAATCTTTAAACGTAATATCTACAGCTTCTTTATTTACTTCTGTAAATCCGTTGTAAGTAGTAAAGTACTTAGGTTTAGCTGAATCGTCTTCGTAGATAACATGCAGTAACCATCCGCCGGAAGCGCCGCCAGAAACAAAACCTTCTGTAGCTCTTATGTTGGCTACGGTGTAATTACCGTTAACAGTTGATGCATTTTGTAATAATTGAGTGACATCGGCATAACACACATAGGGTTTGGTGTCGTTAAACTGGGCGTTGTTATAGCTATCGTATATTTTTATGCCTTTTAGGTCTTCGTAATCGTTATTGGGTAGTTTAAATAAAATTTTATGAACGTCTAGCGAACGTTCGTCGTTGCCTTTATAAACAATTTGGTCTCCCAAGGTGCGTTTTACACCTTTGTCGTATTTATAAATAGCGCTCCAGTACAGTGCGGCGTATACAATTTTTTTTGAAGTGGGCGGAAGTGTTAAAACAGCTTGACTAGAACTAAAAGTCGATTTGTCTTCGTCTACATCTATATATTCTAGTTTAATTTTGTCGTTAAAAACAGAACGATCGTTAAAAGGTTCTAAGGCATGGTTGCTTACAATGTTGTTGCCAATTAATACCGAATTTCCTTTTAAATAAAATTGTTTGTTTACTGTAAAATTTAAGCCTTCTTGTGCAACAACAAAAGACACAGCAAACAAAAGCATTAAAGGTATGCGCTTGTTAGGGAGAAGCATATATTAGTGTTTAGGGGCTATTAAATATAAGCTAAAGATACAAACTTTGGGGGTGTGGGCTAAGTTAATAGCCCACTTTTTCGCGTACACGTTGTAACACCTTGTTGGCTACCGTTGTTGCTTTTTCTGCGCCTATGGCTAAAGCTTTGTCCAGCTCTTCTAAATGATTCATGTAATAGTGGTACTTTTCGCGTTGTTCTGCAAAAGTTTCAACTATAAGTTCGAATAAAGCTTGTTTGGCATGGCCGTAGCCGTAATTTCCGTTTTCGTAGTTGGCTTTCATGGCGGCTATTTGTGTTTCCGAAGCCAATAAACTATAAATTGCAAAACAGTTACAGGTGCTCCAGTCTTTAGGTTCTTCTAAAGGCGTGCTGTCGGTTTGTATACCCATAATTTGTTTGCGTAGTTTTTTATCGTCTAAAAAGATATTGATAAAGTTGTTTCTACTTTTACTCATTTTTTCGCCATCGGTACCTGGAATTATCTTTACGTTTTCTTCAATTTTTCCTTCAGGCAAAACAAATGTTTCTCCCATTTTGGCATGAAAGCGAGAGGCCACATCGCGTGTCATTTCTATGTGTTGAAGTTGATCTTTTCCAACAGGAATAATTTCGGCATCGTATAATAAAATATCCGCCGCCATAAGCATTGGGTATGTAAATAATCCTGCGTTTACATCTTCTAACCGATCGGATTTATCTTTAAAACCATGGGCTAAGGTTAAGCGTTGGTACGGAAAAAAACAACTTAAATACCACGATAATTCGGTGCATTGCGGAATGTCGCTTTGTCTGTAAAATACGGTTTTGTTAATATCTAAACCAAAGGCAAGCCATGTGGCAGCTACAGAATACGTATTGTATTTCAGGATTTCGGCATCTTTAATTTGTGTTAAGGTATGCATGTTTGCAATAAATAAAAACGAATCGTTTTCTGGACTGTTTGCCATTTTTATTGCAGGCATTATAGCGCCTAAAATGTTTCCTAAATGTGGTGTTCCTGTACTTTGTATGCCTGTTAAAATTCTTGCCATATTACATATTTTGTTTGTTAGACAAAGGTAATGCTTAAAAATAAATATTATTTAACGTAAGGAGTGGAAATGACATTTTTAAATTTAAGGAGTATTAGAATAATAAAGTTTATACTGTAAGAGCTTGTAAGTAAGTGTTTTATTACTTTTGGGTCAATTTAGAAAGAAGCATTTATTTAAGTGAAACTATAAAATGACCTTTCATAGGAATTAATTTGCATATGGACTGATTTATTTGTGGGTTGTATTATTCTTAATAATTTTATTGTAAATATCTCAAATACAATCTCTCCTCCCTAGTGTATTTGACAAATTTTAAAGGAACTAATAATTTATTTTGCTATGATAAAAATTATTTCTTTAATACGTTTGTTTGCATTGGGTAAATGCTTGTTATCATTAATCATAATGTTATTTATATCGTCTTTGTACGGGCAAATAACAATAACAGATGTATTTCCTACACGGGTAACCTATCAAACGGAAGTTACAATTATTGGAAGTAATTTTACTTCGATTACTCCAAATACCATAGTTTTAGATGGAATAGATATTGTTGATGCAACTTTTGTGAGTTCCACACAAATGATCTTTACAATAAATAAGAGTGACCATACATCGAGTATGAGTTCTGCGCAAGATGTAACGAGTAATTTGTTAGTTAACTCTAGCGATACAGGTTTCGATATTGAATATATCGCTCCAAACTATAAGATTTTACAGAATGATAATAATCCGCATCAAGTTACCAAAATTACTGAGATTTTTACTAATTGGAATTACAGTAATCGTGGATATTGGAGATCTAATGATTATATAAAAGGGGTTGATGCGACGTACCCTAATGATAGTCACGAACTTCTGGCTTTTACTTTTGATGGGGTTACGTATTCTACTGGTGTAAATGATGGTTTATTAACAGAAAAGGGCATTACTTTCACGCCTCAAAATTTTAAAGCTTATTCTACTAATGGTGTTTCAGGAAAGAGTCACAGAGCGAATTATATTGCAACAGGAGATTTGGTAGATGGCCAAGTTAATGAGGGATCGGTAATAACTTCACCTACTATTCAAGGATTATCGGTTTACGATGTTATTACAGATGGAGTTAATGGGTTAGATTTAGGGACAGCAATTACAAATTTTAATCAAACTGCAAGTGTAAGGTTTTTTAGTGGAAATGGTCAAGTTGGGGCAGTAAATGACAATGTTCCTGATTTATTGATAACGCAAGTTGCACAACCTGGAGACGAAGCTGGTTTTGACGTGTATTATTATGGTGATGAAGTCGGGAATGTAATAGGCAGACCAGTAAAATTAATTATGAAAGATCAAAATTCTGGGACTAGTTTATTGTCATGGTGGAGGGTCGATTTTTATAGTCTCATAGATGGTAATTATGCCACATCTGTACCACTAGAAAAAAAATTAGGCCCAAATGCCGAAAGGCCTTATAGAATGGTGGGTTTAAAGTTGGAAGACTTTGGAATAACAGGAGATGCATTAAGTGTAAGCACATTTGTAGAAAATATTAATAATATTAATTTAATGGCGGGAGGGTCTTGCGATATTGCTTTTTTGGCATATAATAGAGGAGCTTTTGAAATTAAAGCTCCAGTCGCCAATTCAATATTGCCAAGATATATTTGTAAGCTGCCAAGTACAACAGATGTTACATTTACCGTATCTGCTGATGTAGAAGGGGGAGGAACTGGAGATCCTAAAGAAACTTTAAGTTACGAATGGTCCAAGTTTAACACCACTTTAGCTAATACATCGGAAACATTAAATATCTTAAATGTAGGAGAAAGTGATATCGCAAATTATAATGTAAGAGTTTCAAATGACTACGGATCTATAGTTGTGCCTGCTGTTTTAGGGCAAGGAGGAACTCCTACTGCTTGGGATGGAACTAGTTGGAATATTCCGCCAGCTTATACGAATGCAGGTATAGTAATAAGTGATGAGGATAGGAGTCTTATTTTTTATGAAGACTACAATGAAGCTGTAGATCTACAAGGTTGTGATTGTACGGTTAAGGCAGGTACAGATGTTGTTATTCCATCTGGGAATGCACTCAAGATTTATGATAATATTATTGTTGAGCCATTTCAACCATCTTATGTAGAAGACGGGGTTACTATACCAGCAGTTCAGGCAGGAACATTTACCTTAAGAAATAATTCTAGTTTAGTACAAATTAATGATGCAAATGGGAATGTAAATGAAGGTGTTATTTCTATGAGGCGCAATGCGATTGTTAATGATATTTCAGATTATATTTATTGGTCATCACCAGTGTCAGGGTTTAATGTAAATAACATAGCTACATCTCATGTATATCAATGGGATCCTCAAGCTTCAGACTATGGGAATTGGTTATCTGCTACAAATGAGGTTATGGTTGAAGGAGAGGGGTATATTGCTCGTGTTGCTAGTGCTTCAAATTTTGCAATAGATTTTGAAGGTATTCCTAATAACGGAACCATAACTGTCAACCTTAGTTTCTCTAGTGCATCAGTGACGATGGCAGAAGAAAATAAGCATTGGAATTTAATTGGGAATCCATATCCTTCGGCTATTTTGGCAGAGCGCTTTTTGGAAGATAACACCAATCTGCAAGGGAGTGTTAGTATTTGGACTCATAATGAAGCTATTTCTAGTACTGCAGACGATCCTTTCTATGCCGATTTTGGATATAATTATTCAGATCAATATATTGTTCATAATGGAACAGGTACTACGCCATCAAGCCCTTCTTTCAATGGAAATATTGCTGCGGGGCAGGCTTTTTTCGTTCAATTAGATGAGGGTGCGTCAGATCAGACAGTTGAATTTACTAACAGTATGCGCTATGATGTAGGTGAAACTTTATTAGATAACTCTGATTTTTTCAGAATTTCGACAGAGACACCTCAAGAAAAGCAATTAATTTGGTTGAGTTTGATTAATGAAAGTAATGCTGCGGTAAGTACTTTGGTAGGTTATGTAGATGGGGCAACATACGATAAAGATAGATTGTATGATGCATATGCTAATTACAATGGTTTTAATATATATTCACTTATTTCAGATAAAAAAATGACTATTCAAGGGAGGCCACTCCCATTTACAAACACAGATCAAGTGCTTTTAGGGGTGGATATAGTAAACAATGGTTCTTACAAGATTGGTATAGATCGTATTGAAGGGAATCAATTTTTGAATAAAGCACAAGGCGTATATTTAGAAGATACTTACTTAAATTTAGAACATGATCTAAGAAAGTCTCCCTATACCTTTACAGCTAGTAAGGGTGTTGTAAATGACCGTTTTATTTTAAAATATAATTCTGATTCCAAACTAACGGTAAATGACAATGATTTTATAGAGAAAACATTTGCTTATATTAATAATAAGACATTGCACATAAAATCATCAAACGTAATAAATCATATCCAAGTGTATGATTTAACAGGTAAAGAACTTATAAATTATAAACCAAAGTCCATTGAGCATGAAAGTGATGTATTTTTTCCTTTTTCACAAGGAGTTTACATTATAGGTATAACTTTAGATAATGGAAGAATGGTAACAAAAAAGATTATCAATTAGACTCTCATTATAATTAAGTAATAGATCTACTAAATACTAGTGCTGTTGCTTCTATTAATCTCAATTTTTTTAAAACTAACTTAAATGTAAATCTATGACGAAAAAAATTACGCAATTAAAATTTATTAACTTAACAAATATAATACTACTATTTCTTTTGGTTATGGTATCGTCTAAGTTAATAGCCCAAACAGTAACCGAGGTATTTCCCACACGTGTAACTACTAATTCTAAAATAACAATTGTTGGTTCTGGGTTTACTGGATCAACTTCAATTAGCATTCCTGGGGTTTCAATTAAAAGTGGTAGTAAAGAATTTGTTAGTTCTATGGAAATGACGTTTGAGATTTCTGAATCTGGTAATGATGATGTTTCTGCAGAGTTGTTGGTTGGAGGTAATGCAACAAGTTTTTATGTTGATTACGTTGCGCCATCAGTAAAAATTCTTGACAACGGAGCTAATAATAACATAGCTAGAATTACAGAAATTTTTACGACTTATAATGGTTTTTGGAGATCTTCACAATGGAAGGCAGATCCAGAGAATGAAGATTTAATGCCTAATACCCGACATGATTTATTAGCTTTTACGTATGACGGTGTAACTTATTCTACAGGTGTTAATGATGATTTATTAATTGAAAAAGGGGTTACTTTCAATTCGCAATTATTTTATGCCTATAGTACAAATGGTGTAGATGGCTCAACCTATCCGCTTAATTATTTAGCAATGGCAGATATGATAGACGGCGAAGTAAATGAAGGTGTAGAAATTACTTCTCCCGAAATTTTGAATGCTACCATTTATGAAAACTTAATAGATGGTGTTAATGGTTTAGATTTAGGTACAGGTGTTACAAATTTTAATCAATTAGCAGATGTTGGGTTTTATAGTAGTGGCGGACAATTAGGTGGGATTAGTGATGGAGCTCCAGATTTCTTAATAACACAAATAGCCAAGGCTGGAAGTATAGATGTTTATTATTATGCCGATGATGCGGGGAATGTGGTTGGAAGACCTATTAAATTGTCTATCATACAGGAAGAAGTAGAAGATTATGCCGGTGATGGTTTATTAGCTATATGGCGATTAGATTTATTTACTTTACAGTCAGGTTTAAATTATGGTGTCGCAAAACCTCAAAAGCGAACTTATACGGGAGATGAAACTCGACCATTGCGTATGGCCGCCTTTAGGTTTGAGGATTTTGAAATAACTGCAGATAATGTTACCGAAATTAATAATATTAATATGGTTGCAGGAGGAACAGCCGACTTGGCATTTTTAGCTTATAACAGAGGGTCTTTTGATATTAAAACACCTGTAATAACTAAGTATCCTGTTCCAAATTATGTGTGTAGTACTCCAAGTAATAAAGATATTATTTTTACGGCCACCGCTCAAGTTTCAGGTAATGCAACAGGCTCGGCAGACGAAGAACTTTCGTATCAATGGTATAAATATAATACGCCTATACCTGGGGAGCAATCTAATACATTAACTATATCTGGTGAAATTACCACAGACGATTTAGGTACTTATAAATTACAGGTGTCTAATTCGTTTGGTTCTGTTTTTACTGCAGTTTCCTTATCTAAAGGTGGTGTTCCAGTGTATTGGGATGGTGTTACATGGCAATTACCTCCGTCTTATGTGAATGCAGGGATAACTGTTGAACCCGAAAATAGGAGATTTATTTTTTCTTCTAATTACAATAAAATGGGCGATTTAGAAGGTTGCGACTGTGTGATACCTTCTGGTAGTAGCGCAACTATCCCTTCAAGATCAACTTTAAAATTGAGAGGTAGTGTTTCTGTAGAAACAGACGGGGCTTTAATATTAGAAGATGGCGCTAATTTAATTCAAATGAATGATGAGTCGGATAGTAATATGAATTCTGGAAATATAACTATGCAAAGATATGTCCGTAACATTATTGATGAAGATTTTATAATGTGGTCTTCTCCAGTAATTAATTATAATGTGAATACAATTACTACACCTTATACAACACCAGCTTATCAATGGGATGTAAATGATGGCTGGATTGCTTTTGGGGGAATTATGGAGCCTGCAGAAGGCTACGCTGTTCAGATACCTCAAGAATTTGTTTTTCCATGGTTTACTGCATCTTTTAAAGGGGTTCCGTTTAATGGAAGTAAAACTGCAGCTGTTTCAAAATCTAACTCGGTTGATTTAAAGGTAGAACAACAACATTGGAATCTTATTGGAAACCCATATCCTTCAGCTATTAGTGTAGATGAATTTATTTCTGAAAATTCAATTTTAAATGGTAGTATACGTTTATGGGCAGATAACTTAATGATTTCAAATGTGCCCTCTCCGCTGTCAAGTTCGTCATATAGTAGTTTAAGATATAATTTCAATGAACAGTATATGAGTTACAATGCTACTGGTGTGAATCCTCCGCAAACGTCGATAGGTAATATTTCCTCTGGTCAGGGCTTCTTTGTACAGGTTAATGATGCAGCTTCCGCAGGAGACGTTATCTTTACCAATGATATGCGATACGATGATGATGGAATGGCGTATGATAATACACATTTCTTTACAACTAATGTGCCAACCAATAATACAGAAAATAAGCAATTATTATGGTTAAGTTTGATTGATGCTGGTAATAGCTCTGCTAGTGCCTTAATTGGTTATGTTCAAGGTGCTACATTAGGAAAAGATAAAAAATATGACGCCTATTCCGATCTACAAGATTTCGACATCTATACTACAGTAGAAGATACTAAAATGGTAATTCAAGGGCGTCCTTTACCGTTTAATGATGCCGATACCATTCCTATAGGGATTAATTTACCGAGTACAGGTAGTTATAAAATTGCGATTGGGGATTTAAGTGGAACTCAATTTTTAGACAACGCTCAAAGTATTTATTTGGAAGATACTGTATTAAATATCGAGCATGACTTAAGGATGTCGCCTTATTTGTTTACAGCAGAAGCAGGAGAACTTAATAACCGATTTGTATTACGTTACACGAAAACACTTTCTGTAAGCGAATATGCAAATTCGCAAACTTTTGTAAATATATTTAATGGTGTTTTAAACGTTAAGTCTTTTAAAAATATCGAATCTGTTGTTGTTTACGATATAAGTGGAAAACAGGTGGTTTCTTATAATTTAAAGACTTTTAAACCAGACTTTAGTGAAAGTTTTAAATTTTCAAAAGGTGTTTATTTGGCAACTATTAAATTGCAAGGAGGCATAATGGTAACCAAAAAAGTTGTCAATTAATTTTATCTCATTTTTTATAAATAAGGCCTCTGCTTTCAGTAAGTAGAGGCCTTATTTTATGGTATATCAATTCGTAAATCATTCAACCTGTTAAAAAGGTTTTACAGATATAATTTTAAGAGAGAGTAGCTCAATACAATTGTGTATTTTTGGCACGCATGAAAATTTTTAAATATTTATTCTGGATTTTATATAGGGTGTGGTTTTACATTTTAGTAACCCTTCCTATTTTAGTATTATTGCCTTTGTTGGTTGTGTCTATTATTAAAGAGTCCTGGTATCCGTTTTTCTTTAGATTGGCTCGTATTTGGGCACGATTTATTTTAATGGGAATGGGGTTTTATTGGCTTATAGACCGTGAGCAGGTTCCCGACCTCGATAAGAGTTATATGTTTATTGCTAACCATACCTCAATGACCGATATCATGCTTATGTTGGTTACAGTTAAAAATCCGTTTGTTTTTGTGGGTAAACAAGAACTGGCCAAAATACCATTGTTTGGGTTTTTTTATAAACGGACTTGTATTTTGGTAGATCGCGATAGTTTAAAAAGTAGACATGCTGTATTTTTAAGAGCTCAAAAACGATTGCAATCTGGATTGAGTATTTGCATTTTTCCAGAAGGCGGTGTGCCCGACGAGAACATTGTTTTAGACCAGTTTAAAGACGGCGCTTTTAAGTTGGCGATCAATCATCAAATTCCTATAGTCCCCATAACTTTTGCCGATAATAAGGCAAGATATCCGTTTACTATTTTTAGTGGTGGTCCAGGAAAAATGCGTGTACACATGCATCAATTTTTAAATACCGATGGTTTAACATTAAGCGATTGTAAGCCGTTAAGAGAGCAGGCGCGTAATATTATTTTCAATCAATTAATGTTGTATAAAAAAAAATAGAAGCAATATTTTAAAATTGCTTCTATTTAAAAGACATTTCAATTGGGATGTTGAAATGCCCGTAATAATCAACCTAAAATTAAAACTTGTAACTAAACCCTGTGTAAACACCAATTATATAAGGTCTAACACTACCAGAAGTTTGGTTGTAGGCATTAAATTGATATTTTACTGTGGGTTCTAAATTGATGTTAAATCGTTTGGCGAAACTATAATCTACACCTATACCTAAATTAGTACTAAAACTAACATCGTTTAAATTAGTGGCCTCTCCTAAATACGATCTATTGCTATTGCTTTCAGAATATACAGTATTATCGTTTAGAAAAAAGGTACTAACACCGCCTATTACATGAAGTCCAATCCGTTTGTTTATAATGTTATATTCCAATTCTAAAGGCACTTCAAAATAATTGATGTTTTGATTGATAACCGCATTTGTGCTTTCATTTAAAAACGAATTGTTATTAATGCCCGATAGATTGTTAGCGCTAACCATAGCTAGGTTATCTGGTTGCTTAGGTGTTTTAACATGCTTTAATTGTGGCGTAGCTGCAAAAGCTGAAGCAGATGGCTCGTAAACAACAACATCGTTAGTGTTAAAACTTAACTTTACACTATTAATACCAGAGCGTATTTTTAATTTTTGGGTAACAGCGTAGCCAACACTTAAGCCATAACTGGTGTTAATTTCGCCAGTTTTAGAATTGTTTACAAACTGATCGTCTAAATGCGACCCAGTTCCAGCGGCATTGTAGTACACGGGGGCAATGTTAGGATTAATATTCCATTTTTTAGTTGCTGGTGTGCTTTCAGAAGTTTCTGCTTGAGCAATGGCTTCTTCTATACTTAAAGTGTCTTTTATTTTAGTTGGTGTTGTTTGTTTTGTAGTGCTGTTATTTGCAGGTTTTTGGGTGTTTTTTTGCGCTAAACCGATGTTTTCGTTTTTAGGATTCAATTCTGAAGTTGAAATGCTTTCAGAAGGTACAGTGTTGGAGCTAGATGATTTTGAGTCTTTATTGTTATTTGAAGCGATATTGCGCGTGTCTTCATTTTCTGTTGAAGCTATAGACTTTGTAATTACAGTTGGCTTTGAGCTGATGCTTTTTGTGTTTGCTACTGTACTTGTGTTATTCACTTTTGATATAGAATTATCCTCGGACTCCGATTTGCTTGTATTTGCAGCATCGGTAATTTGTATAGGTGTTTTGTTTGTGTTGTTTAGGGTTTGGTTTAAACTGTCTGGTAACTCCTGTTCTGTAACGGTATGTGTAGGTGCAGAGGTATTAGTGTTAAAGAATGAAATCCCTAAAGCTAAAAATAAAAGTAGTAATGCGGCAACGCCTGCTGTTCGCCACCAAATAGGGATTACCCGACGTTGTTTCTTTTTGTTGTTCAACTCGGCTTCAATAGCTTTCCATACGTCTGGATCGGGTGCGTGATCAAGATCTTTTAGATGCTCTTGAAATAAGCGGTCTATGTGCTTTCTATCACTCATTTATAAAGATTGCGATTGATTTTTCGCGTAATAATTTTCAATTTTCTCTTTCAAAATCTGTCTGGCGCGAGCTAAATTAGATTTAGAAGTACCAACAGAAATATTTAGCATTTTGGCAATGTCTTTGTGCGAATGGCCATCTAAAACATAAAGGTTAAAGACCAATCGGTAACGATTGGGCAGTGTTTGAATTAGTCTTAATAGGAAATCAATCGAGATACTATCATGGTCCTCTACCTCTATAACTTGGTCTATAAGCTCTTCATTTATAATGTCGAAAACCCCTTTCTCGCGATACCGTTGTAGTACAGTATTAATAGTAATGCGTTTTAACCAACCTTCGAACGAGCCAGAATGGTTAAATTGCGAAATTTTACTAAAAATGGTCAAAAAGGCATCTTGCAGATTGTCTTTAGCTTCTGCCTGGTTTCGGGAATATTTCAAGCAAATGGAGAACAATTTACTGGCGTACAGTGTGTAGAGTTCTCCTTGTGCTTTTCTGTCGTTCCGTTTACATTTTTGTATGAGTTGCTTTAAACTCAAATGAAAAACTTATAGGTTTTTAATAATTGTTATTCTTCAACTACAGGAATGTCTACAACCAAAAAGGTGTCTTCGTCGTTTTCGTCTGTTCCAGTCCAAAATTTAAATCGGAAAGTACCTGTTTCTCTAGGTGAAAAATCGAAAGTCACATCGGTTAATTCATCCAATTGTTCGCAATTGCTATCATCGTAAACAGCGTTAATTGGAGCAATAATTCTGATGAAATCTTTGTCTATAGTTTCTATAGTTTCACCACTGTCGTCAATTTCATCTTCTTCACCATCTTGATAATATAAGTCATAAAGCGCATAACAAGATGTTGGTTTAATATAATTAACGGTAAATTGATAGACTTCGTTTACAGCCATTATTTCTGGTGCATCTACAGACTCTGTAGGCATGGTTTCAAAATAATAATTGTCGAAATCGTCGTCGTTACTACAAGATGCTAATGTGGCTATGCAGCACAATACTAAAATTAATTTTTTCATGATTATAAGGTTTTTCTTTTTAGATGCAATGCGTTTAAAAAGGTTGCGTATAAAAATGAAAAAATCCCAAAATAAATTGGGATTTTAGTAGTTTAAGCTTCTTTGCTAGCTTTTATAGCTTCTTTAATTTTATCTTCCAGCTCCTCTAGAAGTTCTGGATTGTCTTTAATTACTGTTTTAACAGCATCGCGACCTTGTCCTAATTTTGTGTCTTGATAGCTAAACCACGAGCCACTTTTTTTAACAATATCCAATTCTACAGCAATGTCTAAAACTTCTCCTACTTTCGATACGCCTTCGCCGTACATAATATCGAATTCTGCTGTTTTAAACGGTGGTGCTACTTTGTTTTTAACCACTTTTATTTTGGTTTTGTTACCTATAACTTCGCCATTAGTATCTTTAATTTGCGTAGAGCGACGAATGTCTAAACGTACCGAAGCGTAAAATTTTAAAGCGTTACCACCGGTAGTGGTTTCTGGGTTTCCAAACATAACGCCAATTTTTTCACGCAATTGGTTAATAAAAAACATGGTACAGTTGGTTTTGCTAACCGAAGCCGTAAGCTTACGCAAAGCCTGAGACATTAAACGTGCATGAAGCCCCATTTTAGAGTCTCCCATTTCGCCTTCAATTTCGCTTTTGGGAGTTAATGCGGCTACCGAGTCTATAACTATAATGTCTATTGCTCCAGAGCGCACTAGGTTGTCGGCAATTTCTAGAGCTTGCTCTCCGTGGTCGGGTTGCGATATAATTAAGTTGTCGATATCTACACCTAATTTTTCGGCATAAAATCTATCAAAAGCATGTTCTGCATCAATAAAAGCAGCAATACCGCCAGCTTTTTGTGCTTCGGCAATGGCGTGTAATGTTAAAGTTGTTTTTCCCGACGATTCTGGTCCGTAAATTTCTATTACACGACCTCTAGGATATCCTCCAACGCCTAAAGCTAAATCTAAACCTAAAGACCCACTGGAAATAGAATCGATATCGACTACGGCTTTATCGCTCATTTTCATTACCGTTCCTTTGCCGTAAGTTTTGTCTAATTTATCTAAAGTGAGTTGCAGTGCTTTTAATTTTGCGTCTTTCTCGTTGCTCATTGATATGTGTTTTTTAGAAGAAAATAATAGGTGCTAAAATACGACTTCTTTTGTCATCTAACAATTTTATAACGCAACCTTTTTACACTTTATGCATCTACGTAATACGTAGGGGAATTTATTGCTATGAACCTTTTTTGTTTACGAATATAAACAGCAACACAAACGTTTAAAAATTATGAAATTTCTAAAACAAACATTGTTAATTCGTACTACAGGTGCTGCGTTTACTGTTTGTGTTAACGGAAATTGCAAAACCGATGGTGGTTAACTCGTATGGTATTTTTTAGATTTTAAAATTAAAAAATATAATTAACGAGTTAGTCTATTAAAAGCATTTTGGTTGTCCAGAATGCTTTTTTTGTGGGTGGTGTTCAATTGGTTTTAAAATGTTACCTTTGCAAAAATATTTTTTTAACCTTAAAATTAGTATAGCATGCAACTGTACAATAAGTTAAGCGCTAAAGAAAGAGCAGAATTAATCGAAAAAGCAGGCAAAGATCGATTAACACTTTCTTTTTATCAGTATGCCAAAATCGAAAATCCTACAGAATTTAGAAATCAACTGTTTGTAGTTTGGAACAAATTAGATGTGCTGGGTCGTATTTATGTCGCCCACGAAGGTATAAATGGCCAATTGTCTTTACCAGCAGATCGTTTTAATGCGTTTAAAACGCATTTAGATACCATTCCGTTTTTAAAAGACATCCGTTTAAACATAGCTGTAGAGCAAGACAATATGTCGTTTTTGAAACTAAAAGTTAAAGTGCGCGACAAAATTGTTGCCGACGGGTTAAACGACGATACTTTTGATGTTACCAATAAAGGAGTGCATGTAGGAGCACAGCAATTTAATGAATTGATTGAAGACGAGAATACCATTCTTGTAGACATGAGAAACCATTACGAAAGCGAAATTGGGCATTTTAAAAACGCCATTACTCCAGATGTAGATACTTTTAGAGAATCGTTACCGATAATTGAAGACGACTTAAAAGAATTTAAAGAAAATAAAAATTTAGTAATGTATTGCACCGGCGGTATTCGTTGCGAAAAAGCCAGTGCCTATTTTAAACACAAAGGTTTTAAAAACGTTTTTCAGTTAGAAGGTGGTATTATAGAATATACCAGACAGGTAAACGAAAGCCAATTAGATAATAAGTTTATAGGTAAAAACTTTGTGTTCGACGAACGTCGTTCAGAGCGAATTTCAGACGATGTAATTGCACGTTGTCATCAATGTGGCGCACCTGCAGATACTCATGTTAATTGTGCCAACGATGCTTGCCACTTACTATTTATACAGTGCGACGCTTGTAAAGAAGAAATGGACGGTTGTTGTTCTAGCAATTGTAAAGAGGTACACAGTTTACCACAAGACGAGCAAAAGGCATTGCGTCGTGGCCAAGGCAATAGTAACGATATCTTTAAAAAAGGGCGTGCAGACCATTTGCCCTACAAAAAAGATTTACGCAATATTTTCGAAATCTTAAAGAAATAAAACAAAAGCTATTAAAAACAAAGCTGTATGCGAGGGTTGTTTGCTCTGGTATACAGCTTTTTGCGTTTATTTGAGTTTTAAAATTTTACAAGTATTGTAATAAAAATATCTTTCTTTTACAGTCTTTAGAATAATCATATCTTTACAACCCCAAGTAGCATATTGGGATGAAATTCTTATCTTGTTGCAAGAGTTTCAAAATGAAATATTTACTAATTTACTTCTGTTAAACCTCGGGTTTTTCAGAATCTATATATACATAACTAATTTATGGCTTGTGCAAGTTGCTCGACAGGAAAAGATGGTCAGCCAAAAGGATGCAAAAATAATGGAACATGCGGAACAGATAGTTGTAATAAATTAACTGTTTTTGATTGGTTGGCAAATATGGCCCTTCCAAATGGCGAGGCTCCTTTTAATTGGGTTGAGGTTCGTTTTAAAAACGGACGTAAAGAATATTATAAAAACACAGAAAATTTATCGTTAAGTATTGGCGATATTGTTGCTACTCAAGCACAAACGGGGCACGATATAGGCATGGTAACCCTTACCGGCGAACTGGTAAGAGTGCAAATGAAACGCAAAAAAATACCGCTAGATGGCGATGTTTTAAAAATATACAGAAAAGCTTCGCAACGCGATATTGATATTTGGTCTGAAGCGCGCGAAAAAGAAGAACCTATGAAGGTTAAAGCGCGACAGTTTGCTATCGATCTTAAATTGCAAATGAAGATTTCCGATATCGAATATCAGGGCGATGCTAGCAAGGCCACGTTCTATTACACTGCCGAAGAACGCGTAGATTTTAGAGAACTTATTAAAGTATTTGCTAGAGAGTTTAGAACCCGAATAGAGATGAAGCAGGTAGGTTTTCGTCAAGAAGCTTCACGTTTAGGGGGCATAGGGTCTTGTGGTCGCGAACTGTGTTGTTCTACCTGGTTAACCGATTTTAGATCGGTAAGTACATCGGCAGCACGCTATCAGCAGTTATCTTTAAATCCGCAAAAATTAGCAGGACAATGTGGTAAGTTAAAATGTTGTTTAAACTACGAATTAGACACGTATTTAGATGCTTTAAAAGCCTTCCCAAAAACCGATACCAAGCTAAAGACCGAAAAAGGAATTGCGGTGTGCCAAAAAACCGATATTTTTAAAGGACATATGTGGTATGCTTACGAAGGCGAGTGGATGAACTGGCATAAAATTACCATAGATCAGGCCAAAGAAATTATAGCTTTAAATAAAAAGAACGAAACGGTTGCGAGTTTAGAAGAGTATGCTTCGGATTTAATAGAAGATAATAAAAACGAATTCGAGAACGTTGTAGGACAGGATAGTTTAACGCGATTCGATCAGCCTAAACGTTCTAAAAGACGTAGAAATAACAGAAATTCTAAATCAGCAAAACCAAAAACTGCGGTTGCAGAAACGCAAAAGCCTGCTAATCGTAGAAAATCAAATAAGTCTGGGGGCCAAAAACCTGCTGGACAACAAAATCAAAATTCAGCTGAAGGAAAATCGGCAGCTAATAATAAGCCAAGAAATAGCAGAAACAATAGAAATCGCAATAAACGAAAACCTAATAATAAACAAAACCCGAATCAAAATAATGCAAATGGCGATGCAAAGAAATAGTCTGTTTTTGATGGTTTTAATGCTGTTAAGCGTTATGTCTTGCGATAACAATCAGGTTTACGATGTGTATAAATCGGTACCACAAGAGGCTTGGCATAAAGATTCTATTGTACAGTTTGCTATTACTCCGCCAGACACCATTAACCCTTACAATTTGTTTGTAAACCTTAGAAATACCAACCAGTACAAATACAGTAACCTGTTTTTAATTGTACAAATGGACTTTCCGCATGGTAAAACAGTAACCGATACTTTAGAGTACCGCATGGCTAAACCTAATGGTGAATTTTTAGGCGAAGGGTTTAACGATTTAAAAGAAAATAAATTATGGTATAAAGAAGATGTTGTGTTTAACGAAAATGGCGATTATACTATTAAAATACAACAAGCCATGCGCGAAAACGGTAAAGTAAATGGCGTTGTAAATCTAGAAGGCATAACAGATGTTGGCTTCAGAATAGAAAAACCATCAACGATTAATAAATAATATGGCAAAAAAGAAAGAACCTGTAAAAACGTCAAGTTATGCGTCTTACCTCCGTTGGTTTTGGGGGCTTTTTCTACTTGGCATTCTAGCTGTAGTGTTGCTGTTTTTATCGGCTTCGCTTTTTGGAGATTTACCAGATCATACCATTTTAGAGAATCCAAAAACCAATCTGGCCACAGAAATTATTTCTTCCGATGGAAAAACCCTTGGAAAGTTTTATTTTAACGATAACCGAACACCTGTAGATTACGAAGATCTGCCACAGCATCTTGTAGATGCTTTAATTGCTACCGAAGATGCGCGTTTTCATCAGCATTCAGGTATCGATGGCCGTGGTACGTTGCGCGCCATTGTAAAGCTTGGGGCTGGTGGTGGTGCCAGTACCATTTCTCAGCAATTGGCTAAGCAGTTATTTCATGGCGAAGGGTCTAAAAATATTGTGGAACGTATGTTCCAAAAAGTTAAAGAGTGGATTATTGCCATTCGATTGGAGCGTCAGTATACAAAAGAAGAAATTATAACCCAATATTTCAATATTTACGATTTTGGTAACAATGCCGATGGTATAAAAAGTGCCGCGAGTATTTATTTTGGTAAACAACCAAAAGATCTAGATCTTAAAGAGTCGGCGATGTTGGTGGGAATGTTTAAAAACTCGTCGTTATACAACCCAAGACGTAATCCGGAAGGCGTGCAAAACCGAAGAAATGTGGTGTTGGCACAAATGCAAAAATATGGTTACATTACAGAACGTACCAAAGATTCTGTACAACAATTAGATTTAAGCTTAAACTACACCCCAGAATCGCATCGCGAAGGTATTGCTACTTATTTTAGAGAGTATCTTAAAAAATTCATGAAAGATTGGATAGAGAAAAATCCAAAAGCAGACGGCACAAAATACAAACTGTATAGCGACGGACTAAAAGTGTACACCACTATAGATTCCAGAATGCAGCAATATGCCGAAGATGCCGTGCAACAACATATGAAGAGGTTACAAGCTGAATTCGACCATCAAAATACGCCAGACCGTAACCCTACAGCACCATTTTTAGGTTTGGACGAAGCGGAAATTGATGCACTCATGAAACGTTCGATGAGACAATCGGAGCGTTGGAGAAAAATGAAGTACGATTTAAAAAAATCTAACGAAGAGATTATTGCATCGTTTAATACGCCAACAGAAATGACGATTTTTTCGTGGAAAGGTGAGATTGATACCATCATGAAACCAATGGATTCCATGCGTTATTACAAAAAGTTTTTGCATCCGGGCATGATGTCTATGGATCCCGAAACAGGTCATGTAAAAGCATGGGTAGGGGGTATGAATTATAAGCACTTTCAGTACGACCACGTAAAGCAAGGAAAACGTCAGGTTGGATCTACATTCAAACCTTTTGTATATGCAACAGCAATAGACCAATTACACTTATCGCCATGCGATGAATTACCAGATATTCCGTATTGTATCGAAAAAGGCAAATGGGGTAATATAGAAGATTGGTGTCCCGAAAACTCTAATTTGCAATACGGAGGCACCAGAACACTTAAAAACGGATTAGCAAATTCTGTAAATACCATTACCGCTAATTTAATGGATAAAGTAGGGCCGGCACACGTTATAGAAATGGCACACAAATTGGGGGTAAGTACCGAGATTCCTGAAGTGCCTTCTATTGGGTTAGGAACGGTAGATTTAAGTGTGTTCGAAATGGTTGCTGCTTATGCCACTTTTGCTAATAAAGGTGTGTATACCGAGCCGGTTATGGTTACAAGTATAGAAGATAAAAACAATACTATTTTATACCAGTTTACACCAGATACTAAAGATGTATTAAGCGAAGAAGTAGCTTATGTAACCGTTAAGTTGTTAGAAGGTGTTACCGAAGGTGGTTCTGGAACTCGTTTACGCACGCAAGGCTACGAAAAATGGCGTCCAGATTATCGCGAAATCATTACTGGATATCCTTACGAATTTAAAAATCCTATAGCTGGAAAAACTGGAACCACGCAAAACCAAAGTGACGGCTGGTTTATGGGTATGGTACCTAATTTAGTAACTGGCGTATGGGTAGGTGCCGAAGACCGTGCAGCGCATTTTAAAACCATAACCTACGGTCAGGGAGCAGCTATGGCATTACCCATTTGGGGCGTGTATATGAAAAGCTGTTATGCCGATAAAGATTTAAACATTTCTAAAGAAGAATTTATAGCTCCAGAAGAACTTACCATACGTGTAGATTGCTCCGGTGAAGATACCGAAGCGCAAGCAGACGAAGAAACGCCAATACAGGATGTTCCAGACGATTTGGATTTTTAATCGTTAATTCTTGTAAAAGCTATAATAGCGATTAACGCGTAGTTGATATAATTAAAGAGACTGTCTAAAAAGTTATAACTTTCGTCAATCTGAATTTATTTCAGATTCTCATAATTATTGAATTTCAATATGATGAGATTCTGTGTCAAGCATAGAATGACGTATTGTTAAACTTTCTAGGTGGTCTTTTTTGTTTTTTAACAAATGTGTAATTTGACGTTCTCTTTGTTTGTAATTCTGCAATTGTCCTTGATATTTTTGTATTTTTATACGATAAATTCAAAAAAAAATATGATAACAAAAACAGTGCAGTCTGTAAATGAAGCCGTTGCCGGTGTTGTCGATAATATGACTTTAATGTTGGGCGGTTTTGGTTTATGTGGCATTCCCGAAAATGCAATTTCGGCACTAGTACAACGTAAAGTGAAAGGGCTTACCTGCATTTCTAATAATGCTGGAGTAGACGATTTTGGACTTGGCTTATTACTGCAAAACAAACAGATAAAAAAAATGATTTCGTCGTATGTGGGTGAAAACGATGAGTTTGAACGCCAAATGCTTCAAGGCGAACTCGATGTAGAGCTTATACCACAAGGCACTTTGGCCGAACGGTGTCGGGCAGCCCAAGCTGGGTTTCCAGCAATCTATACCCCGGCAGGTTTTGGTACAGAAGTCGCCGAGGGAAAAGAAACCCGAGAATTCGATGGGAAAATGTATGTGTTAGAGCATGCTTTTAAAGCCGATTTTGCCTTTGTAAAAGCCTGGAAGGGCGATACTGCTGGAAATCTTATTTTTAAAGGTACCGCCAGAAATTTTAATCCGGTTATGTGCGGAGCGGCTAAAATAACCGTAGCAGAAGTCGAAGAGTTGGTTCCAGCAGGCGAACTCGATCCCAATCAAATTCATATTCCTGGGATATTTGTGCAGCGGATTTTTCAAGGAGAAAAGTATGAAAAGCGCATTGAACAACGAACGGTTAGGGTAAATTAATAATTGAATAATCTATTGATTTGAAAATTTGAAAATGAGTTTCACGGGTGATCTAAATTATGGAAGATGAGAAATGATAAGGATAATTTAATTGTGACGCTTACATTTAATTTTTCATTGAAGGTTATTACTTTTTCAGAATCGTTACGAACGCTTCATAAGTATGAGATGGCTTCACAAATTTTTAGAAGCGGAACATCAATTGGGGCCAATGTTAGAGAAGCACAAAATGCAGAGAGTAAACGGGATTTTATTCATAAATTCAAAATTTCTGCTAAAGAAGCAGACGAATTAGATTATTGGCTGACCTTGTGTAGGATGTCAGAGCACTATCCGAACCCAAATGATGAGCTGTTGGAGGATCTGCAAAAGATTATTTTGATTATAACAAAAATCATTTCAACAAGCAAAAAGTCTGGATGACTTTAAAAGTTTCAAATTTTCAAATTAAATCATTTTCAAATTATAAGAAATGTTAGACAAAATAGGGATTGCAAAGCGTATAGCAAAAGAAGTAAAAGATGGCTATTATGTGAATCTAGGAATTGGTATTCCTACGTTAGTAGCCAATTACGTGCCTGAAAATATAGAAGTAGAATTTCAAAGCGAAAACGGTGTACTAGGTATGGGGCCATTTCCTTTTGAAGGCGAAGAAGATGCCGATATTATAAATGCGGGTAAGCAAACCATTACGACTTTACCGGGAGCGAGTTTTTTCGATTCGGCTACAAGTTTTGGAATGATTAGAGGTAAACATGTGCATTTAACCATTTTAGGAGCTATGGAAGTTGCCGAAAATGGAGATATCGCTAATTGGAAAATTCCAGGTAAAATGGTTAAAGGTATGGGGGGCGCTATGGATTTGGTGGCCAGCGCCGAGAATATTATTGTGGCAATGATGCATACCAATAAAGCAGGAGAATCGAAGCTGTTAAAGCGTTGTACTTTGCCATTAACAGGTGTTGGTTGTGTAAAAAAAATAGTGACTAACCTCGCGGTTTTAGAAGTTACTAAAGACGGATTTAAATTATTGGAACGCGCTCCTGGTGTGAGTGTAGATGCCATTAAACAAGCTACAGGAGGCACACTACTTGTAGAGGGAGATATTCCCGAAATGGTATTGTAAAACGACTTTGGGTATTATTTTTTGTTGGGTACAGTAAAACTCAATCCAAAGAGGATTTGCATTTGGGTTGAGTTTCTAAAGTAAGATTCGAATGCTTCAGCAGTGTTTACGTTGTACTTGGCAAAGGCATAATTTACACCCAAAAATAGACCAATAACTTCGGTTAGTTTGTAAGTTATATTTGTTCCGGCATAATATTTAATGCCTTTAAAGCTATCAAGATTTGTTGTACTGGTTTTTTGTCTAACTATAGAACTTCCAATGCCTAAGTTGGGCGCTATTCGCCAGGATTCACCTAGTTTTATTTCGTACAAAAATTTACCGAAATAGGCTCTTGTATCGGTTTTATCTATGTTTCCTGCCATAGTAATGTCTACTACATCGTAGGGCATAAACTCTACACCGAGCCCAAATTTCAGGTTTTGGTATTTAAGAAAATCGAATTGAAACCCAAAACCTGGGAATTTTGCTTCTGTAGCATCACCCAAAAAATGAGTTCCTAAATTATTATCGTATTTTAAATACGTCGAAAAATTAGCTGAGAACCTCACGGTGTTTTCGGCTGATTGTTTTTGAGCAAACGCCACGAAAGGCCATATAAAAACGATGATAAACAATACTCTCATAGCCCTAATAGTTTATAATGTATTCAAGGTTTTCATTGTTTATAGTTACAGTGGCTTCGTGAGTGCTTAGCGTTTCTGTACTGTTGTCTCTAATCGTGTAAGTAATAGTTAAAGTCGAGTTTAATGGCACGTTTTTGTAATAATCGTGCGCTAATGTAGGCTCGTAATCGCCATAATATGTTTCTGGTTCATTAATCCAAACTAAATAATCAGCATCCCCTTTAAATTTAACATCCATTAAAGAAGTGTTTACCGTGGTTTTATTAAAAGTTATATAGGCATTTGTAATAACGTGGTGTTGGTACAGTACAATATCGCCTATGTTGTATTCGTAGTTCGTAAAGTTTTTGTCTAGAATTCTGTGTAGGATTTTATGCTGATAAATCGTATCGGGGTCGGAAATTTTTAATTCGAAACCGTCCTCATTGTTTGGGCTAGGTATAAGCATTAAAAACTGGCCGTTGTTGTCGGTAGCCGTCAAGCTTATTAAATCGTCATCACCTCCAGCGCCTGAGCCTTTATAAATCCAGAATTCGACATCTTGATTGGGGATGGGTAAGTTATTTTCGTTTAATATTCTACCGGTTACTAACAACCTCTCGTCTCCATCGTAATTGATTTCACAGGACAAGAAGAATAGGGTTAAAAATAAACTTAGAAGATATGTTAACGATAGGTATTTTGGTTTAATAAAGCTTTGGGGCCAATTCATAGTTGTTTTAAAATGAAAGTATTTTAATTATAAAGAAACGAATTTTTTCGAAGGCCACGATTCTTTTATTGGTTAAATAATCGTTATTCAATTTTTTTTAGGAAGACTAATTTCATCTTGTTTTGGATAAAGCGACGGTGTTTTATATTATTCATTGGTCTCAGTCGTTAGTTGAAACTATGCACTTTTAGTGCAAGACTTTCAGTTTCTATAAATATTTTTGCGCCACGAATGCACGAATATTTGACATAGATTTTATAGAAATATTCGCGAATTTGTGGCTAAAACAAACACAAATAATTGGACTTTCAGTCTGTTTTCAAACCTATGGACTTCCAGTCTATAGTGGTTTAGTTTGCATGCTCACCGTTGTAATTTATTGCTAAAATGAAGTCTGTTAGGATGTTGTATTTGAGGTAAATGTTAAAATTTTGTGTTTTTTGTCGATTATTTATGTCATTTCATCTATTAATTGAAATATTTTTCCATCTTTATAATCCCCAAAGAAACCAATATTATAATTAACCCAAATCTACCAAAAACTAACCGCTTATGAATGTAACCTCGAACCTACCAGAAGAACCTGCATTTGTAGAAAGCAAATGGCAACAAAGTTTAGACAATACTGTTAATTTTGTTAGAAGTTTAATGTATTTAGTGAAAAAAGTGTTTATGCTATAGCCCTTTGGGAATAGCTTGTATTAATTTTTTAGTATAATCTTGATGCGGATTGTTATAAACAACATCCGCATCATTTTTTTCTACAATCTCGCCTTTATTCATTACCATTAATTGATCGGACATGTATTTTACGACAGCTAAATCGTGAGATATAAAAATATACGTAAAACCGTAGTTGGCTTTTAGCTCGTTTAATAAATTTAAAACCTGCGCCTGGACCGAAATGTCTAAAGCTGATACCGATTCGTCGCAAACAATTAATTTAGGTTGTAAAGCAATGGTTCTGGCAATACCGATACGCTGGCGCTGACCACCAGAAAATTCGTGTGGATAACGGTTAAAATGCGCTTCCGAAAGTCCTACACGATTCAAAATATCTATCACCTTTGCTTGACGCTCGGTGTTGTTTTTGTGTAATTTGTGTACTACCATAGGTTCCATAATAGCCTGTCCAACCGTTAACCTCGGGTTTAAAGAGGCGTAGGGATCCTGAAATATAATCTGTATGTCTTTTCTAAGGGATCTCATGGCTTTAGACGATAACTTGGTTATATCTTTCCCCTGATATAGAATGGAGCCAGAAGTGGCTTTATCTAGCTGGAGAATAGCATTACCTAAAGTCGATTTACCGCAACCAGATTCGCCAACCAAACCTAAAGTTTCGCCTTCATAAATTTTAAAGCTAACATCGTTAACAGCTTTATAGTGTTTAGGTTTTCCAAACCATTGCGATGTTGAAAGGTATTCCTTTTCTAAGTTTATAATTTCTAATAATGGCGGTTTGCTGTATAATTGTTCGTGCGCCTTTTGGCGTTCTTCGGGAGTTATTATTTGTGGTGTAAATGTGTTATTTAAATAATCATTAATGGTTGGCAAAGTTTTTAAACGCACATCTAAGGCCGGTCTGGAATTTAAAAGTGCTTTGGTATAATTATGTTTAGGATTGTTAAATACACTGTTTACGGTGCCTTGTTCTACAATATTGCCTTTGTACATTACAAGAACTCTGTGGGCAATTTCGGAGATTAATGCTAAATCGTGAGTGATAAAAATAATACTCATTTTAGTTTTAGCCTGAAGCTCTTTTAACAAGTCTATAATGTCTTTTTGTACGGTAACATCCAGAGCAGTTGTGGGTTCGTCTGCAATTAAAATATCGGGTTCACAGGCTATGGCCATGGCAATCATAACGCGCTGTTTTTGTCCGCCAGAAATTTCATGCGGATACGATGCAAATACGCGTTCGGGTTGAGGTAGTTTTACTTGTTCAAATAAATTGATGACCTTTTGTTTAACAGCTTTTTTGGATAGTGTTGTATGCTGAAAAAGAATTTCTTCAACTTGCTTCCCGCAGCTCATGGATGGATTTAAAGAACTCATGGGCTCCTGAAAAATCATAGCGATTTTACGACCACGTATACTTTGAAAGTTTTTGTTTGTAAGCCCAATTAAGTTTTGATCTTGATAATAAATATGTCCCGAAATAGTCGTGTTCTTTTTAGGCAATAAACCTAAAACAGCTAAAGAGGACACCGACTTGCCAGAACCCGATTCGCCAACAATGCCCAAAATTTCATTCGGGTTAACATGATACGAGATTGTATGAATAACCTCGTTGCCATTAAAGGCAATACTTAGGTTTTTAATATCTAAAATAGGAGTGTTTTTCATTTTTATGAATTTCTTATTGAGAAAGGATGTTTATTCCGCTAATAATTCTCCTATTTTATTAGCCAATTTGTCTACATTACCTTCAAAATTTCCAATTGAGGTATATCTAATAATTCCATTTTTATCAATTACAAAGCTTTTAGGTATCGCTCCGGTTGCGTAATTATCCCAAATTTGTTTTTCTGGATCGAAACCAACATTAAAGTGTACACCATATTTTTTCATGTTTAACATTTTCTCTTCAACCTTTTCTTTGTTTTCTCCAATTGAAATTGGTATTAAAACAAAATCTTCAGACTTGTAGGGATCAAGTATTTTTTCTGGAAATTCAGCAAATTCCATTAGGCAAGGAGCACACCAAGTAGCCCAAAAATTTAAAAGAACAACTTTTCCTTTTAACTCTGAAAGATTAATTATTTCATCATTTATCATTCTAACAGAAAATGGATGTGCTGGATCATTAGTTTTTAATATTAAGTCATTTTCTAGATTTTTTATGTTTAATACCTCCTTGTTTTCATCACTTGAAGCTACTTGTTTTTCTCGATTTGCTTTTTCTTCTTCAGTTAATATATCTATCCTCATTATAAATTCTCTGTCTCCAATTTTATTACCAAATTTTTCAGCGTATTTATCTCTTTCTTCTTGACTAACTCCTTTGTTAATACTTTTTATTAAGTTTTGACTTGCTAAAGCTCCAAATTCTTCCATTGTAATAATTTCATTATTGGCAATCATGACATACTCTGGTTTTTTTATTGTCTCTTGAGCATGAATAGTTAGGCTGTAAATAGCGAAAATTAGATAAATAATGTTTTTCATTGTATTATAATTAGAAGGGATATGATTAATTGTGAGTTATCTTGATAATTTTAATAATCATTTTTATCAGGTTGAGAGTAACATGATTTTGGGTGTTTTATTTCTTATAAACAATCTAATTTATATAATTTCAAAATAGATTAAAAAGAACTGTGAAATTTCGTATTTGGCATACCATTTTTCAATATCGATTCCTCCCTGAGAAACTTCACAGTAGCCTAAATTCCCTTTACTGGGATCTCTATTAGGAGGTGTTATTAATGCGATTTGAAATTGTTTATTAAGTTCAAATTCAAGTTCATCAGTTTTAACATTAATTTTCCTTAATGCAAAGTCACCGTCTTTAAACTCGCTATTTATGTTGAATATTTTTTTGTTAAAAAATCTTGGAAAGAAAAACCCGATTTTTTCGTAATTCAGAATGTTTTGTGTGATTAATGTAAATTGGAAAGTCGAGTCAATTTTTGGAAGTTTTTCTTTTTTAGAATCCGACACAATTACTTCATTGTGTAATTTGCCGCTTTGGTATTCTTTAATTAGTAATCTATAGTCTTTACCTTCTAATTTTTTCTTGTCAATCTCGTTTAAAGAAAATTTTAATTCTTCAATGCCTTTGAAATAATTCATTTGTATCTCTTCCATACTTTCAGGAAAGTGAGATTTAGCTAAAAGTTGGTATTTTTCTTGGGCTTGTAATAGTATTGCATTTGAAATTAAGGCTAAAATTAGAAGTAGTTTTTTCATTCAGTTATTTTATTTTAATGGTGTTTAGTTTAGTCTAAACTAAAAATTCTAATTAAAACATGTTGTATTTTAACAGAATTGCGAAATTATTTAACAAAATAGACTAAGTAGTTTTTGGTTGCAATTTGATGTGAAAAACAGTCTAACTATTATGTAAGTAAGTTAATTTAGTTTAGCTCCAAATGAGCCTCTAAATTGGGTGTGAATCTAACGCAATCAGTATTGTTGTCGCATTTTAGGGTATAAACGAAATAAAGTTTTATACTGTTTACTTTAGAGTTCTCGACTCCGCTCGAACTGACTAGATTATTAGAATTAAGCGATAATCAAATATGTAAAATTTCATCTTCGGTTAAAATGTTGTCGCCCCGTAATCTTAAAAAGATTTGCGCAACGGCTATAGTGTCTTTTTCGCAATAAGTAATAATGCGGTCTATGTTTTTTTCTTCGTAATACACCTTACATACTTCGCTGCCATCGATATCGTCTTTGGGTGATGGAATACCTAAAACGTGGGTAAGTAATTTTAGCGAGGTGTAGTTTTTGTAATCCCCAAACTTCCATAATTCTAAAGTGTCTAAATGAGGCACTTCCCAAGGTTTTTTACCAAATAAATTGAGTTTGTTTGGTAGCGTAATGTTATGAATAATCATGCGTCTGGCAATGTAAGGAAAATCGAATTCCTTGCCATTATGGGCACATAACAATTGTTTAGGGTGGTTGTAATGTGTTTCTAAAAGGGTTTTAAATTCTTTTAAAATGGTAATTTCTTCTCCGTAAAACGATGTTGTTCTAAACTGTCTGTTTTCGCCTTTGTGGGTGAAAAATCCAACAGAAATGCAAACAATCTTTCCAAACTCTGCCCAAATGCCTGCACGTTCGTAAAACTCTTCTGCCGAAATTTCTTGGCGTTGGTATTTCGATTTTAAGTCCCAAAGTTGTTGTTTGGTAGCACTTAAATCTGAAAATTGTTGCGTTTCAGGTACTGTTTCTATATCCAGAAATAAAATGTCTTCGAGGTTGAGTTTACTAATCATGCGTTTTAGTATTGAACCTTAGTAAATTACAGTTTAATTTTAAGGCTTCAAAATAAAATTCCTGTAATTAATGGTTGTCCAGCATGTTGTAAGCTTCTTCAATGTAGGTAAAGATATCGTCGGTAAAGGTCGCTACAGTTTTTTGCGGTCCTTTAGAGTGGCCGAGTCTTACAATAATAATATTATCTGTAGGTTCTACAATAACGTATTGCCCTAAGTGACCACGCATCATAAAAAAGTGTTTATTACCTATAGTTTTTAGCCACCAACCGTAACCATATTCTGGGCTTTCGGGAAATCGCGGTGTGATTGATTTTTGTACAAAGGCAGAATCTAAAAGTTGTTTGCCATTCCATTTGCCGTAGTCTTTATATAGCTTTCCAAAACGGGCAAAATCGCGGGCGTTACTGGCAATACAGCAATAAGCTTTTTCCAAACCGTGCTCGTCGCTGTCTATTTGCCAAAGGGCATCGCTTTCAAAACCCATAGGTTTCCAGAATTTTTCGCTTAAATAACCAGACATGGTTTGCCCAGTTGCTTTGGTTAATACCATGCCGAGTAGCTGGGTGTTTCCGCTAAGGTATTTGTATTTCTTGCCAGGAGCTTCAATACCTTTCATGTTTAAAATTACTGAAGCTAAATCTTCATCAAAATAAGCCCGTGTTGTTACCGAAAACGGCGAATAGTACGATTCGTCCCAATCGAGTCCCGATGCCATAGACGACAAATCGCCAACAGTTAAATTGGCTGACAGTCCGTCTTTGAACTGCGGATAAAAATCGCTTACTTTTTGGTCTAAATTCTTTATTTTTCCTTCCATAATGGCTTTGCCTAGCATGGCAGAAATGATGCTTTTAGCCATAGAAAAGGAGTTGGATTTTGACTGCTGATTGAAGCCATCGTAATACTTTTCGAACCAAATACTATCGTTTTTAATAATTAAATAGGCAATGGTTCCGTTGTCTTGGTTAATGCGCTCTAAGCTATCTGTGGCTTTAACCGTGTTGTAGGCTTCGTGTATGGGCCAAGGTTGCGGCGAACTGTTATCGATAGTTCTGTTGTCGAACTGCGTATAATCTTCTAGATAGGCTGTTTTGTGGCCAGTGCCATAGGTGATTTTTGCCGCGGTTAAAATATAATCGTAGCCCGTAATGTATAGACCTAATATAAATAATGCACAGATTAATAATATAAACTTGAAGAGCTTAAATAAGAATTTCATAAGTAGTAGTTTGTCTGCTTAAATATAAACAATTAAAATAAAGATTGCTGGGTAAAAGGGCTTTCATGCTCTAAAAGCCATTGTTTACGGTGTAACCCGCCAGCATATCCTGTTAGGCTACCATCGCTACCAATAACGCGATGGCATGGAACAATAATCCAAAGCGGATTTTTGCCATTGGCACTGGCCACAGCACGAATGGCTTTAACGTCGCCAAGCTGTTTCGATAATTCTAAATACGATATGGTTTTTCCGTAAGGAATTTGTGTTAAGGCTTGCCATACTTTCTTTTGAAATTCGGTGCCTTTAGGATTTAATTTTAGGTTGAAGTTTTGTAACGTGCCTTTAAAATAATCTTGCAGTTGTAGCACACTGTCCTGAAGCGACTCGGGAATAGTTTTTGAAACCGATTCTGTAGTATTTAATACGGTAACGGCACAGATGCCATCGAAATCTCCTTCAATTTTAGTAAAGCCCAAAGGGGTGGCAATAATGCAAGTGTCCATTAGTTTTCCTCGATATCATCATGAATCAATCCTAAGCGTTTGGCTCTGGTTTCCCAACTTTGTCTTGCTAAAAGTTGAAGATTGGCTACATTGTCGCTTTCATCCATAATTTCTAAACCAAGCAAGGTTTCAATCACATCCTCCATAGTTACAATACCGCTTACCGAACCGTATTCATCGACCACCAAAGCCATGTGGTTTTTGCTTTCTACAAGCTGTTCGAATAATTTTGGGATGGCAATTTTTCGGTTAACTATAATAATGTCGCGTTTTAAATCTTTTAAGGTTTTTGTGCCATTTCCCAAAGCCATTTCCTTAAACACTTCGTCTTTTAAAACTAGGCCGGTAATATTGTCCTGACTTTCGGTGTAAACAGGAATTCTAGAAAAACGAATATTAGAATTTTCTTTAAAAAAGGTTTTTACTGTGGTTTCTTCGTCTTCGGTTTTTATAACTGTTCTGGGCGTCATGATGTCTTTGGCAAGGACATCTTTAAAGTTTAAAAGGTTTTTAAGAATTTTACTTTCCGATTCTTGAAACACACCTTCTTGTTGGGCCATATCGGCCATGGCATGAAAATCTTCTCTGCTTAAAACGCTACCGTGGCCTTTACCGCCAATAAGTTTGGTGGCCAGTTGTAATAACCAGAGTAAGCCTGTGTATTTTAAAGGGAAAATAATTATGAGTAAAGCTTTAGATGTAAAATTGGCTAAACTTTGCCAGTATTTGGCCCCTATGGTTTTTGGAATAATTTCTGAAACTACAAGAATTAAAAATGTCATGATGGCCGATACAATACCAACGGTATTTATGCCAAAAACTTCTACCTTATAAGGAAGTTTTTCGGCTTGTATACCTACCATCATGGCGCCTAAAGTATGGGCTATGGTGTTTAGTGTTAAAATGGCAATTAAGGGTTTGTCTACGTCCTGTTTTAAATTTTCTAAGGTTGTAGCGTATTCTTTACCTTCAGATTTTTTTACATTAATAAACGTAGGTGTTACGCTTAAAAACACAGCTTCTAGTATAGAACATAAGAAGGAAAAAAAGATTGAGACTGTTGCCCAAAAAATGAGTGCACCCATAGTTTTAGATTTGATTTACGCTAAGTTACGAAATCAATTTCACAACATCCTTAGCAAAATAACTAGCAATGATATCGGCTCCAGCTCTTTTTATGGCGGTTACCTGCTCCATCATTACGGCATCGTGGTCTAACCAGCCTTTTTCGGCAGCAGCTTTTAGCATAGCATATTCGCCTGAAACCTGATAAACTGCTACAGGAACATTGACTTCGTTTTTAATATCGCGCACGATGTCCAGATAACATAGGCCCGGTTTTACCATAACAATGTCGGCACCTTCATCGATATCCATTTCGGTTTCGCGCAAGGCTTCAAAGCGGTTGGCGTAATCCATTTGGTAGGTTTTTTTATCTTTAGGAACATCCATCATATCTACAGGAGCAGAATCTAGAGCATCTCTAAACGGGCCATAAAAAGCCGAAGCATATTTGGCACTGTAAGCCATAATGCCGGTATTTATAAACCCTTCGTCTTCCAGTAATTCACGCATTTCTAATATGCGGCCATCCATCATATCGCTAGGGGCAACAAAGTCGGCACCTGCTGTGGCATGGCTTAAGGCCATTTCGGCTAATACCGAAGAGGATTCGTCGTTTAATATTTGTCCGTTTGCAACAATGCCATCATGGCCGTAAGATGAAAATGGATCTAAGGCCACATCGGTCATTACCAACATGTCTGGACAGGCATTTTTCACCGTTTTTATGGCACGTTGCATTAAACCATTCGGGTTTAAAGCTTCGGTGCCTTTATTGTCTTTTAGCTTATCGTCTACTTTTACAAATAGTAACGCCGATTTTAGGCCTAAGTTCCAAAGCTCTTTTACTTCTTTTTCGAGTAAATCTAAACTCAATCTAAAGTAATTGGGCATCGATGGAATTTCTTCTTTTACACCTTTTCCTTCAACAATAAATAAGGGTACTAAAAAGTCGTTTGGAGATATTATGGTTTCGCGAACAAGTGAACGAATGGCTTCGTTGGTTCTTAATCTTCTATTGCGTTTTAATGGATACATAATGATTAAAGTTTTAATTTGTTATTAATTTCATCGGCAGTTTTTATCATTCTTCTTCCAGCTTTAAAGCGGTAGCCAATAAATATTTGAAAGTAAGGAATGTTGTCGCTAACATTAATTGAACTGTCTGAGTTATAGTTAAGGATTAACAGGTTGTAATGTGCGCCAACATATAAATTATCTATATCGTAATTAATAGAGCCTCTTAAATCTAGCTCGGTAAGTAAAGAGGTGTCGCTTTCGTTTTCTTCCTTTGAATAGTGTAATCCTAATCCTGCCGATATACCTGCAGAGATAAATAGGTTTTTCGTAGGTACAAAATTGTAGTAATACGATGGTGCAAGGGCAATATCGAAGGCATGAGATGTATCGTCTATAGAATTAGAGGGGTTGCCGGTGTCCCAAACTACATGATAATCGGTGTAATAATAAACAATGCTTGGTATAAAGCTTCCTACACTCTTTAATTGTTTTTCATCTTGAGAAACGATTGCTCTAAAGGAGAAGTTTTCATTCCATATGTAAGAAGTTCTTCCTCCAATTTTAAATGATTTTGTTCGAGGTAAATAAATGTTAATGTCGTCGTTCTGGATATAAAACCCTTTTTCTTTATAGACATCTATAGTCTGCATCCAATGTTTTCCAAAATAGGTTCTGAAGTTTAAGTTAAAAAGTTTAGAATCGTCATTATCTTTATTTTCCGAAAGAAAATCGGGAGCAAACGAGTAGGAAATGTTTATGCTCCTAAATGCTACTGAAGCTCCAATTCTATTTTGTTTGTTGGCTGCTAGATCGAATTGGATATCGTTTTCTTGATCTGTGGCGGATAAGTAATTAGAGGTGTTAACAAAAAATAAACGTGCGGTAATACGGTTTTTGTAGATGTGAATGTATTCGTTTGTTTCAGAATAAACAACAGGGGCTAAGCTGTCGTTTTCTACTTCAGTACTGTTGCTTTGAGCTTTAATTGAAGTGGTAAAACTAAGTGTGAGCAATACTGATAATATCCATCTTTTTAAACCCATGATTTTGGTTGTTTTAAGATATTGATAAGCTTTTCTTCGGGGCTGTTTTTTTCTGTTTCGTAATTGTAAACCCATTGTACATGAGGTGGTAAACTCATGAGAATACTTTCTATACGTCCGTTGGTTTTTAACCCGAAAAGAGTGCCTTTATCATGTACTAAATTGAATTCTACGTAACGACCACGACGTATTTCTTGCCAGTTTCTTTGCGCTTTGGTATAGTCTAGGTTTTTACGTTTTTCTACTATTGGCACATAGCTTTCTAAGAAACTGTTTCCTACTTCGGTAACAAAATCGTACCAATTTAGCATCGTCATATCGTCGGTTTGTTTGCAGTAATCGAAAAATAGGCCGCCAATTCCGCGGGCTTCGTTTCGGTGCGCATTCCAAAAGTAATTATCGCATTTTTCTTTATAGGTTTTGTGAAATGACGGGTTGTGCTTGTCGCAAGCAGCTTTACATACAGTATGGAAGTGTACGGCATCGTCTTCAAACAGATAATACGGCGTTAAATCTTGTCCGCCGCCAAACCATTGGTCTACAATATTACCTGATTTATCGTACATTTCGAAATACCGCCAGTTGGCATGAACAGTGGGCACCATTGGGTTTTTAGGGTGTAATACTAGACTTAACCCACAGGCAAAAAAATTAGCATCTTTAACACCAAAATAATTTTGCATGCTGTCGGGTAATTCGCCGTGAACACCAGAAATATTTACGCCTCCTTTTTCAAAAACAGCTCCATTTTCAATAACCCGTGTTCTTCCGCCACCGCCTTCGGGACGTTCCCAAATGTCTTGTTTAAATTGCGCTTTTCCGTCTAAAGATTCGAGTGCATGGGTTATGGTATCTTGTAATTCTTGTATGTAGTTGTAAAATTTATCTTTCATGATATAATTCGTATAATTCCATATCTAAAGTCTTGGCGTTTGGTGGTGTATATTCATTTTTTAAAGTCGATTTCCAAACATAACCAGAATTGGTAGCCACTTTAGTGCTGCCAATATTACTTTTATGGGTAATTATTTGAAGTGTTTTAAGCTGTAATTTTGTAAATGCGTACAGGGAAATGTCTTTAATAGCTTCGGTCATAATGCCTTTACCAGAAGCATTTTTATCTATACAATAGGCAAATTCGCCTTGTTGTTTTTCCCAATCGAGTTCCTTTAAAATGATCAACCCTATAAGTTTGTTGGTTTTTAGGTCTTTTAAAGTAAAGGTAAATTCTTTTTTATTGAACTCTTTTTTTAGTTGTTCTTCAATGTAAGTTTTAGAGCCTTCTAACTTTAAGTTTTTAGATAAGGTATTGGGTAAGTAGGTAACAAATTGTTTTACATTGGAACGCATAAAACTGTTTAGACCATTGGCATCGGTTCTGTTTAAGGCTTCAATGTAAAACGATTTGCTAGACATATATTATTTGTATTCTTTTACAGCATCTATAAAGGCTTTGGCATTGTCTAACGGAATGTTTGGTAAAATACCGTGACCTAAATTTACGATGTATTTGTCTTTACCAAATTCGTTAATCATTTGGTGTACCATTTTTTTGATTTCGGCAGGAGGCGATAATAATCTTGCTGGATCGAAATTACCTTGTAGTGTGATGTTTCCTCCAGTTAAGTATCGTGCATTTCTAGCCGAGCAGGTCCAGTCTATACCAAGGGCAGAGACGTTGCTTTTAGCCATATCGCCTAAGGCAAACCAACACCCTTTACCAAATGCAATTACTGGTGCGTCATCTTTTAAAGCTTCAATAATCTGGTTGATGTATTTCCAAGAAAATTCCTGATAATCGGTAGGCGATAACATGCCGCCCCAAGAGTCGAAAATTTGTACAGCATCAACTCCAGCTATAACTTTGGCTTTTAAATAAGCAATCGTGGTATCTGTAATTTTTTGTAATAATTGATGAGCTGCAACGGGATTGGTAAAACAGAATTCTTTGGCTTTATCGAATGTTTTGCTACCTTGACCTTGAACTACATAGCATAATATCGTCCATGGTGATCCTGCAAATCCAATTAATGGAATCTCGTTATTAAGTAATTCTTTAGTGGCTTTAATGGCCTGCATTACATAATCTAGTTCTACATTAACATCAGGGACTATCACGTTGTCTACACCTTTTTGGTCGCGAACGGGATTAGGTAAATAGGGGCCAAAATTAGGTTTCATTTCTACCTCTATATTCATGGCTTGCGGAATCACCAAAATATCGCTAAATAAAATAGCGGCATCCATACCATAACGCCTTATAGGTTGTACGGTTATTTCGCTTGCTAATTCTGGAGTGCGACATCTGGTAAAGAAGTCGTATTTTTCGCGAATGGCCATGAATTCTGGTAAATAACGCCCAGCTTGACGCATCATCCAGACTGGTGGGCGTTCTACGGTTTCGCCTTTTAAGGCTCTTAAATATAAATCGTTTTTAATCATAATTTTTTAGCGTGTTTAACTACAGACTGTAGTACGTGTTCTATGGTAGGAGCAGTTGCTGTTACTATGTTTGTTGTGTGTGGTTTTGCAGCTTCTGCTGTGGTATTGCCAATGCAAAATGCGGTTTTGTTTTCTAGGCTGTTTTTAGAAGTGAAACTGTTAATTCCGCTCGGACTAAAAAATAGAATGGCATCGTAGGTGTCGTTAATAGTTTGCGGGGTTTCAACCGTATTGTAAACAATAATTTCTTTAACAGGGATATGGTGTTGTTTTAAAATGTCGGGTAAAGTATCTTGCCTTTTATCGCTGCAAAAAAAGATAAAACTATCGTTTTTATGGTATTTTACTATATGATTGGCTAGGTCTTGCGCATAGAGTTTCATTTTAGAAACATATTGGCCGTGTTCTTCTAAATAGGCCATGGTTTTTTCGCCTACACAAAAACAATTTTTAATAACGACTTTGTTTTCTATAATGGCTTTTGCTGCGTTTTGACTGGTAATGATGGCGTTTTCCACGATAATTTCGGTGTCGAAATTAACGAACGCAATGTCTATGGCATCGTAATCGATAACCTGAATATTAGCTTTGTTTAAGAACAGTTTGTGTTCGGAGCTAAGTGTTTTTGTAGATAAAACAGTGTTGATTGGCATTACTGATTTTTATGGCAGATTTTGGTAATATCGTCATTAAGTCCAAAAACAACCAATACATCGTTGGCTTCAATAACGGTGTTTGCAGCGGGAATGCCTACAACTTCCATCACCGAAGTGGCATTGCCAATAAGATTGGTTTTTTCGTTTTTACGAATTATGGTAATGATATTCAATTTATACTTCGACCTAAAGTCTAATTCCTGAATGGTTTTACCTACAAATTCTGTTGGTGTTTTAATTTCAGAAATTGAATATTTTTCATCGATTTTAAAATTGTCTATAATGTTTTTAAAATTGATTTTGTTTGTTAGTTTTTCGGCAGCTTCCTGTTCTGGGTGCACTATCGAGGTTATGCCCATAGCTTGAAGAACAGTATCGTGAATGGGCGATAACGAACGGCTTATCACTTTTGCTGTCGATAACTTTTTTATAATGGCTGTTGTAATTATGGCGGCACCTTCGTTTTCGCCAATGGCAACAACGGCAATATCTGTTTGCTTTATGGGCAAGGCCTGGTAGGCAAGCTCGTTGGTAGAATCTAAACAAATACTATGCGCTATTTTATCTTTTACAATATTAACCTTTTCCATTTGTTTGTCTACTCCTACAACTTCGTTGCCAGATTCTGTAAGGCTTAAGGCGAGTGACATTCCAAAATTTCCGAGTCCAAAGATTATAATTTTCATGTCGTAATGTTTAGTTGATTAAAATATTTTCTTGCGGATACTGATAAAACTTTTGTTCTACTTGTCCTAACATACCAAAAAGCAAGTTTAGTAATCCTATTCGGCCTACAAACATAACAGCAATAAGTACGTATTTACTAGGGTCGCTTAGTGTAGGGGTTAAATTGAGGCTGAGGCCTACGGTACTGTAAGCAGAAAAGCATTCGAAAGCTATGGCCAATAAATCCTTTTTAGGTTCAAAAAACAACAGTAATAATATACTTATGCCAATAGTTATAAGAGAGATACAGATAATAGCAAAAGCACGATTTACGGTGCTACTAGAGATTTCTCGCGTATTGAGTTCTATACGTTTTCGACCTTTGGCAGTTGCAAAAATGTTAAGCGTAGCAATAGCAAAAGTACTGGTTTTTATACCGCCACCGGTGGATCCTGGCGAAGCACCAATCCACATTAACAAAATAACAAACAAGAGTGAAGGCGTTGCCACTTGAGTATAGTCTACCGTGTTAAAACCAGCTGTTCTAGGGGTGACAGACGAAAACATGGCGGCTGTAATTTTTCCAAAAGTGGAGGTGTGCTCTTTTAAAGTGTGTTGTGCTTCGGCAAAATAAAAGAATACAAAACCTACAAGTAGCAAAATACTGGTTGTTATTAACGTGATTTTACTATTTAAAGTAATTACCCTTACGGTAGTTTTAATTTTATCTTTTTTTCTGAACATGTTTAAAAAACTTCGTCTGATGTACGCCGAAGAATTAAAAATGAAATTATACCCAATACCTCCAATAATAATTAGGGCCATGAGTACCCATTGCAGCGAGTAATCTACTCTTAAACTAGGCTCGTAAAAACTAGACGATGAGGTTGAAAACCCAGCATTACAGAAGGCCGAAATAGAATGGAAAATTGAAAAAAAGACTTTGTTTTCTACAACCGAAAGATCATCTATAGAGAAATAAATAAAAATAGCACCAAGACATTCTATACTAAGTGTAAACGCAACAATTTGCGCGCCGATTTTAAATACATCTTGAAGATTTTCTGTTGATGTGTAATCTTTTAAATACATGCCTTCCCTAAACGAAGACGATTCTTTAAAAAAGTAAGCAAAAAACGACGTGAATGTTAAAATACCCAAACCGCCAATTTGTATTAAAATAAGAATAACCGTTTGGCCAAGTTGTGTAAAATCTTTTCCTGTGTCTAAAACCGCTAGGCCTGTTACGCAAATGGCACTCGTAGAGGTAAATAGTGCATCGATAAACGATATGCCGTTAACGGTTATATTGGGTAACATTAAAAATAACGAACCTATTAAAGATAAAATCCCAAAACTACCTACAAATAAAATCGCAGGGTTGAAATAAATTTTATACAGGTATTTAATAAAAAACGTTAATCGGATGAGCAGGTAAAAAAACAAGCCAATTTCATAAATGACTTTAGGGCGTAAAGGGCGCTCTACAGCGGGTAAATCGTGATTTAAATAATACACAGTAAGCGCTGCAATTATGGTGGTAATTAAAATGGCAATATTAAACTTGATTGTTTTTTTTAAAGCCTTAGTATGCGAGTATTGCGAATGTTTTACTACGTTGAAAAAGATTAAAAGCCCTGTAATTACTGTGTAAACAGGCATTCTAAAAGGTTTGTAATCTTCCCGAATAGAAAATCCAAAATCGAATATTAAAAAAAATAGAATGAGAATATCAGTAAAACGATATAGGGTTTGCAACGTTTTAAGCTTCATCTAAACAATGTTTTTATGAATTCATTTCTTTTTTTATAGAATTCATGAGTTCTTTTCCACCATTTTCAATGATTTCTAAAGCACAACGTTTTCCGAAGCCTTTGTAATTTGCTACGGACTCTGTTAGGTTTACGGTTAGTTTTTTACTGCCGTTTAGAGCTAATAGCACACCCGTAAACGCAATAGTATCATTGGTTATGGTTGCCAAACCTCCAACAGGAGCTGTACAACCTGCTTCTAATATACGTAAAAATTCACGTTCTACATAGGTGCAAATGTCTGTTTCGTAATTATTTAGTTTAGAAACGGCTTCTGTAATATCTTTGTCTTTTTCTAATGTTACCACAACCATCGCGCCTTGTGCTGGTGCAGGTACCATCCAGTCCAGCTCTATATGGTGTTCTGGTAGCACATTTATGCGTTCTAAACCTGCTTTGGCAAAAATGGCGGCATTCCAAGTGTTGTTGTCAAGTTTTTGAAGTCTGGTATTTACATTCCCTCTTAAATCTTCAACTTTATGGTTTGGGTATTTGTTAAGCCATTGGGCCTTACGTCTTAAACTTCCTGTGCCTATAGTACCTTCAGAATTTAAAAAATCTAAATCTTTATAAACTAAAATATCGCTTACGTTGGCTCTTGGTAAAACAGCCGATTGCACAATACCTTTAGGCAGTAGGGTTGGTACATCTTTCATGGAGTGTACAGCAATATCTACAGTGCCGTTAAGCATAGCGACATCTAAGGTTTTAGTGAAAATTCCTGTAATGCCTAGCTCGTATAAAGGTTGGTCTAGAATTAAATCGCCAGTAGATTTTACGGCAACAATTTCTGTATTATAGCCTAATTCGTTTAGTTGAGATTGTACGGTATTTGCTTGCCACAGCGCCAATTGGCTGTCTCTTGTGCCAATGCGAATTGTTTTATGCATTTGTTGGTGTGTCTAACTGAAAGACTTTTTTTATAAATTCTAAGCTTTCGTTGGTAGAAAAATCATCGTCTCTTAAATGATGCGCAAAATGATTTGTTATTTTTTGAATAATATTATTGCTTATTAACTCTGCCTGCTCCTCGTTAAATCCTTGAATTTTTTTACGTTGTGTGTCTAATTCTGCGGTTTTAAAGTCCAGGAGTTTGTTTTTAAGCGCTTTAATGGTTGGTGCGAATTTTCTAGTTTCTAACCAGTCGTTAAATTCTTTTTTAACATCTTCTAAAATGGTCTCTGCAACAGGAATATAGGCTTTGCGTTTTTCTAGAGTCTCGTCTGTAATTTGCGATAAATGATCTAAATGAATTAAGCGCACATTGTCTAAATCCGTAACATTTTCATCTACATTTTTAGGGATAGACAAGTCTAAAATTAATAACGGATTTTTAGTCTGAATTAAATGTTTATCAACTGTAGGGTTTTGAGCTCCTGTGGCAACAATTAAAATATCCGATGTGTTAATTTCTTCTTGAAGGTTAGCGTAGTCTTTAACTAGTAAATTGAATTTTCCAGCTATTTTTTCGGCCTTATCTTTAGTTCTGTTAATTAGTTTAATATGGTCGTTTTTAGTATGCTTTACCAAATTCTCGCAAGTATTTCGACCAATTTTTCCAGTGCCAAACAATAAAATATTTTTGGCCGATACGTTTTCTACGTGGTTTAATATGTATTGTACCGAAGCAAACGATACCGAAGTTGCTCCAGACGAAATTTCGGTTTCTGTTTTTATGCGTTTGCTGGCTTGGGTAACCATGTTTATTAAACGCTCTAAAAAGGTGTTTAATACTCCAGCTTTTTTAGACATTTTAGCGCTAATTTTTAGCTGACTTATAATCTCGAAATCGCCAAGTATTTGGCTGTCTAAACCAGACCCCACACGAAACATGTGCGAGATTGCTTCTTTGTTTTTATACACATAAGCCACTTGCTGAAACTCGTCTACAGTTCCTTTTGTGTTATCGCAAAGTAATTTAATAAGCTGAAATGGATGCTCTGCAAAACCGTAAATTTCTGTACGGTTACAGGTAGAAGTTACAATCAAACTTTCTATACCATTTGCTTTAGCTTGTTCAAGTACAGCGTGTTTACCAGCGTCGTCTAAACTAAAATGCCCTCTAGTTTCGGCGTCGGCTTTTTTGTAACTTAATCCTATAGCGTAAAAAGAAGTGCCTCTAAGGGCATGATTTTGACTCATTAATAAAGTTGATTGTATTTGTTGGACAAAAGTATAATGACATTTTTTAAAAAAATAACGCTCAAAGAACTTTTAGTGTCGTTAAGAGTGTTTTAAAACATATTTTCATTCTAATATAAGAAATATTGTAGTTTTGTAGTAATAAAAATACTTTTAGAGGGTGTTGTTTAGAATAGGTCTAAATAAAATAGAAAAGCAAGAGATGTCGATAAATATAAAAAATAACGCTATAAGAACTTTTGATGAAGCCCTGGTCGAGGATGGTTTTTTCGTGTTAACCTATAAAAATGAGGGCGTTGGTGTAGAGATAGTAGAGCGTGCAATAGATAGTAGTTTCATTCAGTTTCATTTTTGTTTAAAAGGGGCTTTAGCGTTTAAATTCAATAAAGGCAATTATACGCTAAATATTAATGAAGAAAATTCGTTGCTTTTGTATAATCCGCAACAAGATTTACCAATTCATTTAGAGGTTAATCCAAATTCGTGGTTGGTAACTTTGCTTATTTCTATTAAAGAGTTTCATGCGTTGTTTTCGCAAGAAGCGGGATATATTTCGTTTTTAAGCGACGATAATAAGGATAAAAAATATTATAAAGATGGAAAAATATCACCATCTATGGCTATAGTTTTAACACAAATAGCACATTATAATTTAAATGCATCTATTAAAAATTTGTATTTAAAAGGGAAAGCCTACGAGTTGTTGAGTTTGTATTTTAATAGGAGTGAAGATGCCAATACAGAGCATTGTCCGTTTTTGGTAGACGAAACCAATGTTATAAAAATACGTAAGGCCAAAGACATTATTATTGCTAGAATGGCCGAACCCCCAAGTTTGCAAGAATTAGCCGATGAGATAGGGTTGAGTCTTAAAAAATTAAAGGAAGGCTTTAAGCAAATTTATGGCGATTCGGTATTTAGCTTTTTATTTGATTATAAAATGGAAGAAGCCCGAAAACTGTTAGAAACAGGAGGTTTAAATGTCAACGAAGTTGGGTTAAAAGTAGGGTATAGCACGTCTAGCCATTTTATTGCCGCATTCAAAAAAAAGTACGGAACCACACCTAAAAAATACTTGCAATCTATAAACTAATGTCCATGAAATGGCTACTCTCTTTTTTGTTTGTTGTAATTAATGGTTGGGCGCAACAGCATGTAGATCGTGTGCTTGTGTTTACCAAAACCGAGGGCTTTAGGCATAAATCTATAGAAGCTGGTGTGCAAACATTTAAGGCTTTAGGAGAGGAACATGGTTTTAATGTATTTCACACCGAAAATGCAGCACAGTTTACAAACGAGAATTTAAAACAGTTTAAAGTGGTGGTATTTTTAAATACAACGGGAAATGTGTTAAATTCCTTGCAAGAGGCAGCATTACAACGTTACGTAAACCAAGGTGGTAGCTTTATGGGGGTTCATGCTGCCACAGATACCGAATTCGATTGGCCTTGGTACGGTAAATTGGTTGGCGCCTATTTTGAAAATCACCCAAAGCCAGCTAAAGCCATTTTAAAAAAGACACCATATGCTCATCAAGCAACAGCGCATTTAGAAGCAGAATGGGCGCATTTTGATGAGTGGTATAATTTTAAATCGATTAGTAGCGATATTCAGGTGCTTTTATTTTTGGACGAGTCGAGTTACTCGGGTGGTGAAAATGGACATCATCACCCAATTGCTTGGTGTCAGGAATTCGACGGTGGAAGAATGTTTTATACAGGATTAGGCCATACCGCTGAAGCGTATAACGATACCAATGTAAAACAGCATTTGTTAGGTGGAATTTTGTATTGTTTGCGCCGGTAATTTTTTGTAGATTTAAATGATTTGAAAAATAATTATTATGGGCTACTTATCACCAGAAATTGAAGCTTGGTTTAAAAAATCGAAAGAAGCATCTTTGGTAAAACCAGGAGTGTCTTGCGGGATTTTTCAAGATTTAGATGCAAGCCAATCGCCAGAAACCTTTAAAAAGCAAAGTCGTACAAAACACCAAACCAAAGACCTGTAGTTTTTTTGAATTTAAACACGATATTAAATCAATTTGATTTAATATCGTATAAGGTAATACTATCGTTATAAAATAGTTTGATAGTATTTTCTATTGTATTTTTGCAATATGAAAAAAGGAATTTTACTTGTTAATTTAGGATCCCCAGAGAGTCCAACACCCCAAGATGTTAAAACGTATTTAGGAGAGTTTTTAATGGATGAACGCGTTATAGATTTGCCACTAATAGCGCGAACGGCACTTGTAAAAGGTATTATCTTAAAAACGCGACCAAAAGCTTCGGCGGCAGCGTACAAAAAGATTTGGTGGGACGAAGGGTCTCCGTTAATTGTAATTTCTGAACGCTTGCAAACTAAAGTTCAAAAAGTAGTCGACTATCCTGTGGCTTTGGCCATGCGATATGGTTCTATGATGATAAAAAAAGGACTTCAGGAGTTGGTAGATCAAGGGGTAGAGCACGTATTTCTTATCCCTTTATATCCGCAATTTGCTATGGCAACAACCGAAACTATTTTGGTTTTAGCAGAAGAATTGAGACAAGCGCATTTTTCAAATTTAAAAATAGATCATTTACCGGCGTTTTATAATAAACCCGATTATATTGCAGTGCTAAGTGCCTCCATTAAAAAGCATTTGGCTGGTAAATCTTACGATCATGTGTTGTTTTCTTATCATGGTGTCCCAGAACGTCATATTAGAAAAAGCGATGTTACTAAATCGCATTGTAAGATAGACGGGTCGTGTTGTAAAACCCCGTCAAAAGCACACGAATTTTGTTACAGGCATCAGTGCTTAGAGGTCACACGATTAGTTGCCGAAACACTGCAGTTGCAAGAAGGAACATTTTCAACGTCGTTCCAATCCCGATTAGGTTTCGATCCGTGGCTACAGCCTTATACCGACAGAACAATAGAGCGTCTAGGTTTAGAAGGTGTAAAGAACATGGCTATTATAACCCCTGCTTTTGTTAGCGATTGCTTGGAAACTCTAGAGGAAATTGCCATGGAAGGACAAGAGCTTTTTCATGAAGTTGGCGGGCAAGAATTTACTACCGTACCTTGTTTGAACGATGATGATGCTTGGGCAGATTTATTAGGGACATGGATAAATACTTGGGCTGAAAAGTCTAATTAAAAATTAGTATGGCAGGTGTATCTACTGTAGATTTAGGCACAGAGCCCATAGGGAAATTGCTAATACGGCAAGCGGTACCCGCTTCTATAGGTATTTTAGTAATGTCTTTAAATGTACTAGTCGATACCATATTTGTTGGTAATTGGATTGGTGCTATTGCCATAGCGGCTATTAATGTTGTTTTGCCAGTATCGTTTTTTATTGCAGCTTTGGGTATGGCAATTGGTATTGGTGGATCTTCAATTATTTCTAGGGCTTTGGGCGCTAAACAATTGGACAAAGCTTTAGATACTTTTGGTAATCAAATTACATTAACTTTTTTGCTAACCACTATTTTTGTGGTGTTGGGGTTGTATTTTAAAGATCCTATTATACAGTCTTTTGGGGGTAAAGGTAATATTTTCGAACCCGCAAAAGTGTATTATACCATTGTATTGTATGGGGTGCCATTCTTGGCTTTATGTATGATGGGGAATACGGTTATAAGGGCAGAGGGTAAGCCTAAATTTGCCATGTATGCCATGATGATTCCTTCGGTAGGAAACCTGCTTTTCGATTATATTTTTATCAATGTTTTGGGTATGGGCATGACGGGTGCTGCTTGGGCGACCACTGGATCTTATATGCTTTGTTTGTTATACATTGTTTGGTATTTCAATTCAGGTATTTCGGTTTTAAAGGTGCGAGCACGATATTTAAAATTTAAATATGCTGTAATAAAAGAAATGGCTTCTTTAGGCTTCGTAACCTTGGCTCGACAGGCGGTGGTTAGTGTTACGTATTTATTTATGAATAACATTTTGTTTAATCTTGGTGGCGAAGTTTCGGTTACAGCCTATGCTATTGTAGGCAGAATGTTAATGTTTGCTTTGTTTCCTGTATTTGGAATTACACAAGGGTTTTTACCCATAGCAGGATATAATTACGGTGCGCAACAGTATTTAAGGGTAAAGAAATCCATCTACATTGCGGTTAAATACGCAGCCGTTTTGGCAACTTTAATTTTTATTTTGCTGATGGCTTTTCCAGAAGGCATTACCAAAATGTTTACACAAGATTCAGCAGTGTTACAACAAACACCTTCTGCCATGAGGTGGGTATTTGCTGCAACGCCAATTATTGCGCTTCAGTTAATAGGAGCGGCTTATTTTCAGGCGATAGGAAAAGCAATTCCGGCCTTATTGTTAACTTTAACCAGACAAGGCTTTTTCTTTATTCCGTTAATCTTAATTTTGCCAAAGTTTTTTGGCGAGTTGGGGGTATGGGTGTCTTTTCCTATTTCCGATGTTTTGTCAACCGTGGTAACCGGCTATTTTCTAAATAAAGAAATAAAAACCGATTTAGAGCAAAAAAGTGTAATGGTATAAACGTAATTATGGAATACTACAACTATATAAAAGCCCTTCATTTAATATTTGTTATTACCTGGTTTGCAGGTTTGTTTTACATTCCACGCTTGTTTGTATACCAAATCGAAGCATTTCATAAGCCATCACCAGAAAAGGAAATTCTTGGCGATCAACTAAAATTAATGGCCAAGCGATTGTGGTATATTATAACTTGGCCTTCCGCAATTTTAGCTGTGGTTTTTGCAATACTTTTACTTGTAATTATGCCTGTATGGTTGCAGCAGGGATGGATGCATGTTAAGCTAGGTTTTGTGGTGCTGCTTATTATTTATCATTTAAAAACACATCAGTTTTTCAAGCAATTACAGCGCGATGAGGTTACCAAAACATCTAATTTTATGCGATTATGGAACGAAGGCGCTACATTTATTCTGTTTGCAGTTGTGTTTTTAGTGATTCTAAAAAATGCCATGAATTGGATTTTTGGGGTTATTGCCATTTTTGTGCTTGGTGCCTTACTTATGTTGGGTTTTAAGGTATATAAACGCATTCGTTCTAAAAATCCGAGAGCTTAAAACGATTGGCTTGATTATTGTTATATTTAGCACAGGATATAACATATGAAACTAAAAAAAATCTCTTTACGGCTTCGCATTTTTGTGGCCATGCTTTTTGTAGTGCTTTTGGCATCTATTTTAATTGTGGTAGTGGCGATTTACCAGTACAGCGAAGAGGCGATAGATTATCATCAGCAACGTCTGGAGCGTAAAGAGAAAAACATAAAATCCCACTTAAATTTTATTATAAAAGAAACTTCGTACGAGGTTAAAACCGAAAAACTTCCTTTAATCTTAAAAAATAAAATATACGAAATTGCTACCATTCATAATTTAACGATTAATATTTACGATTTAGACGGTACCATTTTAACCTCTTCTAGAGCTGCTTTTGCTCAAGATTCTGTGCCTAGTTGTATAGATGCTAAAATATTAAATCGCTTATCGCATTCTGTAGAACATACTTATGTGGAAAAACGACATGAAAACGAAAAAGTGTATCAATCGTCGTATTCTTATATCACCGATCAAAAATACAAACCTTTAGCGATACTTAATTTGCCTTATCTTGAAGACGATGATTTTTTAGATAAGGAACTCGATGAATTTTTGGAGCGTATTAGTTACGCCTATTTGTTTATGTTGGTTCTAGCTTCGGCAATAGCGTTCTTTTTGGCCAATTATATAACAAAATCGATAAAAACCATAAGCGATAAAATTAATACAACAACTCTGGAAAAACGTAACGAGCGTATAGATGTAGACGATGCGAGTCAGGAAATTTCAACTTTAGTGAATTCCTATAATAGTATGATCGATCAGTTAGAGGAAAGCGCAGTAAAATTGGCTAAGAGTGAGCGCGAACAGGCTTGGCGGGAAATGGCAAAACAGGTGGCGCACGAAATTAAAAACCCTTTAACACCAATGCGATTGAGTGTTCAGAATTTTCAACGAAAATTTAATCCTAACGATCCTCAAATTCATCAAAAAGTCGAAGAGTATTCCGAAACTTTAATCCAACAAATCGATACCATGAGTGCTATAGCATCGGCATTTTCGAATTTTGCTAAAATGCCAGCGCAGCAAAACGAAACGATAGATGTTGTTAGTACGGTACGATTGGCTTTAGACATTTTTAACGAAGACTATATTGTGTTTCTGTGCGAACAGGAAACCATAATTACCACGTTCGATAAAACACATTTAATACGTATCGTTACCAATTTGGTGAAAAACGGTATACAATCAATTCCGCCAGAACGCGTGCCTAAAATAGTTGTGCACGTATCGTTGCAAAACAATGCTATTAGGTTAAGCGTTTCTGATAACGGTACAGGTATTTCCGAAGAAAACGAAGCTAAAGTATTCGAACCAAAGTTTACCACAAAATCTAGTGGTATGGGACTTGGACTGGCTATGGTTAAGAATATTGTGGAAACTTATAACGGAAACATTACCTTTACAACACAACACGAAAAAGGAACAACGTTTATTGTTACTTTTCCAAAACTATAAAGACATGACGTTTAATAATTTACTTTTAGAAACCCACGAAGGGGTTGCCACTATAACCATAAACCGACCTACAAAATTAAATGCTTTAAATAAAGAAACGATAGCCGAGTTGCATTCAGCTTTTAAATTAGCAGATGAAAATACCGAAACACGCGTTATACTAATTACTGGAACTGGAGAAAAGGCCTTTGTTGCCGGTGCGGATATTAGTGAATTCGCACATTTTAATGTCGATCAAGGCGCTGCTTTGGCAGCAAAAGGTCAGGAGTTGCTGTTCGATTTTGTAGAAAATTTGCAAACACCAGTTATAGCTGCTGTTAATGGTTTCGCTTTAGGTGGAGGTTTAGAGTTAGCTATGGCGTGCCATTTTAGAGTGGCTAGTACCAATGCTAAAATGGGACTTCCGGAGGTTTCTTTAGGGGTTATTCCTGGTTATGGCGGTACGCAGCGTTTGCCACAATTAGTGGGTAAAGGTCGCGCTATGGAAATGATTATGACTGCAGGAATGATTAACGCCGAGCAAGCCTTGCATTACGGTTTAGTAAATCATGTTGTGGAGCAAGATACTTTATTGGAGTTTTGCGAAGGGATAGCTCAAAAAATAATGAAAAATTCGCCTGTTGCCATTGGTAAAGCCATTGCGGTAATTAATGCAGGGTATAAGGCAAATGTTAATGGTTATGCTTCGGAAATTGAAGCTTTTGGCGCTTGTTTTGGAACCGATGATTTTAAAGAAGGTACTACCGCTTTTTTAGAAAAACGCAAAGCGCAGTTTAATAAGTGATTTTCTGGGGTTATAAAACATAAGAAAGAGGCTGTCCAAAAAGTTAGTTTTTTGTCAATCTGAATTTATTTCAGATTCTCATAATTATTGATTTTCAATATGGTGAGATTCTGTGTCAAGCACAGAATGACGTACTTTTAAACTTTTTAGGCGGCCTCTTTACAATAAACTTAGTGACTAGATAAACATTATATTTTAAAATATTCTACGTATTCTCTGCCGTTCGATTCGAAAACGATACGGTAATCACCGTGTTCTTTACCATCTAATTGATAGATGCGCTCGATATTCATTTCGTTGGTAATTGTATCGGCATGAATAAGTTCGTAATCGGCTCCTCTTAAATTGGTATTGTAGTAAATTTTTACGTGTAAAGGTTCTTTTTCTAAAGCCAGTTTAGAAATTAAAATGTTGTTTTCCTTTACTCTTAAAACAGGCTTAAAAAGTGTAATCTCTTTATCTGTTATAAAGGCAACAGTACCCGTTTTTACATTAAAAGGAATGATTTTGATTTGATAGGCTTTTTGATGTTCGAAATAATAGTTACCGTTTGGCAAATTGGTTAAATCGAAGGTGTTGTTGTACAAGCCTGTCTTTTCTATTGTTTCTTTGTGTAAGATTAAACCATTAACATCTTTTATTAATAATTGCTGTCCTTCTTTTGCATCTTTAAGTGTTAACGTAATCTCCATTTTCTCTTTATCATCAATAAATGATGAAAAGTTAGTGGCGTAACTTGTTGCTATGCTAGAAACCATTACTAACATGCAAATACTGAGTTTCATTACTTTTTTCATAATTGAATTATTTAACGATTAACATTACAAATGTAGGTTGTAATACTGGGGTGTAAAACATCGATATTGGCTACTTTATATGCTAAATTACCTGTAAAATTTAAGTTAAGTTTTTGTAATGTTAAAATAGAATATATTTAAGGTAATGTAGCAGATTTTATTGGTGTCGCTCTTAAGGTGAAATATTGGTTTATCTCGGTTAGTAACCGACATGCCTTAATTGCGGAATTGTTTAATATGCTTTGGGGTTTGGTATAGGCGTTCTGCAAAATAGTATAGGCTCTGGGTAATAGTTTAAATTTTTTTAATAAACACTTAATAATTAGTGTGTTATTGAGATTTTGTGTTAATGTTTTGTAAATAAAAAAAGAGTGGGTTAACCAGACCCACTCTAAACAAACTAACTAATTACATAGTCTAACTAACTATATGTTGTGTGCTAAATATGCATGTATTCTGTATAAAATCTTCCTTCCGTTTCAAATACTATTTTATATTCTCCTTGTTGCTTTTCAGATAGGCTGTAAATACGTTCTATGTTAACTTGGTTACTGATAGTTTCGGAGTGTAAAAGTTCAAAATCTGTATGGGTAGTATTGCTGTTCTTTTTGTAGTAGATTTTTATGTGTAAATCTTCTTTGTTTAAAGCTAATTTCGAGATGTATACCGTGTTGTTTTTAAAACGGGTAACGGGTTTAAACAATGTTACAAAATTTGCAGTATTATAAGCTGCTGCTCCAGATTGTATTTCGAAAGGAATAATTTTTACTTGGTAATCTTTTTCGTGTTCAAAATAATAACTTCCGTTGGGTAAATTAGAAAGATTGAACGTATTGCTGTAGCTGCCTGTATTTTTAAAATCTTCTTTATAAAGTGTCAAGCCATTAATATCTTTTATTAAAAGTTGCTGGCCTTGTTTAACATCGTCTAGCGTTAATGTAATCTCTTTTTTGTTTTTGTCGTCAACCTTTACTTTGTTGTCTTTGGCATAGGTTGTTGCTATGCTAGTTAAAACGGCTAACATGCAAATACTAAATTGTAATACCTTTTTCATAGTGATTGTTTTTAACAATTAACACTACAAATGTATGGGGTGTTGGTGGTATCTAAAACATCGATATTGGCTATTTTGTATGCTATATTATCTGTAAAATTTAAGTTAAGCTTTTGTAAGGTTAATATAGAGTATATTTTTGGTAATTTTGTGCATCCGTTATGCTTGATCATTTTAAGGAATACACGTAAAAGCTTTGTAATAACCGCGTAGTTTGGTATTATAAAATTTACGACGGCAAATGGACTTTTAGATAAGGCGATTCAGGTTAATCTTAAATTAAAATACATATAACCATCTCGAAATTTAGCGGAGTATATGTTAATTGAATTTTAAATGTAGATGAGGTTCATGTGCTAAGACGGTGTTGCTTGTTTGTGTTTTTTACTTGAATAATAAACAAAAAAAAGAGCGGGTTAACCAGACCCGCTCTCTAACAAACTAACTAACTAATTGACATAGTCTAACTAACTATTCATTTAATATTTTATAAGGTGAAGTTTTCTACAAAATCTTCGCCATTTGTGGTAAGTACTACTCTGTATTCTCCTTTTCTTTCTGGAGATAATTGGTAAATACGCTCGATGTTTAAGGTGTCGGTAACATGCTCTGCATGGATTAACTCGAAATCAGATTTTACATCGCTGCTGTAGTATATTGCTACATTTAAATCTTCTTTGTCTAAAGCTAATTGGGTTAAATACATAACGTTGCCTTGTTTGCGTACCACTGGCTTAAAGAATGTTTTACCGTTGTTGCTATCAAAAGAAACTTCGCCTTTGGCAACTGTAAAAGGAATACGTTTAATTTGTAAATCTTTATAGTGCTCAAAATAATATGTTCCTTCTGGTAACGCTTTTAAGTTAAACGTGTTGTTGTATAAACCAGTAGTAGCAATAGCTTCTTTGTAAATGGTTAAACCATCTAAATCCTTAATTACTAATTGTTGACCAGCTTTTACGTTATTTAAGGTTAATGTTATAACCATTTTACCTTTATCATCATCTTCTTTTTTTGTGTTACCTGCGTAACTTGTTGCCATTGTAGTAACCATTACTAATAGGCACATGCTAAATTTAATTACGTTTTTCATGTTGTTTTTCTTAACGATTAACACTGCAAATATAGAGCGGTTTTACATGCTGAAAAACATCAATATTGCCTTGTTTGTATGCTATATTATCCGAAAACGTTGTAAATATGTTTTATTGAGTTAAAATAAAACATTTTATGTTCTATATTGTAATATTTTTTGAATCGAAAACGTTGTAGTTTGAAGTTTTTTTTGAAGGCTGATTAAAAAAAAGTATAAAATTTTAATCGGGAGCCGTTTTTAGTACTTAAAAACTCATGAAGATGATAATTCTGTAATTTAAATAAATAAAAAAAAAGAGTGGGTTAACCAGACCCACTCTAACAAACTAACTAATTGACATAGTCTAACTAACTATTTATTTAAATTCAAAAATTATATTTTATCATACTCGTATTAAATAGGTTATGTATTCGAGTATTGAGAACTTTATTGTTGTTATCCAAAAAGGTAAGCTAAGACTTACAGCTTGTTGTATGATTACATGACAAATATAGGGTGGTATTTTAAGCTGTAAAACATCAATATTGCCTATTTTGTGTGGAATATTAACTGTGAAATTTACGTTAAGCTTTTGTAAAGATAATTTAGCATATATTATAGATAATTAAGAACATGTTATACCTTTGCAGCATTTTGTATTTTTGTGTAAAAACCTGTACCCTATGAAAATAAAACCTACATACGAAAAAGTAACGCCCAGCTTTGGAAGTTCCTTAGTGGTTAGGCACCATACGCAAGAAGCGCACAAAAGCCGTGCGTTTTGGCATTTTCATCCAGAATTAGAATTGGTTTATGTAAATAAAGGACAAGGTAAACGCCATATTGGTAACCATTTGTCTTATTTTAATAATAGTCAGCTTATCCTTATTGGATCTAATTTGCCGCATAACGGATTTACAGATCGTTTAACAGCTAGCGGTTCGGAAACCATTATACAGTTTTTACCAGATTTCTTGGGAGATTCGTTTTTTAAACTTCCAGAGATGGAACGCATCGCTTTACTGTTTGAGCGCGCTAAAAAAGGAATTCTTTACAAACCTGAAACTAAATTTTTGGTTGGCCCTAAAATAGAATCTTTAAACGACCTTCAGGGTTTTAATAGGGTTTTAAAATTTTTGGAAATTTTAAACGATTTAGCGCTTAGCGAACATTATACCTTATTAAATGTAGATGGTGTGGCTTTCGAAACCGAACCTCAAGACAGTGCTAAAATAGATGTTATTTTTAAGTACATAAATAATAACTTTCAGGAGCACATTAGTTTAGAAGACATGGCTGGTAAAGTAAACATGACGGTGCCGGCGTTTTGTAGATTCTTTAAAAAAGCAACAGGAAAAACATTTACCAAGTTAGTTAACGAATACCGCGTAGTGCATGCTACTAAATTGCTTCAAGAAAGTAAAATGAGTATAACCGATATTTGTTTTGAATGCGGCTTTAATAATTTCTCGCATTTCAATAAATTTTTTAACGAGATTACCGGAACCACTGCTTCTAAATATCGAAGTGAAATGACGCGTATTATTCAATAATTAGCGTTCGCCGTTCCATTCGGCGTAAAATTGTTTTAGATACAACTCCATAAATTCGTGGCGTTGTGCTGCTATGGTCTTACCGGTTAGAGTGTTCATTTTATCTTTTAAAAGTAAAAGCTTTTCATAAAAATGATTTATGGAAGGCGCAGTAGATGCCTTATAAGCTTCTTTCGTCATGTTTAGATTTGGTGCGATGTTCGGGTCGTAAATGGCTCTGTTTTTAAAGCCTCCATAATTAAAACATCTGGCAATACCAATGGCGCCAATGGCGTCTAATCGATCGGCATCTTGAACAACATCTAGTTCTATTGAAGAAAAAGAGCTTTTAGTGTGCCCGCCTTTAAACGAAATGTTTTCAATAATCGCAACTACATGGTTAATTGTAGTATTGTCAACATGAATACTGTTTAAAAACTCTGAAGCCATTTTTGGGCCAATGGTTTCGTCGCCATCATAAAACTTACTATCGGCAATATCGTGTAAAAGAGCAGCTAATTCTACAACCAATAGGTTTACGTTTTCGGTTTTTGCAATTAGTTTAGCATTGTTGTAAACCCGTTCTATATGAAACCAATCGTGCCCGCCTTCGGCATGTTGTAGCGTGTGTTTAACAAAATCTATGGTTTGTGGTATAATAGTAGTATCGCTCATAATTGTCATGAAAAAAAGGTCTGAAAAGTTAATTTTTCGTCAATCTGAATTTATTTCAGATGCTCTAACCACCAATTTTCAGTGTAGAGAGATTCTGTGTCGAGCACAGAATGACGATACTTTTTAACTTTTCAGACCTCAGTTTATCTAAGTAATGCTTAAAGTTTTGCGGGCTCAACCCACTTAAATTGATATGAGTTTTCAGGAATTTTCATACGTTCTGCTAATCGCATCATTCTTGCGGGAAGCTTAACCAAATAATCTCTGGCTTTTTCTGCTTCATCTGTTAATCCTGTAATTTTTTCAATTTCCCAACGATCAATAAGCTTTTCTAAAATTTGCACATAATCAACAGATGTGTACACACCAATACGCTGTGCAGTGTTCGAAAACTCTTCGAAAGCCGTGCTAATTTTGTCGCCAGATTCTCTTAAAAAGTGAGCCGGCATCGTAATTTTTTGTTTCATCATGTAATGAAACGCCATCATCATTTGGCTTGGGTCTACTTTAAAAATACGCTCTACAAATTCGCTATAGGCATTGTGGTGTCTCATTTCGTCGCCCGAAATAATACGACACATTTTACTCAATTGTTTATTGCCTCTGTCTTTGGCTAACTTGGCTACACGATTGTGCGAAATGTAGGTGGCCAACTCTTGGAAACTGGTGTATACAAAGTTTTTGTATGGGTCACGATCGGTACCGATATCAAAACCATCGGAAATTAAATATTGGGTGGTTTTTTCTATCTCGCGCATATTTACACGGCCAGAAAGGTATAAATACTTGTTAAGTACGTCGCCGTGTCTGTTTTCTTCGGCAGTCCAGTGGCGCACCCACTTAGACCATCCGTTGCGTTCTACCTGGCCAACACCTTCAACATCCATTAACCAAGATTCGTAAGTTGGTAGGGCTTCTTCGGTAATCATATCGCCTACAAGAACTACCCAAAAATCGTAAGGGAGCTCTTTGGCTAATTCTCTAATTTCTTTTACTTCTTCAAAAAAAGTATCGCCTTCAGAATCTGGTAAAAAATCTGTTGGTTGCCAAATTTTTTCTATCGGAATTAAATATTTTTCTATTAATGCGTCTACGTCTTTTTCCAAAAACTGCATGACTTCTAACCTCACATTTTTTAATGACATAACGTTATATTTTAAGAGTTTATACTTTGTTTTACGGTCTGTTCTACTTGATCGATTAACTCGTCTGTTGTTGCTGTAAAGGTAGCCAAATTTATGGGTTTATGTGCCGTTAATGTAATATGTGCACCCAATCCCATTGGGAATTTACCATAACGCAATGTTTTCCAGGAGTTGTTAATGGTTAATGGTATTATGTAGGCATCGGGTAAATTTTTTATTAAGGTTTGTAAACCACGGCGTTGAAACGGTTTGGGCTCCCCAGTTTTACTGCGTGTGCCTTCTGGGAAAATTACGGCAGCATATTTCTTTTCGTTTATAAAAGTCGAAAAATCATTTATGGCTTTTATAGACTGTCTGGCATTTTTGCGATCTATTAAGGCAGAACCACCATGACGTAAATTGTACGATACACTGGGTATGCCTTTACCTAACTCTAATTTACTAATAAATTTTGGATGTACCTCGCGCATAAACCATATTATTGGCGATATGTCGTACATGCTTTGGTGGTTAGATACTATAATTATTGGCGTGTTTTTAGGTAACGGATACGGATTGTTATAAGTGAATCTTGTGCCTAAAATATTTAAACAACGCAGTAAACAAAACTGAAGGACATTTACACTGTTTTGTAAGGCAGTGTAGCCAAAAACACGATGGCTAATCCAGAGTATAGGATGGAAAACGAGTAAGGTTAACCCAAAAGCAATTAAATATAAAATGGTTAACGGATACGCTAATAGTTTCATTAATGGTAATTAGTTCTAATTTAATTTAGCTGTAAAATTACACATAAAAAAACCACGCAAAAAGCGTGGTTTGTATTATTTTAAAAAAGCTTTTAACAAAATTGGTTATAAGCATCTTTAAGGTTGTCGGCAATCATCTCTGCTGGGCGACCTTCAATATGGTGGCGCTCTAACATGTGTACCAATTCACCATCTTTAAATAAAGCAATACTTGGCGAACTTGGCGGGAAAGGGATCATATACCCTCTAGCTTTGTCTACAGCTTCTTTGTCTACACCCGCAAACACAGTTACTAAATGGTCTGGGTGTTTTTCGTTTTGTATACTTGTAATGGCTCCTGGTCTAGCATTTGCCGCAGCACAGCCACAAACCGAATTTACAACTACTAAAGTTGTGCCTTCTTTTGCTATGGCAGCATCTACAGCTTCGGCAGTTTGCAATTCTTCAAAACCAACTTGCGTTAAATGCTCGCGCATAGGTTTTACTAATTCTGCTGGATACATATTTTAATTTCTTTTATGTTTAACAATAAGTTGCAAAGATACATAAAATTAAGCGCTTATGCACACCAAAAGCAGTAATGCTAAAGATGTTTTTGTATAAGTATATTGTGGCGTTTCCTTGCACGGCAAGGGCGGGCTATACGCTGTATCTTTTTGCTTTCAGGATTTTTAACTAGTTACTTCCACATGGTAAGCTAAGCAGGTGTTATGTAAATGTATTGTAAAAGCAAAAAGGATGCCGCTGCTATCCCTAACGCAGAAAATTATTTTAAGTTACTACTAACAACTGTAAAAGTATTGCATGTAGTATATTTGTGCGTAAATTAATTATTATGAGTATATCAAAATGGTTAGGCGCCACTTTAGGATGGTCGTTTGGAGGGCCAATAGGCGCTATTTTAGGGTTTGCATTAGGTAGCGTTGTAGATGGCTTGTCCAACGGTGGTATAAAAGTAAATACCCAAGGCCCATATGGAAATACCCAACAACCCAGAACGCAATCGGGCGATTTCGAGGTAAGTCTGCTTATTCTATCGGCAGTGGTTATTAAGGCCGATGGTAAAAGTAACCAAAGCGAATTAGACTTTGTACGATCGCAATTTGTGGGTATGTATGGTAAAGAACGCGCTAATCATGCGTTTAGATTGTTCAAAAATATTAGTAAACAAAATAATATTCCTGTGCGTGATGTGTGTTTGCAAATTAAGCAAATGATGGATCATCCGTCGCGCTTACAATTGCTTCATTTTTTATTCGGAATCGCTAAAGCCGATGGGAATGTAAGTCAGTCCGAAGTCGACATTATTTATACCATTTCTAATTATTTAGGCATTCGCGCTTTAGATTTCGAAAGTATTAAAGCTATGTTTTATAACAGTAGCGATAATGCTTATAAAATTTTAGAAATCGATAAGTCGGCAACAAACGATGAAATTAAAAAGGCATATCGCCATATGGCTAAAAAATATCACCCAGATAAGGTGATTCATTTAGGTGAAGAGCACCGTAAGGGTGCCGAAGAAAAGTTCCGACAAGTACAAGAGGCTTACGATCAGCTTCAAAAGGAACGCGGATTTAATTAAACATAAAATATTCAACATAAAGATATGATTGAGCAACAATTAGAATTTACAAGACAAGAAGAAAATAATAATGTGTGGTTGTCTCATTTAGATGCTACAGCGTTTCAGGTGGTAGATCATGGTGTAACGCCAACCGTTTTGCCTTCCGAAGCCGTTGTAGGGCAAGCCATGTTACAGGAATTATATGCAACGGCAGCCGAAAAAGAAGGCGATATCAACATCGCGCTTTTGGGTGGTCGTGGTGCTCAGGAATTACATCGTTTGTTGGGTGAAATCGCTAAGACTGGCGAGCAAGATGCATTGTTAAGTCGGTTAAATGTGTTTACCCAAGATGCATTAGCGCCAATGAACATGGCTAATGGCTTCAGTTTTGTTAGGGATTTCGAACGTATTTTAGGAGACGCTTTTTTCAAGAAAATAAAAAGCTTTACCCCCATGCAAACCGATACAGACGATCTGGAATCGGCACTTACGGCCTATTTAACCAAGTTGGAACATTTAGGCGGACTCGATATCTTCTTTATTGGTCATGGACCAGAAGCCAACCAAGCTTCACATTTGGCGTATATCAAGCCGTTTTCGGGAGCACAATGGCATCACGTGGCAGGCATCATACCTATTTCCAATAGTATTTTAGAACATCATATCAATAAATTTAAAGCAGGCGGAAGTATGGTAAGCGAGAGCGACGAACAAGAGTGTCGGGCCGCGAAATATATTTTAACTCTTGGGCCTGCAGCCATATTACAAGCTAAAAAAGTGGTGCAATCGGTGGTGGATGCCGATACAGCTCCAGCCAAAGTAGATACTTATGCCAAGGTGCTTCAAACAACCATCAGTTCCAATTTAGAGGAGGCTAAACAGCAATTAAACGCCAATCCAGGGTTGTGGATCAGATTGCACAACAATACTAAATCTTTTGTGTTGCCTAATTTAGGGGTGTAAATGAAGCGGTTGTTTTAATTTATATTAAAGCGTACCCCAAAAAATAAGCGTCTGCCTTGGTTGGGCGCATACACATAAGACGGATCGAAAGTAAGCGCATACGGATTGTCTGGAGTTGGAATCACATTGCCGTCGTTATCAAAATCTACCTGTTCATCAAAAGGATCGTCGGCTCTGGCAATTAAAAAAGGTTCGTTTTTTTCAGGGGTCCAGTTTAAAATGTTTTTTACGCCACCGTAAAACTCCATGTTTTTTAAACCATCATAAGTCACTTGAATGTTTTGAAGACTCCAAATAGGCGATGCATCACTTCTGGGATCAAGTTCACCCAAGGTGGGCAATAACATCGACCCGTAAATGCTTCCGGTATAGTCAAACGTGAGGTTGGTTGGGTAATGTTTATAGGTGACGCCCCAATTACCCGAAAAACGTTCGGTAAGCAATTGTCTGTTTTTCTCCCCGTTTTCATGCTGACTCACATCTTGATAAGTGGCACCAATATTGGCTTTGATACCTTGGGCAAAAACGGCATCCAAATTTAGGCTAACACCTTGCGAAATGGCATGTCCGTCTAAATTATCGTAAATAATTTGATTGAGATTGGTTTCGTAATCCGGCACAATTTGATTGGTAAAATAGGTGTACCATGCCGAGGCATCCAACGTAAACATCATACCATTTGTGGTGTATATTTTTTTAAGATAGTTGATGTTGACATTATACGACTCTTCGGGTTTCAGTTCTTCTTCTATAATCACATCGCGGGCTCCGGTTAGGGCAGCGTGCTCTTCGGTAAATAAATTAACAACCCGAAATCCGGTTCCAGCATTGATACGGATGATGTCTTCTTCGGTGGGTTTAAAACGGTAGGCAAGTCTGGGTGTGAAAATGTTACCGTGGCGTTTGTCGTAGTCGTAACGGGCGCCCAACAATACATGATGTTTGCTGTTTAAGGCGATTTCGTCTTGAATAAACAGGGACGGAATGGCGACTTCGTCGGCTGTTTCAGTGGCTGTGGTATTGTCGTTGTAATAGTTATATCTGACTGCGGTACCGAATAATAAATCATGGTTGTTTACCGATTTATCCCAAATGAATTGTCCAAAACCAATGCGTTGTTGAGCCAAATATGGTGTGTTTCCGTACACCGAATTTTGATCGTGATCGGAATACGAGAATTGGAAGTTTACTTTTTCTTTAAAAGGCAACTGGTAATTTCCTATCACTTCAAAACGTGAGGTATAAATGCTTTCGCCATAGATGTCGTCGCCACCACGGTATTCTGGTGTCCATTGCATTTCGCCACCCCAACGGTCTTCGTAAAAATAGCGGCCAGCAACAGAAAATTGTCGGTTTTCAGCGCGTTTAAACGACCATTTTTGAAAGACAGACACGCGATCCTGTAAGGTGACATCGGTAAAATTGTCGTGGTTGTTGTCAATCGGATTGCTGTAGTTAAAATAGTTGACACCAGTTAATACATCGGTTTTACTGCCAAGAGCCGCTTTAAAACCTAAATCAATATTCGCTTCGCCCCAACTCGTTATAAAGCCGTCGGCAGCAAATTTAGAGGTGTTTTCGGGCAATTTGGTAATGATGTTAATCAATCCGCCAACGGCTTCACTTCCGTATAAAGAGGAAGCGGGTCCCTTTACAATTTCAATCTGTTCTATTAAAGCATTGGGAATTCCCGAAAGACCGTAAACAGTAGAGAGTCCACTAACAATGGGCATTCCATCTATAAGCACTAAAGTGTAAGGGCCTTCCAGTCCGTTAATGTGTATGTCTCCCGTATTACACACATTACAGTTTATTTGTGGGCGTACGCCATTAACATTTTGTAAGGCTTCAAAAATTGAAGGCGTGGGGTTTTGCTTCAAAAAAGTAGTCGTATAAACTTCTACGGGTACCGGACTTTCTAATCGGCTAACCGGCTTTAACGTACCTGAAATTACGACTTCATCTAACGTTTCAGTTTCTTCAAGATTAAAATTTATGTTGATGTTTGTGTTTACCGTTACTGTCTTGGCTTGGGCTTTAAAACCAGTAAAAGAGGCTACAACTGTATAATTGCCTTCGGGTATATTTTTAATAATATAGTTTCCGTTTTCATCTGTCACTGCGCCTTTGTCGGTTCCTTTTAAATATACATTTGCGTAAGGCATAGGTAGGCCTTCGGTGGTTACTTTACCTGAAATAGTAAAAGAATTCTGGGCGCTTAAATTGATGCTGAACAGAAAGATGAGTATTAAACTGAATTTCATTTTTAGTCCTTGGTAATTTTAAATGTTGTGCAAATATAAAATAAAATTTAGACTAGTCTAAAAATATATTTGTATTACGGTAAAAAGTGTATATTTGTGGCAAACAATATTATAGTGGTTACATTATCTGAAGAAAATTATTTAAAAGCGATTTATTTAATTAGCAAATACGGAGGCGAATCGGTGAGCACTAATGCTATTGCCGAAAGAATGGATACCAAAGCATCGTCTGTTACCGATATGATTAAAAAGCTGGCAGACAAATCGTTTGTTAACTATAAAAAATATCAAGGAGTACGCCTTACCGAAAAAGGACGCTTGGCGGCATCTAATGTCGTGCGAAAGCACCGCTTGTGGGAGGTGTTTTTAGTAGATAAATTAAATTTTTCTTGGGATGAGGTTCATGAGGTAGCCGAGCAGTTAGAGCACATAAAATCTGAAAAACTCACAAACGAACTCGATGCTTTTTTAGAATTCCCAGAGGAAGATCCGCATGGCGATCCTATACCAGATAAACAAGGCTATATTAAAAATTCACAAAAGGTATTGCTGTCTCAGGTTTCGACAGGTAGCGTTTGTATTTGTGTTGGTGTTAAAGATTCGTCGGTAGAGTTTTTACAGTATTTAGATAAGTTAAGCATTGGTTTGGGTACGGTGTTTACTGTGGCGTCTAAAGAAGTGTTCGACGAGTCGTTAACCATAACTTTAAACGAAAGTCCTTTGTCGGTTTCCAAAACAGTTTCCAATAATTTATATGTAAAAATTAAAAATTAATGTTAGATACAATCATTCAATATTTCGAATCTATAGATCCGGTTTTAGGGGCGCTTTATGCTTCTTTGTTTACTTGGATTGTTACCGCTGCCGGTGCGGCTTTGGTATTCTTTTTTAAAGGTATGAACCGTGGTTTACTTGATGGCATGCTGGGGTTTACAGGCGGTGTTATGGTGGCGGCCAGTTTTTGGAGTTTGTTGGCGCCGGGTATCGAAATGAGCCCTGGCGAGGGTTTTGTAAAAGTTATTCCTGCGGCGGTTGGCTTTGCTATGGGGGCTTTGTTTTTGTTTGCACTCGATAAAATTTTACCTCATTTACATATCAATTTTAAGGAAAACGAAAAAGAGGGCGTAAAAAGTCCTTGGCGAAGAACCACACTTTTGGTGCTTGCCATTACCTTACATAATATTCCGGAAGGTTTAGCGGTTGGCGTGTTGTTTGGTGGTGTAGCTGCCGGTATACCCGAAGCCACTATAGGGGGCGCTGTTGCCTTGGCTATTGGAATTGGGATTCAGAATTTTCCCGAAGGTCTGGCGGTTTCGATGCCGTTACGCCGACAAGGCATTAGTAAATTTAAAAGTTTTTGGTATGGTCAGCTATCGGCCATTGTAGAGCCTATTGCTGCAGTGATAGGTGCAATAGCGGTAACCTTTTTTACACCTATTTTACCCTATGCTTTGGCTTTTGCTGCAGGGGCTATGATTTTTGTTGTGGTTGAGGAAGTTGTGCCAGAAACGCAACGCGATAAGTATACCGATGTAGCTACTTTAGGATTTATTGGTGGATTTATAATTATGATGACCTTAGATGTAGCTTTAGGTTAAGCACATCTTCAATTAATGGCATCCGCAATCGGAGTTATTGGTTCCGCAAGCTTTTTTCGACTTAGGTTTGGTGTTTATAAACTTGCGGTACAAAATATATAATGCTGTCCCTAAAGCTGCGAAAACGAGTATATTTTGGATAATGGTATTCATGTTATAATAGTCGTTTATTTAAAAATAGCTTACTCTATTATTTACAGTAATGTTTGATAGGCTATTAAAGCGGTAATATAAGCTAATCCGCTCATAAAAACCAACTGTAGCATTGGCCATTTCCAGCTATTGGTTTCTTTTTTTACAATGGCAAGGGTGCTCATACATTGCATAGCAAACGCATAAAATAGTAATAGCGAAATGCCAGAAGCAAAGTTAAATAGTGGTCCGCCTAAAACCGGATTTACTTCTGCGGCCATGCGGTTTTTTATGGTTACTTCTTCGTCGCTACCTACACTGTAAATAGTGGCCAAAGTTCCTACAAAAACTTCTCTCGCGGCAAACGAACTTACAATGGCGATACCAATTTTCCAATCGTAGCCTAGAGGTCTAATAATAGGTTCTATACCACGACCAGCAATGCCTATGTAAGAGTGTTCTAATTTGTAGGCATCAATTTTCTGATTGAGCTCGTCTTCCGATAATTGTTCGTTAGCATGCTGTTCTGTAATAATTGTTTCGGCGTTATTAAAATCGTTTCCAGGGCCATACGATGCTAAAAACCAAAGCACAATTGATAAGGCCAAAATGATTTTACCAGCGCCAAATACAAACGATTTAGTTTTTTCTACAACCGTAAGCGCTACGTTTTTTGGTAGCGGTAATTTGTAATTTGGCATTTCGACTACAAAAAACGATTTGCTTTTAATGGCCATAATCCGATCTAAAATATAAGCCGACACGATAGCTGCCCCAAAACCTAAAAGATATAACAGCATTAAGGTTAAGGCTTGATAGCCAAAACCTAAAAAGGATCCTTCGGGAATGACTAATGAAATGATGATAAGATACACCGGTAAACGCGCCGAACAGGTTGTGAATGGGGTTACTAAAATGGTGATTAATCGTTCTTTCCAGCTTTCAATATTTCTAGTGGCCATAATAGCAGGAATGGCACAAGCGGTTCCTGAAATTAAAGGCACAACACTTTTACCACTTAACCCAAAGCGTCTCATAATTTTATCCATTAAAAACACCACACGGCTCATATAGCCGCTTTCTTCTAAAATGGCAATAAACAGAAACAGAAAGGCAATTTGCGGAATAAAAATAACGACACCACCTAAACCAGGAATAATGCCTTCTGCCAACAAACTGGTAAATGGCCCTTCTGGCAATTGAAGTTTTACCCATTCGCTCATAGATGCAAATGAAGCGTCGATGAAATCCATTGGGATGCTGGACCAGTTAAAGATGGCCTGAAAAATGAGTAATAAAATGAAAAAGAAAATAACATAGCCCCATACTTTATGCGTTAAAACACGATCTAATTTAGAGCGTAAATCTGTGGCCTTGCTAGTGTCTATAGTTTGTCCTTTTTTTAAGGTTTGATTTATAAACTGATAGCGTTTTATGGTTTCTTTTTGTTGTAAGCGTTTTAAATCGGTTTTACTTTTTGTTTTAAAATCGGCAACGGCTTCAAATTCGTTTCGAGACGTCGTTCCGAAATTAACATCTTGGGTTATGACTAACCAAAGTTTATAGAGTAGTTGGTTTGGAAAGACCTGCTGAAGCTTGTCGAAATACTCACGATAAATTTCCGAAGCATTTAAACAAGGTTGCGTTGGTAATTCTTTATAATTAATGATGAGTTCTTTAAGACTATCGACACCTTGATTTTTTCGTGTACTTACTACTGCTATTTTTGTTTGTAATTGCGCTTCTAAAAACGGAATATCTAAGCTAATCCCTTTTTTGTCCATTCTGTCTGCCATGTTAATAACCAGAATGGTAGGGATTTCTAAATCTTTTATTTGGGTAAACAGAAGTAAGTTGCGTTTTAGGTTTTCTACATCGCTTACTACAATGGCTACATCTGGAAAGTCTTTGTCGTTTTTGTTCAGCAGTAATTCAATAACAACATTTTCATCTAAAGACGAAGCATTTAAACTGTAAGTACCAGGTAAATCTATAATATGGGCTTTTAAGCCTCTTGATAATTTACAGATGCCTTCTTTTTTTTCGACAGTAATCCCTGGGTAATTACCTACTTTTTGGTGTAGACCGGTTAAGGCGTTAAACACCGAGGTTTTACCTGTGTTAGGGTTTCCTATTAGCGCAACATTAATGTGTTTACTCATGCGATATCATTTCAATTAAAATATGGCTTGCGGTTTCTTTTCTAATGGCCAAATGCGATCCGTTAATATTAAAGTAAATCGGGTCTTTAAAAGGAGCGATTTGTACCAATTCTACTTCATTGCCTGGTAAGCAACCCATTTCTAATAATTTTAAAGGAATGTGTATAGACGATACATCTGTTATTACAGCTGTTTCTCCGCGTTTTAGATGTGCTAAAGTTGTTTGCAAGCTTATTTAGATTGATTTTAAAGAGGCAAAAGTAAGATAAATTGAAGTGCTAAAAAAATGGAAACCAAAATTCTACTTTTTATATTCCTGTTTTAAGATTTTTATATCGTCTAGTAACTGTTGTATGGCCTTAGGGTCGGTGCCATCGTAAAAGCCTCGAATTTGTCTTTTTTTGTCTATAAGCATAAAGTTTTCGGTGTGAATCATATCGTATTCATCGCCATTCCCTGTTGTCTTTACTGCTAAATAACTCTTTCGTGCTAAATCGTAAATGTCTTTTTTGTTGCCAGTTACTAAATTCCATTTCGTATCGTCTACACCTTTTTGTATCGCATAGCGTTTTAGTTGTGCAACGGTATCTATTTCTGGGGTTACGGTGTGCGAAAGCAACATAACTTCGTTGTCGTTACGTATTTCTTTTTGAATTTGTACCATGTGGTCTGTCATAATCGGGCAAATGGTTTGGCAGGTCGTAAAAAAGAAATCGGCAACGTAAATTTTATTTTTATAATCGTTTTCGGTTATGGTTTTTCCGTTTTGATTGATAAGACTAAAATGGGCGATTTTATGATATTTTTTTACATCTATTAAACTGCTATCCACTAAATCTTGGGCAACTTGTGCGGGTTGATAGATAGGAAGCGGTTTTTGAACATCTAAAATATTGTAAATGATAGCGATAATGATGAGCGATATGATGGCAAATACAATAGCAAACGATTTGTATGCTTTAAAGAATGATAACATTAGGCAAGGGGTAAAAAGAATTCTTTACAAAAATACAATTCATTATTAATTAATAATGGTATTTTTAAAACCTTATATAATAATTATGAAAAGATTAATACTTGCTTTTTGGTGTTTGCCTCTTGCTGTGTTTTCTCAGAATTTTAACAACGATTTGAAGCAAATTCAGGAATCGGAAGCAAAATCGGCGTTACACCGACAAACATTTAGGGCGAATGCCAATACGGGTAATTACGATTTAAAATACCATAAATTGGAGCTGGAAGTCGATCCCGCAGAAGCATTTATATCGGGAACAGTAACATCGTATTTTTTGGCTAAAGAGAATTTAGATCGCATTACTTTCGAGTTAACCAGTAACATGACGGTTTCGGGAGTTACCAAAAATGGCAATGCTTTAAGTTTTACCCAAAATGATGACGATGAGGTGGTTGTACTTTTACCAGAAACACAACAAGCAGGTGTGTTAGATTCGTTGTCTATTTCGTATTCGGGCAATCCAGTGGCTTCTGGTTTTGGTGCTTTCGAGCAATCCGAACACAATGGTAAACCTATCGTGTGGACTTTGTCGGAGCCTTACGGTGCAAAAGCTTGGTGGCCCTGTAAACAAGATTTGATAGATAAGATAGATTCGATAGATGTTTATATTAAAACTCCGCGATTTAATGCCGATTCAGATCCGTATTATGCTGTTGCTAACGGTGTCGAGCTGAGTCAGGAAATAGATGGCGATTTTAAAACAACACGTTATAAACACCGACACCCGATTCCGGCCTATTTAATTGCGATGGCGGTAACCAATTACGATATTTACAATCATACTGTAGCGAATAATGGCAATCCGTTCGAGATTGTTAATTATGTGTATCCAGAAAATTTAGACTACGCCAAAAATAGTACTCCGGTAACTGTAGATATTATGAATTTATTTACCAATTTATTTGAAGAATATCCGTATGCCGATGAAAAATATGGCCATGCCCAGTTTGGCTGGGGTGGTGGTATGGAGCATACTACAGTGTCTTTTATGGGGAGTTTTAATAGAAATTTAATCGCTCACGAATTGGCGCATCAATGGTTTGGCAATAAGGTTACCTGCGGCAGTTGGAAAGACATTTGGTTAAACGAAGGTTTTGCAACTTATTTGTCGGGTTTAGTTATTGAAGATTTAGATGGCGAAGATTATTTTAACGCATGGAAAGCCGAGCGCATCAGTAATATTACATCTAGAACCGATGGAGCCGTTTATTTATCGGATACCGATACCTTAAGTGTTAATAGAATTTTCAGCAGCCGATTAAGTTATAACAAAGGCGCTATGGTTTTGCACATGTTACGAAAGAAATTAGGTGACGAGGCTTTTTATAAGGGATTAAAAGATTACTTACAAGATGAGGCGCTGGCCTTTGGTTACGCTAAAACAGCCGATTTACAATCGGTTTTGCAAACGAGTACAGGGCAAGATTTAACTGCATTTTTTAACGACTGGGTTTACGGAGAAGGCTATCCGAGTTATACTATTATTGTCGATCAAACGACCGAAACCAATGTGTCTATTACAATCAATCAAATCCAAAGCCATAGTTCGGTCTCCTTTTTCGAAGCTGGAGTGCCCATTAGGTTATTAGGTGCGTCAGGCGAAGTTTTAGATTTGGTTTTAGATCATACTGTAAACAATCAGGTGTTTAACGAAACAGTAGATTTTAAAGTGAGTAATGCTTTGTTTAATGTCGATAACGATATCATTTCTAATAACAACAACTTAACACTCGGGGTAAGCGATTCTCAAATACAGAATGATATTCAGGTTTATCCTAATCCTTCAAATCATATCGTGTATTTAGAAAAACCTGCTGCGCTTCAAGTGCACGGAATACGCGTGTATAATGCCTTGGGCCAAACCTTATCGACTTCAAATTGGGTGCATCAATTAGATGTTTCCAGCTATGCCAACGGACTGCTTTTTATTAAAATACAGACTAATAAAGGGGTAGTGTATAAAACCATAATAAAAAACTAATATTATAATAAAGGTTTAATTTTATTAATAGCTTTAAAAGGTTATTTTTGTGCCTTGAAATTTTTTAGCAAAATATGGAGTTTTTAATTAAAATCTCTCAATTTTTATTGAGTCTTTCCCTACTTATTGTCTTACACGAATTGGGGCATTTTATTCCTGCAAAACTATTTAAAACCCGAGTAGAGAAATTCTATTTGTTTTTTGATGTTAAGTTTTCGCTATTTAAAAAGAAAATTGGCGAAACGGTATACGGTATTGGTTGGTTGCCTTTAGGCGGATATGTAAAAATATCTGGAATGATAGATGAGAGTATGGATACTGAGCAAATGGCTAAAGATCCAGAACCATGGGAGTTTAGAAGCAAACCAGCTTGGCAGCGTTTAATCATTATGTTAGGTGGTGTTACTGTAAACTTTATTTTGGCCGCGCTCATTTATATGTTTATGGCTTTTGCTTACGGCGAAACCGATATTGCAACAAGTAGTATTAAGGATGGCTATTGGATTACCAATCCGTTACTTATAGAAATGGGGGCGCAGACAGGCGATAAGGTAGTTTCAGTAAATAACGAAACTGTAGAAAACTATTCCGATTTGCGTGCTAAGTTAATCGAAGCAAAAACCATAGTTTTAGAGCGCGATGGGGTAGAAAAAACCATTACAACACCCGAAGACTTTTTAGGGCAATTAAGCACTGGGGACGATAAAACCTTTTTTCAGTTACGTATACCTTTTGTGGTGGCCCAAGTACCAGATTCGTCTTTAAATAAAAATGTCGATTTAAAACAAGGTGATATTATTACCGGAATTAATAACACCAAATTAAAGTATTACGATGAATACGCGCCTTTTTTAGCACAATTGAAAGGGCAAACAGTTCAAGTTGAAGCCTTGCGAGATACGAAGCCTATAAGCAGAACGCTTCAGGTAGATGAAGACGGTAAATTCGAAATTGCTGCGTATTCTAATGCAAGCGGTAAAACGTTAGAAAAATTAGGCTACTATAACATCGTAACCAAATCGTATTCTTTTGGAGAAAGTATTGGTGTTGGTGCGAACATGTTTACAGAACAAATCTCGTCGTATTGGACGCAGTTAGGAATGATTTTTAATCCTAATACAGGGGCGTACAAAGGTGTGGGAGGATTTAAAGCTATTTTCGATATCTTTCCAAATACTTGGAGTTGGGAAGCCTTTTGGGGTATTACGGCCTTTTTATCTATTATGCTTGGTGTACTAAATTTATTACCTATTCCGGCTTTAGATGGTGGTCATGTTATGTTTTTATTATACGAAATGATTTCCGGACGTAAACCTAGCGATAAATTTATGGAGTATGCGCAAATGGTTGGATTCTTCATTCTCATAGCGTTAGTGTTATTTGCGAATGGAAACGATATTTTTAAAGCTTTATTTAAATAAAAAAAATAAAAAAAAGTTTGGTGAGTTCGAAATGATGATATATATTTGCACTCGCAAAAGCAAAACACTCCTCCTTAGCTCAGTTGGTTAGAGCATTTGACTGTTAATCAAAGGGTCCTTGGTTCGAGCCCAAGAGGGGGAGCAAGCTTACAGAAAGCCTTTCAGAAATGAGAGGCTTTTTTTGTATATGCTACTTTTTTAATTGGTGATGTTAAAAAAATATTTTTTATACACTAAAACTATAGTTTTAGCGTTACTACATTAACCTAAGCTTGTAATGTAAGGGATTTGCCCTTAACTATGAGCAAAACCAATACAACCTTTAACCACAAAAACTAACTAACACTATGCATTCAAAATGGTACAAATACAGATTGCAGACCGTAATTATACTTATGTATATTATTATGTTTGTAGGGGCGTATTTTTTAATTGTTTAAAACACGATTAGGTCTTTGTCGACTTTTCGATCTGAGACTGTGTAACGTCTAGTTACTTATTAACCTCTCGGCTCGGGTTGTGTTTATCTAGTAGATATGTAAACCTGGGTTGTTTGAAATTGCTATAGAAAGCAATAAAAAACCTTCAATGCTATTGTAAATCGCGTTGAAGGTTTTTTATAACAACTAATTTACTTTAATTAATCGGTCGTTAAAATATAAATTGGTCGAATCGTTCTTGTGCGTGACTATCGCTTGTTTTAATGCTTCAAAATCTGTAGAAGACATTTCTAAATGCATACTGTTAAAAAACTTGTTTAAAAGGGAGTAATTATCGTCTGCTTGATCGTATTCAACAGACATAACGTGAATATGGTCGCCTGCTTTATATAATTTACCGTCTATTTCAACATCTTGTGTTGGTTCCCATAAAATATCGGCATCATGGTGGTTGCTATCTTTAAAATTAATTGATAGCCCTTCGTAATCTACGTTAAGCGTTTTCATAAAAATGGTTTTAAGTTATTGATTATATAGACTTTAAATATACAATATTTCTTTTGATTTTTTTGAAGGAACTATTTGTTATACATTTTAAATTGAACGCACTTATAATATGTATAAATCATAAAAAGAAGCTGTCTAAAAAATTAACTTTTCGTCAATCTGAATTTATTTAACTTCATTGAATCTTCGATTTCAGATTCTCAATAAGATGAGATTCTGTGCCACCTGCCTGCCGGAGGAGTACAGAATGACGCGCTTTTAAACTTTTTAGACAGTCTTCATATTTAATTATTGCGATTCGTGTTACTTTAAAAGGTTAAAGCTATTTTTCCGCGGATATAGAATGGGGTTCCAGGTGTAAAATGGATTTCGTCTACAGGCTCTGGTTCGTTATATAAACGACTTTCGGTAGCGAATTGGGTTTCGTTCCATTCGGTATTAAACAGGTTTTCTATAATAATGCTATAGGTCCAGTTTTTCCATTGATAATTCACATTGCAATCGGTAACAAAATAGCCTTCCGCAACAATAGAATCGTCTTCGTTTGCTGGTCTGTCGTCAATATACCTGTAGTTTAGGCCTCCGGAGAATCTTCCTAAATTATCGATAATAATACCTCCTGCCGAGGTGAAATCTGGCGCTAAAGGAATGTAGTTTTCGCCTTCAGGATCATCGATGCTTCTGCCGTGGGCGTAGTTAACATCGGCGAACAGATAAAGCCAGTCTAGGGCTTGGTAGCGCGCGCCAACATCTACCCCTAAACGTTGTGTTTTTCCGCTAGGTTCTACTATGGCGGCATCGCCAACATATACAAACTCTTGTTCCAGATATAAATACCATAGGGCGGCGTTTATGGCCAAACGATTTGTGGGTTTTAGTATAGCGCCTAAGTCTGCGCCGTAAGCAGCAGGTAGGGTTTGCCATTCGGTGTCGGCAACAACTACTCTGGTGTCGTTAGAGTGAAATCCGATACCTGTTTTTAAGAATAATTGCAGGTTTTGGTTTACCGAATAAATGGTATTCAATTTAGGGCTTACGCGGACTTGGGTTTCACTTTTGTTGTCGTAGATTTCGGAAAGCTTATTGTAATAATCAAATTTAAAGTAATCTAATCGTACCGCTGGGTTGAACAGCCATTTTCCGGTTTGGAATTCGGTGTTTATAAATCCATAGGTATTCACTTCGTCTATATCGCCAAGTGCTAAGCGGTCTAAAGTGGTTTGTCGGTTCATGGTGTGAGACAGTTCTACATCGTCTGCGTTGTCATATCGAAAACCGAGTCCCGCTTGATAGTTGAATGTCGTCGACTCGCCAAGTGCTATATTTTTTTGTTCGTATTGTGTACTGGCACCAGCGATTAAACGATTCTCTTTTTGTCTTATCTGGTCGCCATTAACGGGATCGTCCAGATAATAAGTGAAGTTAGAGTAGAGCTCGAAATTGTATTGCGATAGGTAAGCCGTTGTTGTAAACGATTGGTCGTGGTCTATGGTTTTAGTGTGATTTACCAAGACATTGGTTCTGCTGGTTTGGCCACCTTCGGTATCGTCTATAGCGCCAAATCGGTCTATAGTACTATCGTCTACAGCGCGCTGTGGTATTTGCCCAGAAGCATCCCATTTACTCTCGAAATACGAGGTTGTAATGTTCAGTTCTTGATTGCCGCTTAATTTGTAATTGTAGCGTCCTAAAATATTAAAGCGGTTAAAATCTTGTGGCGAGTCGAAAGGGCCGTCGGTAAGCATTAATTCCGATGCCACATAAGCACTGCTTTTATCGTTATTTAATACGTTTAGCATGCCCATTATACGCGAGGTATTAAATTGGCCAGCTTCTAACGATACGTAGTTATTATCTAAAGTTTTTTTTAGTCCCAAATTAACATATCCAGCAGTGTTAAAGTTACCAACAGATCCATAATATGGTCCTTTTCCAAACTTTACATTGTCTACGGTTTCTGGTATTACAAAGTGTAAATCGGAATAACCTTGGCCATGGGCATGCGACACCATATTTACAGGTAAACCGTCTACACTAAGACTCACATCGGTGCCGTGATCGATATCGAATCCTCTTAAAAATAACTGCTCTGCTTTACCGCCACCAGCATGTTGACCAATAATTAATCCAGGAACTTTTCGTAGAATGTCTTGAGACGATTTAACCGGGTCGGTTTTTACGTTTACATCTACCAATCGGCTTAGGGCATCAACTTCGCCAACTAGCATCACTTGGTCTAACGACATGTTTGCGGCAGGCATAACTATATCAATTGTCGTGTTTAAATCTGATGCTGTAAGTACGATGGTTTGTGCCTGATACCCTAAACGCGACATGTAAATGGTATCGTTAGGCGAGCTGTTTTGAAGCGTAAAAGCCCCTGTTGGATTGGTATGCGTGTGTTTTTGGGTGTTTTTGTTAAAGATGCTTACATCTTCTATAGGATTATGCAGTGTATCTGTAATAACACCGTTTAATTGTTGCGCATGCAACATGCCGCTTAAAAGTAAGCAAGCACATATTAAAATATGTTTCATGTATATAAAAGGTCTTGGCTTCTGTAGTATTTGTTATAGAAGCTTGTGTTGTAGTTTTAAATTTTAGGTATTACATAACGTCACGCTTAACGGTTTTTAAAGCTGAAAACCATATCGTGTAACTGTAGTTCTTATATTGTACAAGCGTTTTGGGGAGGCGGACTGGTAATTTGTAAATGACACGTATACTGAAGTGTTTTTAAGTGCCAATAGGGTGTTTTGTATTCTGAATGCGTGTGTGCTGTTAACTGCTGTTGAAGCGTTAAAAAATGCTTGTCGATTTCTGCTTTTGAAGTCGTTTTTTGATGGTCGTCGTGATCTTCTGAAGCTAAAAAAATACGGTTAAAAAAACTTATTACCGAATGCGAATGGTTGTTGATGGTTTTTCCTGTTGCCGTATGCGTGTGGTTGGCTAAAGGCGGTGCATCTTCAAAAATGTTGTGGTTTCCAAAATCGTCGTGTTCATGATACCTTAGTAAGCTGATGTTTTGTGGCGTGCTCCCAATAGTTTCAGTATAATGTACAACGGTGTGTAGGGCGTTGAAGACCTGAGTTTTTAAAGGCGATATTAAGTAACACACGGCCAGCGCCAATGCGATGCCTTGAAATAGTATCGATTTAAAATTTACCTGTAATACCAACCCACTCAGATTAAGGTCTCAAAAATACAGATAAATTTTACACGGACTTGGTTGTTACCTGTTTTTTGTGCGGTACGCTTTATTTTTAGCCCAAGTGTTTGTAATAAGTGCGGTAATTAGTAGCAGAAGAATACCAATAAGTACTGGGTTAACAATGTACCAAAACCCTAAAGCCTTAATTTGACTGCTGCCTATATTGGCTATAAGAGCAGTGGCTCCGCCTGGCGGATGCATGGTTTTTGTTATTTGCATAACCACTATAGAAAGGGAAACCGCTAGCGCACAGGCCAACCAATTAAGGTCGGTGTCTGGAATAACTTTGGCTATGCAAACCCCTATTAAAGCACTTAACACATGTCCGCCGATCACGTTTCTAGGTTGCGATAACGGACTGTTAGTGGCACCGTAAATTAGCACTGCAGAAGCTCCAAACGACCCAATTAGAAAGGTGTTATCTACTGCAGAAAATCTTAGGCTTTGTAAGTAACCTAATAATCCGATCCCTAAAAAGGCACCGATAAACGTCCAGATATGTTCAGGGGCATTAAAATCGGTTTGCTTATGCAGGATATATTTGGCTTTTCGGAGTGTTCTTTTTTGTGCCATAATAAATAAAGTAGATTATTGTAAATACAGAATATATGCTAGGGAGGTGAGCGATACAAAAATCCATAGAATCGATGCGAAAACTACAGGTTTCCAACCCGCTTGTTTTAAATCGGGTAAGGATATGCTGGTGCCAATTAAAAATAAACTAACAACTAATAGGTGTTTTGATACGTTTACAAATTGTTGCGTTACGATTTCAGGAATAATATGAAAACTATTAATAAGAATAGCGCCAATAAATAATAAGATAAAATACGGGAATTTTATATGTTGCCCTTTGGTTTTAAACGCAAACATCGATAATACCGACATAGGTATAATCCATAATGTTCTAGATAATTTTACAGTTGTTGCAATTTTAAGAGCCTCCTCGCCGTAGTTTAGTGCGGCGCCAACCACCGAACTCGTATCGTGAATGGCTACTGCACACCACAGGCCAAAATCGTGCTGATTTAAATGTAACCAGTGTCCTAAAACAGGAAATACAAATAAGGCTAAGGCATTTAATAAAAATACAGTTACCAATGCCATAGAGATGGTTTTGGAATCGGCTTTAATAATTGGTGAAATAGCTGCAATTGCACTGCCACCACAAATAGACGTTCCCGAAGTTATAAGGTGACCCAGATGTTTATTTAAATGAAAGCTTTTCGATATAAATAAACCAAAACTAACAGTTAGCACTACAGAGCATAAAATAAGACCAAAGCTCGATGCGCTTGTTTGTATGGTGTCTTGTAATACCATGCCAAATCCTAAGCCTACTACAGCCAATTTTAATAACCATTGCAATCCTTTCTGGCTTTGTTTTAGAAAGGGATGCTTAAAACCAACCGAAAACACAAAACCTAAAGCCAATGCCATTGGACTGTTAATATATCCAAATAATGCGGCAATTATAACTCCGAAAAAATATATATAAGAAAGCAAAGCGGCCATGGTGTTGTAATTTTATACAAAAATACACTAGCTTTATATGTAATAAGAAATGAAAAAAGTTATTTGCTATAACTTTTAGTTATGGTTTAGGCGAATCAGTTTTTCAAAAAAATCTTTGGTTTTCGATTGAAAGCCTTGGCGCGACACAAAATAAAACCAACGTTCGATGGTGAAATTCTGAATGTCTATAATTTTTAATTTATTATTTATTAAATCGTCGTTTATGGCATGTGCCGAGAGCAGGGCGTAACTTTTAGAGTGGTAAAGATAGTTTTTAATAGCAATGGTACTGCTTAAGGTTACTGTAGATTGTAGTGAGGAAATACCCTGTTGGTGTAATTTTTTATAGATGATTTCGCGGGTTCCAGAACCTTTTTCGCGTTCTACAAATGGTAATTGTTTTAAATCGTTTAGCTGAAGTGTTCCTGTTTTAAATTTTGGGTTCGATGCGCTTGTTACCAAAACAATCTCGTCTTTTATAAATTTTTCGTACTGCAATTGCTTGTTGTTGCTACTGCCTTCAATAATACCAAAATCTAATTGTTGCTTGGTAATAAGCCGTTCTATGTAATTGGTGTTTCCGCTTATAAGTTGTAAACTGGTGTTGGGGGTATTTTTTTCTGACTTTGCTAATATTTGGGGTAGAATAAAATCGGCTAGCGTAGTGCTTGCTCCAAAGGTAATGTGCTTTTGTTCGTGGGGCGCTAAAGTTAAAAACTGATTGTCTAAATCGGAAAAAAGAGCAATGATTTTTTCGGTATATTCTAAAAAAATAAGTCCGTCTTTAGTGAGTTCTATTTGATTGCCGAGTCTTGTAAAAAATGTTTTCTTGTAAGTGTCTTCTAAAGTTTTAATGGTTTTTGAAATCGCAGGCTGACTAAGATTTAATTGTTCGGCTGCTTTTGTGAAACTTAATTGCAAAGCCACCTCTTTAAAAATATGAAATTTTGTGTTCATCAGCCCAAGAGATATAGTAACATCCCATCGTTTAGAACTGTACTAGCAGATGGGATGTAAGATTTTATGCGGTAAAGAAGAGCGGGTTATAGCGACTTAAACTCAGAAATTTGAGCGGCTTTAACAACGTCATCGTAATTTGCTGTGTCTATGCCGTTAATATAATCTGCTGGAACTACAACTACTCTAAAATATTGGTTTTGTGTCCATGAGCTGTCTAAGCTGTTTAAATCGAAAGTGGCATCCATAAAAATGCTAAAATCGGTATCTGTAAAGTCGTAATTATACGAGAGTACACCTTCGTCTAAAATAGCGGTTTGTGGAAGTAAGCGCCAAACTTCGGTACCATCTATGGTTTCCCAAGAAATATAAATTAATACAACGTCTGATGGTACAATATCGAACCCGTAATTTTGGGTAATGGCAAAATTATTTCCGTTATTAAAATCGACTTCAATTTCGAATGCTGGAGCTATAATTACGCCGCCGTCTTCTCCTGGAGGGCCTTGATCGCCTTCGCAAGCTGTTAATGTAAATATGATGCAAAAAAGTGCTAATAGTTGTCTCATAGTTTCAATTTTTATACGATTACTTATCGTGGTTTTAAACTAAAATTAAGGTTTAATTATGTAAGCGGCAACTTTTTGTTTGTTTTACCTGTTTATATGCTTTTAAATAAGAGGCTCTTTATCTTATCTTTTTTAAGTGTATTTCGCCTGTAATTGCGAAAGCATTTCCTTAGTAATATCGTCTAACGAGAATTTATGGTCCCAATTCCAATCTGTTCTGGCTGGGGTGTCGTTTATGCTTTTAGGCCAGCTATCGGCAATGTCTTGTCTAAAATCGGGGGTGTAACTTATGGTAAATTCTGGCAGGTATTTTTGAATTGATGCCGCTATTTCTTTTGGTGTAAAACTTACTGCCGATAAGTTGTACGACGAGCGTATTTTAATAGCTTCTTTATCGGCTGCCATAATATTAACGGTGGCTTCAATCGCATCGTCCATAAACATCATAGGTAAAGCGGTGTTTTCAGATAAAAAACAATCGTAATGGCCATCTTGTAGAGCTTTATGGTAAATATCTACAGCATAATCGGTGGTGCCGCCTCCAGGAAGTGTTTTCCAACTGATAATACCAGGATAGCGAATACTTCTAACATCTACATTATATTTATTAAAATAATATTCGCACCAACGCTCCCCAACCTGTTTGGTAATACCGTATACGGTAGAAGGTTCCATAATTGTATATTGTGGCGTCTGGTCTTTAGGTGTTGTTGGGCCAAAAACGGCAATGCTGGAAGGCCAGAAAATCTTTTTAATAACTCCCGCTTTGGCTAAGTCTAATACATGAAAAAGCGATTGGGTGTTTAAATCCCAAGCTTTTAATGGAAATTTCTCGCCAGTAGCACTAAGCATTGCTGCCATTAAGTACACCGTATTAATATTGTATTTTTCTATACATACCTTTAGTGCTGTAAAATTTTGAGCATCTAAAATTTCGAAAAGGCCAGAATTAACCACTTCGGCATTATTATAACTAATATCGCTAGCAATTACGTTTTCATCGCCATACATTTGCCTTAGCTTAAATGTTAGCTCCGAACCAATTTGTCCGCATGCGCCAATAATTAAAATTTTTGGTGTCATTTAAAGAATTTGTTTAAAAGTCTTCAAAAATATGAAGATTTTGCCGACCAAATTGCTTTTTCTGTAAAAATTAGGAGTTAAGACTTAAGTAGATGTATATTTGTTTTACGATGAAATAGTTACCATGAAAGCATTTGTTTTAATTTTTATAAGTGTGTTGTTTTTATCATGCCAATCTGATACTAAAACTACCGAAACTGTAGCCGATGATACCGTTAGTCCAAGTGTTTTTAAAGCAGATATTGAGGCCCTAGATTATGTGGAATACGAATTGGATGCCAAGGCAGCCACTACTTTATCGGCTTGGGATAAGTACAGCGAATTATCAGTAACCATAGCACAATTAAAATCTGGAGATGTTTCGTATTTTAATAACGAAATGAAAGTGATAGAAGCTTTTTTTAACGAGTTTAAAACCAGCATGCCAGAGGCAGTTAAAACACCATCTATTCTGGCTAGGGCTTTGGCTTTAGAAACTAAAATGTTAAAACTACAAAGCGCTTTGCATTTAGATCATGCTTCAGAAAAAGAACAGTTAAATGCCGTAAAAGAAACGCTCGTAGCCTTTTCTAATTTCAATTTACAAATCAATAAAAAATTCGAAAAAGAAGCGCAAAATATTGTAAAACCCTAAGCTTATGAAAACCATATTCTCTTTCCTGTTATTTAGTGTATTATTAGTTCTGCCTTGTCAAGCTCAGGATAATGCCAATACCATAAATGCTGCTATAGTAAACAATTTAAATCGTTGGCATGAAGCGGCGGCCCAAGCCGATTTCGAAACCTATTTTGGTTTAATGACTTCCGATGCTATTTACATTGGTACCGATGCCACAGAACATTGGGATTTAGAGGCCTTTAAACACTTTGCTAAACCTTATTTTGATGCTGGTAAAGCTTGGGATTTTAAAGCGATAGATAGGCATGTTTTTGTGTATAACAACAATACATTAGCATGGTTTGACGAGTTGCTGAATACCCACATGGGTATTTGTCGCGGTTCTGGGGTAATGAAACTTGAAAACGGCACTTGGAAAATGGCCCATTATGTATTGTCTATGACTGTGCCTAATTCTAAAATGCAGGATGTTGTATCGGTAAAACGTACAGACGATTTAAACCTGCTAAAGCAATATAAGCAGTAGAAAATTCTTGCATATAATACCGTAATTTATTTTTAAACTCAGCAATTCGTTAAAAAATTAACTCATTTTTTAATTTTTTGTTAGCGCCATGTATTTTTAGTTAGGTTAACTGATTATAATTCAGTAACTTTATTTTAATACTAAAGTAAATTATTATGGGCATAAAAAGTTTTCAAGGTGCAAGAAAGCAGCAGCAGAAAGAAGTAGAACACATTCCGGTAAGAGTGAGCGACTATATGACTAAAGATTTGATCACTTTTAAACCCGAACAAACCGTAGAGGATGTTATTCATAAACTCATTTCGTTTAAAATTTCTGGTGGTCCCGTGGTTAACGATAACGACGAGTTGGTTGGCATTATCTCGGAAGGAGACTGTTTAAAGCAGATTAGCGATTGCAGATACTACAATATGCCTATGGAGCAGCATACCGTTGAAGCACGAATGATTAAGGATGTTGAAACTATTGATGGCAACATGAATATTTTTGATGCCGCTAATAAGTTTTTAGAATCTAAAAGACGTCGGTTTCCTATAGTGTCTAACGGTAAATTGGTGGGGCAAATCAGCCAGAAAGATATTTTAAAAGCGGCCTTAAAATTAAAAGGACATAGCTGGAAATAAGTGGTTTTAATCGCTCCGTTTTACTAAAGCAAAATAATCGTTTTCTAAAGGCAAATAGCCTTGGTTGTATACAAAATAGTATACGGTGCCAGCTTTTGTGGTATAAATACTGGTAAATAGATTAAAATCGAAGCCTAAATTTAAAAGTTTGTCTTTGGTGGTTTTTGTTTTTTGGTCTGGGTTTAATGCTTCCAGAATGCGCCAATTTTTGCGCAGTTTATTGTTGGTGTTTCTTATAAGATTTTTACTATCGGTGTTTATCTTGTTATTATAAGCGTTACGGCAATAATCGTTACAGAACTTTTTGTCGGTACGCCCCGTAATTTTTTCGCCACATTCTAAACACGTTTTATCCATAGTAAGCGTTTAGATTAAAATAATTTCGAAACGCCTACAGCCAAAACCCAAGAGTCGTAAGCATCAAATCTAAAATCCCAGCCTACAGAAGCTCCAAATTCAAATTCCTTAGGAAGTTCTAATCCGTATTCAACTTCTGCCCGTATTAAAAACAAATCTTCTTCTTCGGCAAATTCCTCACCAAATCCCAACATATAGGTAAAATGTTTACCGGGTTTAAATATACCCATTATGGCAGGGGCAATCGGGGTTTCGCGTTCTACGATTTCGTTTTCGTTTTCTTCAACTTCGTAAGATTCTAAAGTTAAATCGGTATGCAGGCCAATGCCCCAACGTTCGTTAAATTTATAATTATAGTTAATGCTAATCATAGGTAAAACCAACCAACGTTTTCCTTTGCTGTTATGTCCTTGACTAATATGAATATGACCAAGCATAGCACCAATTTGATGGTGTTTAAATTCACCTTCGTATTCGGTTTCCTGTTCAACCTCAATGTCAACATGTTTCTCATCTTCTTGAGCCCAAAGGCGAGGTGTGCTTAACACCATTAAAAGTAACAGCAGTAAAAAAGATTTCATAAGCGGTTGATTTTGAATAAAGTTACACAAATGTAAGTAATTAACTAGAGAAATTTTAAGGAAAATAAAAACGCGTGTAAACGACTACAAACGGTTACAAGCGTGAGTAAATAGTTATTAACCGACTAAAGCTCTATTGTTTTTCATCTTTGTCTGGTGCTTAGTAATAGGCATAGTATTAACTGTTTAACATTAAAATTTAAAATTATGAACTCATTAAGAAACAAAGTACAGTTGATTGGTAATTTGGGGCAAGACCCAGAAATTTTAAATCTGGAATCGGGTAAAACCTTAGCTAAATTTTCTATTGCGACCAACGAAAGTTACAAAACCAGCTCGGGTGAAAAAATTACCGATACACAATGGCATAACATTGTTGCTTGGGGACAGACCGCTAAGTTGGCCGAAACCTATTTAACAAAAGGAAAGGAAGTGGCTATAGAAGGCAAATTGGTAACGAGAAGTTTTGAAACCAAAGATGGCGAAAAGCGTTACGTTACAGAAGTGGTTTGCCACCAAGTGCTAATGTTAGGAAAGTAGTGTGCAATTATAAAAAGAGGAATCTAAATGGTTTAGGCGAGGTCGGGTGCTTTGCAAGTGGTCCATAATCTTGATAATTGAATTTAGGACTGTCTGAAGGGGGTTAAGTAGGTGACAGTTTTATTGTTTAGATTCCGCTTTATATTACATATTAAAATTCCCAGAAACCATAAGTTACGATTTTTCCGTAACAAAGTTTTAAAAGAAAAACTTAGTTTTAGAGAAAAAAAATGGAGTATGATAGCAGGAGTACTTCGGTTGTTTTTTTATGTGCGCTATACGACTGAAGTTTTGCTTATAATGCAAAGAATGGTTAAGCAATTAAATAACACACTGAAAAATGCAAGTTTCAAATATATAAAATGAACACTTTCTACGACATAAAAGAATTAGTAACCGCTTTGAAAAGAGAGGAAAAACTAATATCTGAAATGTTTAGTAAGAGAAAGTCTATTGACTTCAAACTTAGTGATGCTTTGGAATTAGTTGACTATGAAGAAAATCGAATTGATAGATTAATAGAAAAATCTGTTATCAGAGAGAATGGTGGACTTTTAGAACTTGATGGACAATTTTTAGATTTTTTTGAACAAGTGCTGTACGTGAGTGAAGAAATCAATCTATCATACATCGATGAAAATATAAAAAATATAAAAGAAAATATTGTTTACTTTTTAAAAGAGCCGAACGAAAACAGAAGATACACTTACTTACGGACAATCAAAAAAACCTTTCGAAATATGGGACTCATCACACTTAGAAGTGTAGTGGACTTGAGACGTAATATTGAGAATACCTTTAAGAATGAAGCTAATTACAAAATTAAACAACTAAAGCTAGAAAGTCTTGATGATAAAAGGACTGTAGTAGCGAATTTAATACAGCAAACATTAGTACTAATTAATGAAGAAGAACTCACTTTTTTTAATAGGGCTTTAGACGAAGAATTAAGTAGAATAATTGTCGAACTAAAAAGTCAATTAGGAGAATGCTCACATAACCTAATTGAAATAGAAAAACAGATAATTGATTATCTAAACCAAATAAAGCACCAAGGAATACTTTTAGAAAAATTACGAAAACTTAAATACTTAAAAGACAATTTTACAATTGAAGCTGAGACTGACATTAGACAAGTAATTTCAAATAAAAATGAAGTGATTTTTGAAACTAGAACGAATCAATCCATAAATTTATCTATTGACTTTCTTAGAGAGAATGAGCGGGCTTTTGATGCAATTAAAAGAATTGCCAAAAACTATAGAGATAGATTACTTTTTAAACAAGAAATAGCAGAAAGTATTTCTAATGAAAACCTTGAAAATAACATTGAAGAAGAAGTTATGGTAAATTTAGAGGAAGTTAGAAATCGCTTTGTTGCTACAAGCGATAATTTATTCAACTTTATTTTAAATTATGATTTTTTAAAGGAAGTAGATTTTAATGAAAGAGTGACTATTTTTTGCCAAATCGTTTCACAATATGAGGAAGAATTACAGATACAAGATGCTTACCAAACTACTAATGGAATTGAATATGCTATGGTATTTTCAAAATAAATTTTAATGATTACAAAATATACATCGGAAATATTTAATGTGCTTCGCAAAGGACAATTCATCTGTTCTAACAGTCCCAATGATGACATTAAAAAACTGTACAAAGTTTTAGAAGATGAAGAAACATTTGAAAATTTATACGAATATTTTTATCAAATTAATTACATATTAGAGCAAGGAAACGAATACTTTTATTTCAGTCGTATAGAAAACAATGCAGACCTTGATAGAAAACTTGAAAAAGCATTTCAATGGATTGATATTCTAGATTTTTTCAAAACATTTGATTCTTCTTTTGATGTGGGTTATAGGTTTTCCCCATCAGACATAGTAAATCAACTAAAAAACAATGCAGATTTAAAAGTAAAATTAGAAAAATTAAAAAATATAAATGCTGACAAAAAAAGCTATTCAGATAGGATAAAAAAAATAATTGAAAAATTAGAAAAAGACAATTTTCTAACCCTAGAAAATGAGATTACAGAAACTTACAAAGTTTTAACCTCATTAAATTATTTGAAAGACATCATAACAGCAATCAATATTCCAGAAGAAATAGAAAATGAGATACCTGAATAAAATCGTTTTTATAAATAGTGCTTCTGTACAATATGCAGAAATAGAATTAGACGGTAACGTTCATTTAATAGGAACACAAGGTGTTGGAAAGAGTACATTGCTTCGTGCCATTTTATTTTTTTACAACGCCAATAAAACCAAACTAGGAATACCTAACCAAAAAAAAGGGTTTGATGAGTATTACTTTCAATATCAGAACTCTTACATTATTTATGAAATAATTAAAGACAATATTCCTTTTTGTGTTTTAGCCTACAAAGTAAATGGAAAAGTTGCGTTCAGATTCTTTAATTCTGAATACAAAAAAGAGCTGTTTATCGATATTGATAATAGAGCTTTTGAAAGTTGGGACAAAGTTAGAAATGCATTTGGAAGACAGGTTTATTACACCAAACTTATAAAAAGCTATGAAGAGTATCGTAGAATCATCTATGGAGATAATAGTGGATTAAACCCAGAATTTAGAAAATATGCGTTAGTAGAAAGTAAACAGTACCAAAATATACCAAGAACTATTCAAAATGTATTGCTCAACACTAATCTTGAAGCAAAGTTTATTAAAGATACCATCATCAATTCTCTAAATGATGAGGAGTTTGTAATTGATATTGAGAATTATTCTAAAAATCATTTACGTGATTTTGAAACTCAAATTAATGATATTAAAATTTGGTTTAAAGAGAATAGAAAAGGGCAAATTATAGTTAGAAAACAAGCCAGTAAAATTATTGATAGATACAGAGTTTACAATTTCCTTAAGAGAGAAAAAAAGGAGTTGGCTTATGAATTGGCCACTAGAACAGACTATATAGAAAGCGAAAAACCTATATTAAACTCTAACTATTCCAAAGAAAATAACGAATTATGTATTCTATCTAAAAGAAGAGATAACTTATTAAAAACACATCGTAAAAGAGAGCAAGATGTTGTTTCTGACATAAAACTAATTACTACAGAATTAGCGAAAGCGAAACAGAAACTGATAGCCTACGAAAATCAAAACATTAAAGGGATCATTTCAAAGGTTTCAAAGAAAGAAGCTTTAACTATTGAACAAAAGACTTTAGGCGAAGAAAAAAATCTACTAACCACTAAATTCTCAGATATACGTCAAAAATATGAAGCTCTTATTTCCCAAATTCAAAACCAACAACAGGAGTTTACAAATACAAAAAACGCAGAAATTAACAAAATAAAAAGTGACTTTGGAGAGTATAAATCTTCAATTTTTGATACTTACCAAAAATTAATAAGTCAAATTAATGAAGAAAACAAAGGTGAGATAGATAAGGTAAACAATGACTTAGAACAAATAAAAGAAAATGAAAACAGCCTAAAGAGGCGCCAATCAGAATTAAAATATAAAACCTTTTTAACAGAAGAAATTGACAAATGTAAAGACGATAAAAAGGCACTTGAAAAACAACTATCAACATCTAACATCATCATTGAAAATGCCATAAATCAAACTAAAACAATTCGTAAAGAATGGGAACTAGAGATAAAAGAAGTTGAAAGGTTATATCAATTATCAGTTGAAAACGAAAATGAAAAAAGTAAAAAACTAAGGTTGAAAATTGAGAATATTGAAAACAAAATTCAACAAAGTAAATCTTCACTTTATGGTTGGTTAAACAATAATATTGATAATTGGCAAAATACCATTGGTAAAGTAATTGATGAAGACCATGTACTGTTTAACACAGAACTAAATCCTAAACTAGTAGATAGTAATTCTCCTACTCTTTTTGGCATAGAGTTAAACTTAAATAATTTAAAAAACAGAATTAAATCTGTTAAAGAGTATAATCGAGACATTGAAGAATATAAAGGGAATATTCTTGAAATTCAAAAAAATATAAAACAACTTAATACGAACAAAGAAAACAATCTGCAAAATCTAAAATCAAAATTTGGAAAAAAACTAAATAAATTAAAAGACCTTATTGCAGAAAATGAATATGCCATATCTCAAAACGAACAAAAGTTAAAGAAAACTAGTTCTGACTTAGATGAATGGATTTCTAAAGCCAAATTGGAAAAGGAAGCTATTTTACAAAAATTAGAAAATGATTTAGACGAAATTGCTTCAAAGAAATTAAAAGCTGAAGAAAACCTAGAAAGTATTAAGAAAGGGATAAAACGAAAAATAACGCTAAAGGAAAAAGAACGAGATTCTGAGATTAAATCTTTGGAAGAAGCAAAGAATCAAAAAGTTTCTGAAATAAATAATTCTATTTCTGAGAATAAATCAGCAGCAGATAAACGGATTTATGAGGTGAAAAATGAACAAATCCTAGAGCTGGATAATAAAGGAGCTGATACGAAAAGGTTAAAAACAATTGATGATAAATTAAACGACATCGCAAAAGAACTTGATTATATAAAGGATAATGAAACCATTGTTATAGAATATAATAAGGACAAAAGAGAGTTGTTTGATAGAGTACCACAATTAAAAGTTGATAAAGCCAGTTTAGAGAAAAAACAAACTACCATAACTGATGAACACAAAATTGAACTGCAAAAAATCAATACAAAATATACTAAACAAGAAGAGTTTGTAAAAGCAATACAATCCAAAATTGAAGCATTTGAAAATGACTTTAAAGAACTTGAAAGTTTCAAACTTTCAGATGCTTTTTTGAGTATTAAAAATCATTATGACAATCCAGAAACTATTGTTGATTTTGATAATGAAAAGAAAGCTACAACTTTAATTAGGGAAATAATTGATAAGCATTCTAGAAACCTTCAAACCTACGAAGAATTGAGACAGGCTGTTAATCTATTTAATGGAAATTTTAATGAGTCAAATATTTTTAGCTTCAAAACAAAATTAATCACAAAAGAAGATTTTCTAAACTTTTCCTCGGATCTCAAGGAGTTTATTGAAGAAGATAAAATTAAGGAATATGAAAAACGTGTAAATGATAGGTTTGCAAACATAATTCATTTAATTGGTAGAGAAACAACTGAACTTAACTCTAAACAAGGAGAAATTGAGAAAATAATTAGAAAAATTAATGATGATTTTCTTAACAAAAATTTCATTGAAGCTATCAAGACAATGGAAATGAAAACTTTAGAGAGCTCAAATCCAATAGTCAAATTATTGATTCAAATTAAAGAGTTTAATGATGAAAATAGTCACGCTTTAGGCGAGTCAAATCTTTTTACAACTTCTGAAAGTAGTTCAAAAAATCAAAAAGCAATAGACTTACTGAAACAACTTGTAAAGGAGTTAGATAAATCAAAAAACGCAAATTTAACCTTATCAGAATCCTTTGACCTACAATTTAGAATAATTGAGAATGATAATGACTCTGGTTGGGTTGAGAAGCTTTCTAATGTTGGTAGTAATGGTACAGATATTTTAGTAAAAGCGATGATTAATATCTCACTATTGAATGTGTTTAAAGTTGATGCCTCTAAAAAATTTAAAGATTTTAAGCTTCATTGTATGATGGATGAAATTGGCACACTTCACCCAACTAATCAAAAGGGAATTTTACAATTTGCCAATGAAAGAAACATTTTATTAATTAATGGTTCTCCTACAAGTCAAAACGCTACCGATTATAAATACACGTATAAATTAGCCAAGGAACAGTCCAAAACCAATTCTAAAAAGTACATCACAAAAATTAATAGGTTAGTTAAAAAAGTAAATACTCAAATCCTTAATTAAATGAAACTGCCTTTAAAAATAGCGAAAGTTTTAGTTCGATTAATCAATGGCGAATCTATTCCAAATAGTTTATCTAAAGGAAAAGTAATAGACGAATTAGTTAGTGAAAACATCATTTACAGAAAAGGAAAACACAAAAAATACCTAGAGTTAATAAATAAATCAGGGTTACAAAACTATTTGGAAAATCAGTTACAAATTAATGATTTGAACAAATATATTTCTGCCTTAGAAAATGAACATTCAACTCGGTCAGAATTTGTAAAAATTACAACTGATTCCAAAAAATCAAAAGAAAGAGCTTTTAAAGGGTTTTTAGTGAACAGCTATGACTCAATAAAAGCGGAATTAAATAATGAAAATATAACCCTTAACCCTCCTAAAGGAAGCTTCGTTTTTATACATGATTATGAATCTTTCCAAGTGCCAAAAGAGATTACAATTGTAGGGGTTGAGAACACTAAGAATTTTAGTCAAATTTACGAACAGCAATATTTGTTTAAAAACATTAATCCCTTATTCATATCACGTTATCCACAAAACCAAAATAAGGACTTTATAACGTGGATGAAATCTATCCCAAATAATTATTTGCATTTTGGAGACTTTGATATTGCAGGAATTGGGATTTATCTGAATGAATATAAAAAGCATTTACACGGAAAAGCTTCATTTTTTATTCCAGAGAATATTAAAAGTGATTTAAAAACCAACGGGAATAGAGAACGATTTGATAGCCAAAAAATAAACTTCAACCTAAATAAATTGCAAGAAACAAAACTTTTAGATTTAATAAAGTTAATCCAAATAGAAAAAAAAGGTCTAGATCAAGAATACTATATACAAAACGCAAATTCTGACCCGCAAAAAGCCTCAGGTTCTAGGAGCAGATACTGTTTACGCGACTAACGAAAACCAACCTTTGTTGCCAGGCATGGCATAAAAACTGATTTTAAAACACAAGGGAAGACTGCCTATAGATAATCAAGAAAAACACAAGCTAGAAGGAGCCATAATCAAAGAAAGAGCTTCTCGATTGGAAGGCAGTTTTGGCAAAGAAAAGAAGCGCTATCATTTTAAGAAAATAAAGATTAAAACCAATTAAAATGAAATCCTGTGGGTTTTTTTCGGAATACGTACTGCCAATGCCTTAGAAATAGGCAAGCGAATGCAGGACATACAAAAACAGGCCGCCTAAAAATCACAATAATTAATATAGGGGATAGGCGCCCTTTTAGTATAAAAACAAACATAACTTCTTTTTGGTTAGCTCAAAAAACTAAAATCTATGAGATACTACCAGACAAAAATAGCTTCACCTAGTTTTTGATGAAGCTATTTTCTGAATGTTATTTTTTCGTCAATCTGAATTAATTTAACGTCGTTGAATCTTCGATTTTCAATATAATAAGATTCTGTGTCACCTGCCTGCCGTTAGGCAGGAGCACAGAATAACGCTGTTAAAATTTTTAGACAGCTTTTTTGGTTTAAAGGGATATTACTAAAACTTAGTTCCAACCACCACCTAGAGATTTGTACATGTTTACAAAGGCTAACATTTGTTCTTTTTTGGTTTCTATTAAGTCCATTTTAGATTCTAATGCGTCTCTTTGTGTAAGTAGCACTTCCATATAATCGGCTCTAGCCGATTTAAATAGCTTGTTGGTAATGTCTATAGATTTTGTTAGAGCAGCAACTTGTTGTTCCTTTAACTCGTAATTGTGTTTTAAATTATCGATGTTAGACATTTCGTTTACCACTTCTATATAGGCATTTAAAATGGTTTTTTCGTAATCGAAAACCGCCTGTAATTGTCGGTCGTTAGCGTTGTAATATTCGGCCTTAATGGCATTTCTGTTAATTAAAGGGGCAGCCATGTCGCCAACAAGATTATAGAGCAACGATTCTGGGGTAGTGGTAAGGTATTTTACATTAAAAGCCTCTAAGCCCACACCAGCACGAATAGTAAACGACGGATAAAAATTTGCTTTAGCCACTTTGGTGTCCAATTTGGCAGCTTGCAACTCGTATTCTGCTTTTCTGATATCTGGACGGTTTTCTAATAATTGCGAAGGGATTCCAGAATAAATCGAATCTAGTTTTCGGTCTATAAAAAGCTCGGAGTGTCGTATTACTGGCTGCGGCGATCTACCAATTAAAAAGTTGATTTTGTTTTCGGTTTCTACAATCTCTTGCTTTACCGCATAGCGTTCACTTTTATTTTTGAAAACTTCGGCTTCTAGGCGTTGTACGCCAAGTTCTGTAGCTCTTGCGGCTTGCTTTTGCAGTCTAACCGTTTTTAAAGCATTATTCTGAAGTTTTAAATTTTGCTCTATAATCGCTAATTTATTGTCTAATGCCTGTAGTTCGAAAAACGAGTCGGCAATTTCTGCAATTAGATTGGTTACCATAAAATTTTTGCCTTCCACGGTAGATAGGTATTCCATAACGGCAGCTTTTTTGGCGTTATGCAATTTATTCCAAATATCTAACTCCCAAGTTGCGAATGCACCAATCCCGTAATTTGGTAGCGGTTCTGGAAACTCTTTACCTGGTTTAATTTCGGTGTTGGCATCGTTGGCTCCCTGGCTGGTGTATCGACCTACTTTTTCGACTTCAGCTCCAGCTTCAATATCTACAAAAGGCAAATACTCTCCTTTTCTGGATTTTATTTCATTTTTAGCCATATCTACCTGTTGCAGCATAATGTTTAGCTCTTGGTTGTTTACCAAGGCAGTGTCTATTAATGCAATAAGGTCGTTGTCTGTAAAGTAGTTTCGCCACGGTATGGTAGCCGCTGTTATGGTATCTGTAGCTTTGGCACTGTTAAAATGCTCGGGCAGGGCTACGTGTTCGTCTCTAATGTCGCGAGTCGGGACACAGCTGTAAAAAGCTGCGCCTAGCATGCCAAAAACAAGTGTCCGTTTTAGGTGAAGGTATTTGAACATTTTAGTCTTCATTGTTTTTTCTTTTCATTAATTGTTTCAGTTTACTGTTTAGCGATTTAAGTTTCGCTCTTAAGTTACTGTCTTCTTCGCTGCGTCTCATAAACTCTTCCGACATAGGCTCTAGGGTTTCATCTTTTATAAGACTACGACCCTCTGCCATTTTTCCGAAAACATAATAAAGACCAGGAATAATAATAACTCCAAATAGCGTACCGAGTACCATGCCACCCATGGCCGATCCGCCAATGGTTTTGTTACCAATAGCTCCAGCTCCATGAGCGATAACTAAAGGAATTAACCCAGCAATAAAAGCAAAGGAGGTCATTAAAATTGGTCTGAAGCGTTGTTTGGCACCTTCTACGGCGGCTTCAAAAATAGTGGCGCCTTGTCGGTTTTTGAGCACGGCAAATTCTACTATTAATACCGCGTTTTTACCCAAGAGGCCTACAAGCATAATCATACCTATTTGGGCATAGACATCGTTGGAGAGTCCCATTAACTTTAGGAGCATAAACGATCCAAAAATACCAACGGGAAGCGATAGTAATACTGCTAGTGGTAAGATGAAGCTTTCGTATTGGGCAGCCAATACAAAGTATACAAATAAAAGAACTACGCCAAAAATATAAAGGGCATCGTTGCCGCGATTAGCTTCGTCGTAAGAGAGGCCTTCCCAAGCAATATCGTAGCCTCTAGGAAGCTTTTCTTTAGCCACTTCTCTAATGGCATTTATGGCATCGGCACTCGTGTAGCCTTTAGCGGGTAATCCGCGAATAGCAGCCGAATTATATAAATTGTAGCGTGTAATTTCGTTAGGACCTAAACGTTTTTCCATTTTCATGAATGCCGAGTAAGGTACCATCTCTCCGTCTTCGTTTTTAACATATAATTTTTCGAGATCGGATGGTAAGGCTCTGTATTCTGGAGCAGCCTGAGTGTACACTTTAAAAAATCGACCGTATTTAATAAAACCTTGCTCGTAGGTACTACCAATAAGAATGTTTAGGTTTTCCATAGCCTTACCTATAGAAACCCCTTTTTGCATTGCGGCTTTGTTGTTAATTACCAGCTCGTATTGTGGGTAATTGGCCGAGAAAAAGGTAAATAGACCCGAAAGTTCTTTTCTTTTACCTAATTCCTCTAAAAAGGCATTGTTTATTTTTTCGAATTCCTGATAATCTGTTTCGTTGGTTTTATCTAATAAACGCAATGAGAATCCGCCAGAAGAACCAAAACCAGGCACAGCAGGAGGTTCAAAATACTCTATAGTAGCTCCCAGATCTTTAGATTCTTCCTCAAGTTCTTCCATAATTTCATGCACATTATGATGCCTTTGCGACCATGGTTTTAAGTTGATTAAACAGGTGCCAGCATTAGATCCACGGCCTTCGGTCATGATTTCATAACCCGCAAGCGATGAAACAGATTCAACGCCATCGACCTCTTCGCAAATGGCCTGTAATTTACGAGCCACTTCGTTGGTGCGTTCTAGAGTAGACCCTGGAGGTGTTTGTATAATGGCATAAATCATACCTTGGTCTTCGCTAGGAATAAACCCAGCAGGTAAGGTTTTATTGGCAATAAATACCCCCACACAAAACGCAATTAGAAGTCCGAAGGTTAATATGCGTCTTGTTACGATTTTGTTTAATATTTGTACATAACGGCCTGTTAGTTTTTCGAAACCTCTGTTAAACCAATCGATAAATTTATCTATAGCAGATTTTTTTCGGGGTTTACCATGGTTGTTTTTAAGCATCATAGCGCAGAGCACAGGTGTAAGTGTTAAGGCTACGGCTGCCGAAATAACAATAGATCCAGCCATGGTAATAGAGAATTGTCTGTAAAACACTCCAACAGGGCCTGTCATAAACGAAATAGGAATAAATACCGATACCATTACCAAAGTGATGGCTAGAATGGCTCCGCCAATTTCGCCAAGCGCCGCTTTTGATGCTTGGTACGGACTAAGGTGTTCTTCTTCCATTTTTAAGTGTACCGCTTCAACAACTACAATGGCATCATCTACTACAATACCAATGGCAAGTACTAAGGCAAATAAGGTGATGAGGTTTATGGATAAACCAAATATTTGCATCACAAAAAAAGCACCAATAAGAGACACAGGTACGGCAATAATAGGAATAAGGGTAGAGCGCCAATCGCCTAAAAATAGAAATACGACTATGGCTACAAGAATAAAAGCATCTCTTAAAGTATGTAGTACTTGTTCTATTGAAGCGTTTAAGAAATTAGAAACATCGTAACTTATTTTGTAATCTACACCGGGAGGTAAATCTTCTTTTAATTCTTTAAGTTTGACTTTTACAGCATCAATTACATCGCTACCATTACTGCCAAAAGTTTGCTTTAGGACTATTGATGCCGAGGGTTCGCCGTCGAGATTTGAGTAAATATCGAAAAATTCGCTACCTAATTCAACATCAGCAATATCGCCAAGCGTAATGGTTTCGCCTTCGGCATTGGCACGAATAATAACATCTTTATATTCTTGGGGTTCGCTGTAGCGGTCGCGATAGGTGAGCACATATTCTAACGACTGCGATTTTTTTCCGGAGCTTCGACCAATGCGGCCAGGTCTGGCTAAGATGCTCTGATCTTCCATAGCTTCTAAAACCTCTTCGGCAGAAATGTTATAAGCCCGCATACGATCTGGTTTTAACCAGACACGCATTGCAAATTTACGACTTCCTAAAATCTGGGCACTCGCAATACCTTTTATACGCTGTATTTCTGGAATAATACGGGTGTAAGCATAGTTATATAAGAACTTTTCGTCGTTGTTTTTGTTTTTCGTGTACAGGTTAACATACATTAGCATACTAGGTTGTACGGGAGTAATAATTACACCTTCCCTTTGTACTAATTCTGGGAGCAGCGGCATAACTTGATCTACTCTGGTTTTAACCCTTACAACGGCATCGTTGGGGTCTGTACCTGGATCGAAAATAATACGCAAGGTTCCTTCGCCAGCACTAGTGGCATCGGAAGCGATATAGCGCATGCCTTGCACACCATTAATTGCGGTTTCTAAAGGAATTAATGTAGATTTTACGAGTACGTCGGCACTAGAGCCAGGGTATGCAATAAAAATATTAACAGTAGTTGGTGCAATTTGAGGAAACTGCGAGATGGGCAATTGCTTTATGGCTAATAAGCCAGTAAATACAATGATTACCGAAATGACGATAGCCAAAACGGGTCTTTGAATAAATTTTTTAAACATGATATCCTTGTTTTGGGTTTCTATTCAGTGTACATGTCTAAATGCGCTAAAACAGCTTCGGGAGCTTCCTGTTCGAATTTTATCTTTTCGCCAACTTTAACCAAGCGTATGCCTTCCAATAATATGTTGTCGGTGTCATTTAATCCGTCGGCAACAACAAACAAGTTTGGGAGTTCCGAAGCTACTTTTATTTCACGTTGTCTAACAATATTATCTTCGTCTATCACAAAAACAAAGCGTTTGTCTAAGACTTCGAAAGTGGCTTTTTGTGGTATAAGTAAAGCATGTTTAAGAGGGATAGTCATTAAAACAGTGCCCGTCTCGCCATGTCTTAAAATGCCATCGGGATTGTTAAAAGTGGCTCTAAAAGCAATGTTACCAGTTTCGTTGTTAAACTCGCCCTCTATGGTTTCGACAATACCAGACTGGTTAAAGATCTTGTTGTTGGCCATGAGTAGGTTAACTTGCTGTTTTTGGTCTTTATTATTGCTGGTTATATAGTCTAGATATTCGGCTTCTGGAACGTTAAAGTATACCCACATTTTACTGTTGTCAGATAATGTCGTAAGCAGTTCGCCTTCGTCTAGCATACTGCCTTCTCTAACATGCAGATGGTCCATAATACCTTTAAACGGGGCTTTGATATCTGTAAAGCCTAAATGGGTTTCGGCAAGTAGAACTTCGGCTTTGGATTTGTCGAAATTAGCTTTCGAGAGGGCTAATTCGTTAGCCGAAACTACAGCACTATCGGCTAATAGTTTTGTGTTTTCGTATTCTATGGCCGCGGCTTCATTTTCGGCTTTTGCTTTTTGGAGCTCTGCTTGGTAAATGTTGGGCATGATTTTAAACATGGGTTGCCCTGTATTAACATGTTGCCCTTCGTCTACACTTATTTTTTGAAGGTAGCCTTTTTCCATGGCCCGTAATTCTATATGGCGAATGGCATGTATTTGGCAGACATAATCTTTAACTATCGAGGTGTCTTTATATATGGGAGTTGTAACTTGAAACGTACGTGCTTCGTGTTTTTCTTCTTTGTGAGAATTACAACCAATAGTGCATAATAAGCCAATTAGGCTTAATGCAAACAGTGTGTTTTTCATAATTATTTGTGCTTTTTGAAGCTTGAATTTGTGTTATGGATGAAATAGGTAAACCTAACGTAAACGACCTGCTGTGCTTTAGAATAATTAAAGTAACTAAGCGCTTGTTTACAGGGGTTTGTGTTGATTCAGACTGGTAAGTCCTTAGTTTCTAAATCAAATTCTGAACACTTCAAAAAGAATAAATAAAGGTGGTTTGGTAGCCTTAAAAAAAGAAAAATCTTCACTGCTATTGCGTAAAGATTTTTTAGAAAGTAGTAAATAAGGTAATGATTGATCGTATAAAAGTTTGTAAGCACTATTTATTTGATCGATATATTTTTTAGACGAAGTACATTCAAATTCTTCGTTTTCGTTTTCAATAAGGTGCCTGTGTCTGTTGTTAAAATCGCTAACATTGGCATAGGGGCCATTACATATATGGGCTGTTACCTGTTTTTTGGCCGTAAAGCCAATACTGCTATTCGTGGTAGTGTAGACTTTGGTACTAGCGGCAAAAATAGTTTGCGTTGTGTAAGGCGTAACCATACACAACAGTAACATACTTAGGGTAACAATATGTTTAAAAGCCTTTTGCATAACGATTGCAAATCTAATTTCTAGACTTGATACAAACAAGAGGCTACTCTTAATTTTTTGTTAATGCATTTTTAATTTCTTAAAATTAAAAGCTTTTTGCTGATTTTATAGATGTGTTTTGCTAACGTTTTTTGTTGTTTATGTATATAAAAATAGCCGATTTGCCAGAAAGTACTGTGCGCCCTGTTATGGAAGAATTTAAAGAAGAACGAGAACGTAAGTTTTTAGGAGGAGGTAATGTTCAATAAGGTTAAGATGAGTTTGTTCTGTGAAGTGTTGAAATATTGAGAAGTAGCAAGTGTCTTGGTTTGCTAAATATTGAGAACAATTAGTTAAGAGTTTTGAAAAATCCAAATTTCATTCTAACAATTAATAATCAGATAGCTGGAAAGAATCAATACTAACTTTAAAATGATTTACATTATCGGTGGCAACTATTTTTTTAAGTGAACGTTGATTTTTTATTATTTTTAACTTTTAAATCAACCCCAAATGAAAATCTTCAGTTTTGTTATAGTCTGCTTAACGACTATTAATTTTTACAGCCAAACTTTATATAAAAGCGGATATTTTACAGATAATTTAAATCGTAAGACGGAGTGTTTAATAAAAAGTGAAGACTGGAAGAATAACCCTAGTAATTTTAAATATAAAATATCAGAGTCGAGTCAGGTACAAACAGCTAGTATAGAAGATGTAAAGACTTTTGGCATTTACGATGTTACTAAATACATCAAAAGTCAGGTTAAAATAGATGTATCTAGAAGTAATATCTCTTTTTTAAGTGATGACAGAAATCCTGATTTTAAAGAAAAAGAACTCTTTCTAAAAGTGTTAGTAGAAGGTAAAGCTAATCTGTATGTCTATGAGGATGCAGAATTGGTTAGATATTTTTATAGTTTAGATAATCATAGTGTTATTGAGCAACTAATTTTTAAAAGTTATAGATATCAGGATACTAAGATTAAGCAGAATAATAGATATAAGCAACAAATTTGGAGTGATTTAAAGTGTGATAATATAACAGAAAAGGCAATTGAATCTTTAGACTATAATAAAACAGATTTGATTAATGTTTTTGTAAAATATAATCAATGCACAGGAAGTGATTATGTTAGCATTGAGAAAAAACCTAAACGTAATTTATTTCATTTAAGTATACGTCCCGGAATTAGATTTGCATCATTAGATATAGAGAATACGAGAACACATACTTCTAAAGATTTTGACTCTGAAATAGGTTTTAGTTTGGGGGTAGAGTTAGAGGTGGTTTTTCCTTTTAACAACAATAAATGGGCTTTAATTGTAGAGCCTACTTATCAATATTACAAAACTAGTTCTACGTTAACACATTCAACTTCGGCTTTAGAGGAGCATGTTAATGTCGATTATTCATCTATAGAAGTGCCTATTGGTTTGCGATATTGTTTTTTTGTGAACCCTGATTCCAAAATTTTTGTAGACACACAGTTTGTTGTGGATTTTGAAGGGGATTCGGCTATAGAAAGCGATAAAATAACTAATCTAAAGTTGAATTCGCATTATAACCTAGTATTTGGTTTAGGATACAAATTTAAAGAGAAATATAGTGTTCAAGCGCGCTATATGACGCCAAAGAATTTATTAGGCGACTATAATTACTGGACATCTGATTATAAAGCGTTTTCTATAGTATTTGGTTATACTCTATTTTAAGGTTATTTTAAAAGTAGTCAATTATAAAAGTTGAAAATTGCTAATTTAATTAATGAAATAATTAGGAAGTTGCAGTCTTGATTCGTTGAATACTATAACGAACGAGTTAAGAGCTATAGGTTATATGAAAAATACCAATTTAGCAACTATCAGCCAATAACCAGAAAGAATCAATTTTAAATTCCAGATTCTAACTCTCTAGGTTCTCAATACTAATATCTCTCAATACGCAATATTAACTTTATAGTCCTTTAAACCATTCTTGAAACTTATCACCTAAAGCAAATACTGGTTTTGTATTATTTCCTAGAGCGTTTATTAAACTCATAATCCAAAGTATAAAGGCAAACAAACCAATTACGATACCTATTAGCGGTATAAACGAAAGGAGTCCCAGAAGGCCAATGCCTAAAACTTGCCGGATGTAAAAGGTGGCATATTCTGTTCTGTTTTGGCCGTTTAATACAAAGGCAATTATCCACCCGATAATGGTTAAATGAGCAATTATGGCCACATTTTTACCATCGTTTAAAATGTCTTTAGCATCGTCGGCAAAGTCGTTAGCTGCTTTTTTACCTTCTTTGGCAAAATCGTTTGCTTTGTCTTTGGCATCTTCAAATGATTTTTTAGCACCTTCGGAAAACTCGTTGGTTTTTTGTTTGGTGTCCTCAGAAAATTCGTCAAATTTTTGTTTCGATTCTTCCGAAAATGTATTCGCTTCTTTTTTGAGGTTGTCGATATCTTTTTTTATTTCATCTTTAACTTCCGATGCTTTTTTCTTGGCTTGCTCAATGGCCTCTTTGGTATCGTCAGACAATTCGTTTGCTTCGTTATTAATGCTTTCTGCGGCGTCTGATAAGGCTTTTTTAGCATCGTCTAAACTGTCTTTTAAATCTTTTCCTAAGTCATTTTTATTGTCGGACATAACACATTTGTTTTTAGAGGGTTAGTAATGTTAAAGGTAATAAAAAAATGTAAGCGTTTTACAATACATAAGTTTTTGATTGAGCAATTTAGAAGGCGTTTATAGCAGCAGTTTGATGCTTTATACAAGTGCTTTGATAGTTCTTTTTCGCAATTCTGCGTTGTATTAAAATTATATTAAATTTTTATTGCGTTAATAAATTAGTGGCATTTTTGCTAATATGCAGCAAATTCAAAGCGCGTACTATTACATGAAAAAGTTATTGAAAATTTTTGGAGCTATTATCGGGTTATTACTGGTTGTTTTAATAGCAATTCCATTTTTGTTTGAAGGAAAAATTTTAGAAGTTGTTAAATCTACAGTCAATAAAAATATAACAGCAGATTTCGATTTTGAAGATGCAGATATCAGTTTAATTAGGAGTTTTCCAGAACTTAATGTTGAGGTAAATAATATGCGTATTATAAATACCGATGTGTTTGCTGGTGATACTTTAGTGGCGGCGAAAAATGCAACTGTTAATTTGCCTTTTTTTACGCTGTTTAATAGCGCTGCCGAACCCTATGTCATCAATTCATTTCGTATCGATGGCGCTGTTGTTAATGTGTTTGTAAATGAAGAAGGCAAGGTAAATTACGATATAGCCAAAAAGACGACAGAACCTACAGCTTCAACCGCCGAAGATGCACCTAGCGAGGTAGCTTTGTCGATTCAGCAATACGATATTACCAATTCTAAAATTAAATATCACGACAGCCAGTCTAAAATGTTTTTTGAATTGGCAGATTTAAACCACTCTGGAACTGGCGATTTGTCGGCCATAATTTCGGAACTCGATACCAAAACAAGCGGGTTGATTTCCTTAGATATGGATGGCACGAATTATTTTACTAAAACTCCAATTGGCTTAGATGCAAAGTTGGGGATAGATTTAGAACAAAATACATATACTTTTTTAGAAAATACGGCTGTAATTAATCAGTTAAAATTAGTGTTCGATGGCTTTGTAACACTTAAAGATAACAGTCAGGAAGTGGCACTAACATTTAAAACGCCTTCATCAGATTTTAAAAATTTTCTGGCGTTAATTCCAAAGGCGTATTCTAAAGATATAGACCAAGTGCAAACCACAGGCGATTTTGTGGTAGAAGGGCAACTAAAAGGTGTGGTAGACGACACACACATACCAACTTTTAACATTGGTATTACGTCTCATAACGCATCATTTAAATACCCAGACTTGCCGCAATCGGTGTCTCAAATCACTATCGACACCAAAATAGCAAATGAAACAGGTATTTTAGACGATACTTATGTAACTGTAAATGCGCTTACGTTTAAAATTGCTCAAGATGTTTTTAGTGCCAATGCCACTATTAAAAATCTTATGGGTAATCCGCAGGTTGATGCACGTTTAAAGGGACGAATAAATTTAGGAAATTTAGCACAGGCATATCCGTTTTCTGTCGAACAACGCATGCAGGGTATTTTAGATGCTAATTTATCTACAATGTTCGATATGAAAGCGATAGAAAGTGGGCGTTATCAAGACACTAAAAATAGCGGTTCTTTAGCTTTGAACGATTTCGAATTCGATTTTGATTCCATGCAGCATCCGCTTCAAATATCTGAGGCAAACCTTACATTTAACACAGAAAACGTTACTTTAAATGCTTTAGAAGCCAAAACAGGGCAAACAGATTTATCGGTTAAAGGGTCTATTGCTAATTTGTTAGGGTATATGTTTAATGACGAGATTTTAAAAGGACAATTTACTTTAAATTCTAACACATTTGCAGTAAACGATTTTATGTCTGAACATGAAAATGAAGAAACAGAAAACAAAGCGGAATCAGGGACTTCTAAACCAGCGGAGGCGAAATCTGATGCCGTTGCTACGGAAGCTTTTAAAATTCCGGCTTTTTTAGATGCGACTTTTGTGGCGCAGGCCAATACGGTGTTGTATGATGATTTAGCTTTGAAAAATGCTTCGGCAACGTTACATATAAAAGATGAAACTGTAAGCCTAAACGATTTTAAGACCGATATTTTTAATGGGCAAATTGCATTAAACGGCGCTGTGTCTACCAAAACGAATACTCCGGATTTCGATGTGAAATTAAATATGCAAAGCTTAAATCTGGCTGATGCTTTTAACGGTTTGGATATGCTACAAATGGTAGCGCCTTTAGCCAGAGCTTTCGAAGGTGTTCTAAATTCAGGATTCGAAATTAATGGACAGTTAAATACCGATTTAACTCCAAACCTTAACACCATTTCTGGAAATGCTTTAGCCGAAGTTTTGGTTAATGAAGTCACTGCCCAAGAAAGTAAAGTACTTTCTGTTTTAACTAATCGTCTTGAGTTTTTAAATTTTGATGAAGGTGAGACGAAAACTTTAAAAACGGCATTAACATTTCAAGACGGACAAGTAAATGTGAAGCCATTTAATCTTAAATTCGACGATATTGCAGTTAATATCTCCGGAAGTCATGGTTTCGACCAGTCTTTAAATTATAAGGCTACATTCGATGTCCCAGCCAAATATTTAGGGGACGAAGCCCAAAAATTACTCGCAACGTTAAATAATGCAGAAGCTAAAAACTTAACAGTACCTGTAACGGCGAATATTGGCGGACGTGTAAATAGCCCAACAATTAATACCGATCTAAGTGCAACGGCAACACAATTAACCAATAAGTTGGTTGCCATGCAAAAAGATAAACTGATAAATGAAGGCAGCAATACCGTTAAGAATGCTTTAAATAATTTTATTAACGGAAACAACTCTAAAGACACTTCGGCAATTGGAACAGATGCGATTAAAAAGAAAGACTCTGTAACAACAGATCAGATAAAAAAGGCAGCCGATAATTTATTAAATGGTTTGTTTGGTAAAAAGAAAAGCAGCACAAGTACTGGCGACTAAACACTTTGGTGCTATAGGCTATAAAAAAGCACTGTCGTTAGGTTCCCATAACTCGATTTTATGCCCTTCGGGGTCTAAAATCCAGCCAAACTTGCCGTAGTCGTATTCTTCTATTTCTCCCACTACGGTAACACCTTCGGCTTTTAATGTGGCTAGAAGTTCTTTTAGGTTTTCTACTCTAAAGTTCATCATGAAGGGTTTGTCGCTTGGCGAAAAATAGGTAGTATCGTCTTTAAACGGCGACCATTGTGTAGAGCAATCGTTGTTTTGTTGGTCTTTCCACCAAAAGGTACAGCCGTAGTTGTCTGTTGGGAGTCCTAAATGTTTGGCGTACCAAGCTTTGGTGATGTCTGGATTTTTTGTCTTAAAGAATATGCCGCCTAGGCCAGTAACACGGTTTTTCATGAGTCGAGTATTTAGTGTGGTTATGCGTTTATTATGTTTTTGATATTAACGTTTTATAGCGCTTTCATATATATCAATCCATTGTTCTGGAGTTATTTTAGTAGCTAATTCGCCAATAAGATCGAAAGGGATGCTTTCTGGTTTTTTAAACCGGATGCAGCTTTTGCCCATGTCTAATTTGTATTTAGAATGTTTTGGGAATTCCGAGGTAAACCACTCTAATAAATTGTCGTCTGCATAAATACCGCTATGGTATACAGCAATAAAATTTTTTTGAGACGCAATGTTCATAAACGGTAATGGTAATTTGGGGTCGCAGTGGTATCCGTTAGGGTAGAGTGCATGCGGAACAACGTAGCCTATCATGCCGTAACTTATGGTTTCTTCAAAACCTTTAGGAAGATGTTTTAGAATGGTAGTTCTTAATTTAGAGACCGCTGTTTTGCGGTCTTCAGGTAAAAGATTAATGTATTCTTCTGGGGTTTTGGCGTCGTATGTCATGGTGTTTGTGTTTAACACCTTAAAGTTAGTTAAATTTTGCTTTAATTTTATCGACTATCGTTTGGGCGAGTTTCATGTTACTCTCAACTGTCCAGCCTGCAATATGTGGGGATAATAATACGTTTTCTGCCTGAATAAGATATTGTAAGGCTTCAGGAAGCTCTTGGTGGGTGAATAAATTTTCGAACGACGATTTTTCGTATTCCAATACATCTAAGCCTGCTCCTAAAATTTGTTTGTTTTTTAGCGCTTTAACTACATCGGTTGTAACCACACTTTTTCCGCGTGCGGTATTAATAAACCAAAAGGGTTTTTTAAAACCGTTAATAAAATTGGTGTTTACCATGTTAACTGTTAGGGGCGTTTGTGGTGTATGTAGGCTAACCACATCTACACGCTCTTGAAACTCTGCTAGGCTTACTTGAGTAGCGTTGTCGTCGCCTACTTGGTTTTTAATATCGTAGCACAATGTGGTAACATCAAAACCGCGTAATTTTTTTGCAAAGGCTTTGCCCATATTGCCATAGCCAATAATTCCTACTGTTTTTCCGTCTAATTCTATACCTCTGTTGGCTTCTCGTAACCATTGGCCTGCACGTACTTCGCGATCGGCTTTATTAAGATTATTAAATAAAGCGAGTAGCATGCCTAAGGCATGTTCGCCTACAGCATTGCGGTTGCCTTCTGGGGCAGAAATAAGATAAATACCTTTAGATTGCGCGTAATCGCAGTCGATGTTTTCTAAGCCAGCCCCTACACGACCAATAAATTTTAGATTGGTTGCCGCGTCTAAAAATGCTTTATCGATTGTAAAACGGCTGCGAATAATGATGCCATCGTACTGCTGTATTTTAGCTTCGATTTCTGATTTTGATGAAGTGAAATCGTCGTGGTTAATATGGCCCAGTGCGTCGAGTTGCGCTTTTAATAATGGATGGTTGCTGTCGAGATGCAGTATATTCATAATCTAGAAAAATGTGTGCTAAGTTACGAAGTTTTGCGTTAAGGATAGAGCGATTTGTTTGAGCTCTTTTTGCGCCTAAAGCGTAAAAAAGCGAGTCGCGAAAGCCTGACCGTTAGGGAACGCCTATATTAAAATCCTAAAATGAGTTTGGCTATTGAGAAGTAAATTAAAATACCAAAAACATCGTTACTGGTGGTAATAAAAGGCCCTGTGGCAACGGCGGGGTCTATGCCGCGTTTGTCTAAAAATATTGGGATAAACGTACCTATAAGTGCTGCCATAATAATTACGGTAATTATGGCTATGCCTATGGTTATAGATACGAGGTAGGTAGTTTTGAATAAAAAATGACTGATGAGTAATACGATAATTGCAATGGCAATACCGTTAACTAGGCCAAGCATAAATTCTTTTAATAGGCGTTTTAGTATTTCGCCTTTTACGGTATTGTTGGCTAGGCCCTGTACCACGATTGCCGAAGATTGTACACCTACGTTACCGGCTGTGGCTTGTACCAAAGGTATAAATATGAGTAATTTTGGGTAGGTGGTCATGGCAAAGCTAAAGCCATTGATGATGCTGGCTGCACCTAAACCGCCAAACATGCCTATAAGTAGCCAAGGTAAACGGGCTTTTGTAAGTTTCCAGATGCTATCGTCTGCTTCGACATCGCGGGTAATACCGGCAGCAAGCTGATAATCTTTTTCGGCTTCTTCGCGAATAACGTCTACAATATCGTCGATGGTAATACGGCCCAAAAGGGTTTTGTTTTTATCGACTACTGGAATGGCTTCCAGATCGTATTTTTGCATGATGTTTGCTACTTCTTCAACATCTTCGTCTACATAAACATAGTCTACTTTAGGTATGTAGACGTTAGAAATATGGTCTCTGGGCGAAGCTATAAGGAGATCTTTTAGCGAGAGGCGGCCGATGAGTTTTTCGTTATTATCGACCACGTAAATGGAATGTACACGGGTTACGTTTTCGGCTTGTGCCCGCATTTCTTTAACACATTCTGTAACTTTCCAGTTTTCGTTAACTTTTACCAGCTCTTTAGCCATTAAACCACCGGCTACGTTGTCGTCGTAACGCAACAAGTCTTTAATGTCTTGCGCGTGTTCGTGGTCTTCTATTTGCGAGATAACGTGTTGTTGTCGGTCTTGCGGAAGTTCGGAAATGATATCGGCAGCGTCGTCGGTGTCGAGTTCTTCAATTTCTTCGGCAATTTCTTTAGCGGATAAAGTAGCTAGAATTTTTTCGCGAGTATCCTCGTCTAATTCCATTAATACTTCGGCCGTTTTTTCGCTATCTAGTAATTTTATAACGTAAGTGGCGTGCTCGACATCGGTTTCTTCTAAAATTTCGGCAATATCGGCATGATGATATGCGTTTAATAACTCTAAGATGTTCTGGTCGTCTTTAGAAGCTATTAAACGTTCTACGTTTTCTATAAGCTCGTCGCTTATTTTAAACTGGATGTTATCATCGATTTCCTCCACTACTGTTACGTTTTTAAATCTTGCTCTATACGTGTTGTTAGATTAATGAATTGTTGTACCGATAATTGTTCTGGACGTTGCCCAAAGATACTATCTTCTCTTAAATTATCGCTTAAATTGAATGTTTTTAAACTGTTACGAAGTGTCTTTCTGCGTTGTTGAAATGCCGTTTTAACGACTTTAAAAAGGAGGGTTTCGTTACAGGTTAATTTATAGTTGTCTTTTCGGGTTAATCGCAATACACCCGAATCTACTTTTGGAGGCGGATTAAATACTGACGGCGGTACTGTAAACAGGTATTCTGCATCGTAAAACGCTTGTGTAAGTACCGATAAGATGCCGTAGGTTTTACTGCCTTCTTTTTCGCAAATACGCTCGGCAACTTCTTTTTGGAACATGCCTGAAAACTCTGGAATTTGATCGCGTAATTCTAAGGTCTTAAAAACGATTTGCGATGAAATATTGTATGGGTAATTACCAATAATAGCAAAAGGTTGCTGATTAAATACTTGGTTGATATCGTATTTAAGAAAGTCTTTTTCTATAATGCGATCGGCTAAATTTAGGTAATTGGCTTTTAGATATTCTACAGATTCGGTATCGATTTCTATAACATGGGTTTTTGTTTTGCGCTGAAGCAGGTATTTGGTTAAAACTCCCATTCCTGGGCCTATTTCCAAAACATTGTCGTAGCCTTGTAGCGAGAGCGTGTTTGCAATACGTTCTGCAATGCTTTCATCGGTAAGGAAATGTTGGCCTAAATGTTTTTTTGCTTTAACCGTCATGTTATTTTTATTTAGTGGTGTATATGTCGACAACTTCTAATTCGGTACGGAATGATAGTACGCGATCTGCAAATTTCTTTAAGGTTTCGGCTTTTAACGTTTCTGCAAAATTGGTGTAATAACGGTTTAAATCTTCGCGTGTTTTGGCGCGATATTGCACCGAGTAGGTCTGTCCGCCCATATCTTCTTCAACCAAAACCTTTGTAAGTTTAGCCTCGTAAAACGTGTTGCATGCCAATACTTGTGGTATGTGTACGGTTTGCATCCACTTTAACCATTCGTCGTGTATGCTGTCGTCTACATTCGAGGTTACGTTATAGATATACATTTAAATCAATTTTTTTGCAAATAACAGCAACTCTATACCATCTTCAAAAGGAATTACTGTTTTTTGATAGGTTAGGCCTAATTTTTCAAGTAATTTAATGGAATTTTTATTAGTTGGCAATGTAATTGCTAAAATGCTGTTTAATTTAAATTTGGAATGTGCGATTTTAAGAATGGCCGAAGCCGATTCGTAGCCAAAGCCACGACCTTCGTATTCTGGCAGAAATGCAAAACCAATGTCTACGCCATCTAATTCTTTTCGTTTTATGAGTCCGCAACAACCAATAGGTTTATAGTCTTCTTCTTTTAAAAGCACTTTGTAAAATCCAAAACCGTTAGTTTTATAACTGGTAATGTGGTTGTTTTGTATGTTTAATTTGGCATCTTCTACAGAGTTAATCTGTCGGTCTCCAATAAATTTTAACCAGTGCGGGGTATTCATAAGTTTAAGCATAAACGGAGCATCGTTTATGTTCAGTTCTGCAAGTTCTAAACGGTCTGTAGTTGCTATAGTCATGGTTTTATTCGCTTAACGTATCGCCACGTAAACTTCTGTACTGTTTTCGGGCTTCGACAAAATAGATGCTATCGGTGAAATTAAAAATGATATACTCGTATAAAGGTTTTGCTTTTTCGGGTTGCTCTAAATGGTTGTTGTAGAGTTGCGCTAAGGCAAAGTAAGCATCGTCTAAAAGCAAACTATTGGTGTGGCTTGTTAAAAGAGTGTTGTAATTGTTTTCTGCCAAGGTGTAATCCTTTTGCAGTTCTAACAGTTGGGCTTGTTTATACAGCGCTTGTTCTGCAATGGGTTCTTGGCTATGATGTTTTAAAACAGAATCTAAAACGGTTATGGCTTCGGGAATTTTATTTTGGTAGGCCAATAAATCGGCTTTGGCATATTGTTTTAGTGCGGTTTGGGTTGAGTCTTCGTATTTATTGTCGGATATCAATAGTTTAAGTTCTAGAGCATCATTAGCGATAAGTTGCGATGTTGATGATTTAAGTATGTTAAGCTGCGATTCTGCCCATTTAAAATCGCCTTTAAAATAACTGGTTCTGGCAACGCGAAAACGCGCTTCTTGTGAAATCGTACTGTTTTTTAGGTTGCGCTGTATTTGTGTGTAATAAATAAGCGCTTCGTTAAATTTTTCTTGGAGCACCAGAATGTCTGCCAATTCCAGTTTTACCTGTGCTGTTTGTTGTTCGTTAAGCGATAAGCTTAAGCAGTGTTTTAAGGCCTGTTCGGCTTGGTCTGGAGAATGCTCTGTAAAGGCTAAAAAGTGGGCGTAGGCAATTTGTAGTTGTAAGGTTTGGGTTTGCTGGCCATAAGTGTCGAAAAGTGATCGGTATTCTTGTTTGATAGCATAATAATCTTTGGTGGAAGCCTGAGTGGTTTTAAGTTGAAGCAGATTGTAATATGCTTCTAATTTAGTATCTGTATCTTGAGCTGTGTCTATAATATAATCGTAAATGGTTGTGGCCATTTCTAGGTCATGGTCTTTTACAGTTATTTCGGCTAAATCTATAATGCGGTCTAAGCTTTCGGGCTGACGGTTATAAATGGCTTTTTCTTGTGCAAAGGCTTTATTAAATTCTTTTTGTTGGATAAATAACCAGCTTAATAAATCGTTCCAGAGTAGATCGGGCTGTTGCTGTATTTTTTTTAGCAGAATTTTACGTAGCATAACATTATTCGGGTCGCTACCGTTTTCGTGTAAAAATTCGCTAAATGCCCGTTTAATTTCATCGACATAAGTAGGATTTTTTTCTAAAAAGTTGGTGTAGCTTACAAACATTTTTTCTACATCGCCCTGTTCGCCATAGATTTGGGCTAACTGCATGTTAAAATTTAAATTGTCGTTATTGGCCATCGCTTTTTCGTAAGATTTAATTGCCCAATCTAAAAGCGAATGTGTTTGAAAGCTTTTTGCAACCGAAAACACATAATTGGGGTTGGCATCTATACTGGTATATGCGATATTATAATTTTCTTCGGCTTTGGTATTGTTGTTTTGTAGCTCAAAATTGTATCCCAGTTCTACATAAAAAGCTGGGTAATTGGTTTGTGTAAGGGTTTGCTCTAATAGCGTTTGCGCTTCCGGATATTGTTTTAGCTGTTGGTAGGTTTCTACCAACGCTAAGGTATTATTAATGTTTAACGGATTCTTGCTATGTAGTTTTTGATAAGCGAGTAGTGCTTTTTCAAATTCACCATTTTTAAAATATTCTTTAGCAATAATGTCTTCTTGAGCAAACATGCCCGAACAAAAAAGGAAGCCATATATTACGATTAAAAATCTCATAGTTTACGTGTAATTATTGAAGAGTTTAGTTGCTAAGAAATGAGTTTTTACTGCTATTGCAACTAGTTTTTTAGCCTTCCAAAACAGGAAGTGTTTTCTTGTAAAGATAGCGAAGTAAAGACAATTTAGGGTATAAAAAATGCCTGAAAAATCAGGCATTCCTACCAACCAAAATAAAAGTGCTATTAATCTACTGTCAATTTAAGTATGATTCAATTACTCGATTGGGTTTATCTGTATATATTTTACGGATAGGCTACAATGTTTTTGGAGCCTGTATGCGTTGTCATGAATTCGAAATCTGATGTTAAAACTTTACTCGCTAAAATAATAAGCGCTACCATCAGTATGAGTCTTATAACATTCTTCATAATCGTAGGTTATTACATTTGGTCTTACGAAATACGAAAGAATTATTTAAAATTCAAAATTCACGAGGGCTTATTCGTTAAACGACGCAAATTTTTAGCATTTGGTCGGTTTAATTATGGCTTTACCGTAAAATTATGTAAGTAAACCTGTACTTTGCCGCGCGTTAGTCAATTACAGAAAATCCTGTGTATGGCACTAAAACTTCAGGGATTTTTATGCCATTTTCGGTTTGGTAATTTTCTAAAATACCTGCTAAAACACGAGGTAGGGCTAAGGCACTACCATTTAAGGTGTGGGCCAATTCGTTTTTGCCTTCACTATTTTTAAAACGTAATTTTAATCGATTTGCCTGAAAGGTTTCAAAATTAGACACAGAAGAAATTTCCAACCAACGGTCTTGTGCTGTCGAGAAGACTTCGAAATCGAACGTTAAGGCCGAAGTGAACCCTAAGTCGCCACCACATAAACGTAAAATGCGATACGGCAATTTAAGGTCGTCCAGTATCGATTTTACATGCTCTACCATAGCATCTAAAGCCTGGTAAGAGTTGTTAGGGTGTTCTACACGTAATATTTCAACCTTATCAAATTGGTGTAAGCGGTTAAGACCTCGTACATGTGCGCCGTAGCTTCCAGCCTCACGTCTAAAACAAGGGGTATATCCTGTAATGCCTATAGGCAGGTCGGTTTCGTTTAGTACAACATCTCTAAAAATGTTGGTGCCAGGCACTTCTGCTGTCGGAATTAAATATAAATTATCGGCAGTAACATGGTACATTTGTCCCTCTTTGTCTGGTAATTGGCCTGTGCCAAAGCCAGAGGCTTCGTTTACCATTAGTGGTAATTGATATTCGGTATAACCAGCAGCCGTATTTTTATCTAAAAAATAAGCGATTAAAGCGCGTTGTAATCGTGCGCCTTTACCTTTGTAAACGGGAAAACCAGCTCCTGTAATTTTATTACCTAATTCAAAATCTATAATGTCGTATTTTTTGGCGAGTTCCCAGTGTGGTAATGCGTCGTTAAATAGTGTAGGGATGTCTCCATTTCTAAATACTTCTTCGTTATCGTCTTCGCTATTTCCTGCTGGTACACTATCGTTTGGTACATTAGGTATTTTGTACAGCAACTCGTTTAAAGCGTCGTTTGTAGCGTTTAAAGTGTCTGATAATTCTTTCGATAAGGTTTTAAGTTTTGCACTTTTTTCTTTTAAAATAGTTGCTTTTTTAGCCTCACCGCTTTTAAACAAGTTTCCTATTTCTTTAGACAAGCTGTTGGATTCTGCAAGGGTGTTATCCAGTTCGGTTTGGGTACGTCTGCGCGCTTCATCCAGTTCTAAAACTTCGGTAATTACGTTAGTGGCATCAAAATTTCGTTTCGTTAAATTGGCGATAACGTAATCTTTGTTGTCTCGTATAAAAGGTACTTGTAACATGGTTTATAATTTTGGCGTTTCTTGTTTTTTACTAAAAACAAGATCAGGCTTTCCGCTATATCTTTTTGTGGAAAAACACAAAAAGGATGCCGCTGCAATCCTTAACGCAGGTTGAAACTTTATTGAGGGCAAAAGTAAAAAGATTTTAGGTTGAAAGAAATAAAATATAAACCTATTTTGAGGGTAAAATCCAATCGCTGTGTTTAAAGTAAGGCCAAGGTTCGTTGGCTAAATCTACATCGGGATTTATTAAGCGTTTTGTTGGTTTACCATTTACGCTTACAAATATATTGGCGTAAACAGAAATGTCTTGTCCTTTAGCTTTATAAATGTTTTTTAAACGTTGCGAAAATTGCCAAATAACATCTGGTTTAGAGGATGCTAAACGAATTTGTTTAGGACTCAAATAGGTTTTTAAGTTTACTTTTTCGGTGGTATTTAGTGTGTGGTTTTTAATGGTGTAAGTTGCGTGTCCGCCTTTAGTTCGCAGCATCATACGCCAAGACATTCTATGGCCTTCTTCGGTCCAAAGTACATTATCTTTTATGGCATGATGGCGTAACGGTAATACCAATTGAATAACGAAATATAAGGCAAATATAAAGCTTCCAATTTTTTGGTGTTTAGGAATAATTACTTCGGAGCCTTCATATAAAGGCTTTCGCTTTAAAAAGATGTTTCGTATGGTTTTTGGTTCGAAAAAAAACAATGCAAAAGCAAGAGATAAATACGGGAAAATGCCTACATGAAAGATAAACGAATTGAATAAATGAAAGAAAATGGATGCAAAAAATGCCCATTTTCGTGTTTGCTTAATCAATAACAATGGTATAATAAATCCATCAAAAGCAATACCACCATAAGTTAAAAAGTAATGTAGCCATTTTTGCTGTAACAGGTCGCCAACCAAAATAAAATGAGCTTTGCTTTTCATTAAAAGTTCCATCACCGAAGTGTTTAGCCAATCGGGGTAAATTTTGGCAATGGCACCGTAAGTGTACACAATAAACATTTGTAGTATAAAAACAAAGCTGCACCAATACGGCATAGATATCTGTTTAATATTAGGGTTTTGTTTGGCATCTACAGACAGATAGGTGTTGGCAGGTTGTATAGCCATTAAGCCACTAAGTAACATTAATAGGTAGTAGTGGTTGTTGTACGAAGCTTTTTGCATAAAGTAAGTGCTAGCCCAAAGTACTGTAAATGCTAAGGTGCTCCATCTGTATTTGTAGCCAACCATTATGCAAAGTCCTAAAAGTCCCATAAAAGCATAGTAAAAATACATGCCGTTACCGGGTAAGGGTTGTAGCCATTCCAGACCGATAAACGAAAAGGTGAATTCGGGAGTTATTAAAGTGCGTTTTATCCAGCCGGTAAAAATAGCGCCTACGGTTTCTAAAAAACACAATGCACCAAAAATAATGCGAAATACAATTAAAGGAGCATTGTCTATACGTTTAAATAGAAACGAATTAATCATGTAAATGTTTAATGAAGTTTAACGATTGTTTTTCGTCTAGTTGTAATTGATATTTTAAATCGTCTACGCTATCAAATTTTTTTTCGTCTCTTAAGCGGTGCAGCATGTCTATTTTTAAATGCTTGTTGTACAGGTTATCGTTAAAGTCGAAAAAATGAATTTCTATATGTTGTTGCGAGCTATCGGTAATGGTTGGGTTTGTGCCAATATTCATCATGCCGTAAACGGTTTTGTTTTCAATAACCGATTTTACAATGTAAACGCCTTGTTTAGGTATCAGCTTGTAGGCTTCTTCAATATGTAAATTGGCGGTTGGATATTGCAGCTGCTTTCCTAGTTTTTTGCCGCTAACCACTATTCCGTTTAAACAAAACGGATATCCTAAATAAGTATTTGCTTTTTCGATATCGCCTTGATCTAAAGCTTTTCTGATTTTAGTAGAGCTTACCGCAACTTCATTAACATCTTCGGCAGAAATTTCTTCAACATCAAAACCATAAGTGTTACCAAAAGCTTTTAAGTCGTTTATGTTTGCCGATCGGTTTCGTCCAAAATGATGGTCGTAACCTATAATTACTTTTTTAGCATGTAATTGATCTACTAAAAGCGTTTTTACAAAATCCTCGGCCGATAATCTTGAAAAATCTTTAGTAAATTCCTGAACATACAAATAATCTACTCCAGACTGCTCTAAAATAATACGGCGCTCTTCTATGGTGTTTATAAGCTTGATATTGGCATCGTTTTGTAACACCATTCTGGGGTGTGGAAAAAAGGTTAAAACAACAGATTCTAGCTGGGTGTTTTTTGCTGTATTTACTAAACGATTAAGTATTTTTTGATGCCCTAAGTGCACGCCATCGAAAGTGCCAATGGTAACTACTGTTGATATATTTGAGTCTAAATTTTTAAAATTTCTGACTTTTTCCATTTAATTATAACTAAGTGTTAAGTGTTTGTTTAAAAACACTAAATTTGCCGTTAATGTTAGTTTTTAGGAGATTAAAGGCTTGTCTACAAAATTACATTAGTTTTTGCAACAACCCTATTTTATTTCTTAAAAGTGATATTAAATAGAGAAAAATTAAATAGAATTATGAAAAACAACAACATGCTCGTGCGTGTGTTTTTGGTGGCAATGGTAACATTGTTTGTTCAAAACATTCACGCACAAAACAACTATTGGACAAAAAGTTCCGAAACGGGATTGCAATCGGAACGTACCAATAGAAAAACACATCCCGAAATCTACCAAATTTTTAAATTAGATTTGCCAGCCTTTAAAGCTACACTTCGCAATACGCCATTAGCTTCGGCTAAAGGTGTAAAAACAGGAACTGTAGTAGAGTTCCCTATGCCAGATGCAACGTTTCAAAAGTTTTCGGTAACCGAAGCCCCGATTATGCAATCGAAATTGGCAGCCAAATTTCCTATGATTAAAACGTATAAAGCTGTAGGTATAGACGATAAAACAGCGACCATGCGATTTAGCGTTACGCCGTTTGGCTTGCATGTTTTTTCGTTATCGGGTAAGCGTAGCTCTTTGTTCATAGACCCGTTTACAACCGATGGTAAACAATATATGGTTTACGAGCGTGCTTCTATTCAGGGAGATTTGCAGGATTTTGAATGTTTAACAGACGAGTCGGTAGATTTATATAGTTTAAAAAACGATGTGTCCCGCGTAGATGCGGCGTATAATACCGATAAAATTTTAAGAACCTACCGTTTGGCATTGTCTTGTAATGCAAAATATGGTGCATTGTTTGCCGGCGTTGGAACAGGCGAAGAGAAAAAAGCCAATATTCAGGCGCAAATGGCGATTACTATGAATCGTGTAAACGAAATTTATGAGCGTGATTTAGCGATTACGTTAATCTTTATAGATCGTAACGATGAGCTTATTTATTACAATGTAAATACAGATCCTTGGGAAAACGAATTTAACACAAAAACCCAACAGGTTATTTCTACAACTTTAGGAGATGAATCGCTTTACGACATCGGACACAATTTTAATACCAGCGGAGGAGGAAGCGCAGGATGTTTAAGTTGTGTGTGTGTTGATGCTGTAGAACCTTTTACAGGAAGTTTTTCTAAAGGACGTGGATTTACAGGAACGCCAAACCCTGTGGGCGATGCTTTCGATATCGATTATGTAGCCCACGAAATGGGGCATCAGTTTGGAGGATACCATACCATGAACACGTGTTCTAGATCTGGTAATGGTGCAACCGAAGTAGAGCCTGCTTCTGGAAGCTCTATTATGGGGTATGCAGGTATTTGTGGCGATAATAATGTGCAGGCCAATACCGATGCTCATTTTAATTATGTAAATATTAGAGATATTAATAATAATATTCAGCCGCAAGGAAATAGTTCTTGTGGGGCGCAAACGCCATTAGATAATGTACCTCCTGTAGCCAATGCTGGTAAAGATTATAGCATTCCAGTATCTACTCCGTATGTGTTAACAGGAACTGCTACCGATGCTGATGGTACTGAGACATTAACATATAACTGGTCTCAAAACGATCCGGAAACTGCACCTGCAGCTGGAGCTCCGCAATCTAACTGGGCGGTTGGTCCGTTGTACAGATCGCATTTGCCAACCGATTCTCCAAGCCGTTACATGCCTAGTTTAAGCGATGTAGTAGCGGGTAACTTAACACCTACTTGGGAAGTGACACCAGCAGTGGCCAGAACTTTAAATTTTGCATTTACAGTTCGCGATAACGGTAGTGGATTTCCTGTAGGTATCGGGCAAACACATGCCGATGTAATGACTGTAACCGTTGTAGATGGCACACCGTTTACCGTGGCTAATCCTAACGCAGCAACAACATGGTATGTTAACACCAACTATAAAGTAAAATGGAATGTAGGTGAAACTAACAAAGCGCCAATAGATTGTAAAACAGTTAATATTAAATTGTCTACAGATGGTGGTTATACTTACCCGATTACCTTAGCGTCAAATGTTGAAAATAATGGAGAAGCCTCTGTTTTAATTCCAGATGTAACAGGTACACAATGTCGTATTATGGTGGAAGCAGCCGATAATATTTTTTACGATATTTCTAATGCCGATTTCGTTATTGAAAAATCGGAGCCTATGTTCTTATTAGAGGAAACTAATGCGGATAATGATTATGTAACTTGTCAGGAATCGGAGTCTTTGACTATCGATTTGGATTACACTATTGTAAACGAATTTAATGAAAATACGACGTTTTCGGTTTCAAACCTTCCAGAAGGCGTTACTGCTGCATTTGCTCCAGAAACCTTAGCTACTGATGGTGCTATCGCTCTTACATTAGCGCAGTTTACCAAAGCACCTGTAGGAACGCATACAATTACAGTTACAGGAACATCGGCCTCGTTAACTAAAACTATAGATGTAGATTTCACTATAAAATCTTCTAATTTAAGTGCGCCAGCTTTGTTAACTCCTGCAAACGCAGCAACAGAAGTAGCTTTAAATGCTAGTTTAACATGGGAAGCATCAGATTTCGCTGAGTTATATCATATAGAGGTATCAACTGTTTCAGATTTTAGTACAGATCTTAGATCTTTTAGAACCCAATCAACAAATATTAATGTATACAATTTGTCACCAGTAACTTTGTATTATTGGCGCGTTAAGGCTATTAATCCTTGTACAGAATCAGAATTCTCATCAGCCTATAGCTTTACCAGTAAATTTTGTTCTAACTGCGAGTCGACAGGTTCTACTGCTTTCGATTACAAGACGTCTACGACTCGAGTGGTGTTTGGTTCTATAGACCAAGTATCTGGTAAAACGGCATTTAGCGATTTTACTAATATTTCTACTAATGTAAATCGTGGACAAAGTTATGAACTGACGGTACAGGTAAATACGGCAGGAAATTATACCACTTATACTACCGTTTGGATTGATTGGAATTATAACTGTATGTTTGATGAAAATGAAGCCTACGATTTAGGTACGGCTGTAAACGTATCTGATGGTCCAACCTTAAATTCAGGACTTTCTATTACAGTTCCTGAGGATGCTGCTTTAACCGATAAGATTATTATGCGTGTGAGTACCAAATACAAAGCAAAAGCTGGTTCATGCGAAAAAGGTTACGATGGTGAGGTAGAAGATTACACGATTCATGTGTTGCCAACTTTAGGTGTAAGCGAGGTTAGCTTTAATGATTTTAAAGTATGGCCAAACCCAAATGCAGGAACGTTTAATGTTGCTTTAACGGCAGATTCTGGTAATGCACTTCATTTAAATGTTTACGATTTAAGCGGAAGACGTGTGTTTAGTCAATCGTATAACAATGTGCATACTTTTTCTGAAACTATTGCACTTAAAAATGTAGTTTCTGGTATGTATTTGTTAGAAGTTAAAGATGGTAAACGCAGTGCTATTAAAAAGATAATCGTAGAGTAGATATTATATCTTTAAATAGATTAAAGAGGCTGTCTAAAAAGTTTAAAAGTTCGTCATTCTGTGCTCGACACAGAATCTCATTGTATTGAAAATCAACAATTATGAGAATCTGAAATAAATTCAGATTGACGAAAAATTAACTTTTTAGGCAGCCTCTTTTTATGCTTAAATGTACGCTCGATTTATATGATGGATATACAGGTTAATTAGTCGTAAACTTAAGTTTAGGGATCCTTCTTGGCCGATTAATTGCTATAAAATAGACTGAAAGTTTCAAAACAGGTAGAATAACATATCTTATGAATTAAAATGTTCGACTCTAACATGGATCTTTTACAAAGAGACAGGTTAGAAAGTAGTTTTTAAACGATGTATAATTGTTTTCGAAACTATAAACCAGTGAAGCTATCTTAAACAAAAAAGCCAGATTGAGGAAGACTCAATCTGGCTTTTATTATATCTAAAAGGACTTGTTATTCCTTAATGAATGGTAAAGATACTGTGTTAGCTCCTTTAGAAACTTTTATAAAATACATACCATTTTTTAATTCCGATGTACCAATGTTTAAATCGGCAGTCGAGTGGATTTGCTTTTGTTTTACTAATTGACCCAACATGTTGTAAATCGCAAACTGTGTTGGCAACTCGCTAGAATTGCTTACCTTAAGGTTTAAGTTGCTTCTTGTAGGGTTAGGGTATAGGCTTATACCGTTAGCAAATTCTTTATTGTCTACACTTAATGTTCTGGTAGAGATGTTTACACGTTCTTCTAAAGCAAATTCAGCTCCAGAGAAAATAACAGTACCATCGTCTGCAGTTAGGGTGTAATAACCTTCTCCGTTTGTACAACAAAGACCATTAGCACCAGAATCGTAAATTACAAAAGTGTAACATTGGTCAAGATCTACTTCGAAAGATTTTTTAACAGTAAAGTTACCCCAGTAGTTTCCACCACCACGTTCTATAACGTCTCCGTTACCATCTAAGAATTCCCAAGAAGTTTCACTACCTTCTTTGTCGGTTTTTAATTCTAAATTAATTACCGATGTAGAAGCGTAAGCACTCGTCATTTTAAAATCTTGAGATATTTCGTTATTACATGATCTGTTATCTTCTTTTCCGTTAGGTTGAGAAACAGAAACCGTATAGGTGAATTCACCACCAAGTACATTAACTCCTGGTAAGTCTATTAGTTGCGAAGCCCCTGGAGCTATAGTGCCAGTCCAATTATAATCTGATGAAGTCCCGTTGTCAACTTCAGAAGTAATCACTAAAGAGTTTAATGGCGTAGTTCCGAAGTTTGTGATGTCTACAGTAGCAATAACCTCTGTACCACATGATGGAATATCGATGCTAGATAAAGCAATGCTAGGGTCGTTATCTACAGGTGTAGGCTCTTCATCTTTGTTAGATGTTGCAAGACCAGAACGTCTAGGAGAGTTCTCTAGAACGGTTAAAATACGTTCTTTTTGGCCTTCAGTAAAAATGTTCATACACTCGTCGTTAGTGTAGTCCATATAGTTCTGTACCATGTCGTAAAGCGGTTCTGTTTCGCCTTCTTCTGTACAAGTATCTATAACAGGGCATCCTCTGTTTGGTTGCGATGCTAAAGGTGTATCTGTAACATAATCGTCTACAGAACAACCGCCGTCGCCCCAAATGTGGCGTAAACCTAAATAGTGACCTACTTCGTGAGTCATAGTTCTACCGTGGTTGTAAGGTGCAGTTAAGTGAAAAGTTCCGTCGTCGTAATCAACGCTACCAAAAGAGTTGAATCTACAAACTACACCATCAGAACTTGCAGGGCCCATATCGTTATTTAAACCACCTAAACCAGAGTCAGAAGGGAATTGTGCATAGCCTAATAAGTCTGTTCTTGTAAAAATGATAGACCACATGTTCATATACTGTTCTGGATCCCAAATAGTGCTTGGTTTTACAACAGCGTCGATGTCTGCTTCGCTCCAGCTTTCTTTACCCATGTTAACACGGTTAATACCATTAGTAGGACAGCCGTCTGGTGTTTGCTTTGCTAATACAAATTCTATACCTACATCTGCTCCAACAGCGCTATCGTTATAACCTGGAGTGCCCATCATACGTCTAAAATCTTCAGTCATTACAGTTAGTTGCGACTGTACTTGGCTGTCTGTAATGTTTTCGTCTACACCGTAGGCATCACCATCGTGAATAACGTGTACAACTACAGGAATTTGAATGATGTTGTCTTCAACACGGCCCATTGCTTTTTTTGCTCTAAACTCTTTAATTTTAGGAGCTAGCCAGTTTTCGAATTGCGCGTCGTTTAAACGTTTTGGATTGTTGGAACGTAATCTGTTTTCAGCATCTACGAAGCCACATTGTTCTCCTTCTGCAGGAGATAAATTCTGATTTTGCGCATTTACGCCTACAGAAAATAGTGCGTATAATGCGAAAAATTTAATAGTAAAAAATTTCATTTATAATTGTGTATTAGGGGATAATGGCGGCAAATATATTGGATTTAAGCGATAATAAGGCGGGTGCAGCTTATTTTTTTGACAAATAAAATGTTAATGTAATTTTTTTACTTGTTTTTTATCAATTATTTATTTCGATGCATAAAAATTAAAATAAATATATTCCAGATGTTAAGTAGAACTATTTTATTCCAAGAAGAATTGTGTTATTTGCCATTAAAGGCATTCATGGTGCGGCTTACACCTGCGGTCCCAAACGATTTAATAAGGGCTACAGATTGGTTTAAGCGTTCTTCCATAATCAAGTTTTCTTCGGTAGACCATTCCCCTAAAACATAGTCTATTTGTTTGCCTTTGCTAAAGCTGTTGCTAATGCCAAACCTGAACCTGTTGTATGCTGTTGTTTGTAATTTATCTTGAATGTCTTTAAGGCCATTATGCCCACCGTCGCTGCCTTTGGTTTTTAAGCGTATGCTGCCAAAAGGTAAATTAAGGTCGTCTGTAATAACAAGTAAGTGTTCTAAAGGTATTTTTTCTTTAGTTAGCCAGTATTGTACTGCTTTCCCGCTTAAATTCATGTACGTATTTGGCTTTAGTAAAATAAAGGTGCGTCCTTTAAATTTGTAAGTAGTTATATCGCCTAGTTTTTCGGTTTCGAAGGTTAAATTTTCTTGTTTGGCTAATTGGTCTAAAATTTTAAAACCGATATTATGTCTGGTGTTTTCGTACTTTTCGCCAATATTTCCTAAGCCAACTATTAAAAATTTTTTCATGGGTTGTGTTTCTGAAGTGTTCGTAATGCTTTTTTTGTGCTTAAAAAGAAAGTTGAACATGAGCTGCGTATTTTAGGTTAAAATAAAAAAAGCATCCTGAATGAACAGCATGCTTTTTATTATTTTAGAATACGTTTAGATTATTCTTGTGCAGTTGCTTCTGCTTCTGCAGTTTCATCTTCATCTTCTTCGTCTTCTACGTTCATAGATGCTCTAGAACGTCTTACTTGACATACCACAGTGTTGTCTGGGTGCATGAACTTGTAAGCATCGTTTTCTAACGATGTGATGTATAATTTACCACCAATTTTAAGCGGAGTAATATCTGCTTCGATTAAATCTGGTAAGTTAGCTGGTAATGCTTTTACTCTTAAGCTACGTTTGTTTTTACGTAATACACCACCGTTTCTTACACCACGAGAGTTACCAACAAAAGCTACAGGAATATCCATAGAAATTTCTTTGTCGTCGAATAACTGATAAAAATCGATGTGTAAGATTTTGTCTGTTACTGGGTGAAACTGAATGTCTTGCATAACAGCATTGTAAGTTTCGCCACCTTCTAAAGCAATCACAACAGTATGCGCATTAGGCGTGTATACTAATTTTGAGAAAGCTAATTCATCTGCAGAGAAATGTACTGGCTTATCTCCTCCGTATAATACGCAAGGAACCTGACCAGCATTACGTAAGGCTTTTGTTACTTTTTTGCCCACGCTTTCTCTTTGAGATCCGTTGATTGTAATTGATTTCATGTTTATTTATATTAAGTATTAAATTACATTAAAAATTTAGAACTGATAGATTTGTTGTAGTGTACGTTTTGCATAACACCAGCAAACAAATCGGCACAGGTAAGTACTCTTACTTTATTGCTTTGTTGCCTTAGCGGTATAGAGTCTGTTACTATTAATTCTTCTAGTTTAGAATTTTCTAGTTTTTCGTAAGCATTACCCGATAAAATGGCGTGTGTACAAATGGCTCTAACGCTTTTAGCACCACGTTCCATCATTAGGTCTGCTGCTTTGGTTAGTGTACCTGCAGTATCTACCATATCGTCTACTAACACCACATTTTTATCGGTTACATCGCCAATAAGTTCCATGTAAGAAATAACATTGGCTTTAGCACGTTGTTTATAACAAATTACCACATCGCTTTCTAAAGCTTTAGAATAGGCATAAGCTCTTTTAGAACCTCCCATATCTGGCGATGCAATGGTTAGGTTGTCTAGGTTAAGCGACTTTAGGTATGGTAAAAAGATGGTTGAAGCAAAAAGGTGATCGACAGGTTTTTCGAAAAAACCTTGAATTTGATCGGCATGAAGGTCCATAGTGATAATACGAGTAGCACCTGCAGTTTCTAACATTTTCGCTACTAATTTAGCAGCAATAGGTACTCTTGGTTTGTCTTTACGGTCTTGTCTTGCCCAACCAAAATAAGGTAAAACCGCAGTAATGTGTCTTGCAGATGCGCGTTTGGCAGCATCAATCATTAACAACATTTCCATTAAATTTTCTGGTCCAGGATGTGTAGAGCCAATAATAAAAATGCGCGTGCCTCTAATAGATTCTTCGTACGAGGGTTGGAATTCTCCGTCGCTGTACGTCGAGGTAATTACGTTTCCTAAGTGGGTCCCGTAGGCTGCAGCAATTTTTTCGGCTAAATCCCTACTGGCTTCACAGGTAAAAATTTTAGCTTCTGTATAAACATTACGCATGGTAACTTGTTGTTTTTAAGTGAGAAACACTACTGGTTTTTAAATTGGGTGCAAATTTAGGGATTTATTTTAACTTGAAAAGAATATTGTTGCTGAATTTTTAGGAAGTTTACATAAAATTAAATTATTTTTGCAGTCCCATTACGAATTCGTTTGCTCAAGTGGCGGAATTGGTAGACGCGCTGGATTCAAAATCCAGTTTCTTCGGAAGTGTGGGTTCGATTCCCACCTTGAGTACGTGTAAAGCCTGTGGTTCTTTGAATTACAGGCTTTTTTAATTAAATCAGTAACATTTACAACGAATCAATTATTACAAGTTGCTAGTATAAATTTTAGATTAGCATGCTCAAACGATTCTAAATAAGCTTTTTGTTTTTTTCGTTTACTATTACCGATAAATTGAAAATCTTCATTGGATGTAGAATACACGAGTTGTAAGTCTCTTTTAGATTTATAATAATTAAGATGCCAAACTAGCTTTTCTAACTTCACACGCACTTGAATAATCGAATCTGGAGGAAAACCATTATACTTACCATAAATATAGGTTCCTTTATAATCTTCATTTAATTTTTCTACTGATTCTATAAAAAGCTCTTTAAGATTAATATCAATATTTCTAAATGTATAACCTAATTTATAGTTTCCTGTTGTTTGACTCTGGAGTGCATTGCTTTCATCGTCCCAAATAAAATATATTGTTTTTTTGCAATCTATTTGTGACGATAGTTTTTTAATTTCTTTATGAGATTTACAACTTAGTAGACTAAATAAAACTATTATTAGTGCTGAATATGCCTTAATGTTTAATAAATTCTTTTTATACATTTTTTATAAATGTGAATGTAAGTAATACTATTTTTTTTTAATGGCAGCTAATATAATCCTTCATTTAATAGATTGCTAAATTTTCCGAATAGAAACTGATTTGTCTTCATTGTCTAATCATCTACAATTTTTCAGTGCATAATGTTTAAGTTTTAGGAAATCATATCTAGTTTAAGTTATGAATGTATAACGTTGGCTAATGTTTTGAGATGGTTTTGAATTTTAGTAAAAAAAGTACAAGCCTTGAGTTTGTGTAAAGCCTGTTAATCTTTCGATTTTCAGGCTTTTTTGTTTGATTGCTTTTAATGAAGGAGTGAGTTGTGAAAAAATATTGTAATTTGCCTTCGGCTGCTTAGCTTATAAAATAAATTAAAACGGTCTAAAGAGGTGTAGTAGCTGAAGATATAATATTAAAACAAACAGGAAGCTAATGAAACATTTTGTATTATTTTTATTAATGACGTTTACCGCAGTTGTAAACGCACAAGGTATTGTTGGTAAGTGGGAAACTTTCGACGATAAAACCAAAGAAAAAAAAGCACTTGTAGACATTTACGAATCTAATGGTTTGTATTATGCTAAAATAATCGATAAATATGTTGGCGACCCTAATTCGCGTTGCGAAAAGTGCGAAGGTGCTAAAAAAGATAAACCTATAATAGGGTTGGTCATTATTGAAGATCTTAAAAAGGATGATGACGAGTATAACGAAGGTACTATTCTAGATCCGGAATCGGGCGATGTGTACAGTTGTTACTTAAAATTGGTAGACGATAATAAGCTTAAAGTGAGAGGTTTTTTAGGTGTGTCTATTTTGGGACGAACGCAATATTGGATTAGAAAACAATAAAATATAAACATCGAAAAAATCGCATTAATCTAAACTTTAGGTTAATGCGATTTTTTTTTTTTTTTGATATGTAATCTGATTTAGTTTAGCGTAAAATTTTTTCCATTTTACGACCTTTAGCTAATTCATCTACTAATTTGTCTAGGTATCTTGCTTGCTTTGTTAATGGTGTTGTTATGTCTTCTATACGGTAGCCGCAAATACTGCCGGTTATTAAATGCGCATTAGGGTTAAGGGTGGCTTTGCTGAAAAACGTTTCGAAAGTCGCTTTTTCCAAAATTAATTGTTGCAGGTCTTCGTTGTTAAATCCGGTTAACCAGGTAATAACTTCGTGGAGTTCTTCAACGGTGCGCCCTTTCTTTTCAACTTTTGCAACATAATGCGGGTACACAGAAGCAAAAGTTAATTTAGCAATTCGGTCGTCGTGTTTTTTGGTTGTAGTCATTTTTTGTTACAATTATTGTTAAGACTTTATTCTCATGTTTTATAAATACAAATATCGTATTAAATATTAAATTTGTGCGTTGAGTGAAATGGTGTATAATATTTAAAACTCAATTTATAAACTTCCAAGATTCCCTAATTATGCTAGACGATTTTTTATTTTATGTTCAATATGGTGTAAACCATGTGTTAGATATTAATGGTTACGACCATATTTTGTTTTTAATGGTGTTAACCGTACCATACGTTTTTAAAGACTGGAAGCGTGTTTTGGTTTTAGTGTCGTTATTTACTTTAGGGCATACCTTGTCTTTAGTTTTAGCAGCTTACGATATTGTAAAAATTAATGGGGCTTTGGTTGAGTTGTTAATTCCGATTACCATTTTAATTATGGCTGTTTTTAATGTATTTACTGCAGGTAAAACGCAGCAAAAGGGTGTTGGTGTTTTATTGCTATCGGCATTGTTTTTTGGTATAATTCATGGTTTAGGTTTTGCGCGCGAGTTTCATTTGTTAGTGGGTAATTCTAGTAATAAACTATTGCCGCTTATCGAGTTTGCCTTAGGTATAGAGATTGCACAGGTAATTATCGTTTTTGTGGTGCTGTTTTTCAGTTATGTTATGCAAACGGTTTTTCGTTTTTCAAAACGCGATTGGGTATTGGTATTGTCATCTATAGTAATTGGTTTGGTTATTCCTATGATTTTAGAAAACGAATTGGTAGTGTAAATCGATAAGTTTTGTAAAAAATTTAACGGTTTGCCATTGTAATTAAAATAACAACCACCTATCTTCGTTATTAAGTTCTTAGTAATAGAAGATTACACACGCAATTAAAGCGGTGTTGTATGTAAAAGTAGTATCCATTTAAAATATCCACATTAATTTAATGCCCAAAAAGAAACAGCTTAAGTACGATAAAGCCTATTTACGAATTGCCAAAGAATGGGGAAAACTATCCTTTTGTGAGCGCAAGCAAGTTGGGGCATTAATTGTAAAGGATAGAATGATTATTTCTGATGGATATAACGGTACGCCAACTGGATTCGAAAATTTTTGCGAAGACGAAGAAGGGTATACCAAATGGTATGTGCTGCACGCCGAAGCGAATGCTATATTAAAGGTTGCGGCCTCTACACAATCTTGTAAGGGAGCTACTTTGTATATTACTTTATCTCCTTGCAAGGAGTGTAGTAAACTTATCCATCAGGCAGGTATAGTGCGTGTCGTGTATTGTCAAGAATATAAAGATAATTCAGGATTGCTCTTTCTAAAAAAAGCAGGTATAGAAATAGAATATATTGAAGATTTAACCGCGTAATGGCTCTTAAGAAAAAATATTTACCACTAATAATTGGTGCTGCAGTTGCGGCAGGAATTTATATTGGAGGTAAATTAAATTTCGCCGACCAGTCTAATAGATTATTTACTGCAAATAGCAATAAAGATAAGTTAAATCGGCTTATAGATTATATAGATTACGAGTATGTAGATAATGTAAATACCGATAGTATTGTAGATGTAACAGTAAACGGTATTTTAGAAAATTTAGACCCACATTCGGTATATATTCCAAGAGAAGATATGGAGCGCGTTTCGGAAAATATGAAAGGTGACTTTGTTGGGATTGGGGTTCATTTTTATACGTATAAAGACACCGTAACGGTTATTCGTGCAGTTGAGGGCGGCCCTAGCGATAAAGCTGGCATTTTAGGTGGCGATCGTATTATTTACGCGAATGGCGATTCGCTGTTTGGAAAACACATTAATAATGTCGACATCGTAAACCGTTTAAAAGGGAATATAAATACCGATGTAGATTTGAAAGTTTTCAGAAAAGATACCGGCGAGATATTAGATTTTAAAGTTACTCGAGATATTATTCCCATAAAAAGTGTCGATGCTGGTTATATGCTAACTGAGACCTTAGGTTATATAAAAATCAATCGCTTTGCAGAAAGTACTTTTAATGAATTTAAATCGGCGCTCACTAAATTAAAGCAAGCTGGGGCTAAAGAAATTGCATTGGATTTAAGAGATAATCCGGGTGGGTTTTTGGCTGTTGCCGAAGCTATAGTCGATGAGTTTTTAGAAGATGATAAACTGATTCTGTTTACAAAAAATAAAAGTGGTGCCATAGAAAAGAGTTATGCAACAGAGGCAGGCGATTTCGAAACTGGCGAGGTGTACGTGTTAATTAACGAAAACTCGGCTTCGGCTAGCGAGATAGTGGCTGGCGCGCTTCAGGATAACGATAAAGGGACTATAGTGGGTAGGCGTTCTTATGGTAAAGGTTTGGTGCAGCGCGAAATGGAGTTGGGAGACGGCAGTGCGGTACGCTTAACCGTGTCGCGTTATTATACGCCTACAGGCCGATCTATACAAAGGCCATATTCCAACGGGAATAAAGATTATTACGACGAGTATTTTGAAAGATTAGATAGTGGTGAGTTGATAGATCCCGAAAAAATAAAAGTGTCTGATTCTTTAAAATTTACAACTCCTAAAGGAAAAATTGTTTATGGTGGCGGGGGTATAATTCCAGATGTTTTTGTGCCATTAGATACAAATATGCAAAACGAAACGTTGTTGTTTTTAGAACATCGTGGCTTTATAAGTTATTTTATTTTTGAAGAGCTAGAGCAAGATCGCCACTTGTACGATAATTATAGTCGACAAGATTTTATAAATGATTTTAAAGTAAGCGACGACTTGGTGATTAAGTTTCAGGACTACCTAAATATTAGAACACAATCTACGATTACTTTTGTGGCTTATCACGAAGAAGTGAAACAATACTTAAAAGCTACCATTGCCGACCAGTTATTTGGTAAAGGTGCCTTTACAGAAGTTATCAATTCAACCGACGATATGGTAAACGAGGTTATTAAACTTAATAGCCAAAAGTAAATCATCAATAGATGAGTTACTTTTTGTTTTTGTAGCGTTCCTCTATGCGTTTAGAGGTGTTTAAAATAAGTAGTAACACAACGGCGCAAAGTAAGGCCATTATGGTTATTAAGGCTACAATGCTATCGTTGCCAAAAGGATCGTTAAAATCTATTTGCGTGGTGTTAAATGCTATAAGCCCAAGAGCAATTACAGCAAGTATTATTGTAAGTATTTTCATAATTAAATAAATAAGGCTTTAATATTATGTGCAAATAATTTTACAGCTATCGCAAGTAAAATCACTCCAAAAACTTTCCGAATAATATTAATTCCGTTTTGACCTATTAAACGCTCTATGGTTGCCGAAGTTTTTAAAACAATATAAATAATTATTACGTTTACTATTACGGCAACAATAATGTTTTCTATCTTAAACTCTGCGCGTAACGATAGTAAGGTGGTTAAACTTCCAGGTCCGGCAATTAAAGGGAAGGCTAACGGAAATACAGAAGCCGTCATCGCGCTATTTTCATCTTCTTTATAAAGGGTTATTCCTAAAATCATTTCTAGGGCTATAAAGAATAAAATAAACGAACCTGCTACCGCAAAACTATTTACCCCAATGCCAATAAGTGACAGAATATTTTTTCCTAAAAACAGAAAAATAATCATAATTACACCAGCAATTATAGAGGCTTTTTCGCTCTGAATATGACCTACTTTTTTGCGTAAATCTATTACAATAGGTATGTTGCCAACAATATCTATTACGGCAAATAAAATCATGAAGGCGGTAAAAATTTCTTTCGCGTTTAAATCCATAGCTTTATGGGTTTTAAATTTTGGGCAAATGTAGTAGATTATAAATGTTTAATGATGTAAAATAAATAGAAAGTTTCTCTATTTTTGCAGCATGTTTCAGTTAGGAAAGACCATAGTTTCGGAAGAAATCATCGAGAAAGATTTCGTTTGTAATTTAACCGCTTGTAAAGGGGCGTGTTGTATTGATGGCGATGCAGGAGCACCTTTAGAACAAGATGAGGTTACTATTTTAGAGGAAATTTATCCTAAGGTGAAACCTTTTTTGCGTCCAGAAGGTATCGCGGCAATAGCTAGTCAAGGAACCTCTATTGTTACCGAAGACGGCGAGTTTGAAACCCCGTTAATAGATGGCGCCGATTGTGCATACGTAATTTTTGATACTAAAGGCACGGCGCTTTGTGGTATTGAAGAGGCGTATAATCGAGGGGAAATAGATTGGAAAAAACCAGTGTCTTGCCACCTTTATCCTATTCGTGTTAAAGATTTTACAGAGTTTTCGGCGGTAAATTACGATCGCTGGCATATTTGCGACGATGCTTGTACTTTAGGTAAAGAGTTGCAAGTGCCAATTTATAAATTCGTAAAAGCCGCGTTAATACGAAAGTTTGGCGAAGATTGGTATTTAGAGCTCGAAAAAGTAGCTGCTACCTATAAATAATTAGGTTTTGCTATAGTTAGGTATAGGTATGTGTAGTGTAACCTTTGTGCCTCGCGGTCTGTTTTTGTCGTTGTATAAATCTTCAATATCAAATTTGTAATCGTTAGCGAAACGTTTAGAGAAATTTGCTAATCTAGCCTTGGTAATGGCAATACCTACAGATTTTCGTTTTAAGACTTTTAAACTGTTTATTTTTTGAGATTCTTGCCTGCCAATTCCGTTATCTTCTATACTAATGTTTATATAGTTGTCGGTATCTTTATGTACGTGTAATTCTATTTTTTTATCATGTTTTTTAGATGACAGGCCGTGCCATAATGCATTTTCTAAGAAAGGTTGCAATATAAGCGAAGGTACTTTTATATTGGCGGTGTTAATGCCTTCGTCAACTTTTATTTTGAAGTCTATTTCGTTTTGAAATCTAATGTTTTCAATGTTTATGTAGAGCTTCATTGTGTCTAATTCTTCTTCTAAGGTCATCTCCTTTTCTGTAGAAGCGATAAGGATTTTGCGAATAAGTTTAGAGAATTTATTAAGGTAATAAACGGCTTTTTCTTTGTCGTTATTTATGATGTAAAGTTTGATGGAGTTTAGGGAGTTGAAGATGAAATGCGGGTTCATCTGACTTCTAAGCATGTCCTGTTCTAAAGTGATTATTTGTTTTTCTTGTTTTACTTGTCTGTGCCTAATTATGATGATGATCATGGTGGTGAACAACGAAATTAGAATGGCGGTATACCAGAATAATTTTTTGTTTCGCTCGAGTTTGTTTTTCACAATTTCGTTTTCATCAGAAAGCTCTTTAATCTGGTTGTTTTTAGACTCGTGTTCGTACTCTATAATTAAGTCGTTTACATAGTTTAAGTTGCGGTCGTTGGTAATACTTTCTTCGGCTTCTTTACTTTCTTTGTAATTGGTGTAGGCAATTTCGTAATTTCCAAGTTTAGATTGTAGTTCAGAGAGGTGTAAAAGTGCTTCCGCTGTAAACGTTTTAAGTTCGTAAGCTCTGGCAATTTGTAAACCTGTTTTTAAATTTTTTTCGGCTTCTGCATTGTCGTTTAGCTTTTCCTGTGTCCATCCTAAATTTATATAGGTTTGAGCGAGATAATATTGATCGCCTAATTGTAAAGCTTTGTTTAATGCATCGTTTAAAATAGAAAGTGATTGGTTGTAGTCGGCTTTTTTAATGTATACTTGGGCTATGGCATTGTAACAAATAACTCGGCCAATGTCGGAATTTAAGAGCTCGTTATATTCTAAAGAGGTTTGGTAGTTTTTAAGAGCTTTGTCTAACATGCCCTTGTGTTCTTGGGCAAAACCAATATTCTGGTAGTTTATGGCTAAACCAAGTCTGTTATTGGTTTTCTTTTCAATTTCTATAGAACGCTCGAATTGCTTCAGAGCTAAATCGTATTGCTGAAGTACCAAATATATATTACCCATACTATTTCTAGAAACCGCCATACTGTGTTCGAACTCAGGGTCTGGATTTGATTTAAATTTTTCGTTAGCTAAATCGTAGGCTTTTTTGTGGTAATCAAGTGCGGGTTTAATTAAGTCCATGCGTCGGTATACCACACCAAGCATGTTAAGTGCGATAACTTGCTGTACATCGTTATTGGCATCAACAGCTGCTTGTTCGGCGGCTTTGTAAGTGGTTATAGCTCTGTCGTACATAGATTTATTCCTGTAAATAGTGCCTAGGGCAGACAGGGCGTAACTCTTTACTTCGTTGTGATTGTTTTTGTTGGCGAGGTGTATTAAACGTTTCATTTTAACACTGTCTCTTTTGTCGCTATGAAAAAGGTCTTCTAAATCTCGGTATTTGTTTATGTTGTCGGAAAAGCTTTGTTCTATACGTGTTTCAAACGTGCTCTCGGTATCTTTATTCTGAGCAATAGAAGTTAAAGATGTGCATAGAAATGCTAGCCATAGAAATAGTGTATGGTAATGGTGTGATGTTGACGAATATGTTTTTAAAGGCGATGTGTTTATCATTATAATTTTTCCAGAAAGTCGGATTTACGTTGTCTGGCTACGGGAATTTTATGATTAGATTGCATGACCACATAGCCGTCGTTTTTAATAAATTCTTTTATTTTATTAAGGTTAACAATGTAGGAGTTGTGGATTCTGAAAAAGAAATGTTCGGGTAGAATGGCGTTGACTTCTTTAAGCTTTTTTGTGATTACTATTTTTTGTCCGTCCTTCAAGAAGATGGTACTGTAATTACCATCCGATTCTACAAAAAGGATGTCTTCCGAGTCTATAAAAATTAATTTTCCATCGGTATTTATGGTAATGCGATGAGTGTTGAATTTCTCGTTAAATTCGCTTAATACCTGTTCTATGTTTTTAAAATTATTGGATTTGGAGTTGTATTTTTTTACTTTTTGTAGTGTTTCTTTCAGGTCGTCTGAGTCTATCGGTTTTAATAAATAATCTATTGCCTCGTGTTTTAGGGCTTTTATGCCGTATTCGTTATAGGCTGTCGTGATAACTACTGCATAATCGCGGTTTTTTAACTGATCTAAAAACTGAAAACCGTCCATTGTTGGCATTTGTATGTCTAAAAACAAGCAATCTGGTGGGGTATTGTTAAGGTAGGTTATGGCGCTCTCTGGAGATGTAAAGTGCTGTATTACTTTAATTTCTTTGTTGAAATTATTGAGTTCCCATGTGAGGCTTTGGATGGCTTTGGGCTCGTCGTCTACAATAACTGCTTTTATCATAATCTAAAAAAATAGAAATATAAATATAATTGATTAATATAAATAGAATAACGGATAATGCTTGAAAATATTTTTTTTAGAATTGAGTTGCCGATTACACAATTTTTGAGGCCAACTATACATAAAAATATATTTTTTTATAGCTTTTAATGATATTTGAATAATAACTAAGCGCGAAATTGTAATAAATCGCGTAAAAATAAACCTGTAAAATGGTCTTTTGTAAAGATTAGGTAACTACATAATTATTGGAAAATTTTTAGTTAGTTTAGTTAATTATTGGGGAAAAAGAGAGTTCTGTGTAGAGCTCTCTTTTTTGTTTCGTGCAAATAACGATTTTCTTTTGTGTTAATGGTGTTAATGTCTTATGTGTAGGGGGTTTAGATGTTTTTATTTGTAAACTTTTTGTGATTTTAAAAAATACAATATACTGTTATTTAATGTGTTGAGTGTTTTTATTTGTAAACTTTTTATTGCTTAAAGAATATAGTGTTGTTAAAAACTTGTTGACAATGTTGATAAGTAACTCTTTCATTTTAGAGTGTATTTTTCAATATTTGTTAGCACAAGATTTCAAAAATCATTCGTCTAATAATCAATAAAAAACATAAATAATGTCTCAAACTACAGAACCAATTCTTCAAGAAAATAAAGATCGATTTGTTATTTTTCCAATTCAGCATCACGATATTTGGGAGTGGTACAAAAAATCTGAAGCCAGTTTTTGGACTGCCGAAGAAATAGATTTACATCAGGATATTTCGGACTGGAAAGATAAATTAAACGACGATGAGCGTTATTTTATTAAGCACATATTAGCCTTTTTTGCTGCTAGCGATGGTATTGTTAACGAAAATTTAGCCGAAAATTTTGTTAGCGAAGTGCAATATAGCGAGGCGAAATTCTTTTATGGTTTTCAAATCATGATGGAAAATATTCATAGCGAAACCTATTCACTTTTAATAGATACTTATGTGAAAGACGAGAAGGAGAAAGATATACTCTTCAAGGCTATAGAACATTTTTCTGCTATCAAAAAGAAAGCCGATTGGGCTTTAAAATGGATCGAGTCGCCTAGTTTTGCAGAGCGCTTAATCGCCTTTGCGGCGGTAGAAGGCATTTTCTTTTCGGGAGCATTTTGTTCGTTATTCTGGTTAAAAAAGCGTGGTTTAATGCCTGGTTTAACATTTTCTAACGAGTTGATATCTAGGGACGAAGGCGTGCATTGCGATTTTGCTGTACACTTACATAATCATCATTTAATAAATAAAGTGCCTAAGGCCAGAATTACAGAAATTTTGGTTGATGCTTTAAATATAGAACGTGAATTCATTACCGAATCGTTGCCTGTAAGTTTAATAGGAATGAATGCTAAATTAATGACGCAATATTTAGAATTTGTTACCGATAGATTATTAAGCGAATTAGATTGCGAAAAGGTGTATAACACCACCAATCCTTTCGATTTTATGGATATGATTTCGTTACAGGGTAAAACTAATTTCTTCGAAAAACGAGTATCCGAATATCAAAAAGCAGGGGTTTTAAACAAGGAAGAGGAGGAAGATAAGTTTAATTTCGACGCCGATTTTTAATTTCAAAATAACTTAAAAACAATACGCTTGCGGTTCTTGTCTTTTAGTCAGCAATCGCAACAAACGCAATAATTAATCCTATTAACTAACCATTTTGTTCTGATGGGTGTGTCAGGTCAAAAATAAAAACGTGTAAAATATTATGTATGTATTAAAAAGAGATGGACGAAAAGAGCCTATCATGTTCGATAAAATTACGGCTAGAGTAAGAAAACTGTGTTATGGTTTAAACGAGCTTGTAGATCCGGTAAAAGTTGCCATGAGGGTAATTGAAGGGCTTTACGACGGCGTAACAACTAGCGAATTAGATAATTTGGCTGCCGAGATTGCGGCTACCTTAACTACGGCACATCCTGATTATGCGCGATTGGCGGCACGAATTTCGGTTTCCAACCTACATAAAAATACCAAAAAGTCGTTTAGCGATGTTATGCACGATTTATACACCTATATAAATCCAAGAACAGGGCAGGAAGCTCCTTTGCTAGCCGACGATGTGTATCAGGTTATTATGGAGAATAAAGAACGTCTCGATTCTACTATTATTTATAATCGCGATTTTGGTTACGATTATTTCGGATTTAAAACCTTAGAACGGTCCTATCTTTTAAAATTAGACGGAAAAATAGCCGAGCGTCCACAACATATGTTAATGCGCGTGGCAATAGGTATTCATTTGACCGATTTAGACGCAGCGATAGAAACTTACGAGCTCATGTCTAAAAAGTATTTTACACACGCTACACCAACCTTGTTTAATGCAGGAACGCCTAAACCACAAATGTCGTCATGTTTCTTGTTAACAATGAAAGACGATAGTATAGATGGTATTTACGATACATTAAAGCAAACCGCAAAAATATCACAGTCGGCTGGAGGTATTGGTTTGGCTATACACAATGTGCGTGCTACAGGCAGTTATATTTCTGGTACTAACGGAACATCTAATGGTATTGTACCTATGTTAAGGGTGTTTAACGATACCGCGAGATATGTAGACCAAGGCGGAGGAAAGCGTAAGGGAAGTTTTGCTATGTATATAGAAACTTGGCATGCCGATATAATGGATTTTCTGGATTTGAAGAAAAACCATGGTAAAGAGGAAATGCGTGCTCGCGATTTGTTTTATGCTATGTGGATTTCGGATTTATTTATGAAACGTGTTCAGGAAGATGGACCGTGGACCTTAATGTGTCCTAACGAATGTCCTGGTTTAGACGAAGTGCATAGCGAAGCCTTTGAAGCTTTATATCTTAAATACGAAACCGAAGGTAAGGGTAGAAAAACTATCAAGGCGAGAGAACTTTGGGAGAAAATTCTGGAATCGCAAATCGAAACAGGAACGCCTTATATGTTGTATAAAGATGCGGCTAACCGTAAATCTAACCAGCAAAACCTGGGCACTATTCGTTCATCTAATTTATGTACCGAAATTTTAGAATATACAGCTCCAGACGAAGTGGCTGTGTGTAATTTAGCGTCTATCGCCTTGCCGATGTTTGTTAAAAACGGCACTTTCGATCATAAAGAATTGTTCAGAATTACTAAACGCGTTACTAAAAACTTAAACCGTGTAATCGACAGAAACTATTATCCGGTTAAAGAAGCGGAATACTCTAACATGCGTCATAGACCAATAGGTTTAGGCGTGCAGGGCTTGGCCGATACGTTTATCAAGTTGCGTTTGCCTTTTACAAGCGACGAAGCCAAAAAGCTTAATCAGGATATTTTCGAAACCTTATATTTTGCAGCGGTTACAGCAAGTATGGAAGAGGCTAAAAACGATGGCCCGTATAAAACCTACAAGGGTTCCCCAATTAGTAAGGGAGAATTTCAGTACAATCTTTGGGGCTTAACAGAGAAAGATTTAAGCGGACTTTGGGATTGGGATAAATTACGAAATGAGGTGTTGGAGCATGGTGTGAGAAACTCTTTATTAGTGGCGCCTATGCCAACAGCTTCAACGTCGCAGATTTTAGGGAATAACGAGTGTTTTGAACCGTATACATCGAATATTTATACGCGTCGCGTGTTGTCGGGAGAGTTTATAGTGGTAAACAAGCATTTGTTGGAAGATCTTGTAGATTTAGGATTGTGGAACGAAGCGTTAAAACAAGACATCATGCGCGCCAATGGTTCTATTCAAAATATAGAAAATATCCCTCAAGATATTAAAGATTTGTATAAAACCGTTTGGGAATTGAGCATGAAAGATATTATAGATATGTCTCGCCAACGAGGTTATTTTATAGATCAGTCGCAATCTTTAAATTTATTTATGGAAGGCGCTACCATGGCTAAGTTAACTTCTATGCATTTTTATGCTTGGAAGAGCGGTTTAAAAACAGGAATGTATTATTTAAGAACCAAAAGTGCGGTAGATGCAATTAAATTTACTTTAGATAATAGCAAAAAAGCAGCGCCTGTTACCAATACCGTTGCCACAGATAAAGTAGAGGAGCCTGTTGTAGCTTATCAAAAAGAAAAAGCAGAACAAACTGCAGTTAAGTTTGCTAAAGAAACTAACGAAAAAGATATAAATGTCGAGCCGATGTCGCCAGAAGAAATGAAAGCGCTTATAGCTCAAGCTAAAGCGTCGGAAGGCGATGATTGCTTAATGTGTGGTTCGTAATAGAAATACTTGTTCGATAATTGTTTAAAAAAAGAGGCTGTCTAAAAGTTAATTTTTCGTCATTCTGTGCTTTACACAGAATCTCATCATATTGAAAATCAACAATTATGAGAATCTGAAATAAATTCAGATTGACGAAAAATTAACTTTTAGACAGCCTCTTTTTTATGCTTTAATATTTAGGTGTTTTTTTTAATGTAATGGTCTAAAACTGATATTGTTTGCTTCTGTTTAAATTAGTTTTCTAAAGTTTTTAATTGAAGGCGATATTGTAAGTTATCATTCTTTGCGTTATTTTTATATAAAATAACACAACCTAAAATCACTTATCAGCTCTTGCTAAAAGATATTTTAAGGTGGAATTAGGTTAATAATTAAAGTTTATGAAAAACATTTTTACAACAGCAGCTTCTTTTAAATACAGATGGCTGTTATTTTCGGCGGTAGTTTTCTTCTTATATGGTTGTTATCCAGATGGAGGCGAATATGTTGAAGATTTCGATGCCGTATACACTAATTACGAGCAGGATTTTAGTTTTAATACTACCTACACGTACTCTATACCAGATAAGGTAATGGATTTAGATGATAGTGAAGAGGGCGATCCAGAATACATCGACCAAGTATATGCCGATGCCATTCTAAATACCGTAAAAGCTAATTTAGATGCAATGGGCTGGACCGAAGTTTCTGCCAATAGCAATCCAGAGATTGTTGTTGTGGCGGCAACTTTCGATCAGACTTTTATTTATTATAATCCGTGGTGGTGGGATTGGTATTATCCATGGTACGGCCCAGGTTGGGGTTGGTATTACCCAGGGTATTATCCAGGTTATGTAAGCGGATATAGTTCGGGGTCGGTATTAGTGCAAATGACCTATCCTGAAGATACTAACAGCGATAACGAGGTTCCAGTGGTTTGGTTAGGTGCTTTAAACGGATTGCTGCAAGGCAGTGAGTCTAATATTGTGGGGCGCATTACCACAGGTTTAAATACAGCGTTTAATCATCCTCCGTTCAATAATTAAAATCTTATTTTATGAAACTTAAATTATATATGCTTATAGGTTTTTTAGTGGTGTCACTATCAACTATAGCTCAAGAGAAATATAGCCTTAATTATGTAATCGCTTTCCCCACACGAGAAACAGCCGATTTTATAGGTAAAACCAGTTTTAGAGGGGTTGGGTTCGATTATACCCATATGATGAATAATGAATGGGGTTTAGGGGTTAGCGCTGGCTTGCAAACCTTTTACGAAGATATGGGGGAAAGAACCACGACTTCGGGTACAGAAACAATTACAGCTAATCGTTACCATTACATTAATAGTATTCCAGTATATGCTACAGGTAGTTATTTCTTTAATGAATCGGAAACCTTTACGCCGTTTGCATCTTTAGGATTAGGGGTTATGTATAATCGCCAAGAACAGGATTTAGGACTTTATACCATTGAAGACGATGCGTGGCAGTTTAGTGTAAGACCCGAAATAGGCTTTGAGTACGAGGTCAATTACGGTTGGGGTATACGCACAGCCTTCCGTTATAATTATGCTGCAAAAGCAGGCGATTTAGAAGGCTTGTCGCATTTTGCAATAGCTGTCGGCGTAATCTGGACAAATTAGAACAGTTTAAACAAATCATTATTAATCCATAAATACTAAAATATGAAAACATATTTCAACCAATTACAGCTGTGTTTAGTGCTATTAATAACCACAATAGGCTTTGCACAGATTAAAAGCGATTATGATAAATCGATAGATTTTTCGGCATTTAAAACCTATACTTTTGCTGGATGGGAAAAGGATAGCGATAAAATTTTAAACGATTTTGATAAAAAGCGAATCACTGATGCTATGCAGTCCGAATTAAGTTCTAGAGGACTAAATATGGTATCGGATAATGCAGATTTAGCCATTACACTTTATGTGGTAGTTAACCAAAAAACAAGCACAACCGCTTATACCGATTTTAACGGAGGTATGGGTTATGGTGGCCGATGGGGCTGGGGCTATGGTATGGGCATGGGCACAGTTTCGGCTACAACTTCCTATTCTGAAAACGATTACCAAGAAGGTACTTTTGTTGTAGATATGTACGATGCGGGAACTAAAAAATTGGTGTGGCAAGGTATTATTACTTCCGTAGTGAAGGAAAAAGCTGAAAAGCGTGATAAATCAATTCCTAAAAAAATTGGTAAGTTGATGAAAGAATATCCTGTTAAACCTTTAAAATAGAGTAAATACTCTCCAAAGTACTAAAAAGAGAAAGGTCCGAATGCTTAAAACATTCGGACCTTTTATATTATAACAATTTAAGTTTTTATTCTTCCTCTAAAGGCTCTGCATCTTGCATTATTTTAGAGATGTCTATAGAGCCGTCGTGCGCATTATGGTATTCCTCTAACAGGTTCATAGTTGCGGTAAGTAAATCTTTAGTTTCTAGTAATAAACTAAAGTATAGTGTTGTGTTTTTAGGGCTCACCTCTTCGGTGCGTGTGCGTTCTACTTGCTTTTGGATTTTCTCTGTAATTAGCGAGAATATTTGCTTTTTGTTAGCTAAAATGTTTCCAATTTCTTCAAACGAACGTTTTTCGAAAGCTTCTTGTGTAGTTAAAAACAGTTTTTCAACCGTTTGGTCAACTTGTTTTAATTCTTTAATCTGATTAAATTTAAGCTTTTTGTGGTTGTTGTTAACGTGTTTGTGGCTCACTTTCGAAACGTATTCTAAAGATTGCGACATGTCTTGTAAATAGCCTAAAATATTAATGTAAAAGTTACTAGCTGTTAAGCTGGAGTCGTCAAGATTTTTAATAAAATAGAAGATGTTATCTCGTAATTCGTCTATTTCGTTCGATAATTTATCGACTTGCTTTTTGTTTTTCTTTAAAGACACTAAGTCTTGTTTAGAAAGACCATCTATAGCCCCTGTATAAATTTTGTTAGCACGTTTAATAGCGTTGGCAATGTTATGTGCACTTTCTTGAATTACACCTTGTATCGAGCTGCTTTCAGCTTTAATAAGTTGGCCTTCGGCTTTTTGTTCTTTCTTCTTTTTGTTTAATGAAATGTAATTTCTAACTAAAAGTAATAAAGAAATTAATAACAAAATACCTACCATTGAAGGCACGTGTAGATTAATAAGATATGCAATTACTGCGGCTGAAACAAAAGCAATAAGCGCTGTAAAAAACCAGCCGCCAATAACGTTTAAAACCCCTGCAACACGATATACGGCACTTTCTGCACCCCAAGCTCTGTCGGCTAACGATGTTCCCATGGCAACCATAAAAGTAACGTAGGTGGTCGATAGCGGTAATTTCATAGAAGTTGCTATAGAAATTAATACACTGGCCACCATTAAATTTACGGCCGCACGCACCATATCGAACGCTGGTAATTCGTAAGTTTTATCTTGATTTAAAGGAATAGAAGGTTTAGTAAAACGCTGGTCTATTTTGGCTTGTGTTTTTTCAGGGATAAAATAGCTTACCATATCCGAAAGACCAACAGCTGCTCTTACAAAACTACGTGATAAAAAGTTAGGCTGAAAACGTTCTTTAGTGTCACCTTGACTAGATAAATCTATTGATGTTTTTACTACAGCTTTTGCTTTGCTAGATAGCCATAAGGTTACCACCATTACCATACCTGCAATAAACAACATTAAGGTTGGTGTTTTTACAGATTGCGATAATACTTCCATGCTAAATTCGTTAGCTGGAATGCCAGATGCCGCCCAGATTTGGTACGATTGCCATGCCGCAATAGGCACACCAATAAAGTTTACTAAGTCGTTACCTGCAAAGGCTAGAGCTAAAGCAAAAGTACCTATTACGATAATAAGTTTATAGATATCGCTTTTTAAGACTGTAGTATATAAATAAGAAGCTAGAGTCCAAAATACTAAGCTTACAGCAAGAATAAGCAGTACATTGGTTTCTAAAAATTCTTTGATAGTTAAACCGTTTAAGCTGGCGTAACTTTCCTTGGCAAATGCTGTACCGCCAATACCTTTCATAAAAATAAAGTAGGTAATTGCGGTAATGGCAAAACCACCAAACAAAGCACCAACCCATTTGGCTTTTTTATCGAAATTATAACTTAACAATAAACGCGTAACCCACTGTATTAATGCGCCAACAGAAAAGGCAACAATAACCGAAAGTAAAATACCAAAAATAATTTGTGTGGCTTTAGAGGTGTTGATATAGTTTATAAGGTCTGCAAAACCTTCGGTTTTTTCATGCCCGATTTTAATTAATGCAATAGCTACCGATGCCCCTAATAATTCGAAAACTATCGAAACGGTTGTTGAGGTTGGCATACCAATGGTATTGAAAAAATCCAGTAACAAAATATCGGTTATCATTACTGCCATGAATATGATCATGATTTCGCTAAACATAAACTCGCCAGGGTTAAAAATTCCTTTACGGGCAACTTCCATCATACCACTCGAAAAAATGGCACCAACAGCTACACCTATACTGGCAACTATCATGATTGTTTTAAAAGAAACTGCCTTAGATCCGATAGCGGAGTTTAAGAAGTTAACAGCATCGTTACTTACCCCAACTACTAAATCTGCAATGGCTAATACGCCAAGGGCAACAATCATTAATAAGTAAATATTTTCCATAGTCTAATCTAAAATTGTGTGCAAATATCTATAGTGTTTTTCACTGATATGTTACGTTAATGTTATGATTTGTTTGATGATTAAGATTTGAATATTTCGTAATTGTATCTAAATTATTTGTTTTTTAGTTGTCGCGTTTAAAGTGTTTGAGGCCAATGTTTTAAAAGTGCAATTCGAATTGTAGTCGAAATAAAATCATATCTACATTACTACTTTCGCTATTGGTTAAATATCCTAAATCCGACTGTACTTTCAGTTTGTGCTTAGCAATGTATTTAGATACACCTGCGGTGTATTCGTTTTCTGCACCTCTTCCAGTTATAGATCGGTCAAAATTAGCAGCGGCATAACGCCCAGAAATTTCCCAGTTCGATTTAAATAAGTAACCTGCTTGTAAATTTAATGCATTTCCAGTTAGTACGCTCATACCTGTTTCCGAACCATCGGCATTGCGCGCAATAGGGTCGTCTGCAGTGCGCTTAGCAAATTCTGTCATAAAAGATACGCCTTTATATTTAAACATACTATCTATAAACAAGGTGTTTATGTTTGTGTGATGAAATCCGGTATCTGTAATCATGTAGCTTCCCATATTGCTGCGGGTTTTTACAGCATCGTGATTATGATCGAAACTTACACCTACGGCCAGTTTAGGGGTTTGCTCTCTACTTAGGTCGCCACCACTATAATCGCCTTTATCTGCAAATTCCCCTAAGGGTAAAAATTCTAAACGTCCTGTATATTGTAAGCCGCCAAGATTTCCGGTGGTCACATTACGGCCTTCTCCTTGCGAAATAGCTATAATTTCTTTCATTATAAATGTTTTTCCAAAGGTGTTTTTATGATGTAGCTGAAACCCGATATCACGATCTATATTAAATCCAGCGTTTAATATGGAACGGTCTACCAATTGCATATTGGCCGATGAGATTACCCGTTCGCGGTTACCTGGTAATTTGGTTTGTCCGAACCAAAGTTCAAAATTATTATAGAAATTCCATTTGGCCACGGCATCATAGATAATTCGTGGCGCATCTGCGGTATACCAGCCGCCGCCAGACATATCTCGGTTAGATAAACCTAATTCGATTTTATATTTCAGTTTTGGACTAAAGGCAAAACCATCCATTTTAATTCGGGCTCTACGGACCAAAAAGGAAGAGGAAGGGTCGTCGAATTCTTCAAATTCGTTGATTGTGAATGAAGAAGCTAATAATTGTATACGTGCGCCAAGCTTTAAGGACCAAGTACTGTCTTTATCGACAATATTAATAATCCCTTTTCCAAATTTAGAAGTTTTAACTTCTTGAGAAAATAATGCAGCTGAACACGAAAAAGTGAAGGCCATAATAAGCCATACTTTACGTTTCATAAATGTCTTAGTTTTTGTCGCTGCAAATAACTAAACCTAATGTTAAGTGAATGTTATGTAAAGATTAAGAATAAATAACAACTGCCTCTTGCAAGGCAGTTGTTTGATTCATGATAAAATAGTCGACAAAAACTAATAGATTATATGAAATTTCTTCAAATATCTACTAAATTCTTTATTTAAATGTGAAGCTAGTATTATGTTAACATTAATACTTCGGTTTTATTTCAGTCTATTTTAAAGCGCTGAAAGTTAGTTAATTATATTCTAATGTTAATTTAATGTTACGTAAACATTGTTTTAAAGTTAATTAATTGCTATCTTTGATATTATAATTAATGTTTAAAACCCATAACGAGATGAAGACTAGTGTTTTATATGTGTTTGCATTTTTAATGACCGTAGTGTCGTTTGCGCAAGATAAAAGAGAGTTAAAATTAAATAAAGATACCCAACTAATTGAAGCGACGTATTACCATGACAATGGAGTTGTAAGTCAAACAGGAACTTATACTTTAGATGGTAAATTACAAGGTGAATGGAAACGTTACGATAACGAAGGAAACAAAATCGTATCGGCCGAATATCATAACGGCGCAAAAGTAGGGAAGTGGTTTTATTGGACTAACGATGTGTTAAGAGAAGTAGATTACTCTAACAATGCCATAGCTAGTGTAAGCGAATGGACCAATAAAACTAAATTAGCAGTTAATAATTAAAACTAGATTAACTATATATTGTTTTTAAAACAAAAAAGCATCCAAGAAATTGGATGCTTTTTTTTATCATTTTTGGTTTAAGATTAAAATCTTATAAAGAAGTTGCCCAAGAAAAAGAGTTTACATCTACAGTAGCAGCACCGTCGTAAAGGCTAGTTTCGTTAGCAATTTCACCATTAATAGATACGTTTTCTAATGGACCACCATTAGCCATATCTAAAATTGTAGTATAACCAGATAAAGATAAACCTGTAATAGTTGCACCAGATTCAGCTTTAAATTGTAACGCTTTACCATCTGCAGTAGAAACCGCTGTAAAGTTTACAATTTTAGGATTACCATTTACACCATCAGCTTCTATAGCAGTAGAAAAACCAGCTTGAGTGTGCGATACATAAGTGTTAGTTAAAGTACCATTCCAACCTTCAGTCCAGTCGATAGCATCGTCTTCTAAGTCTTGTACATAAACATTGGTTGCGTTAACAGTACCACCAAAGAATTCGATACCATCATCTAATCCACCTAATAAGGCTACGTTGTTAATAGAAGTTTCAGAACCAACAGCATAAAGCGTTAACCCATTGTATTGAGAATCGGCATTAATTTGAGCTCCAGATTGTTTGATAACTAAATAGTTGATAGATCCAGAGTTATCAGAATCGTTAGTACCACCATAGATAAGACCACCAACTTCGGCAGTTGCATCTGTACCAGCAGTAGTTGTAGCATCTCCTAAGATTACTAAACCTCCCCATACACCAGTTTCTGATGTAGGCGCCATAACTACAGGGTTAGATTCTGTTCCTTCAATAAAGATTTGACCACCTTTCTGTACTGCAATATAAACATCTGTACCAACACCAGTGTTGATAGTTGTTCCTGCAGGAATAGTTAAAGAAGCACCGCTTTCTACACTTAAAATACCAGGTAAACTATAAGTGATAGATGCATCTAAAGTCATGTCTTCTTTAAGAGAACCAGTTAAAATTGCATTGCTTCCAGCATTTGCAACCCAGTCGAACATATCTACATCAACAGTAGCAGGGCCAGTATAAGCTTCTTCTAAAGAAGCAGTTTCTCCGTTAATAGAAACATTTGCTAAAGGACCGTTATCTGCCATTTCAAGAGCAGTTTTGTAACCGCTAAGAGAAAGACCTGTAATAGTAGCACCAGATTCCGCTTTAAATTGTAATGCTTTACCTTCAACACTAGAAACGGCAGTGAAGTTTACAATTTTAGGATTACCATTTACACCATCGGCTTCTATAGCAGTAGAAAAACCTGCAACAGAGTGTAATACATAAGTGTTAGTTAAAGTACCATTCCAACCTTCAGTCCAGTCGATAGCATCGTCTTCTAAATCTTGAACATATACGTTAGATGCGTTAACAGTACCACCAAAGAATTCGATACCATCATCTAAACCATTTAATATAGCTACATTGCTAATAGTTGTAGCAGAACCAACAGCATAAAGCGTTAAACCGTTGTACTGAGAGTCTGGGTTAATTTGAGCTCCAGATTGGTTGATAATTAAATATTGAATAGATCCAGAGTTGTCAGAATCGTTAGTACCACCGTAGATAAGACCACCAACTTCGGCAGTTGCATCTGTACCAGCAGTAGTTGTAGCGTCTCCTAAAATTACTAAACCACCCCAGTTACCAGAAGACATAGGCCCCATAACTACAGGTGAATCTGCAGTACCTTTAATGTCTATTTTAGCACCTTTTTGTACAGCAATGTAAACATCGGTTCCAGTTCCTGTAGTAATATTTGTTCCCGCAGGAATAGTTAAAGTAGCTCCGCTTTCTACACTTAAAATACCAGGAAGTTCGTATGCGATAGATGGATCTAAAGTTCTGTTTTCTGTAATAGATCCTTCTAATACGTTTTCATCGGTTTCTCCACCACCACCGGTAGAATCGTCGTCGCTGCTACAGCTAATGGCAAAAACATTAAGCATAGCAATTACGCCTAAAATCGAGATTTTTTTAATTGTTTTTTTCATAATTTAAAGGTTTAATAATTTAATTCTAAAAGTTAATATTTACTCCTAAGGAGATTGTTGCTCCATTTTTATAAGAGCGTGTTGTTTGTGTACTTTCTGTACCTGTTGAAATACTTCTTACATCTTGAGTTCTTTTTATTTCAGGGTTTAAGATGTTAAATGCCTTGAAACTTAAATCGATATTATCTGAAAGTTCTTGGTTTATGGTGGCGTTTAACACTACAAATCCTTTTTCGATAATTTCGTTGTTGTATAAATTAGATTGAGTTGTTTGGCTATCTGGAGCACTTCCTAAAGCGTAAATTTTATCGGATGCATAATTCCCAGATATGTTTGCATTGAATTTTCTTTCCCAATTTGTCGAGAAGTTTAAAGAGGCGTTTACTATGTAATCTGATGCGCCTTCTAGACCAATTTCGTCTTTACCATTGTAAGTAAAGGTGCTTGCTATAGAGCCATTGTCGTTATAAATGGTTCTTAAGTCTTGGTTGTGCCACATTCTGGTAAAGTTGAAACCTAAATCTAAATTAAGGCCATTGTCTTCTGTTGATGAGATTAAACCTAAATCGGCTTCAAGTTCTAGACCAAATACCTGTGCTCTATCGCTCGTGTTGTAGAATGAGAAATATCCAGACGATCCTCTGTCTAAGGTTCTGTTTATTGGGTTGTCTATATATTTATAAAATCCAGTTGCCGAAATAAGTTCTTTGTTAGAAGGGAAAAGTTCCCATTTAACATCAAAATTGTAAACATTACTAGCTTCCAAATCAATATTACCTACAACAACTTGGTTGGTTGGAGATACGTAACCAAAAGGAGCGATTTCTTTAAATTCTGGTAAGGTAATGGTTTTACTGGCAGCTAATCTTAAATTATTTTTTTCGTTTACCGCATACTTAACATTAAGTGCTGGGTAAATATTGTCGTAGTTTTTAGTTACGCTACCATAGCGCCCTCCTGGTGCGTTACCTACATTATAGTCTACAATGATTTCGTCGTTTTGATAACGAGCACCTAAAATAAAGTTGAATTTATTAATAGAGTAATTAAAGCTTAAAAAACCAGAGGCAGAGTTTAATTCGCCGTTATAGCTATCTGGTCGTTGTTCAACTAAGTTTAAAACACCGCTATCGAAATTCTCTTGAGTAAAAACAGCTCCGATGTTATCTATAGATGGCGGAACAACTTGTCCTGGCGCACCTACTTCGTCTACACCATAAACTTGCGATTCGAAATCTCTGGTTTTATATCTATAGTTACCACCTACTGTTAATTTTAAAGATGATATCGTGTCGTTGTCAAAAATGTTAAATACATCTTTTAATCTGGCACTATATTCTGTGTCTTCGATATCTTGGAACGACTTTCTTTGTTGTGTACCACCTTGGTTTGCCAATTCTATAGTTTCTGGCTCTGTATCGGTTGGCTTTTTTATGTTAACCTCATTTCTGATACGGTTAGGTTCGTCGGCATCCATTTGGTTAAAACCAAAACCCCAAGTCAGGTTGTTTCTAGAACCAAGTTGGTGCTCACCCATAATTTGATTTACCCAAAGTCTAGTTTGAATGGTATTTTGATCTAACACATATTGGCTATAAGAATCTGGATCGTTTACTTCTTCAAAAACAAAACCTTGACGATTTCTACCTGCTTCAAAAACACGATCGGTTAATTTGTTAACAAACAAGCTTACAGCTCTTAAGTTGTTATTGTCGTTAAAATCGTAAGACATGTCTACAAGTCCAGATGTACTAATAGTATTGCTGTAGTTTGTAGCATCGGTATAGTTTACGTCTAACAGGTTACGGTTAAATTGTTGAAATTCTCCTTGGTTATAATCGAAATCACTGGATTGCGATCCATTAAATAAAATTTTGAATTTATCTCCAATTTTAGTTCCTGCAGTTAGAGTATATCTGTAGTTTAAAGGTAAAATAGCGCTTTCTGTGTTCCAAGATTGTTGTGTAATGGCATCTTTTGTAGAAAGGTTACTAGAGTAAAATCCAAATGTAATATCATCTTTATTGGCAGTTTGTTTAAATTCACTCTGTCCAATAGCATTGGTGTTTATTCCTGTTTGAAAACCTAATTGTAGTTCGTCGCTTCCAACTAAACTTCTAGATGTTATGTCGATACTTCCCGAAGATTGGTCAGATGAACTTTCTGGCGAAAAGTTTTTACTAATCGAGATGCTTTCCACGATTCTAGTAGGAAAAAGACCTAAGTCGATATTCTTTTTGTCAACATCGTCAGAAGGAATTGTCATTCCGTTTAAAGTGGTGTATAAATAACGGTCGCCTAATCCTCTTACGTATACATCTCCAGAACCTTCGCTGCTGGAAACACCAGAAATTTTAGTAGCGGCAGTAGCGGCATCGCTTACCCCTAATTTTCCTAATTCTATAGATCCAATACTTTCTTTAATTTCAACAGCTTCTCTTTGCTCTAGTAATAAGGCAACTTCACTATCTTTTCTTGCGGTTGTAGTAATTACAACTTCGTCTAAAGCGGCAGCACTAGCGCCCATAACAATATTGGCTTCGGTTACTTTTCCTGCCACAACAGTAATGTCAACTTCTTGGGTTTCGTAGCCTACAAAACTGTATATTAAGGTATAAGGGCCGGCTTCTAGGTCTTCAAAAGTGTAAAGCCCATCCATGTCCGATGTGGTTCCTTTTGTAGTCCCTTTAATCAATACGTTGGCGAACGCTAATGGTTCGTTGTTAAATTCTTTGTCGGTTAATTTTCCAACAATAGTCCCGGTGTTTTGGGCATAAGTAATAGAGGAGATTAAAATTCCAAATACTATTAAAATTTGTTTCATTTTGTCGTTTATTTTCATTGGGCAAAGAAACTCGCATAATGTAAAGTCAAGGTTAATGAAGTATTAAACCTAGTTCATAAAAAGGTTAACTAAAGGTTATCTAGCAGCGATAAAAAGAAAATTAGAAAACGTTAATTTAACATTAGATTTAACTTTGTGTATAGCGTTTTTGCAGTGTGCTTTGTGTTTTAAAATGTTATATTGCGCAGACTTAAATTTTTATTATGAATTGGGAAGAATTATTGTCTCTTAATCGCTATGGCGATGTTACTAAACGATTACGTAAAGATCAAGACGAAACGCGCTTAGGGTTTGAAGTAGATTACGATCGTATTATTTTTTCGGCAGAATTTAGAAGCTTACAAGATAAAACACAGGTGATCCCCATGTCTCAAACCGATTTTGTGCATACCAGATTAACGCACAGTTTGGAGGTAAGTGTAGTTGCTCGTTCTTTGGGCAGAAGGGTAGGTCAAAAATTATTGGAAAAATATCCCGATTTAAAAACAGTACATGGTTACTTGCCAAACGATTTTGGAGCTATAGTCGCTACGGCTGCTTTAGCCCACGATATCGGTAATCCGCCATTTGGGCATTCAGGCGAAAAAGCGATCGGAGAATTTTTTAAAACAGGTGCCGGGCAAGAGTATAAAGCCGATTTAACAGCTGTAGAGTATCAAGATTTATGCGATTTTGAAGGGAATGCTAACGGATTTAAAATTTTGACACAAAGTCGTGCAGGCCGCGATGGAGGGCTTCGTTTAAGTTATGCTACTTTAGGTACTTTTATTAAATACCCTAAAGCCTCGTTGCCCAAAAAACCAACCGCACATGTGGCCGATAAAAAATACGGTTTTTTTCAGAGCGAATACCCAGCGTTTTTAGAAGTGGCAAATACGCTAGGGCTGTCATATAAAGCCGACTCTGGAGAAGTGGCATTTAACAGGCATCCTTTAGCCTTTTTGGTTGAAGCTGCAGACGATATTTGTTATACGATTATTGATTTTGAAGATGGTATTAACCTAGGGCTTATCGATGAAGATTTTGCTTTAGAATATTTAATTAAATTGGTGAAAGATGTTATTGATAGCAATAAATATCATCAATTACAAACCACGCAAGATCGCATAAGTTATTTAAGAGCATTAGCCATTAGTACGTTAATTAATGAAGCTATAGAGGTGTTTGAAACTTACGAAGACGATATTTTAAACGGAACATTTACTGTGTCGTTACTCGATAAAAGTAAATACAAAGCCCAAATTAACGACATCATAAAATTAAGTGTAGAAAAAATTTATCAATCTAAAGAAGTGCTCGATAAAGAGATTGCGGGTTACGAAATTATTTCACGTTTATTACAAACGGTTATTCAGGCAGTTAACAATCAGTACTACGGAAGAGCAAGCAATTACGATGCGCTAATATTAAAAACGTTGCCAGAAACTATAGATTTTAATCAGGATTCCTTGTATCTACGGCTACTAAATGTCTGTCATTATGTGTCGCTGTTATCTGATAGTCAGGCCGATTTGATATATAAAAAGTTGCAAGGAAAGCTATATTCGTAAACCAGAATGCTTGTGTAACAGCAAGAAAAAATTATTTTTGTGAGATACAATTAAACAATATGAGAAATAAACTACACCGCGCATTAGGCGTATTAGGCTTAGCAGTCGTAATAGCTTCATGCGAACAAAAGAAAGATGCACCGGCAGACTCGGTGACCGAGCTTCGGGCGTTGCATGCTAAACATTTGGAAAACAGCCCGTTTAAAAACACTCAAGGCTTATCTAAAAAAGAGCGTGCAGAGCAAGGTTTACCTCCTAAACGTTACAACGAACGTATGTGGGAGCTTACCATGAACCCTAGATTGGGACGACCTACACCAGAAAATTTAGCTGTCATTCAAAAAGAATTGTTGGAACAGCGCAACAAAAGTTTAGCCAATGGCAGAGTGCCAGGAGACGACACGAACAACAACTGGGTAGAGCGAGGCCCAAATGATGTAGGTGGACGAACAAGAGCTTTAATTTTTGATCCTAACGACGCTTCAAACGAAACAGTATTCGCTGGTGGTGTTAGTGGTGGCTTATGGAAAAACACAAAAATTTCCGATCCTGCTTCAACATGGACTGCTGTCGATATACCAGAAAATTTAAACATTACTTGCATTACCGTAGACCCTAATAACAGTAAAATTATGTATGTGGGGACAGGGGAATCTTATGTTTCAGGTGATGTTCAAGGTAATGGTGTTTGGAAATCTACAGATGGCGGAAACTCTTGGACTCATATTTTTGGTGGTGCGGAAGGAGAAACCGTTTTACAAACCGATTCGGAAATGATTGTAAACTCTCCAGGAAGTGTTGCAGGTACTTATACGTCTTTAAGTGCTAGTTTCGGTCCTCAGGCAGACGAAAATATCACAGGAAACTTAGTTTTGGCAGAGCCAACAGAGGCTTGTGCTTTATTAGATAATGCTTCTGCCATTAATGGAAAAATAGCTTTAATTTATCGTGGCAATTGTACGTTTGTAGAAAAAGTGCTTAATGCGCAAAATGCAGGAGCCATAGCCGTTATTATGATAAATAACGAGCCAGGAAACCCTATTGTTATGGGCGGCGAAGATCCTACGGGAGCAGTGCAAATTCCGTCATTAATGATTTCCCAAGAAGATGGAGCAAAAATTGCAACTCAAATTAATGCAGGTGAAACCGTAAATATAACCATAACAGCAAGTGCTGGAGAATTTGGTGGGTTTTATGTATTAGAAGGTAATCAGCATGTAAACGACATCGTGGTAAGAGATAATAATGGCGTTTCGGAAGTGTATGTAGCTGCGGGTTCTACATTTTATAGCAAGGCTAGTCCTTCAACCTTATTTGGCCCTGGAGATTACGGATTGTTTAAATCGACTAACGGAGGGACGTCTTGGAGTCAGTTAGGACTGCCTTTAACTACAGCAGGAAACAGATACGAGCCTAACGATATTGTTTTAGGGGCTGATAACACCATTTGGGTATCTACAAGGCAAAGTCAGATTCATGGCGATGGCGGAGGAACTATTTTTGCATCAACAGATGGTACCGCTTTTATTCTTAAACACACTTTGGCGGCCAGACGTACGCAGTTAGCTGCATCGGCAACCGATGCCAACAAAATTTATGTATTGGCCGAAGGCGCTAGTGTACCTGTAATTATGCAAAAAACAACCGATGGTTTTGCTACGGCACAAAGTTTACCTTTACCAGATGATGCCGATACAAACATAGCTGCAAACGATTTTTGTAGAGGACAAGCATTTTACGATTTATTTATCACTCTAGACCCAAATAACGATGAAAAGGCATTTGTTGGAGGAATAGATTATTTTAGTAGTGAAGACGGAGGTACAACTTGGAATCAGTTAACACATTGGTATGGCGGATTTGGATTTCCAGAAATGCACGCCGACCAACATGCTATAGTATTTGGTAATGGCGATACCTCTAAAATGGTGTTTGGTAACGATGGTGGGGTGTATTATTCGTCAACTAGTGGTACCAACCCAACCGCGAGAAATACTGGATATAATGTAACGCAATTCTATACTGTTGGTGTTGCCCCAACAACTGCTATTACAGGTGAATATTTTGCAGGAGGAACACAAGATAACGGGACGCCTTATTTTGAAAATGCTTCAGCAGGCATCAACGGATCCGAAGATGTTACTGGAGGAGATGGTGCATATACGTCTTTTGACCAAGATGGAACCGATACCTATTTTATAACCAACTACGTGTACAACAACAGTATTAGAAAAATAGATTATAAAACAGGAGAGGGAGCTACCATTTTTAGTTCTGATGCCAACATAGGCGATTTTATTAATCCGCAGGTGTTAGATTCTAGACTAGATTTCTTATTCTCGAACTACTCAACTGCATCAGCTCCAGCTATTAGAACTTTTAGAACAAAAAGTGAGTCGGGTGTTTATACTGTAAATACTATTAAAAACGCTTTGATGGATGCTTCGGCTACCGCTTTGGCTGTTTCGCCTTACGACGAAACCAGTTCGCACAGTACGTTGTATTTAGGTTTGGCTAATGGTAAACTATTAAAAGTGACAATGGCTAGTGCGCCATGGGGACAAACATGGGAAGAAATTCCAGCACCAGGCTTTTTAGGAAGTATTTCCGATATCGAGTTTGGAAGATCTACCAACGAAATGTTTGTAACATTCCATAACTATGGTGTTAATAATATTTGGTACACGAATGATGCTGGAGCAACTTGGGCACAAAAAGATGGCGATTTACCAGATCTTCCTGTTAAAGCCATACTTCAAAATCCATTAAAACCAGAAGAAGTTATTGTGGGTACAGAATTAGGGGTGTGGTACACTTCTAACTTTATGAGTGATGCACCAACTTGGAAATCGGCATTTAATGGTATGAGTAACGTAAAAGTTATGGATTTAGATTTACGTGATGACAATACCATCTTTGCTGCTACTTATGGTAGAGGTATATTTGCAGGTAAGTTTACTGCTGGTGCTTTAAGTGTAGAAGAAAATGAGTTAGCTTCAGGAATTACTTTATACCCAACAGTATCTGAAGGTAATTTTAAAGTAACTTCTAAATCTAATTTAGGTGAAGTTAATCTTCAAATATTTAACTTAAACGGGCAGACCGTATATGTGAAGAATTTGAATTTATCTGGTAATGCAACAAACGATATTTCTATTCGTGTGGCTTCAGGAGTGTACTTGGCTAAATTTACAAGTGCAGGGTTAACAACTACTAAAAAGGTTATCGTAAAATAAACAGAAACACATAAACCATATTAAAAGCGAGCCAGAATTCTGGCTCGCTTTTTTGTTTATATTTAGTTTTGTAATAGGTGTTCTAATGTTTTGGCAACGCTTGTGGCATCTAAGCCTAAATGCTGTTGTAGTTGGATTATACTTCCTTGCTCTATAAAAGTGTCTGGAATGCCTAAATTTGTTATCGCGATCTTGTAATGGTGAGCTGATGCAAATTCTAAAATAGCACTACCAAATCCGCCAGATAAAACATGGTCTTCAATAGTAACAAGTTTAGTAAACGTCTTGCAAATGCTGTGCAGTAATTTTTCGTCTAAAGGCTTAACAAATCGCATATCGTAATGCCCTATTTTAGCCTGTAATTCTGGGTTCAATACATTTATGGCATCTTCAATATTGTAAGCCATTGTCCCTATGCTTAAAATGGCTATTTCGTTACCGGATTTTAATTGCTCAGCTTTTCCTAGTTCAATCTTTTGGAAAGGTGTTTTCCAGTCAATTTCGCGACCTCTACCCCTGGGGTACCTAATTGCAATGGGGTGCGATAACCCAAGTTGGGCAGTATAAAGGATATTGCGTAATTCTGCTTCGTTTCTAGGCGCAAAAACAATAAGGTTTGGTATGCATCTTAAATAAGCTAAATCGAAAACCCCATGATGTGTAGCGCCATCTTCACCCACCAAACCAGCACGATCCAGACAAAAAATTACAGGTAAATTCTGTATGGCAACATCGTGAATAATTTGGTCGTAAGCCCGTTGTAAGAATGTTGAGTAGATATTGCAAAAGGGTATTAAGCCCTGTGTGGCCATGCCAGCAGCCAACGTTACCGCATGTTGCTCGGCAATACCAACATCGAAAGCGCGGTCTGGAAATTCGGCCATCATATATTTTAAAGAACTACCTGTAGGCATGGCAGGTGTAATGCCAATAATATTGTTATTCTGCTTGGCTAGTTCTACTATAGTATGTCCAAAAACATCTTGAAATTTTGGTGGTTGTACGGTTGTTGATTTCACTATTAAGTCACCAGTTTTAGCATCGAATTTTCCAGGAGCATGATATTTTACTTGGTCTTCTTCGGCTTGTTTTAAACCTTTTCCTTTTGTGGTAATAAGGTGAAGAAACTTCGGACCTTGAACTGTTTTTAAATGTTCCAGGGTTTCAATAAGTTTTGGTAAATCGTGTCCGTCTATAGGGCCGAAATACTTGAAATTTAATGCTTCAAAAATGTTGTCTTGTTTTTGTGTGCCTTTTTTTACATTGGTAAGGTACATTTTTAGCGCACCAACACTGGGGTCTATACCAATGGCATTATCGTTTAAAATAATTAAAATGTTGGCTTGGGTAACACCTGCGTGATTTAGCCCTTCAAAAGCCATTCCGCTGGCTATAGAAGCATCTCCAATAACAGCAATATGTTGTTTGTTAACAAAGCCTTTGAGTTGCGATGCAATAGCCATACCTAGTGCTGCCGAGATAGAAGTTGACGAATGCCCTACACCAAACGTATCGTAAATACTTTCGTCGCGTTTTGGAAATCCACTTAGGCCTCCAAATTGTCGGTTTGTATCGAAAAGTTTACGGCGTTCGGTTAAAATTTTGTGCACATAAGCTTGATGTCCCACATCCCAGATTAAAAGATCGTCTGGAGTATTATACACATAATGAAGCGCAATGGTAAGCTCTACAACGCCCAGACTTGCCCCAAGATGTCCCTCTTTAGTGGCAACGATTTCTATAATGAAATCGCGTATTTCTTTAGCTAAAAAAGAAAGGTCTTTAACAGCTAATTTCCGAAGGTCTTTAGGTGAATTTATATTTGAAAGTAAATGTGCCATACGAGTACAAATGTACGTTTTGAAATTGTATTTTTACAGCATGGAAAATATTTTTGACGATACTTATTTCATGAAAAAGGCACTGCAAGAAGCAGAGCGTGCTTACGAAAAAGGCGAGATTCCTGTTGGTGCAGTTATTGTAATTGATAATACCATAATTGCAAGGGCACATAATTTAACCGAAACACTAAACGATGTTACAGCGCATGCCGAAATGCAGGCTATAACAGCTGCCGCCAATTATTTAGGCGGTAAATATCTTAAAAAATGCACACTCTATGTTACTTTAGAACCTTGCCAAATGTGTGCAGGCGCATTATATTGGAGTCAGATTTCTAATATTGTTTACGGTGCAAGAGATGTCGAGCGTGGTTGTATTCAGTTACAAACAAAATTACATCCTAAAACCGTATTGCGTGGTGGTGTTATGGAAGATGAAGCTTCGGGTTTAATGAAGCGTTTTTTTATTGAAAAACGGAATTTAAATTAAAGCGTTCGGTCGTCGCCTTCGCGCTCGCGCATTTTCTGTAAGTTCTCCTTGGTAAGCATGTAATCTTTCACATCTTTATCTTTCCAACGGTAATAGGCAAAAATGGGGAATACAATTAAAAATAAGCCGGCCACACCAAAACCTATAAGCTTTTCGGCATAGGGTACGTCTAAAATAAAGCCTGCAAAAATACTTCCTAAAGTTAATGCAAATAGTATGTAAAGTACGTATTTCATAACAGCATCTAATTGGTAATATTAATTAACTGGCGTCTGTAAGCCGTGAGTAATTTCGATTTCGAGATAAACCCAATATATTTTTCATCTTTAACAACAGGAAGGTTCCATGCGCCGCTATCTTGGAATTTCTTCATAATATCGGTCATTTTATCGTTGTTGAGGTCGATGATTTCTGGCGGATTTTGCATAACATCTCTTGCAAGCACATTGTCGTATAGCGTTTGGTCGAACATGATTGGCCGGATGTCGTCCAGTAAAATTATACCTACTAATTTATCTGACTTCTGACCAATTACAGGAAAGATATTTCTATTGGATTTAACTACAGCTTGGTGAACAATATCACCTAAGGTCATTTTAGGGTTTAACGGAATAAAATTAGTTTCAATAATTTTTTTAATATCCATTAAGGTTAGCACAGCATGGTCTTTATCGTGTGTAATAAGTTCGCCTTTACGCCCGAGTTCCATCGTATACACAGAGTGCGGTAAATAGCTTTTGGCAATGCTAAACGAAATGGCAGAAGTCAGCATTAACGGAATAAATAAATCGTAGCCTCCTGTTAATTCAGCAATTAAAAATATAGCGGTTAATGGCGCCTGCAATACCCCAGCCATAAGGCCTGCCATACCCACCAATGTAAAATTACTTTCGGAAATAGAACTGTTTAACCAACTGCTATAATTTACTAATTTAGCGAAACAATGCCCCATTAAACTGCCCATAAATAAGGTAGGGGCAAAAATACCACCAACACCTCCAGCTCCAAAAGTTAAGGCGCTGGCAATAATTTTAAATACAATTAACCCGCATAGTAGCATTATTACGGTCCAAAAGTTAGAGGTGTCTAAACCTAAAAAATTATTGGTAAGTGCTTTTTCTGGGTTTCCGGCAATTAAGTTGTTTATAACATCGAACCCTTCACCGTATAAAGGCGGAATAAAATAAATGAGAATACCAATACCAATACCGCCAATCAATACACGTTTCATAGGTGAAGAAATGGTGTCGAAAAAACTTTGAATGCGGTCGTAAACTACTGTAAAGTATATAGACACTAGGGCAGCAACGACGCCTAAAATCATATAAAACGGCGCATCTGAAAAATGAAACTCGTCTTCAATTTTAAATGGTAAAATTATATCGTCACCAAAGAAAAAGTACGAGGTTAATATTGCCGATAACGAAGCTAATAACAGCGGAAGCATCGAAGCCAATGTGAGGTCTAAACTAAACACTTCTATAGCAAAAATAATGGCTGCAATAGGCGCTTTGAATATCGATGACATGGCGCCAGCAGCAGCGCAACCTACCAGTAAATTACGTGTAGTCTGGTTCATGTGGAACATTCTGGAAATGTTAGAACCAATAGCTGCACCGGTAGCAACAGTTGGGCCTTCCAGACCTACAGAACCTCCAAAACCAACGGTAATAGGGGCTGTTAAAATAGAACCAAACATTTGGTATTGCCGCATTATACCTTTGCGTTTGGCAATGGCGTAAAGTGTTGAAGGAATACCGTGACTTACTTTGTTGCGGATAATGTATTTTATGATAAGGTAAACCAGTGTAAATCCAATAATAGGAAACACAAAATAGAAGGCATGATGGTAATATTTTACAAAATTACCCTCTAAAAAGTGTTGAATAAAATGGGTTAGGTTTTTTAAAGTTACCGCTCCCAATCCCGAGGTAAACCCCAAGACGATGCTTAAAAAATATACAAATTGCCTTTGGGAGATGTGCTTGGCTCTCCAAATTAAAAATTGCTTTAAGACGGTTTTTTTAGGCATACAATAAATCTACTAAAAAATCCTGCATGTGCAGGATTTTAATGGTTTATGATTTTAAATTTAAAGACAAGTGCAGTTCGTCCAGTTGCGCGTCGTCTATTGGTGCTGGAGCATCAATCATAACATCGCGGCCAGAGTTGTTTTTTGGGAAAGCAATAAAATCTCGAATTGTTTCTTGTCCGCCAAGTATTGCTACCAGTCGGTCTAAGCCGAACGCCAAACCACCATGTGGTGGCGCTCCGTATTCGAAAGCATTCATAAGGAATCCGAACTGTGCTTTAGCTTCTTCTGGAGTAAATCCTAAATAGTCGAACATTAAAGATTGGGTTTTCTTATCATGAATTCTGATAGAACCTCCACCGATCTCGTTTCCGTTTAATACCAAATCGTAAGCATTTGCTTTTACGTCGCCAGGATTGGTTTCTAATAATTCCAACTGTCCTGGTTTAGGCGATGTAAAGGGGTGATGCATGGCGTGGTAACGCTCGGTTTCTTCATCCCATTCTAAAAGCGGGAAGTCCATGACCCATAACGGTGCAAAAACTTTAGGATCTCTTAAACCTAAACGTTCTGCAAGCTCCATACGCAAAGCACTTAATTGTGCACGTACTTTATTTGTGGCTCCCGAAAGGATACAGATTAAATCGCCTGCTTTGGCACCTGTAGCTTCTGCCCATTTAGCTAAATCGTCTTGATCGTAAAATTTATCGACAGACGATTTAAATGTGCCATCTTCGTTACAACGGCAATATACCATGCCTAAAGCGCCAACCTGTGGACGTTTAACCCAGTCTATTAATTTGTCTATTTCTTTTCTGGTATAGGCATTACCGCCAGGAACAGCAATACCAACAACCAATTCGGCATCGTTAAATACTTTGAAGTCTTTATGTTGTGCAACAGCATTTAATTCGCCAAATTCCATACCAAAACGGATGTCTGGTTTGTCGTTACCGTATAAACGCATGGCATCATCGTATAACATTCTTGGGAATTCATCTATTTCCACACCGTTTACTTCTTTTAAAAGATGACGTGTTAAACCTTCAAATGTGTTTAAAATGTCTTCTTGCTCTACAAACGCCATTTCGCAGTCTATTTGTGTAAACTCGGGTTGTCTGTCGGCGCGTAAATCTTCGTCTCTAAAACATTTAACAATCTGGAAATATTTATCCATGCCACCTACCATAAGTAATTGCTTAAAGGTTTGTGGCGATTGTGGTAAGGCGTAAAATTCGCCTTCGTTCATACGGGAAGGGACTACAAAGTCGCGTGCACCTTCTGGTGTCGATTTTATTAAATATGGCGTTTCAACTTCTATAAATCCGTCTTTAGATAAATAGTTTCTAACCTCTTGTGTAACTTTATGACGGAAGATTAAACTGTTTTTTACAGGATTACGACGGATATCTAAATAGCGATATTTCATTCGTAATTCTTCGCCGCCATCGGTGTCGTCTTCAATGGTGAAAGGTGGAAGTTTAGCATGGTTTAAAATGCTTAGTTCCGATACTAAAATTTCGATATCTCCAGTGGCAATATTTGCGTTTTTGGAATCGCGTTCTATAACAGTTCCTGTAACTTGAATAACAAATTCGCGCCCTAATTTTTGCGCCTGTTCCATAATAGCTTTTGGGCTACGCTCGGCATCAAAAATAAGTTGGGTAATACCGTAACGGTCGCGTAAATCTACCCAAACCATAAATCCTTTATCGCGTACTTTTTGTACCCAACCAGCAAGTGTTACTTCTTGGTTAATATGCGATGCTCTTAATTCACCACAATTATGACTTCTATACATATCTAAATTTTTGCTGTGCAAATTTAAGGAAGTTATATGATTATAAACTAAAAAATCCGAAGCATTATACTTCGGATTTTTTAGTTTATAACTTTATTGTTTTAAAGATCATTATGTTTTTATTTTTTTTAATTCGAGATTTTGGACTCTGTCAGATGAAAGGATTAGACTAGTAATCTCATTGGTCTTTTTTAAAAAGGTGATGGTGAAGCCACCCCATGCAATATGTGGTATGTTATATGTTTTATAGGGAGTTTTAAAATTGATTTTTATCGGTTCGTAATTTTTTACTTTTAAAAACAAGTTCTCATTCTTCTTAATAAACTCATAGGAAACATTTAGGGTTTCGTTTCTGTAAATACCAACGTATGAATCTAAATTAAGGTGAAAATCGGCTTGTCTATTTAAATGCTCTACGAGATCTACGTATTCGTTTTTTACATGTATATCTAATTTGGAAGGTTGTTTGTTTTTAAATTCAGAAAAGGTAAATGTCTTTAAGGATAAAACATAAAAATCTTTAGGAGTGGTGGCGTGGACAAAAACAGAATCGGATATAGGAACTAGTTGAAATGGAACATTATTCTCTCCAGAAATACCAGTAAGTTGATTATTTATTATGCTAAAATTAAATTGCGTGCTTTCTTCAAGAGCAAAATTTCCAGAAAATTGTTGTAGTTTGTTTAAAGGCATTTCAATGGGAACGTTAACAGTAGTTTCATAATTGGGGGTAATTGAAGTGGTATCTTTATCCTGAATAAAAAGGTCGAAAAAAGCCGAGGAGACGTCATATTCAAAAATGTTTCCATTGTTCAATAAAACAATTACCGATAGTTTTTTCTCAGGTAAAGTATGGAAGCTAGTACGAAACCCTAAACTAACTCCTGAATGGCCGATTAATTTAAAACCTTTATAAACTGGTGAATTTAATCCTGATGCATACTCTAGAATTTCTCCATTGTTTAAAACACCCGGTTTCGTCATTTGTTTCCAGAAATCGGCATTTAAAATAGTCATTTGGTAAAATTCATTTTCCCATTTTTTGAGATCTTCTAATGTGGATATAATTGCTCTACTCGAAACAATATCTCTAGCTATTTCAATTCTTTGCTTATAACTGTTATTAATGTCTTTAGAGTATCCGTTAGCAGCGTTGTATATAATGATTTCTGGATCTTTAACAAGTTGGGTGTCATACATTTTTAAAGGGGTGAATAAATGCTCTTTTAGGTGATTTTCTAAGGAATTATCCGAAATTTTTTCCACAATTTTACCTAATAACCAATATCCAGAATTGCAATATGACCATTGGTCGCCAGGTGGGAAATTGGTGATATATAGGCTGTTAAGTAGTTTCTCTATTTCATAATCGGTAATTATTATATCTTTTAAAAGTAGATCAAAGGCTTGCTCAAAACTCCAGATTCCGCTAGTATGGTTTAGTAAATGTTGTATGGTAATATCTTTATAATAATCTGGTCCATTGGGGAAATATTGATCTATGGTGTTGTCTAACTGTAGTTTGCCTTCTTGTGCTAGTAAAATAATGCAAGCTGCTGTAAATTGTTTTGCTATAGAGGCTAGTTGAAATTTCGTTGAAATTTTATTAGGTACGTTAAACTCTAAACTAGCTAAACCAAAAGCTTTTTGATAAATAAATTCCCCATTTTGGACAACACCTACAACACCTCCTGGTTCGTTGGGCTTATCCCATTGTGCTAATACAGCGTCAAATTCCGCTACTGTTTTTTGAGAATAGGAAAATATGGAGATTAAGGTTCCTATTAAAAATAGAACATTTTTCATTTTATTGATTTTTTAGTTGTGTAAAAACTGTATTAGGGAAGAAAAATCAATTTGCTATTAAAATGAACATAAATCAAAGATAATGAATTATATGTTATAATGTATTTGTGTTAAAGTAAAAATATGCGGTTTTAAGTGACAATTGGAATAGGTAATACACTTTCAGTAACTTACCAGTTTTGGTTTAATTATGCTTATCTCCATAAAAAAAAAGCTACTTTCTAATCAAATCAGAAAGTAGCTTTCATTTTTAAAAGTCAGTTTCAATTACGCTGCAACACGGGTAATGCGTTTTTCTGCTAACCACATTTTAAAGCGAGTTATGAGATAGAAGAATACAGGGACAACAATTAAGGTTAAGAATGTGGCTATTAATAAACCGTAAATTACGGTCCATGCCAACGGCCCCCAGAACACAACGTTGTCTCCACCCATATAAATATTGGCATCGAAATCGCTAACCAGAGTAAAGAAGTTAATGTTCAAACCGATAGCCAAAGGAATTAAACCTAAAATGGTTGTAATTGCCGTAAGTAAAACAGGTCTTAAACGTGCTTTACCCGCTTTTACTATGGCTTCTAATAAATCGGCTTTACTTAAATAATCATCTTCATCTAAATCTAGAGCATTTTTCTTTCTGTCTATTAAAAGTTGTGCGTAATCTAAGAGTACTACACCATTATTTACTACAATACCGGCAAGCGATATAATTCCCATCATGGTCATCATAATTACGAAAGCGCTTCCTGTAATTACAAGTCCGCCAAATACACCGATAAAACTTAGGAAAATAGCCAGCATAATAATTCCTGGTTTAGAAAGCGAGTTGAATTGGAATATTAATATGAAGAAAATTAAACCTAAGCCAATAAAGAAGGCACTTACTAAAAAGGCCATTTGCTTATTTTGCTCTTCGATTTGCCCTGTGTAATCTATTTTTACACCTTTTGGTAAATCTTTAAAGGTTTTCATTTCTCGTTGTATTTGTGCTACTATCGCACCAGCATCGGTATAACCTGGTGATAAGGCCGAATAAACAGTTACCACACGGCGAGTGTCTTTGTGCTTAATGGCATTAAAACCTGAAGTGTTGTTTTGTTTGGCTACGGCCGATACAGGAATCTCTTTAATTTGCCCAGAAGCCATATCTCTAAAGGTTATAGATTGGTTGAAGATGGCGCTAGTATTGTAACGGTTGTCTTCGTTAAATCGCACATAAATATCGTAATCGTCGCCACCTTCTTTGTACACTCCAGCTTTACTACCAAAAATAGAGTTACGTAATTGCTGGCCTACTTGACTTGCGCTTACGCCTAATTCTCCTGCTTTTTCGCGATCTACAACCACTTGCATTGCGGGTTTATCTTTGTTAACATCAATTTTTAACTCATCGATACCTGCAATATTTTTTTGGTTGATGAAGTTTCGCATGTCTTCTGCAAGAGCGATTAATTCGGTATAATCATCGCCTTCAATTTCAATATTGATAGGGGAACCAGCAGGTGGACCATTTTGGTCTTTTTCTACCGAAATAAGTACGCCGGGATAGATGCCTACTAAGGCAGTCTGAACCTTTTGGCGCAATAATTCACTATCGGCACCACGACGATACTTGTATTCACGCATTGAAGCGGTAATTTTAGCTTTATGTGGCATCTCGGCAGAAGAACCACCATCGGTTTGCGGATTTCCAGCACCTTCACCTACTTGCGAAACGGCACTTTCTACAAGAAAATTGTAATCACCATCTTTATACATATTGTCGTTAAGTACGGCGTATACTTTATCTTCTATTTCTTTAGTAATCGCATTGGTTTTTTCGATATCTGTACCTTCAGGATATTCTATGTAAACAATAATCTGGTTCGGTTTGTTATCTGGGAAAAATTCTACTTTAGTACGTTGCGAAGCTAAAGAAGCTCCAAAAGCTATAAAGGCTATTATTAATAAGGTGAATGTGGAGATGGTTACAAAAACTGGCCACTTTTTACTTAAAGCACGTCTTAGCTCGCGTTCGTAAAGATTTTCTAGTTTTACCAAAGTGTTGGTTTGAAAGTAGTTGGCCATTTTACGTAGTGCCAAACGGTAAATCCAAAGCATGAGAGCCGTAAATAACATTAAGCCTCCAAGTCCGCGATAGGCGCCACCAAATATTAAAATAAGCAGACCAATAACCGAAACTATACTGGTTATGGCTATAATATTCTTTAACGGCATGTCTTTATCTTCAGTAGTCATGAATTTTGAAACCAGAACCGAGTTAAAGAAAATGGCAACAAATAAAGACGAACCTAATACGGTTGATAAGGTTATTGGCAGCAGCATCATAAATTCTCCCATAACACCAGGCCACATCCCTAATGGTATAAATGCAGCTACAGTAGTTGCAGTAGAGATAATGATAGGAAAGGCAATTTCACCAATTCCCATTTTAGCAGCTTCAACACGGCTCATGCCTTCTTCGTCCATCAATCGGTATACGTTTTCTACCACCACAATACCGTTATCTACAAGCATACCGAGCCCCATAATTAATCCGAAAAGAATCATGGTGTTTAGGGTGTAGCCTAAAAGATTTAAAATAACCAACGACATGAACATAGACATTGGGATGGCAAACCCAACAAACAGGGCGTTTTTGAAACCTAAAAAGAACATAAGTACGGTTACAACCAGAATAATACCAAATATAATGTTGTTAACTAAATCGTCTACCTGTCCAATAGTTACCGACGATTGGTCGTTAGCAATGGTAACGGTTAAGTCTTCTGGAAATACGTTAGCTTTGGCATCTTTTACGATTTGCTGAATTTGTTCTGCAGCATCGACCATGTTTTTTCCGGCACGTTTTTTAACATCTAGCATGACCACACGATGGCCAAATTCGCGGGCATAGGTAGTGCGGTCTTTTTCTTTAAACGTTACTTTGGCAATATCTTTAAGGTAAATCGGGTTGTTGTGTTCCGATTTAATTACGAAGTTATTAAGTTGTTGCGGATCGTCTATCTCGCCTAAAATGCGTATGGTACGGCGTTGTCCGCTCGATATTAAGTTACCAGCAGACATGGTTACGTTACCACCGTTAATGGCATTTATAACATCGTCGAAGCTTACCTGTGCAGCCATCATTTTAAAAATGTCTACAGCAACTTCTACTTCTTTTTCTTGGGCACCACGGATGTCAACCTGTTTTATTTCCTGAAGGTCTTCGATCTCGTCTTGAAGATATTCTCCAAATTCTTTCAGTTTGGTCACCGGGTAATCTCCAGAAATGTTAATATTTAAAATAGGCATTTCTTCAGATAAGTTCAGGTCGAATGCAGAAGGTTCTACCTTGGCACCGTTAAACGTAGGCCAATCTTCGCTGGCGGTTTCTGAATCTATTTCGTCTTTAACTTTTTGTTTGGCTTGATCTACAGAAATATTTTCGTCGAATTCAACTATAATCATCGAGTAATCTTCTTGTGAAGTCGATGTTATTTCAACCACATTACTAATGGTTTTTAACTTGTCTTCTAACGGGTCTGTAATTAATTTCTCGATATCTTCGGCTGTGTTTCCTGGGTAGAGGGAACTTACATATATTTTAGTTTCCTTTACTTCCGGGAAGTTTTCTCTAGGCATGCTGTAATATGCCGAAACCCCTAAAAAGAGAATTAAAGCCATGAGAACGTAAATCGTGGTTTTGTTGTTAATGGCCCACGACGACATTCCAAATTCTTTATCGGTTTGCTTTTTTTGTTTTGTCATGATTTTGGCTTAGTATTTAATCACTTTTATGGTTTGTCCGTCTCTAACGCTACGGGCACCTTCTTTAATAATTTCGGCACCGTCGTTAATACCGTTTAATACTTCTATAACATCGCCTTGAGTTTTACCGGTTTCTATAATGGTACGTTTGGCTACAGCTTCATTATCGCTGTTTTTCTCTGCAATTACATAAATGTATTGCTCGCCATTGGCATTTTCAGAGATGATGCTTAACGGAATAAGTATCGCTTTTTCGTTGGTGTAATCGTTTATTTTTAACCTAGCTGTAAGGTTAGGTTTAATGTGTTCTTTTTGGTTTGGTACTGGAACTTCTACCTTAAAGGTTCTGTTAGCCGGATTAATGAAATTACTGGCTTGTCTTACTTTAGTTTCTACCGTAGTTCCTAAAACAGGAAATTCTACAATAACTTTTTTACCCTCATCTACATCTTTAATATAACTCTCTGGTACTTCGGTTTCGATGTACATGTTTTTAAGATTTACAATGCGGATAAGTTGCGATTGCCCTGGCATAACCACACTACCTTCGTCTGTAATAATATCGTCTATAACGCCATTAAAAGGTGCTACGATATTGGTTTTAGATAATTGAGTTTTTAATTGATTTACCGATTGTTCTTGAGCTTCGTAGTTAGATTTTGCTTGTAGAAATTGTATTTCGCTACCAATATTTTCTTCCCATAAGCGTTTCTGACGCTCGAAAGTGGTTTTGGCAAGTGCTAATTGAATCTCCATTTGCGATACTTGTTGCTCTAAACCGCCATCGTCTATTTTTGCTAAGATCTGACCTTTGCTTACATTTTGGCCTTCTTTAACGTAGATTTTGGTTAAAATACCCGAAACTTCTGGGTATATAACAATGTTTTCTTTGGTTTGTACGCTACCTTGTAATTCTAAAAAGTGAACAAAACGTTCTTTGTTTGCGACTACGGTGGTTACTAAAGGTAATTTTTTAGTGTCGTCTAATTCTGCTATTTTTTCGTCTATGCGTTTTAACTGCTCGCTAATGGTAATTTGTTCGGTTTCTATTTGTGTGCGTCGTTCGCGAATTTGTTCTAAGTTTCCTTCGTTTAAAATATCGTCTAACGATTTTTCTTTGCCACCACAGGCAATTAATAGAAAGGATAAAGCGGCGATTGTATATATGTGTTTCATGTGTTGATGTTTATTAATTAATGGTGCTTAAAATGGCGTCTAATTCTGCTTTTTTATTGATGATGTCTAACATGGCTTGTAGGTATTCTTGTTGTGCCGAATATAATTGTGTTTGGGCCTGTCTTAAATCGAAACTAGAGGCAATACCTTCAAAAAATTTAGTTTCGTTTTTCTTTTCTATGCGTTCGGCTAAATCTAGATTTTGTTTTTTATTGTTAAAATCTTCTATAGCAAATTGGTAATCGCTTTTAGCAGTAGCGATTTGCAATTGCAATTCCTGTTCAACCTGTATTAAGTTTTCGTTGGCTTTATCTAAATCGATTTTTGCACGTTGCGTTGCTGCTGTACGCCCTAACGAACTGAAAATAGGAATATTTAAACTCACCCCGAATAAGGAATTGCCAAACCAATCTTGATTATTGGTAAAGAACTCGAATTTTTGTCCGAAACCATTATATCCTCCGTTTATAAAGGCGCTCAAGGTTGGCATGCCAGCTGCTTGTGCCAATTTAACCAGAAGTTCTTTGCTTTCTAATTCGTTTTCGGCAATTAAATAATCAATGGTGTTTTCTACACTGTCGTCTGCTTCTAAGGCAGCTAAAGAGGTGTATTGTAAGCTTAAGATTTCTAAGTTATCGGTTAAAACAATGTCTGTATTGTAGTCTATACCCATAGTAATGTTTAACATTTTATAGGCTAGCACCTTTAAGCGCTTTACATTGTTTAAATCGCTTATTAAGCTGGAAAGTGTAATTTTCATTTGTTCTACACTTTCTTCTTCTTCCAATCCGTTTTCGTATGTTTTTTCGATTTCGTTTAAATTCGATTCCAGAATGGCTTTGTTGCTATTTAAAATGATTAAGCTTTCTTCGGTTAATAATACATTCCCGTAAGCATTTATGACTGCTTTTCTAACTTCTAAATCGGTTTTAATTTTAGCATTTTCAGATATTTCTAAATATACTTTAGCCGATTGTAAGCCAACGATGTACGACCCGTCAAAAAGTAATTGACTTAAAGTGGCTGTAGCTGCCATGTTTTGTTTTGGGCTAAATTCTACAGGAATAAACGTGCCCGGCTCGCCACCAGCAATTTCTCCTGGAAGCATAGAAACCTGTTGCTTTATCCAGTTTTGGTAATCTACCGTTGCATTCAATTGTGGTAGTCCAGTAGCTGTGGTTTCCCATTTTTGCTTTTCGGCAGCTTCAATATCGCGAACAGCATTTTTTGCTTTTCGGTTATTTATTAAAGCATAGTCTATGGCTTCCTGTAAGCTAAATTGCTGTGGCACTTCTTGCGAAAACGCAGCAAGACTAAAGCATAAACTAAGTAGAAAAAGTATTCTGTTTTTCATTATATAATTTTAATTGTTTGTTTTTATTTGATTTAAAAATTCTTGACCTTTTATGGTGCTAATGCCGCGAAGGTGATAGTCTAAAACGTAACCTAGCAGCTCTATTTTGGTAAAGGTGTCTTTAGGAAATACTTCTTCGTCTTTTAGCGATACCATTAAAGCAAAAAATGCTCTCGATATAAATTCGATGTTAATATCCTCTCGGTAATAGCCTTCTTTTATGCCGCGTTTTAAGTTGCCCGAAATACAATCTTTGGTAATTTCGAACTGCTTTTGTTTCAAAATTGAAAAAATACGCGGATAATATTTTTTGAATTGATACTCGGCTGAAGGTCTTTCGCTATTGATTTGTGATATAATGAAATCTTTCATTTTTAAAATTTCTTCTATCGGATTCACTTTTGCACAAAAACACAAATTTATAGCGTCGTTTATGCAATTGAATTTAAATATAGCAGTGGCTTCAACCAGTTTGGTTTTTGTGGCAAAATATTGGTAAATGGTTTTTTTCGAGATGCCCATCTCTTGGGCAATATCGTCCATGGTTACACTTTTAAATCCGAGATTTAAAAATAAGTCTGCCGATTTTTCTATAATCTTTTCTTTCATCATCTTAAAATTCTGTGCAAATATAAACATGGAAACTTAAAAAACAAAAATAGTTTCCGTGGTTTAATGCTTTGTTAACATTCTAAAAACTAAATGTGGTAATTTGCTATATTCTTTTATTTTTGTGGCATGCAAAACATATCATTCTTCCAAGACGCTTTTGTTGCTTATTTAAAGCAGTTTGAAACCCAAAAAGAACCCGAAAATCTTTATAAACCTATTAGCTATATTTTAAGTTTAGGCGGTAAGCGTTTGCGACCGGTTTTAACTTTAATGGCAGCCGAAATTTTTAACGCCGATTACAAACAGGCTTTAAATGCAGCATTGAGTATAGAAGTGTTTCATAATTTTTCGCTGATTCACGACGATATAATGGATGATGCGCCTTTGCGTAGGGGGCATGTTACTGTACACGAAAAATGGGATGTAAACACCGGAATTCTTTCGGGAGATGCAATGCTGATTATGGCATATCAGTTATTCGAAAATTACGAGCCAGAAACGTTTAGAGATTTGGCGAAATTGTTTAGTAAAACAGCTTTAGAAGTTTGTGAAGGGCAACAATACGATGTGGATTTTGAAACACGCGACGATGTAACTATTCCCGAATATCTTAAAATGATAGAATACAAAACTGCGGTTTTGGTTGGGGCGGCCATGCAAATGGGCGCAATAGTTGCAAAAGCAAGCGAATCGGAACAGCGTTTAATTTACGATTTTGGTAGGTGTTTAGGCATTGCCTTTCAGTTGCAGGACGATTATTTAGATGCTTTTGGAGATCCTAAAACGTTTGGGAAACAAGTAGGTGGCGATATCATCGAAAATAAAAAAACGTTTTTGTATTTAAAAGCTTTAGAATTTTCGGGAGCCGAACAACAGCAAGAGCTTAGACATTTATTTGCGATTAGCCCAACCGACAGTTCCGATAAAGTCGAATCTGTTAAACAATTGTTTGTGAGTTCTGGAGCTGCTGAAGCCACAAAACAGGAAATAACAGCTTATACACAACAGGCTTTCGAGGTTTTAAAACAATTGAAAATTGGTGCTGAAGAAAAGCAGGTGTTAAAGCAATTTGGTGAGAATTTAATGAATAGAAGTGTGTAAATAAATGCAATTACAAACTACACAAGATGTTTTACAGGTTTCTTTGCAGTACGAATTGTACGGCCAATTAGTCGCGCAGCTAAACAAAGATTTTCGTTTGGCTAATATGGATTTTGATCAGCCTTTAGATATTGCGCCTAAAGATTTAAAAGTGCAATTGCAAGACATTATTTTTAACCTGATTCAGAATGCATTCGCCGATTATCTAAACATGTTATACATTATAGATGTGCCAGAACGTGAGATTAAACAATTAGATGGTAGCGATACCGTATTGTTGTCTGAGCAGGTGGCGTTTTTAATTTTAAAACGCGAATGGCAAAAAGTGTGGTTCAGGCATCAGTATAAATAATATCTCGCTTAAGGATTTATAAAACTACTATCGCTTAAGGTGTGCATAAAGGCAATGATATCTATTTTGTCTTGTTCTGTAAGCGGAATTCTGTAGTTGTTGGCTTTAAAAATAGGATCTAAATTATCTGAATCAATAACGCCATTGTCGAAATAGTCGAGAACTGCTTTTAGGCTGGCGAATTGTCCGAAACTTCCGTAAGGCCCCGTATATGCTATATTACGTAATGATGGCACGCGAAATTTCATGTAATCGTATTGTAATCCGGTTACACGAGCTCGGCCAGCTTCGTTTGTAGCCTGATTTACAGGAAAACCAACATTTCTAAAACTTTGGTCTGTAAATAATGCTGTACTGTGGCAACTGGCACATTTTTCTTGAAAAATGCTGTAACCCCTAGCTTCACTTTCTGTAAACGTTTCGGTGTGATCTCTAACAACACGATCGTATTTGCTATTGGCAGAAATTAAGGTGTATTCAAATTGGGCAATGCTTTCAAAAATGCGTTCGGAGGTTATAACGTCGTCTCCAAAGGTATTTTTAAATAATTCTAAATAGTCTGGGTCTTGTTCTAGTTTACTAATTACATCCAGCATTGAAGAATCCATTTCTTCATGGGTGATAATAGGGACTATGGTTTGTTTTTCGAGTTGTAATTTGCTGCCATCCCAATTGTAAAAGTTCATGAAAGCCAGATTCTGAATAGGAGGTGTGTTGCGTATTCCTATTCGGCCTTCAACACCAACAGCTTGTTTTTTTTGGTCTGTAAAGGCATGATTTTGCATATGGCATGTGGCGCACGAAATGCTGTTGTCTATACTTAATCGGGTGTCGTTAAATAATTTTTTTCCTAAAACTACACCGTATTTTGTTGGGGCATTGCTAAAAAGTGCCGCATTGGGAGTCGGGAAATTGAGTGGAATATCCAAAGCAATTTCCGGATTATTTATAGGAGTGTATTCCGAATCGTCTGTGCCACACGATAGCGCAGTAAATAGTAATACTAAAACGATTAGTTGTTTTATCATTTTTTAACGATTAAAATTGATGGAAACTGTCTGAAAGCGATTGCTTAAAACATAGATCAAGCTGTTGTTTGTGCTTTCAGACAGTTTTTCAAAAGTTAGTCTACACTAGTAATCGAAAACATACCAGTAATATCGGCTGCGCCGTCTCCACCTAAATTATCTACATACAACACCATGTTGTTAGCGGTGTGTGTGCTAGGTGTTGCGTTTCCTTCTCCTAACGTAATAGTGTTAATTTTGCCACTTAATAGCTTGTCAAAGTCGGCTTTAATAGTAATGGTTGTTGCATGCTTACCAACGTTGGCAGCAGTAGTTAGGTCTAACGTAATATCTCTGTAAGCATCTACACCTTGTGTGTAACTGCCTTCTTCGCCTTCAATGGTGCTTCCGGTGTGTACCGATAGGGTTTTGTTGTCTGTATCGTAAAATCCTTCAATTTTAGTGAAACGGTATCCGGTACCCCATTCCCAGTGCATTTCGGTATCGTTGGCACCTGCAGAAGCATAAAAGTTAGGAAATCTAGCTTCGTCTAAAGTGTTTAAATCGGTTTTAACACCAAGTCCAAATTTTATTTTGGTGTATTCGTCCGACGGAATATCGCTCATTACAAAATTTAACGTTTCAGGTTTAGATTGATTCACTACAATGGCACCGTTATCTAAGTCGTTAACATGGTATGGAAATTCCGAACCATCTGCTTTTATCAACCGAATGTTACTAATAACATATTTTAATTCTGAAAAATGATGCGTTTGTCCTTCGGCAGAAGTGTTTACTGTAGCAGTTGATGAGCTAGCATCTCCAAGAACAATCGTTGTGTTTTCGAACGTATTGTTGAAAGTTAATGTTACGTTGTTAGCCACTGGATCGTCGTCGGTAGAACAAGACATTACTGCTAAAGGAAGGGTTGCTAAGGTTAAAAGTTTTTTTAAGGTTTTCATATTTAATATTTTTTTTGATATCTAATTTTTAATGGTTTTTTGTTGTGTTGTTATATGAGCTTACAATAAATGGTGTCTTAAAATTGGTGGCGGAATATTGATTTCTATCTGCGGTGCGGTGTAATGTTTAATGTAAAAATCAATAATTTTAGTGTGTATAGAAGCTTGTTCTTGTTCGGTTTCGAATACAAACAGGGGAGTTGTTATTAAATCGATTTGTTTGTAAATGCTGTTGGCTGTAGATTTAGAATTTTTAGATTTTTGTAATTCTTTTTTTTAATAGCAGGAGCCGTGACATTGCAGTTCGGGCTGGTTTTTGTTTATGCATAGCGTTTCTTCTATACTGGCTTGGTTAAGTTTAAAGTGTACAAGCATGAGTGCTTTCTGAAACCCGATCAGTAAGCACAAAACCGCTAATAAAACACTTAAAACTTTTTGCATGAATGTTATAAATTAATTTTTAAAGATGTAAATACATTACGCCCCATTCTAGGGATATTCCCCCAGTCGGCATAGGTACTGTAATACGTGTTCAGGATATTTTCTACACCTACCTGAAATACAGTTTTTTTGTTTTTAATACGAAACGTGTAATCTGTAGAAAAGTTCCAAATGGTATATCCAGGGGTTTGGTCTTCGCCGTATTGCGGACTGTAATTAACCTGCTCTAAATCGCCATTTATACTAGTTTGAAAATTTAAATTTTTATATTGATAATGTAAAGTGGCTAGGTAGCTAAGTGGCCGTATAAATGGTAAATTACCTTGATCTTGGTCTTGTCCTTTGGCATAGGTTACTGTACCATTTAGGTGTAAATTGTTGGTAATAGCATATTCCAAATTTAAAGCGGCATTAAACAGGGTAGCATAATCTAGCGAAGTGTAGCCCTTTACGCCAACAGACTGATAATTCATGGGGCTGCCCATGCTTAATATTTCACCAATAATGTAATTATCGATATAGAAATAATTAAGATTACCTTCAATCTTTATTTTTTCGGTCTTATAGCTGGCGCTAGCATTGGCTTCGTAAGACACTTCGTTTTTTAAATCTGGATTGCCAATGTAGTCGTAACGATCAAAACTATTGTAAATGTAATAGCCATAGCCTTCAGAAACCGATGGCGCTCTATGGCCGTAACCACCACCTATTGAAAAATCGAAATCATTAAGCTGTACATTGTAATTAGCAAACAGACTCGGGAGTAATCTTGTTTTTTCTTGTGGCGCTCCAGGGTGGAATATCCAATTGAATTCTACATATTTAGAATAGTTGTAATGTACACCTAAGCTTCCTCCAAAATTAAGCTGACTGTTATATGATATATCTAAGGCGTTGTTTAAAGATAATCCGACATAGCGTGTGGTAACCCAAGGCCAGCTGTAAGCAAACATGGTGGTTTCGCTGTAATCTTGTGGGTACATACGCATTTCTGCAATAGAAAGATTATCGTAAGCATTCAATTGAATTTCGGAGGATAAATTGTCCTTTTGAAGCTTCACCTTTGATAGCAAACCGTAAGTGGTCGTCCAACCGGGCATGTCCATATGCACTAAGTTTTCTGGTCGCGTGGTATCATCCATATAATGCTCTACAGTATTATAGTACAATTTAGAATCCCATAGCTTAATAGTTTTATCTTCAAAAAGTTGTTTGTAGGAAACTGAAGTAATTAAAGCGCGAGATAACCATAAATCCATAGGTAGGGCAGAGTATCCAACATCTTTGGCAACATCAAAAATAGCATCTATTTTTACAGCAGAAAGCGCACTTGTTTTATACGAAAAACCAAGAGAGGTATTGAATTTTTTAAATTGCGAATGATTGACTTCATCGTTATTTCCATCTGAATAATTTTCTGCTTTTCTATACGATATACTGCCATCTGCCGCTAATTTGGTATTAGAAAACGATACATTTCCTAAGTTAAAAAATTGCTGGTTATTAAATTCGTAACCAGTTTGGTAAGCGCCTTTCCAGGTTTCTTGGTCGCTAAACATGGTTTTTTTGCGTTTTAGGTCGATACTTCCTGCTACGGTTGCGCCTTGTTGCCCACCTTCTTGTCCGGATTTTATTGTTATAGAAGACAAATTATTACTTTCTACATACGAGGTAATGGGGTCCATTTTGTCTGTACACGCACCAAAAACATGCATACCATCTATTGTGATTGCCGAGCGTTCTGTGCTCATGTTATTCAGTAAGGGTTCCCATGCATAGCCACCGCGTTTTATAAAACTAATGTTGTTAGAGCTGGCAAGAAATTCGTCTACTGTAACGCTTTTTTTAAGGTCGGTTTCTAATTTGCTTTTAGCAATAGTTTTAAGCTCAACGGCATCCAAAACCGTTATGCTGTCTTGCTTGGTTTTAGTGTTTTGAGCACTTAAAGTACATCCCCAAAAAAAGAATAAAAGAAAAAGATGCTTCATTTTAATTTAGAACAAAATGTCTATAAATAATTCGCTTTTAGCGCCTTCAATACCTGGGGTGAAATCGGTTGGGACTTCGGTGCCTTTAACAATTTTTCCATTTTGATTTATTAAAATGAAATTGAGCGTCCAATTGCCTGTCATCGTATAATTCACTACTCCATGATATAATTTGTCTTCTTCTTGAATTAAATCCTTGTTGTTAGGTGACGAATGGTTTCCCATAGAAGGTTCTGGCATTCTTGGATCTAGTTTTAGGGTGTAATTTTCGACTTCGGAATACGAGAACTGTTCGGGGTCTGGAAATGTTGTGCTTGTATTTGCGGGTGGATTATACTTGTAAATGCCAGCAACTAATTTGTTTTCAGCAATTTTTGGGCTTTGTGGCGCAACCAATGCAATGTAATACATATCGTTATCATGACCTAAAAACGTGGTCATGTTAAGGTTTTTATTACTTTGCTCGGCTACATTAATGTCTTGCGAAGCCGTTAAGGTTTCGTAAACATCGGTTATACCAATATAAAATTGCCAATGGTTGGCAACATCGCTTTTGTTGGGAAATACTACATAGCCCGAATAATAGCCATTTTCGTTATTGTAATTTAAATGATATTGATGCGGCCCCGACGACGTTTCGTTTATAGCGTTAGTCTTAATAGGTAGTAACGTAACATCAACATCCGAAACTTCTTGGTTGGTAGAGCTGTTGGTTACCGTTAAACGGATATCGTTATAACCTGTATACAATGTGCCGTTTAAGGCTTGTATACTAATGTTGTAATTACCGATGCTAAGTTTTACAGCTTCTTCGTAATCTATATATTCCGGTATTTCGGTTGTTAATTCATCTTCATAATCTGTTTTATCTATAGTGCAAGATGAGGTTGCAAAATATAGTATAACAAAAAGCAGGCATGAAAAAACAACATAATGTGGTTTAAACATAATTAGTGTTTTTAAATACAATACACATAAGGTTGAATGCCAACAGATTTAAGTTGAAGCACCCAACATTAGTGTTAAAAACTAGAGTAAATGTGATTTTCTAAAGTGGTGTTATAAAACTATAAGTACAATCGCAGTTGTAACACAGTTTGTGTATAACTCGATGAGACTTATAAAGCAGTATAAAAAATATAGAAAAAGTCGTGTATGTATTTTAAACGTAATTAGGTGGAGGTGTATCTATATCTAAATACAGGTTTTTAAAGTGTATTGGATTAGCAGTTGATGCTTGCTTGTTATAAGTGGTTGCAAGCCAAATAGAGGTTAGTTGATTTACAGGAGATATTTGAAAGGCATCTAATGTTAATCGTTTATTATTTTCTGAAGGGGCTTCAGAATTAGTGTCTGGATTGTTCTTTGCTAATTCTTGTCTAAGGTGACATTTACCATTACAACCTTTTTGTTCTTCTTTTTGAACACATAAAGTTTTGGCAATAACATCCTGATTAATTAAAAAATCGGTAATGGTTAACATATTGCTTACGTTGTGCATGCAAAGCACCAGTGTTAAAAACGTGGCAAAAGTAATATGTGTAACCTTGTGTTTCACCCAAAAGAAATTTTGAGTCGCAAAGATAATTAAATTAATTGGTAAGCATTTTGTTTTTAACCAGATTTAGAAATAAACTCTTATAAAAGGAGCCCACGCCGAAGCATAAATACTTTTGTCGTCGTCGTAAAGTACGTCGTAGCGTACCCCAAAAGTTACATTTCTAGTGCTGTAGCCAACACCCAAATATAAAGTCGGGAGCCAATATTTGTCGTCTTCGTACAATACTCTATCGCTATCGAAGTTTCTGTTAACATGTAGTTGTTGGTATTCGGCCGACAATTGTAAAAAATCTAAAGGATTGTAAAGCGCTGTTAATGTTCCGCCTAATATCGTGGATTGATAAAAATCTTTCTGGCTGTTATAGGTGAAATTGAATCCTACTCCTAATGCAAATTGCCTATTAAATTGATAAATAGCAGTAGGTTCTAAGCTTCCGCTAAAAAAATCGTTGCCAAAACTTAAACCGATGCCGCCTCCAAAGCGCACTTTGCTCATGAAATCTGAATTTTGCGCATTTAAACTCTTAAAAGAGCCTAAGATTATAATTGATAATATTAAAGTTTTGACAAAAAAGTAATGTGTTCGTTTCATCCTTCGGAAAAAATAACGTTAAAAATGTATTATAAATATAATAAAATCATATCTCATTTTCCTAAAAATTGTATTTTTGACAAAATTTTGTCAAAGCGAGAATGTCTCAAATAATATAATGGATAAATATTCCTTTTTAAACGCAGCACATACAGCATATTTTGCTGATTTATACGATCAATACTTACAAAATCCCGATACTGTAGAGCCGAGTTGGAGAGCCTTTTTTCAAGGCTACGATTTTGGTATGGAAAGTAACGGCGTTACCGAAGAACTCATGGAAGAGTTCTCCTGCGATCATGTTTCAGAAAATTTAACTAAAGAATTTCAAGTTGTAAGACTTATAGATGGCTATCGTACACGAGGCCATTTATTTACCAAAACTAATCCGGTTCGCGAGCGTAGAACTTACGTGCCTACTTTAGCCTTAGAGAATTTTGGGCTTTCTAAAAACGATTTAGATACGGTATTTTCGGCAGGCGAAATTTTGGGCATTGGCTCGCAAACCTTGCGTGAGATTATTAATCATTTAGAACGTATTTATTGTAGTTCTATAGGTATAGAATATATGTATGTTCGTAATCCAGAGCGTAAAGCATGGATTCAAGAAAAATTAAATATTAACGACAATCAGCCAAAGTTCGATGTCGACCAGAAAAAATACATCCTTAAAAAATTAAACGAAGCTGTTGCTTTCGAGAGCTTTTTACATACCAAGTATGTTGGGCAAAAGCGTTTTTCGTTAGAAGGAGGAGAATCTTTAATCCCAGCAATAGATGCTGTAATAGAAAAGGCCGCAGATTATGGGGTTAAAGAGTTTGTAATGGGTATGGCACACCGTGGCCGTTTAAGTACGCTAACAAATATTTTTGGTAAATCGGCTAAAGATATTTTTAGCGAGTTTGATGGTAAAGATTACGAAGAAGAGATTTTTGATGGGGATGTAAAGTATCACTTAGGGTGGACCAGTAATCGTGAAACAGCCAACGGAAAGAAAATTAACTTAAATATTGCACCAAACCCATCGCATTTAGAAACTGTAGGTGCAGTAGTAGAGGGGATAACAAGAGCTAAGCAAGACGATAAGTATGCCGAAGACCCCTCGCAAGTTCTACCAATAGTTGTGCATGGTGATGCTGCAATTGCAGGGCAAGGCCTAGTATACGAAATTATACAGATGGCACAATTAGACGGGTATAAAACCAATGGTACGCTACATATTGTTGTAAATAACCAAATTGGGTTTACGACCAATTATTTGGATGCCCGTTCCAGTACCTACTGTACAGATGTTGGTAAGGTAACCTTATCGCCAGTACTGCATGTTAATGCAGACGATGTAGAAGCTGTAGTGCATGCCGTGTTATTTGCATTAGATTTTAGAATGCAATTTAAACGCGATGTGTTTATCGATTTATTAGGTTATAGAAAATATGGTCATAACGAAGGAGATGAACCTAAGTTTACGCAACCGCTATTATATAAAGCAATTGCAAAACACAAAAACCCTAGAGATATTTATGCCGAAAAGTTAATTAAAGAAGGTATTATAGATCAGGATTATGTGAAATCGCTTGAAGAAGCTTATAAAGCAACTTTAGAAGAAGAGTTAGAAGATTCTAGAAAAGAAGACAAAACGGTAATTACACCGTTTATGCAAGACGAATGGCAGGATTTTGTTAGGGTAACAGAAGACGACATGATGAATGTTATAGATACGACATATCCTAAAGAAAAACTGTCGCAAATTGCTGAAGTGGTTTCTACTTTGCCTTCCGATAAGAAATTTATAAGAAAAATAGAACGCTTAGTACAGTCTAGAAAAACCATGTTCGATGAGGATAAGTTAGATTGGGCTATGGCAGAACATTTAGCTTATGGCACTTTGCTAGAAGAAGGTTACGATGTTAGAATGTCTGGTCAAGATGTAGAACGCGGTACTTTCTCGCACCGTCATGCTGTAATAAAGGTAGAAGATAGCGAAGAAGAAGTGGTGTTGTTAAACAATTTAAGCGATACCCAAGGACGTTTCTTCATATATAATTCATTGCTTTCAGAGTATGGTGTTGTTGGTTTCGACTATGGTTATGCCATGGCAAGCCCCAAGACCTTAACCATTTGGGAAGCGCAATTTGGTGACTTTAGTAACGGGGCTCAGATCATGTTAGATCAATATATCTCAGCAGCCGAAGACAAATGGAAACTTCAGAACGGTTTGGTAATGTTATTGCCTCATGGTTACGAAGGGCAAGGCGCAGAGCATTCATCGGCACGTATGGAACGTTACTTACAATTATGTGCTAAAGACAATATGTTTGTAGCCGATTGTACTACGCCGGCAAATATTTATCATTTGTTACGTAAACAAATGAAAGCTAATTTTAGAAAACCATTAATTGTATTCACACCAAAAAGTTTATTGCGCCACCCAAGAGTGGTATCTACAGTAAACGAGTTTGCAAACGGCAGTTTCCAAATGCTTATAGACGATGTTGATGCCGAAGCGTCTAAAGTAAAATCGTTAGTTTTTGTAACAGGTAAATTCTATTACGATTTATTAGAGGTAAAAGAAGCCCAACAAAGAGACGATGTTGCATTAGTGCGAATAGAACAATTGTTCCCGTTACCAGTAAAAGCTATAAGAGAAGTTATTGCAAAATACAGTAATGCCGAGGAGATTGTATGGGCACAAGAAGAACCTAGAAATATGGGGGCTTATAGCCATATGTTAATGCATTTAGACGAAGCAAAAACGTTCAGGGCTGCGTCAAGACGTGCGTATGGTGCACCTGCTGCAGGTAGTGCAACCCGATCTAAACGTCGTCATCAAGAAGTCATCGATTATGTTTTCGATAAAACAAAAAACAACCAACGATAAAAAACAAATTAAGATTAAACTAAAATATTGAACAATGATTTTAGAAATGAAAGTCCCTTCTCCGGGAGAATCTATCACAGAAGTTGAAATAGCAACATGGTTAGTTCAAGATGGTGATTATGTAGAAAAAGATCAAGCCATTGCAGAGGTTGATAGTGATAAAGCAACATTAGAGCTTCCTGCAGAAGAAAGCGGAACTATTACGCTTAAAGCAGAAGAAGGCGATGCTGTTGCAGTAGGCGAGGTGGTATGTTTAATAGATACTAGCGCAACAAAACCAGAAGGTGATGCGCCTGTAAAAGAAGATAAAAAAGAGGAGGCACCTGCAGCACCAAAAGCAGAGGCGCCTAAAGCAGCTCCAGCAGAGCAAAAAACTTATGCTTCTGGTACAGCAAGTCCAGCAGCTAAAAAGATTTTAGCAGAGAAAGGTATCGAAGCATCGTCTGTTTCTGGAACAGGTAAGGATGGTCGTGTAACCAAGGAAGATGCCGTAAAAGCAGTGCCGTCTATGGGTACGCCTTCTGGTGGAAATCGTGGGACGTCAAGAAGTAAGATGTCTATGTTACGTCGTAAAGTAGCAGAACGATTGGTAGAGGCTAAAAATACAACGGCAATGTTAACGACTTTTAACGAAGTTAACATGACGCCTATTTTTGAACTGAGAAACGAATATAAAGAGGCGTTTAAAACAAAACACGGTGTTGGTTTAGGATTTATGAGTTTCTTTACTCTAGCCGTAGTTAGAGCTTTAGAGCTTTATCCGGCAGTAAATTCCATGATCGATGAAAAAGAAATGGTGTCTTACGATTTCTGCGACATTAGTATTGCCGTTTCTGGTCCAAAAGGATTGATGGTACCTGTAATAAGAAATGCAGAAAACTTAAGTTTTAGAGGTGTAGAGTCCGAAGTTAAACGCTTGGCGCTTCGTGCAAGAGATGGTCAAATTACGGTAGACGAAATGACAGGTGGTACTTTTACAATAACCAATGGCGGTGTGTTTGGTAGCATGTTGTCTACACCAATTATTAATCCTCCACAAAGTGGTATTTTAGGAATGCACAATATTATTGAGCGTCCAATTGCTGTAAACGGCAATGTGGAAATTCACCCAATGATGTATGTTGCTTTGTCTTACGACCATAGAATAATAGATGGTAAAGAGAGTGTAGGATTTTTAGTAGCTGTAAAAGAAGCTCTGGAAAACCCAGTAGAATTGTTAATGAATAACGATATTAAGAAAGCTTTAGAACTATAAGCTTTTCTTGAAAAAGTAAGATATTTAAGCACGATGTTATGCGTAACATTGTGCTTTTTTTATGTGTAAAATTTTTAAAAAGACTTAAAAAAATCCTATTTAAAAATAAATGAAGATATTAATTGCAATAACAACTATAGCTAAAAAGAATAAGCCGTATAGAAAGTACTGGTTGTAAGACGAGTTCTCTTGATTTTTCATAACTGTAGGTTTTGAATAAGCAATTTGAGGGCGTTTGCTTGATTTTAAAATAAATCTAATTAAATTTTAAGAATAAATCATCATTTTGTTTAAAATTTAACCTTAATTTTTTTACAACTCTGCGTTTTTAAAGCGCAGAGTTGTTTTTTTAAATCATACTCCCTTAAACATGATTAATAGCTTTGTAAATATACTGATAATGTGTGTGTTGAAAAATACGTAGGGTTGCGTATTTTATAAGAAAACGTAAAAAAACAAAACCTCTGCATCATTACAATACAGAGGTTTTTAATAATTCTCCCTAAGAACTAATTAATAGCACTGTAAAGGTAAAATATATAGATGGGGTTTGAAATACGTATAATCACGTATTTTTTAAAAAATGTCTTTATTTTGGCTGGCCCATATAAATAAACCATTGTGAATGCCGTGTAGTTTGAGCTTGTTTACAATATTGCTTCTGTGTTTATCTACTGTTCTAGGAGAAACGTTTAAGTCGTCGGCAATTTCTATACTCGTTTTATTATTTGCTATTTGTTTAAGTATTTTAATTTCGGTTTTAGTAAGCTTATTTAACGAGGTATAATCTGTATTAGTGTAAGTTTTTTCAAGGTTTGGGACAAGTTCTTTACTAAAATATGGTCGGTCACAAATAACATTTTCTATGCAGGTTTCAATTTCTTCTACTGCAAATTCTTTTAAAATATAACCGTAAATATTGTGCTCTTTAGCTTTTTTGTAAACATCTTCGCGTTTATCGAAAGTAATTAAAATAATTTTGGTGTCTAAAGCATTTAATTTACAGTCTTGAGCGATTTCCAAACCTGTTTTATGGGGCATTCTAATATCTAGAATGGCAATTTTGGGTTTTAGTTTTACAATAAGATTATATGCTGTAGAGCCATCTGTAGCACTGCCCACAATGTTATATCCGAGCGATGAGAGGTAATTCATCATGCCTTTAAGCATGAGCGGATGATCGTCTGCTATAACGATTGAGCTTTTCATGTATGGTTGGTCTTAGGGTTAAGACGGTAAAGTTAACCAAAACTTATGTAATCATAAATTTTTTAAGGTACAGATATTTGCGGTCGTAATCTATAATTGCCTTCCCTTTTTTTAGAATATCGGCGCCAATAATACCGTCTACTGGTCGGGAGTTATGGTGCATTAAAGCGGTGTTAACATGGGTCATGTTAAATAATATTAAAGACACTTTATCTTTTTTCCATTTCCCTATTTTTAACCGGTTTTTTTTAGACAGTTGGGTAGCCATATTTGTAGCGCCGGCACCAGCAGCTTTTATTTCGGAATCTTTTACCTTTAATTTAAAGGTGTCTATAGCTTCAAAACCTACGCACGAACTAGAAGCGCCGGTGTCTAGAATAAACAATCCTTTTATTCCGTTAATGGTGGCACGGATTTCGAAATGATTTGTTTTTGTAAGTTTCAATTTTATCTTAACGTAATCTCTTTCTAACAGAAAATCTTGTAGTGATGTCATCTTAATAGATTTTAGACAAAGATAATGATGTAAAACAATTAATTTAGCAGCATGATTATAACAGATACCCATACCCATTTATATAGTGAAGCATTTGATGACGATAGATACGATATGATTACTCGTGCTATTGAAGCAGGTGTATCTAGATTTTTTATTCCGGCTATCGATTCTACTTATACAGAACGGATGCTGCAATTGGAAGCAGATTTTCCTGAACACATGTTTTTAATGACTGGTTTGCACCCAACCCATGTAAAAGCTAATTTTAAAACAGAATTACAACATGTAGAGCACATGTTAGCTAAACGACAATTTTATGCCATTGGCGAAATTGGCATCGATTTGTATTGGGATACGTCTACTTTGGCCATTCAACAAGAAGCCTTTCGTTACCAAATTCAATTGGCTAAAAAACATCGTTTACCTATAGTGATCCATTGTAGAGAGGCATTCGATGAGGTTTTTGAAGTATTAGAATCCGAAAAGTCAGACGACCTATTTGGTATTTTTCATTGTTTTACAGGAAATGCAGCCCAAGCGCAACAAGCGTTATCTTATAATATGAAACTCGGTATTGGGGGCGTGGTCACCTTCAAAAATGGCAAAATCGATCAGTTTTTAAATGAAATTCCGTTAGAAGCAATTGTTTTGGAAACCGATGCGCCTTATTTATCGCCAACACCATATCGTGGTAAACGCAACGAGAGTGTTTATATTTTAAGAGTTTTAGAAAAATTATCCGAACTGTATTCACGTTCTCAAGAAGAAATTGCCAGTATAACTACAGCAAATTCTAAACAAATTTTTGGAGTGTAATTTTATGACTAGACTTAGACCTAACATACTATTAATCTATACAGGTGGAACCATTGGTATGGTAAAAGATTTTGAAACGGGAGCTTTAAAAGCATTCGATTTTAATAATCTGTTAGAACGTATACCAGAATTAAAACAGTTAGATTGCGATATCGACACCATGTCGTTTAAAGACCCTATAGATTCTAGTAATATGAATCCGAAATATTGGGTAGATATCGCCGAGGTTATCGAGAATAATTACGATGCATTTGATGGTTTTGTGGTGTTACATGGTAGCGATACCATGAGTTATACAGCATCGGCCTTAAGTTTTATGCTCGAAAATTTAGATAAACCTGTAGTGTTAACAGGATCGCAATTGCCTATAGGCGATTTACGAACAGATGCTAAAGAAAATCTAATAACCTCTATACATGTGGCATCGTTGCAGCGTTATAATAAACCTGTTATACGAGAGGTAACTTTGTATTTTGAGTATAAGTTATATCGTGGTAACCGAACAACAAAACTAAGTGCAGAACATTTTGAAGCTTTTGTGTCAATGAATTACCCAGAGCTCGTAACTTCTGGGGTGCATTTAAAAGTAAATTACGATTACCTATTTAAACCGAAGCGCAGAAAGCCGCTTGCAGTGCATAAAACGTTCGATACGAATGTGGCTATTGTAAAACTGTTTCCAGGTATTTCGCAATTGTTTTTAGAAAATGTATTTCATATACCAGAACTAAAAGGTGTTGTTTTAGAAACGTACGGAGCTGGTAATTGCACTACCGAAACTTGGTTTTTACAGGTATTAAAAGAAGCAATAGCCAAAGGCATACATATTGTAAATATTACCCAATGTGTAGGCGGAAGTGTGCTCATGGGGCAGTACGAAACTAGCGAAAAGTTAAAAAGAATGGGGATAATATCCGGAAAAGACATTACAACCGAGGCCGCAATTTGCAAATTGATGTATTTGTTAGGGCAAAAAGTCTCTCCTAAAGTATTCAAAACCATATACGAAACCGCATTGCGCGGAGAATTGACTTAAAATTAACTGCTAAAATTTTTAGGTGTTAAAGATTTTTTGTTATTTGCCGTACTGTAAAGAAAACTAAAAATATACAGAGAGGTGGCCGAGTGGTCGAAGGCGCACGCCTGGAAAGTGTGTATACGCCAAAAGCGTATCGAGGGTTCGAATCCCTTCCTCTCTGCAGATATTTTTATTTTTTAATTGCAAAATTTTTATATCTTTAACACTTTAACTAATAAAATTAAGATCAAGAACAATGAAAAGATTATTTTCTATCCTAGCCATTACATTTATGGTGGCATTCGGAACTGTTAATGCAACTACAACCAGTGCTGCTACTGTAGCTACAACCGTAGTTTCTTCCATTCAAGATGATGCTGCAGCACCTGCAGAAAAATTAGGTTTTCATCAAGAATTAAAAAAGCGTTTCATAGAAGGTGGCGCAGGATTCATGGGAATCGTACTATTATGTTTAATTCTAGGTTTAGCGATTGCTATCGAGAGAATTATCTTTTTAAACTTATCGACAACAAATACTAAAAAATTAACTCAAAAAGTAGAAGATGCATTACAATCTGGTGGTGTAGAGGCTGCTAAAGAAGTATGTAGAAATACAAGTGGTCCTGTTGCTTCTATTTTCTATCAAGGATTAGATAGAACAGATGAAGGTTTAGATGCTGCTGAAAAAGCTGTTGTAGCTTACGGTGGAGTACAAATGGGACTTTTAGAGAAGAACGTATCTTGGATCTCTTTATTTATCGCCTTAGCTCCGATGTTAGGATTCATGGGTACGGTAATTGGTATGATTGAGGCCTTCGATAAAATTGAAGCTGCTGGAGACATGCAACCATCACTTGTTGCTGGAGGTATTAAAGTAGCCCTTTTAACAACAGTATTTGGTTTAATTGTTGCTATTATTCTACAAATTTTCTACAACTACATTATTGCTAAAATTGATAGTATCGTAAACGACATGGAAGATGCTTCAATTACTTTAATGGACTTATTAATTAGAAATAAGAAGTAATAATAGTAATAATCAATTAAAACACATATAACATGAGTTTACATAAAATACTAACAATTATTGTTGCAATACTAGCCGTTTTAGGAGCCATTTTCGCTTTAATGATTATGTCTGGAAACGATAGTATGGTAGACAATATGATGTATGTTACTTATGTTGTTCTAGCCCTTATATTAGCACTCGTATTAGTATATGTTATTGTAGGGTTATTTCAAGGTAACATTAAAAAAACATTACTGTCTGTAGGCGCATTTTTGGTAATATTATTTATTGCCTATGCAATGTCTTCGGGTACAGATTTAGATTTAACACCATTTACAGATAAAGGAATGGAAGTAACAGAAGCTACATCTAAGTATGTAGGTGCTGGTTTATATGCTTTCTACGCTTTAGCTATTATAGCTATCGGTTCTATGGTGTTTTCAGGATTCAAAAAAATTATAAACTAAGAAATTATGGCAAAAAGATCAGCACCAGAAGTGAATGCAGGCTCTATGGCTGACATTGCTTTCTTACTTTTAATATTTTTCCTTGTAACAACAACTATTGAGACAGATTCTGGATTAAACAGAAAACTTCCTCCTTTGGAAGAGAACGAACAACAGGATGTTATAATTAAAGAGAAGAATATTTTTCAATTAACGGTTAATAAAAATAATGACCTATTTTTGAAAACAGGAGGTGAAGAAAAGCTCATTGAATTGAAAGATTTGCGTGTAGCTGCTGTTAACTTCTTAGACAATGGTGGTGGTACTGGAAAAGATGCTTGTAAAAATTGTCAGGGTAAGAGAAACCCTAAATCATCTGATAATTTTGACAAAGCAATTATTTCTCTTCAAAACGATAGACTAGCTAAATACGACATGTACATATCTGTGCAGAACGAGATTTTAGCAGCTTACAATCAATTACGAGATAGAGAGTTTAAAAAGGCTTATCCCGGACTTGATATGAGTTTTGTAGAAGCAGATAAGCGCTATTCAGACCCAAGAACATCAGCTAGCGAAAAGGATCAATTAAAAGAGAAGTTGGAAAACATTAAAGTAATGATTCCACAAAAATTCTCTGAAGCAGAGCCAAAAAAGTCTAATTAGATAAACACTACAAATTATGTCTAAATTTAAAAAGAAAAAAGGTGGCGACTTACCGGCTATATCTACAGCATCTTTACCGGATATTGTATTTATGTTATTATTCTTTTTCATGGTAGCAACCACAATGCGTGAGACTACTTTAATGGTTGAGAATAAGTTGCCAGCAGCCGACCAGGTTGAAAAACTAGACAAAAAAGATTTGGTAATGTATATCTATGCAGGTAAACCAAGTCAAAGGTTTCAAAGTCAGTATGGTACAGAATCAAAAATTCAGTTGAACGATAAGTTTGCTGATGTTAGCGAAATAGCAGCATTTATCTCTGCAGAGAGAGCTTCTAAACGTGAAGAGTTGGTTCCGTTTTTAACTACCGCTTTAAAAGTAGATAAAGATGCCAATATGGGTATTGTATCTGATATTAAGCAGGAACTACGTAAAGTAAATGCTTTAAAAATTAATTATACCACTAGAAAAGGTGATGCCGTTTCTGGTTCAAAATAGTATATCTTAATTTTATATAATAAAGGTGTTTTGAGTTTTTCAAAACACCTTTATTTGTTTATAAGAGATTGGGTTTTTATAATTAGTTTTACAAAACAGATTTATAATTATGTTTAAACAGTATTTGGTCTTACTTTTTGTTATGGTTCTTGGGGTTAGTAAACTGTCTGCCCAAACCGATACTACAGCTGTTAGCGTAATAGACTCGCTGTATAAGGAAGATCAGTTTTATTTGGGGATATCGTATAACATTCTTAATAATATGCCCAGTAAGATGAAACAAAATGGATTTTCGTTGGGTTTACAAGGCGGATTTATAAAAGATATGCCTTTAAATAGCAAGCGAAACATTGCTTTGGGTCTTGGTTTAGGTTATGCTTTTAATACCTTCAATCAAAATATGGGCGTGCATAAATCTCCAGAAGGCGAAGAAATATATATTGTTTTAAATGAAGACTACGATTTTAATTACGAACGCAATAACTTTTATTTACACCAAGTAGAATTGCCTATTGAGTTTAGATGGCGGACGTCTACGCCCGAAAGCTACCGCTTTTGGAGGATTTATTCGGGTTTTAAATTCAGTTATGTATTTACCAATATTACCAATTTTAAAAGTCCTAGCGGGAATGAAAGACATGTTAATATAGACGGGTTTAACCCCTTCCAATATGGTCTTACTTTAAGCGCTGGCTATAACACGTGGAATTTTTACTTTTATTATGGTCTAAATACCCTTTTTGAGGACGATGCCAAGACGTTTATTTATCAGAGGGACATTGACATGAACGTGATACAACTCGGGCTTATTTTCTACTTATTATAACCAATACGGCGTTAGTATAAATTGCGGAATAATGCCAAGACACATACCAATAAGTAATTCTTGCGAGGTATGTGCTTTAAATGCTAATCTGGAACTTGCTACAGCTCCCATTAATAAGCTAATTATAGCGATGCTACCTAATGCATTTATGTGGTAATGTATGCTAAGACTTACAAAAAACATAAACAATCCAGAAATGGCCATCATGTGTAAACTGGTTTTGAATTTAAAAAACAGTAATAGGGCACAACTTAACGTTGAGAATAGCACACCTAAAAAGAAATAGTAAAGCTCTGTAAATTCTTGTACAGGAATTACTCGTTTAATAACGAGAACAATAATGGCCGCATATATTAGAAGTGGCAAAATACGCTCTTTAGTAGTTTTTAAATGTATGCTATCTATTTTCCCCATCATTTTTAAAACATAACTTATAAGAATGGGCAAAAGTATTGTTAAAATGAAAAGACTTAAGGTCTTGAATTTTACAATGTCGTAGGGAATATATCTTGGAGATTTATAAAAATAGAATAATACACAGGCCAGCGGCATAAAAAGCGGATGGCAGATGTACGAAAAACTTTTTAGCATTATAATAGCAATTTGATGCCAAAAGGTACAAAATATAATAGCGCAATATTTAAATTTTTTTGCGCAAACGGGCCACAGGCAAATCTAATTGTTCTCTGTATTTCGCTACTGTACGTCTGGCTATAGGGTAACCTTTATCCTTTAAAATAGATGCCAGATTTTCGTCGGTTAAGGGTTTTCTTTTATCTTCTTCTTCAATAACGGTTTCCAGAATTTTTTTAATTTCTCGAGTAGAAACATCTTCACCTTGATCGTTTTTCATCGATTCCGAAAAGAACTCTTTAATCAGTTTTGTGCCGTAAGGCGTATCGACGTATTTGCTATTGGCAACTCGCGATACAGTAGAAACATCCATGTTTATTTCGTCTGCAATATCTTTTAAAATCATAGGTTTTAACTTGCGTTCGTCGCCCGTTAAAAAATACTCTTTTTGATAGTGCATGATGGCACTCATGGTTACAAAAAGTGTTTGTTGGCGTTGCTTAATGGCTTCTATAAACCACTTAGCGGCATCTAGTTTTTGCTTAATAAAAACAACAGCGTCTTTTTGTGATTTAGATTTGTCTTTACTTTCCTTATAGCCCTGTAGCATGTTGTTGTATTCTCTCGAAACGTGCAATTCTGGAGCATTTCTTCCGTTTAAGGTTAACTCAAGTTCGCCATCAACAATTTTTATAGCAAAATCTGGAACTACATGTTCTACAATACGATTGTTACCAGAATAGGATCCTCCTGGTTTTGGATTTAAACGTTCAATTTCTTCGATGGCATCTTTTAATTGCTCTTCGCTTACATCGAATTTTTGCATTAATTTTTCGTAATGCTTTTTGGTAAACTGATCGAACGCATCGTCTATAATTTGTGTAGCTAGGGCAATATCTGCCACTTTTTCTTTACGATGTAGCTGGATGCTTAAACATTCTTGTAAATCTCTGGCGCCAACTCCTGCAGGATCTAGTTGATGAACGATATGAAACACCTTGTTAATTGTATCTTCATCGGTATACACATTTTGAGTGAAAGCTAAATCGTCCATAATATCGGGTGTCGATCGGCGTATATAGCCACTTTCGTCTACACTACCTACCAAAAATTCGGCAATGTCGCGTTCTTCATCAGTTAAACGAAAGGTGTTTAATTGATTGATAAGATGCTGGGTAAACGAAGTACCAGCAGCGTAAGGCATGGTTTTTTCTTCGTCGTCGCCACTGTAGTTATTGGCTTGCGTTCTGTAATCTGGAATGTCGTCGTCGCTTAAATAATCATCAACATTTATGTCGTCTGTATTGATGCTTTCTGCGTCGTTATTGTAATCGTCATCAGAGTTGTCAAAATTATCATCAAACTCACTTAAAGGTTCATCTTTACCGCTTTCTAAGGCTGGATTTTCTTCCAATTCTTGCTTTAAGCGTTGTTCGAACGCTTGCGTTGGCAACTGAATCAATTTCATTAATTGAATTTGTTGCGGCGATAGTTTTTGCGATAATTTAAACTGTAAGTTTTGTTTTAGCATATGGTTTGATGCGATTTATCATAAAAATAAAAAAAACAATCTATATACTGTATGCATATAGATTGTTTTGTGAGTATTTTAAGACCTTAAAATTCTGCGTTCTGCGGTGTTCTAGGAAAAGGTATTACATCGCGAATATTGGTCATGCCGGTGGCAAACATTACTAAACGTTCGAAACCTAGACCAAAACCAGAGTGTACAGCAGTACCGTATTTTCTTAAATCTAAGTACCACCATAATTCTTTCTCATCGATGTCTAAAACGGCCATTTTCTGTTTTAAGACTTCTAATCGTTCTTCACGTTGCGCGCCTCCAACTATTTCCCCAATGCCTGGGAACAAAATGTCCATGGCGCGAACTGTTTTACCGTCTTCGTTTAAGCGCATGTAAAAGGCTTTAATGTTGGCTGGGTAATCGAACAGTATTACAGGGCATTTAAAATGCTTTTCTACAAGAAAACGTTCGTGTTCGCTTTGTAAATCGGCACCCCATTCTTCAATTAAATAGTTGAATTTCTTTTTCTTGTTAGGTTTACTATTTCGTAAAATATCTATGGCCTCGGTGTAGCTTACACGTTTAAAATTGTTATCTACTACAAAACGTAGTTTTTCAAGCAAAGTCATTTCGTTACGTTCGGCTTGAGGTTTCTTTTTATCTTCGTCTTGCAGGCGCTGGTCTAAGAACTCTAGATCGGCAGCGTTATTTTGTAAAATATAGTTGATAACCGATTTCATAAAGTCTTCAGCCAAATCCATATTTCCAGCTAAATCCATAAAGGCAACTTCTGGTTCTATCATCCAGAATTCAGACAGGTGTCTCGAGGTATTAGAATTTTCGGCTCTAAACGTTGGGCCAAAAGTGTACACTTTACCTAAAGACATGGCATAGGTTTCGGCTTCAAGTTGTCCAGACACGGTTAGATTGGTTTCTCTTCCAAAAAAATCTTTACTAAAGTCTACTTCGCCTTGTTCGTTTAATGGTGGTTGTTTGGCATCTAGATTGGTTACTCGAAACATTTCTCCTGCACCTTCGGCATCGCTTCCTGTAATTATTGGTGTATGCACATAATGGAATCCATTCGTGTTAAAATACTGATGAATAGCAAACGATAAGGCCGAGCGCAAACGCATAACGGCACTAAAAGTATTGGTACGGGTGCGTAAATGTGCCTGTTCTCTTAAAAATTCGAACGAATGTTTTTTAGGTTGAATAGGATAGGTTTCAGGGTCTGAATCGCCTAAAATAACTATCGATTTTACCTGAATTTCTACACTTTGCCCTTTACCTTGGCTTTCGGTTAATTCGCCTTTTATATGCACTGCAGCGCCTGTTGTAATGCGTTTTAGTGTTTGTTCGTCTGTGTTTTCAAAATCGACAACACATTGTATATTTTGTAATGAAGACCCGTCGTTTAAAGCAATAAATCGGTTTGCTCTAAATGTTCTTACCCAGCCTTTTACTTCGACTTCGTGGAGTGTGATTTCTTGTGATAATAATTCTGAAATTGTACTTGGTTTCATTTTGTAATAAGTTTAACTCTGCAAATATAATTGTTTATACCTGGTTTGTTATTTGTTAAAATTGTTTTCTTCGTCATCTTCATCGCCGTCTTCCGGAATAATATTTATTGTCGGTTCTCTTAATACTTTTTTGTTGGCAATATTGCGTTCTAACGATAAGAGTAACGATGGTAGCAGTAATAAATTAGAGAGCATGGCAAACAACAAGGTTACCGATACTAAAGCACCTAAAGCAACGGTGCCTCCAAAACTGGAAATAATAAATACCGAAAAGCCAAAAAACAGAACGGTAGAGGTATAGAACATACTAACACCCGTTTCGCGCAAGGCTCCATAAACAGAGCGTTTAATTTTCCAATGATGTGCCTGTAATTCCTGACGGTATTTCGCTAAAAAGTGAATGGTGTCATCTACCGAAATACCAAAAGCAATACTAAATACTAAAATAGTTGATGGTTTTATGGGTACGCCCAAATAGCCCATTAATCCGGCAGTAATTAATAGTGGTAATAGGTTTGGAATTAACGAAATTAAAATCATTTTAAACGACCTGAACATATAAGCCATAAATAGCGATATTAATAGAATGGCCAAGCTTAACGAAATCGCAAGGTTTTTAACCAAATATGTGGTTCCTTTTTGAAACACTAAAGCTTTACCAGTCATGGTCACGTTATAGCGTTCTTTAGGGAAAACCTTGTCTATTTTAGTTTGTAAATCGTCTTCAATCTCTTGCATTTTATCGGTGCCAATGTCTTTCATAAAGGTTGTAATACGGGCGTATTGCCCTGTACTGTCAACAAAACTTTGAAGCAAGTCGGTGTTAGACGACGAGTTTTTTGCGTACGATAAAATAAAACTGTTTTCTTGTGTTGTTGGTAATTGGTAATATTTAGGATTGCCGTTGTAATAGGCCTGTTTAGAATATTTTACCAAACTAACTATAGATATTGGTCGCGATAATTCTGGAATGTCCAGTATGGCGTTTTCTAATTCATCCATACGTTTTAAGGTGCTCAGTTTCATTACCCCTTTTTTACGTTTGGTATCCACCATAATTTCTAAAGGCATAATGCCGTCGAATTCCGTTTCAAAAAACTCGATATCCTTAAAAAATGGTGCCTTTTGGGGCATGTCTTCCAATAAACTTCCAGAGATTTTAATCTGATAAATGCCTATAATACTCAAAGCTAATAGTATAACAGCAGAGATGTAGATGGTAATACGTCTATGGCGTACCATACGCTCCATCCAACCAACAAAAGCGCCAATCCAACGTTTGTTTAAGTGTTCTAAATGGCGGTCTTTAGGAAACGGTAAAAAGGTATATAGAATAGGAATAATGAGTAAGCAAAGAATAAAAATAGCCAGAATACTTAACGAAGCCACAACACCAAACTCTTTCAATAATTTGCTTTCTGTTAAAATGAATGTTGCAAATCCAGAAGCTGTAGTAACATTGGTCATTAAAGTGGCGTTACCTACTTTGGTAATTACACGTTGTAACGATTTGACTTTATTGCCATGCGATTTTACTTCTTGTTGGTATTTATTAATTAAAAAGATGCAGTTGGGAATTCCGATAACAATAATTAGCGGCGGAATTAAAGCTGTTAAAACCGTGATTTCGTATTTTAAAAGTCCCAATATCCCTAAAGTCCACATCACCCCAACAGATACTACTATTAACGAAATGAAAGTGGCTCTAAACGATCTAAAAAAGAAAAAGAAAATGACCGATGTTACCAGTAATGCGGCACCAACAAAAAGTCCTATTTCGTCAACAATATTTTGTGCATTTAAAGTGCGAACGTAAGGCATACCCGAAATATGCACATTTAATTGGGTGTCTTTTTCGAAAGCTTCAACTTTAGGAATTAATACATCCATAACAAAATCCTTTCGCGCAGGCGTGTTAACTACTTCTTTTTTAAGGTAAATAGCGGTACGGATGGTTTTTGTTTTGGTATTAAACAAAAAGTTGTCGTAAAACGGATATTTTTTAAATAAATCGTTCTCTAAGGCTTTAACTTCTTCGGTGGTCGATAGCGAGTCTTTTATAAAGGGCTCTAACGTGAATTTTTGAAGGCTATCATTTTTAATCAGCTTTTGTAAATCTTTTAAATCTACTACAGCTTCAACTTCTGGTTCTTGTTTAAACGATTGCGAAAGTGTGTTCCAAGCATTTAATTTATCTACGGTAAAAAAAGTACTGTCTTTAATACCAATAACTACTAAATTTCCTTCTTCACCAAAAACATGTAAAAAGTCGTTATAGGTTTTGTTTACTTCGTGGTCGTCTGGTAATAAATTGGCCTCGGTGTAAGTAAAACGCATGTATTTCCATTGGGTACTTAAAAATACAGTGGTTAGAATAATTACTATTAAAATAGCAATTTTATTTCGTAAAATAAGCCGAGCAACATGTTCCCAGAACCCGGTTGTAAAAAGTTTAAGCATAAGTTTCTAAAAGAACCGCAAATGTAGAAAAAAGCTGCGTATTACTTAAACCTAAAGACTTATAATGTAACGTTAAAAGTAAATTTTAGTGCGATATTATCTTCTATATCTTGTAAATGATAAGCTCCGTATCTGTAAGTTAAACTAAGACCAAAACCAAAGACCAATTGGTTGAGTTCGAACCCCGATTCTAGGTAACCCTTATCTAGGGTTTTAAACGTTATGCCTTGATGTCTTGAAGGGTTTTGCATATCGCCTAAAGCAAAACGGGAAATGAGCACCAATTGGGGTTTAGAATACGTACTGTGGTAAAAAGGTTTAAAATAATGTTTGAACTGCAATGCCGTAAAAACATCCGAAAAGAATTCGTTAAAATACATGGTCTCGAAACTGTTTAAACCAGCTACCGAAAACCGTTGCATTATAGTTGCCTTATTTATGTTGTTGGGGTAGGCGTGAAACAAATGTGTTAAGGGCGCATCTCCGATTGCAATTCCAGAGGCAAAATCTATTTCGGAATGCGATTCTTTATTGTGTATCCAATGGTAGGTGCCTTTAAAATCTAATTTGTAAAAATTAAAATCGCCCTGAAAAGCATCTGCGATACTTTGAGTGTATTGTAAAGTGAATTTAGGATATCCGTTTTTGGTTTTCTTAAAGCCGTTGTCTTGTGGTTTATACACATCGAAAGGATTCCAGAGTAGCGCTATTTGCGCTGTGGTTAGCTCGTAATAATTATAGGCGGTATCATTGGCCAGAAATATGTAATTGAATTTAGGATCTATATTACTTACCGAAAAGCTAAATGCAGATGTTAACTGAGGAATAAAATCGTGTTCTAAAGTTACAGATTTGGTAATATGCCTGTAAAACAGACTAATATTAAGTAAGCGCGGCTCGAAAAACTGAAAGATACGTTTGTCTGTTAAAAAATGTGTACTTGCTGTTTCCTGTAAATCGTCTGTATAGGTAGCATTAACCCAAGTTTGGTGTTTAGCATTTAAACGCAAACCACCGCCAAAACTGTATTTATATTGTCCATCTTTAAACCCGTAAACCGTGTAGGCGTTTAGTTTAAACTTTTTGGAAAACAAATTGCTTGTGCTACCACCTAACCCTGTTCGGATGCCCTCAAATTGATTGAATTTGAAAAGATAGCGTAGGTCTAAATTGAAGTATTTAATGGGAAGGTAACCGTTGCCTATATGTTTTAATAAGTCAGTTTTTTTATCTTCTTTACTTTTGGTTTTAATACTGTCTTCGGCCTTTTCTATTTCTGTAACTATTATTTGCGCGTTACATAGCATAACCGAAAACAAAAAAAGTATAGTAAACCAAAACTTGTGCATGTAGTGCAGTTAAAAAATGAAGATTCCAAAGGTAAGATAATTAACTATAATATGCTTGGAAACGGATTTTTTGAGTGCTAAAAAAAGCGACTTTAAGTCGCTTTTAATTATACTGTCATGATTTCTTTTTCCTTTATGGCTAGAATGTCATCTACCTTTTTTACGTACTTATCGGTAAGAGTTTGCACGTCTACTTCGGCATTTTTCTTTTCATCGTCAGAAGCGTCGTCTAATTTTTTAATCTCGTTATTAGCGTCTTTTCTGGCGTTTCTAATACCAATTTTACCGTCTTCGGCTTCGGCTTTGGCTTGTTTTGCCAAATCGCGTCTGCGTTCTTCGGTTAAAGGTGGTACGTTAATAATAATCATATCGCCATTATTCATAGGGTTAAAACCTAAATTAGCAATCATTATGGCTTTTTCTATTTCTTGAAGCATGTTCTTCTCCCATGGTTGCACAGAAATGGTTCTACCATCTGGAGTGTTTACATTGGCAACCTGACTTAATGGGGTAGACGATCCGTAATAATCTACCATAACACTACCAAGCATAGCTGGACTTGCTTTTCCGGCGCGGATGTTTACAAATTGTTTTTCTAGGTGTTTTACGGCCGCGTCCATAGCTTCTTTTGCAGAGTCTATAATAAATTGAATATCTTCATTCATGGTTTAATACTTTATTGTTTATAAATATAACAAATGAAATTAGAGTTAAAGGTTTACTTCTGTACCAATATTTTCTCCAGAAATCACTTTCAATAAATTGCCTTTTTTGTTCATATCGAAAACAATAATCGGTAATTTATTTTCCTGACTTAAGGTAAACGCTGTGGTATCCATAACTTTTAAGCCTTTTTTAAGCACGTCATCAAAAGATATATGATCGAATTTTACAGCATTACTGTCTTTTTCTGGATCTGCGGTGTAAATACCATCTACACGTGTGCCTTTTAAAATAACATCGGCTTCAATTTCTATGGCACGTAACACGGCTGCAGAATCTGTGGTAAAATACGGGTTACCAGTACCACCACCAAAAATAACCACGCGGCCTTTTTCTAGATGGCGCATAGCCTTACGTCTTATAAAAGGTTCTGCAACTTCGTTAATTTTTATAGCGGTTTGCAAACGGGTAGGTATATCGGCATCTTCTAAAGCGCTTTGTAGCGCCAAGCCATTTATTACCGTGGCTAGCATACCCATGTGGTCGCCTTGCACGCGGTCCATACCGTTACTGGCGCCAGCAACACCTCTAAAAATATTACCGCCACCAATTACTATAGCGACTTCTACACCTAAATCGGTAATGGCTTTAATGTCTTTAGCATATTCTGCTAAGCGTACAGGGTCTATACCGTATTGACGGTCGCCCATTAAAGCTTCGCCCGATAATTTTAAAAGGATACGTTTAAATTTCATAGTCTGTTTAAAGAAGTTGTGCAAAACTACATAAAATTTTTAAAATGAAAGCTTATAAATGGGGGTTGGTAATGGGATATTTATAGGACAAATAAAAAAGCCATTACTTAATTATTAAGTAATGGCTTTTGAAGTATGATTGTGTTTACTACGTTGTATTAACCTAAAGCAACACGAGAGAAACCTGTAATTGCTACGCCGTCGAAAGATTCTACGTATTTAGCAACAGTTACTTTTTCGTCTTTAATAAACTTTTGGTCTAATAAACATTGTTCTTGGTCTAAAGTGGTGTTGTCTGATACGAAACGATCCATTTTACCAGGAATAATTTTATCCCAGATTTGTTCTGGTTTACCTTCAGCTTTTAATTCGGCTTTAGCATCTTCTTCTGCCTGAGCCATAACTTCTGGAGTTAATTGAGACATAGAGATGTATTTTGGTACGTTTTTAAGTGTTTTACCTAAACGTGCTAATTCTTCGTTGTCTTTTTCGATTACAGCAATACGCGCTTCAGTTTCTGCAGCTACATAAGCTGGATCGAAATCTTTGTAAGATAAAGAAGTTGCTCCCATAGATGCTACCTGCATCGCTAAATCTTTAGCTAAAACTTCAGATTGCTCTATGTTAGCAGATAAACCTACTAAAGCAGCAATTTTGTTAATGTGAACGTAAGAACCTACATAAGGAGCTTCTAATTTAGAATATTCTTTAATTTCTAATTTCTCACCAATAACACCAGTTTGTTCAACTAATTTTTCTTCAACAGTAATACCATCAAAATTGGCAGCTAATAATTCTTCTTTAGAATTCACAGTCATTGCTAAATCGGCTAATTTGTTAGCTAAAGCAACGAAATTTTCGTTTTTACCAACAAAGTCGGTTTCACAACCTAAAACAATAGCCACACCAACAGTATTGTCTGCATTTACTTTAGCTACTGCAGCACCTTCGCTAGAGTCTCTATCTGCTCTGTTAGCAGCAACTTTCTGACCTTTTTTACGTAATACGTCGATTGCTTTATCGAAATCTCCTTCAGCTTCTACTAATGCTTTTTTACAGTCCATCATACCTGCACCAGTAGCTTGTCTTAATTTGTTAACCTCTGCGGCTGTTACTTTTACCATAATTTCTATGTAATATGAGTTAAAAAAAGTCGTTCAATTAATTTTCTACAAAGAAAAGAACTAAACGACTTATTTATGTTATGTAATGATTATATGTAGTTTATTCCTCTTCTTCTGTAGCAGTTGCTTTTTTCTTAGAAGAAGTTTTTTCAGCTTTAGCTGAATCTTTATCGGCTTTACGCTCTGCTAATCCACCAGCTATAGCTCCAGTTACATGAGATAATACTTTGTCGATAGATTTAGAAGCATCATCGTTTGCAGGGATTACGTAATCTACTTGACGTGGGTCTGAGTTCGTATCTACCATTGCAAAGATAGGAATGTTTAATTTTTGTGCTTCTTTAATCGCGATGTGCTCACGCTTAATATCTACAACAAATAAAGCTCCTGGTAAACGAGTCATGTCGCTAATAGAACCTAAGTTTTTCTCTAGCTTAGCTCTTAAACGATCTACTTGTAAACGTTCTTTTTTAGATAAAGTGTTGAATGTTCCGTCTTTCTTCATTCTATCGATAGAGGCCATTTTTTTAACCGCTTTTCTAATAGTTACAAAGTTAGTTAACATTCCACCAGGCCATCTTTCTGTAATGTAAGGCATGTTAATTGCCCCAGCTTTTTCAGCTACGATGTCTTTAGCTTGTTTTTTGGTTGCAACAAAAAGGATTTTACGTCCAGAAGCAGCGATTTTGCTTAATGCTTCGCCAGCCTCGTCTATTTTAGCTGCAGTTTTATATAAGTTGATGATATGGATGCCGTTACGCTCCATATATACGTAAGGCGCCATGTTTGGATCCCACTTACGCGTTAAGTGTCCAAAGTGTACACCTGCTTCAAGTAATTCTTTTACTTCTACTTTTGCCATTTTGTAATAGTTTACGTTCTGTTGAATTAGCAATGATTAAGTGGCTTTAAAACAAAAGGCCTTAACCATTTAGATGCTAAACTAAATCCAGATTTAAATAAATCTTGGACAACAAAAACTGGATTAAATTTTGTTTGATATTAACGTTTAGAGAACTGGAATTTCTTACGCGCTTTCTTCTGACCGAATTTCTTACGCTCTACCATTCTTGGGTCTCTTGTTAATAAACCTTCAGGTTTTAAGATGCCTCTGTTTTCTGTATCTACTTCGCACATTGCGCGAGAGATTGCTAAACGTACAGCTTCTGCTTGTCCTGTAATACCACCTCCATATACATTTACTGTAATATCAAAGTTGCCATCATTGTTAGTCATGGTTAAAGGTTGGTTTACTTTATACTGCAAAGTAGCAGTAGTAAAATAATCCGCCATGTCTTTTTTGTTCACGGTTATTTTGCCTTCTCCTTGGGCAACATACACACGAGCAACAGCCGTCTTTCTACGGCCAATTTTGTGAATTACTTCCATTAATTGAATTCGTTTAAGTTAATTGCTTTTGGTTTTTGAGCCTCGTGAGCGTGCTCTGTACCAACAACAACGGTTAGATTACGGAATAAATCTGCACCTAATTTGTTTTTAGGTAACATTCCTTTTACTGATTTCTCTACTAATCTCGCTGGATCTTTAGCGAACATTTCTGTAGCAGATAAACTTCTTTGACCACCTGGGTAACCTGTGTGACGAATGTAAGTTTTATCGTTCCACTTGTTTCCTGTTAAGTTGATTTTTTCGGCATTAACAACAATTACATTGTCTCCGCAATCAACGTGTGGTGTGAAATTAGGTTTGTGTTTACCTCTTAAAAGTTTTGCAACTTTAGAAGCTAAACGACCTAAACTTTGACCTTCAGCATCAACTAAAACCCACTCTTTGTTTACAGTAGCTTTGTTGGCCGAAATCGTTTTGTAGCTTAATGTATCCACACTTTTTAAATTTTCTAATTAAACATTCCTCTCTTAAAAAGAGTTTGCAAATTTACGATAATCTATTTTATTACCAAATAGTATGAGATAAATTTTATGCTCTGTATTTCAGTCAATTAATTTTTACTGTGTTTTGTTCCGTTACATTGGCATACTCCATTTACTTTTAGGTTTGCTAGAAGCGGATTTATAAATGGGATACATACCTGTTGTGAATTCAACTTATTTAATTAACGATTTGATTTTTTGATTAATAAAAGGAACCTCTATACCAACAACAAATTGCCATCGTGCATATTTTGCATGCGTATCGGGTGTTGTTGTAACGTCTAACGGATTGCCGTCCGGGTTAAACGGACTTGGAGCACTGCCAGAACCGCCTGTGTAAGTAGCGCCAAATATGGCATTCGCCCAATTTAATTTCCAATCGGTACCGAAACTTAAATGCATAAAATTACCACCAAGATTCAACTCTTTGTTGTTAGGGTTAGATAAATCGAAAACATTAGCGTTAGTTGTAAAACCATTAAAATCTGTAGAAAAAGCAATAAACGATTGTAAATTGTCTTTAATATTAATTTCTGCACCCAGCCCAAAATTGACAACAGCTTTACGTTCCTCGTTAAAATGAACTACTGTAGGAGCGGTTTCGCCGAGATCTAAATTAGGAATGTCTATACGTTGGTAAGTCGATATGCCAGTAACATAGTCTATATTAATATGAATTTTATGCTGCTTGTATGGTATGCCTGCTCCCAGAGATACAGATAGTGGTTCTTTGCGTTTAGAGTCTAATTCTTTTAATTGATAATCGTAGAAAACATCGTAATCGGGACCTAGACCGGAAATTAAATTTTTATAGTTAAAGCTGGCTTCTTTATAAATTTCTATATAAGGCAGGCTTATGTTCAATCCAATATCGGCTTTTTTAATATTGTAGTTGGCGCCTACTTTAAAAATGAGGCCGTACGATCGTTGTGTAAAACCTGCCAATTTTTGGTAAAAAGCAGTGGTGTTGTCTGCTTCTAGTACAGTATGGCTTAAGGTACTGCCCTCGCTGTATCTATAAGCCGATCCAAAAGCTGTGATTCCAAAACTAAATTTCTCGCCTATTTTTTCTGCCCAGGTTAAACCCATCCATTCATCCTTAACTTGCGATTTTAAATTGTAAGCACCAGAATATTTTTCGTGGTTAGGAAAAACATCCTGCAGGGCATTGCTCATGGTGTTGGTCGTGTAATTTAAGTCGGTATTGGTATCTAATTTGGTTAAAAAGGTATACGCAAACCGAGTGCCAAATAAATTGAATGTAGCACCTGCCATATTGGGCACACCATCAAAATCGTTATTAGATACTTTCGAAGATTCTCCAAACACATTGGTTAACGAAATAGAGCTAAACTGGTAGGCTTTGGCATTAATAGCAAAACCAGTAGTTTCTAATTGGGTAAGTCTGGCAGGGTTGTAATACGCTAAACCTAAATCTGTAACACTACCTGTAACATTTCCTGCTAAAAGGATAGAGCGGTTACCAAAAATATTAAACTTGTAATTGGCTTGTTGGGCACACATAAAAGTGTTGTTCAATAATACAAGAAAAACAAGGGGTAAAAAGCGCATAGCGACTAAGTTAAATAGATCTGATTTGTTTGCAATTTACAATATAATATGTGTTTTACAAGTGGCTTTTAGCTAGAGAAAGTGGCTTGGTATTTGTATTAAATTTCCGTTAAAGCCTTAATTGTTCGATATTATTTTTTATCTTACTACATCAAATCGAATTAATTAATAATTTTTAAATGAAGTAACATGAGTGAACTAGAATCAAAATTAGCTCAATTAAAAGCAACTGCCGAAAAGCAATTAGCAGAATGTGGTGTAAGTAATATAGACCATGATAAATTAGATGGATATGTAAATAGTTTAAAAACTATGGTCGATAACCAAGATGCGGTTTTAGTTTCTGGATTAGATCCATCGGAGTTAGAAACTGTTCGTCGTAATTTTGTAGAGAAAAAATTAGGTGTAACCGATAAAGATAAGGCCATGGCTGCGATTACTAGCGTGGTAGATAAAATGTCTGGAATCAGAAATAAAAACAGACCAGCATTTTATTATTTAGTGTCTGAGGCACTTAATTAATATTGAACACATAAATGAACAAAGCCACCTAAAATTAGGTGGCTTTTTTTATGTTGCGCAAATCGATTTTAAAAGTTCTAATGCCTTTGGGTAAGTCGTATTGAAAAAGTCGAGATAATCTTCTACGGCGTCTAATTCAATAGTTACCGTTGTAATGCCATCTTGTTCCGAGAAGCTGTAGTTTTCGTGTCCGCCAGCCCAAGCTTCTACTTTAGGACCTTCCAATATCTCGGTATCGTTTTCTAAAACACCATAATGCTCGATCGATACAAACTGATTAGGTTGATGTTTTACAATTTTAGAAATCATACCGCCTTTATTACCATTTTCGTCGGTACCAATAAAAAGAATTTTAGAGCCTTCTTGCCAACTGCCTTCGTAAGTCGATGTTGGGTTAAAAGCAGTTGTCCATGCATTATAAGTGTTTTTATTGTCTAGTCCCAGCATGGTTTTGTATACATGGGCTACTGGGGCGTTTATTTGTACTTCGTAACGAATTGTTTTCATAGTTTTGGTGGTGTTTTGTTAATGCGCTTCCAACCAATTATTTCCAGTGTCTAATTCTACGTCTAGAGGTACGCTTAGTTGGTAGGCGTTTTCCATTTCGGTTTTTACAAGTGCTTTTATGGTTTCTAACTCAGGCTTATAAACATCAAAAACCAATTCGTCGTGTACTTGTAATAGCATTTTGGTTTTAAATGCGCCTTCATTCAGTTTACTGTGTATTTTAATCATGGCCAATTTAATAATATCGGCAGCACTCCCTTGTATTGGGGCGTTTACGGCATTACGTTCGGCAGCGCCTCTAACTACGGCGTTACGGGAGTTAATATCTTTTAAATAACGACGGCGTCCTAAAACAGTTTGTACATAGCCATTGTCGCGCGCAAAATCAACTTGTTCGCTAATGTAATTTCTGAGTTTTGGATAGGTTTTATAATAGGTGTCTATAAGATCTTTGGCTTCGCTTCGCGATAAATCGGTTTGATTGCTTAAACCAAAGGCCGAAACACCATAAATAATTCCGAAGTTTACAGTTTTGGCGTTACTACGTTGCTCGCGAGTAACCTCGGAGATAGGCACATTAAAAACTTTTGCAGCTGTAGAAGCGTGAATGTCTTCGCCATTTTTAAAAGCTTCAATCATGGTTTCTTCTTCGCTAAGAGCGGCAATAATACGCAGTTCGATTTGCGAATAATCGGCAGCAAGAAGGGTATACTCTTCGTTTTTAGGAATAAATGCTTTTCGCACTTGCCGGCCACGTTCGGTACGGATAGGGATATTCTGCAAGTTCGGGTTATTACTGCTTAAACGCCCTGTTGCGGCAACGGTTTGCATATAGTCGGTATGCACCCGGCCTGTACTTGGCTCTACTTGCAAAGGTAATGCATCTACATAGGTGCTTTTTAGTTTAGAAAGCCCACGAAAATCTAAAATATGCTGAATAATTTCGTGGTCTTTGGCTAAGTACGATAAAATATCTTCGGAAGTTGCAAATTGCCCAGATTTGGTTTTTTTAGGTTTGTCTACCAATTTCATTTTGCCAAAGAGTATATCGCCTAATTGCTTTGGCGATGCAATATTGAATTCTTCTCCGGCTTCAGTATAAATGTTATCTTGAAGCGCAGCTATGTCGTTGTTAAGTGCTGTAGATAGTTCGTTTAAAAATGATACATCTAGATTGATGCCTTCCAATTCCATATCGGCTAAAACACGTAATAAAGGAACTTCAATATCGTTGAATAGTTTTTGCGTGTTGGCTTGACCAAGTTCGTTTTCGAAATGTTCTTTTAATTGCAAGGTAATATCGGCATCTTCTACAGCGTATTCGGTTTGTTTTTCAATTGAAACCTGACGCATGGATAACTGATTTTTCCCTTTTTTTCCAATTAACGTTTCAATAGAAATTGGGGTGTAGTTTAAATAGGTTTCGGCTAAAACATCCATATTATGGCGCATATCGGGATTGATTAAATAGTGCGCTAACATGGTGTCGAACAATTTGCCTTTTACAGTAATATTGTATTTGTTTAAGACTTTAATATCGTATTTTAAATTCTGACCTATTTTCTGAATGTGTTCTGCTTCAAAAAACGGACGTAATTGTTCGATTAGAGTTTGTGCCTCCGATTTGTCTTCGGGGAATGGTAGGTAAAACCCCTTACCGGTTTCCCAAGAGAAGGCGATGCCAACGAGTTCGGCAGTTAACGGATTTAATCCTGTAGTTTCGGTATCGAAACACACGCTGGTTTGCTGCATCAACGATTTCAAAAATAATTTTAAGGCCAATGGCGAATTGACACTTTGGTAAAAATGACTCGCGTTTTCGGCTGTTTTTCTTTGATTCGAATCTGTTGAAACCGTATTGGTGGTCGTTGTACCAGTATCAAACAACGAAAATTGTCCTGCGCCAGCTGTAGTTTCGGGTTTTGTTGCTGTTGTTCCTCCCGTTGTTTGGGCAGCAGTTTCGGTTTCGACAGCGAAAGTTTTTATAAAATTGTCTATTAAACGTCTAAATTCTAGTTCCTGAAAAATGGTTTTTACCGCTTCGGTGTCGGGTTGCGACATTTCAAAATCTTCTTCGTGAAATTCTACTGGAACATCCAGCATAATACGGGCGAGTTTTTTAGATAGTAAACCAAGTTCTTTATTGGCTTCAACCTTTTCCTTCATTTTGCCTTTTAGCTGATGGGTGTTTTCCAACAGGCCTTCCATACTACCAAATTCTTTTATAAATTTTTTGGCTGTTTTCTCACCAACACCTGGCAGTCCAGGAATATTATCGGCCGAGTCGCCCATCATGCCCAAAAAGTCTATGACTTGCTCTGGGCGCTCTACTTCAAATTTTGCTTTTACTTCGTCTAATCCCCAAGTTTCGTAGCCGCCACCAAACGATTTTGGTCTGTACATAAACACATTATCGGTAACAAGTTGGGCAAAATCTTTATCGGGCGTTACCATAAAGGTTTTGTAACCTGCTTTTTCGGCTTGTACAGAAAGTGTGCCTATAATATCATCGGCTTCGTAGCCCGCTTTTTCTATAATAGGAATGTGCATGGCCTTTAAAATATTGCAAATGTATGGTACTGCAATCTTAATAGCTTCGGGAGTTTCGTCGCGATTAGCTTTGTAAGCTTCAAACATTTCGGTACGTTCTACACTACCACCTTTATCAAAACAAACGGCTAAGTGGTCTGGACGTTCACGTTTTATAACATCTAAAAGCGAATTGGTAAATCCTAAAATGGCCGAGGTGTCTAATCCTTTAGAATTGATTCTTGGGTTTTTAATAAAGGCGTAATAGCCTCGAAAAATTAACGCGTAAGCATCAACTAAAAATAGACGTTTTTGTTCTGACATGGTTTTGAATTTGATAGAATGTCAAAACTACAAAAAAGGATTGTTAAACAGAATTAAAAAAAGAAGCGAGCTCGTGTAGCATTGCATATGTATTGTTTTTTGTACGTGCAGTTTTAGGGTTTATTTAATAGATTTTTAGGGGGTAATGTGTATTTTTAGCGTTTAAAATAGTGTGTAAATGAATCGTACTCGCGAAGAGAAAAAGAAAAAAACCAGAGCTAGTATTTTAAAAGCCTCTTTAAAGTTATTTTCGGAAAAGGGATTAGAAAATACATCGATTAGCGATATTGTTGAAGTGAGCAATATTGGTCGCGGTACGTTTTACAATTACTACAAAACGAGTACAGATGTGTTTTGCGATATTTTGGAAACTTTAAATCAAGATATCGATAGAGATATTAAGGCCGCCCAAGCTGGTGTTACCGATGTGTATCAGTTTTTATTTGTGTCGTTTAAGGCTTATTTCGATTTGGTGAGTACAGAAGATATGGTGTTGTTTCATATGCACAATCAAAATCAAATTCGTAAATTATCGTACACAAGCGACAGTATTATAAATGTGGTAAACAATTTAAAAGACTCACTTATGAAATTCGAACACATTACTTTTAAAAGTACAGAATTTTATAAAATGTTTAGTTTGGTAGCTATTTCGTCGGCTTCAGAATTGTTTATTTGTTTGCATCAAGGGTATTTCGAAACGTCTAAAGATACTATGGCTCACTTTTTGGCCGATTTATTTGTACATGGTTTAGAAGGACTTTCGGAGCCAGAATAGGAGTTAGGTTATGAGTAATCCGTTTCAGAATATATTTAATGCTCAACAGGCAAATCAATTTCAAGTTGCAAAGGCCAACTATAAACAGCGCATAGCCAAATTAGAAGCTTTAAAACAAGCAATAGAAGTAGATTATAAACAGGCGATTAGAGATGCCTTGTATGCCGACTTTAAAAAGCCGTTTATAGAAACCGACCTCACAGAAATTTATCCTGTTGTTAGCGAAATAAAATATGTGAAATCGAATTTGAAGCGTTGGATGGCTAAGCAAAAAGTGAAAACTCCAATGGCTTTGCTGGGTACCCGTTCCTGGTTTATGTACGAGCCTAAAGGCGTGTGTTTAATTATTTCGCCTTGGAATTTTCCGCTTAATTTAACTTTTGGTCCTTTAGTATCGGCAATTGCGGCTGGGAACACAGTAATTTTAAAGCCTTCGGAATTAACTCCGAACATTGCAAAAGTTATGGCAAAAATTATTGAAGCGTTGTTTTCTAAAGATGAGATTGCTTTAATACAGGGCGATGTTGCGGTGTCCGAAGCGTTGTTAGAGCTTCCTTTTAATCATATATTTTTTACAGGTTCGCCACAGGTAGGAAAGATAGTAATGCAAGCCGCGTCTAGGCATTTAACGTCGGTAACTTTAGAGTTGGGAGGCAAATCGCCAACTGTTATAGACGAATCTGCGAATTTAAAAGAAGCAGCAAGACGAATTGCGTGGGGTAAGTTTTTGAACAACGGACAAATTTGTGTTTCACCAGATTATGTATTGATTCACGAAGGTGTAAAAACTGAATTTATAACCGAGTTAAAATCTGTTATACAAGAATTTTATGGAGAAGAGGCCATGCGGTCTTCAGCTTATTGCCGAATTGTAAACGATAAGCATGTTAACAGGCTTACGCACTATATTCAAGATGCGAAAACGCTAGGAGCAACCATAGAATGTGGTGGCGATTTTAATGCTGATGAACGGTTTTTTGCTCCCACAATAGTATCTAAACTGCCAGATGAGGCCTTGTTGTTGCAAGACGAAATTTTCGGACCTATACTTCCCGTGAAATCGTACGGTAAAATTGAAGAAGCAATAGATTATATTAATGGTAAATCGAAGCCCTTAGCGCTATATATTTATAGTAAAAACAAAAAACAAATACAACAGATTATAAGTGCTACCCGGGCTGGTAGCACCTGCATTAATTCTAATATTTTGCAGTACAGTAACCATAATTTACCATTTGGAGGCAGCAATACAAGTGGTATTGGTAAATCGCATGGTATTTTTGGGTTTCAGGAGTTTTCTAATCAGCGCTCGGTGTTAAAGCAATATGGCAATGGTACTATTTCGTTGTTGTTTCCGCCGTATAATAGTTTCAAACAAAAATTAATAGATTTTACCATTAAGTGGTTTTAATTGTATTTTTTAATGTGTTTTGGGGCGTTTACTCATTTCAAAAATAAGTTCGCCTCCTTGTATTAAATCGTCGTGCGATAATGTAAAGTCCTTAATAACTTTCCCGTTTAGTGAAACTTTAGAAATATAAATATGCTTTTTACTTTGTTGTTTTACTATAATTTTTAGCGTTTTGTTATTCTCGAAATGGAGTGTGGCTTCTTTAACTAGAGGGCTTCCTATGGCATAATTTTGGGAGCCTGGTAGCACAGGGTAAAATCCGAGGCTACTAAAAATATACCATGCACTCATTTGCCCGGCATCATCATTACCGCATAAACCTTCAACGGTTGGGCCGTACATTGTATTTAAAATGTGGCGTACCCGTTCTTGGGTTTTATAGGGGGCATTGGTCCAGTTGTATAAATACGGTACATGGTGCGAGGGTTCGTTACCATGCACATAATTACCAATAATGCCATCTCTGGTGATGTCTTCATTTTTTTCGATGTATTTATCGTCTAGCGTCATGGTAAAAAGGCTATCTAGATGTTGAGTAAATTTTTCTTTTCCGCCACGTAAATCAATCATGTGTTCAATGGCGTGCGGTACGTATAAACTGTAATTCCAGGCATTGCCTTCAATAAACCCTTGCCCGTGGGTGTCTAAAGGGTCAAAATCTGTTTTAAAAGTACCGTCAGATAATTTTGGGCGCATAAAACCAATAGACGCATCGTAAACGTGTTCGTAATTTTTCGATCGATTCGTAAATGTACCTTCTGTTTTAGTATCGTTTATTTGCTTTGCCATTTGGGCGATACACCAGTCGTTATATGCGTATTCTAGGGTTTTAGATACCGAAGCACTGCTTTTGTCTTCGGGTACGTAATGGTAGGTTTTGTAGTCGCCAAGTCCATCAAAATAATTGGTGTTTGCGGTATTAATCGCAGCTGTTAAAGCGTGATTTGTATCAAAATCGCCAACATGTTTTGCCATGGCATCTGCAATTACAGACGTAGCGTGGTAGCCAATCATACACCAGTTCTCGTTGGCATAATGGCTCCAAATGGGAAGCATGTGGTGCACGCTTTGGTCGTGATGGGCCAGCATCGATTTTATCATGTCGTTATTTCTGCTAGGTTGCATCAGGTTGAATAAAGGATGAAGCGCTCTGTAAGTATCCCACAACGAAAATATGGTGTAGTTTGTAAAGCCGTTAGACGTGTGAATATTTTGATCTAACCCACGATACTGTCCATTTACATCTTCGTAAATAATAGGGCTAAGCATGGTGTGGTAAAGTGCTGTATAGAATGTGGTTTTATCTGCTTCAGAAATGGTTTCAACTTCAATTTTAGATAATTCTTTCTTCCATTTTTCTTGGGTTTCGATTTTGGTTTTTTGGAAATCCCAATGCGGAATTTCGGTTTTCAGATTTAATAAGGCACCAGCAGTACTTACAGAGGATAAGGCGCATTTTACTTGAATTTTTTCTGAAGCTTTAGTGTCGAAATTGAAATAAGCACGCAGGTTATGACCAGCCATTTCTGGGAAATTTTCAAATTCATTAAATTTTCTGTAAAAACCATTATAGGCGACTTGGTCGTATTTTTTATGACCGTAACTTTTAAAAGGTTTTGAAAAAGTTATGGCAAAAAATACTTTTCGGTCTCTTGCCCAACCATTGGTCTGTCTGTAACCCGTAATGGTAGAATCGTTTTCTACGCGAATAGATGTCCAAACATTCTTAGCGTCGTAATTATAAATATTGTAAACAAGGTCTAAAATAATGTGTGAGTTGTTAGACTCTGGAAAGGTGTATTGGTGAAAACCAACACGATCGCTAGCTGTTAATTCTGCTTTAATTCCGTAGGTGTCTAAATCTACTTGGTAGTAGCCAGGCGAAGCGGATTCTTTTTCGTGCGTGAATGTTGAATAAAATCCAGTAGGGTTATTTGCGGTAGGTAAAGGGTTTAGGTTAAGATCGCCTACAGTAGGCATCATTAAAATATCGCCTAAGTCGGCATGGCCTGTGCCACTAAAATTTGTGTGCGAAAACCCGATAATGGTAGTGTCTTTATGTTGGTAGCCGGCACAGTATTCGTAGGTTTCGGGGTTGTACTTGCCGTTTTTAAACAGTGGTTGAAAATTGGTTTGCGGACTCAATTGTACCATGCCAAAAGGCGCCATCGCCCCAGGAAATGTATGTCCCATTTTACTTGTGCCTATAAACGGATTCACATATTCTAATACTGTTTTGGAAGGTGTGGTTTGCGCTTGTGCGATAACACTAAAACATAATAAGTGGCTCAAAAGGAAAATAATTCTGGTCATAGTAAATAGAGGTGTTTGCTATGTGGCTAAAGTAAAAATAAAAAAGAATTTGCAGGGCGTTTTAGCTAAAAGTCCTAGAGGGGAGATTAGCTTTAACATTTTACTAGGATAGATTAAAAACTTAATTTATACTTTTAGCCAGTAAATTAGTATTATGCTACGTTGGATTATATTTTTTGCCTTTTATATATTTTTAGATTGGTATGCATTTAAGGCGTTTAAACAACTCACAAAACAACGTTTTGTGTTTTGGGTGTATTGGTTGTTAAGTGCGTTGGTTTTGGGTAATTTTATTTACGAAATGCTTTTAAACCCTAGTCAATTAAAAGTGTTAACTCATGCCAAAAGTTACGCTTTTGGGTATTTGTTGGTCGTTATTGTGCCAAAACTACTATTGTTAATTGTGTTGGGTTTCGAAGATATTTTACGCATGCCAAAAGGGGTGTACAGATATTTAAAGAAAGATAAAAAAGATACAGGCTATTTTCCTGGTCGTCGAGCATTTGTTAGTAAAATAGCCATTGGTTTGGCGGCAGTACCTTTTGCAGGCCTACTTTATGGTATGTTTAAAGGAAAGTACGATTTTAGGGTGTTAAAGTACACTTTGCATTTTGAAGATTTACCAGATGCTTTTGATGGTTATCGCTTAACGCAAATTAGTGACATACACAGCGGCAGTTTTGATGATAAGCAGAAAATAGAGTACGCTATAAATTTAATTAACGAACAGGAGTCCGATGTTATTTTGTTTACCGGAGATATGGTTAATAATTTAGCTTCGGAAATGGAGCCTTGGCAAGATACCTTTGGCGCATTAAAAGCTAAAGATGGAAAGTTTTCTGTTTTAGGTAATCACGATTATGGCGATTATGTAAGTTGGGATTCCGAAGCCGAAAAGGAACAAAATTTAGGAGCATTAAAAGCAATCCAAAAAAAGATGGGCTTCGATCTTATTTTAAATGATAATCGATTTTTAGAAAAAAACGGAGAACGTATTGCATTAGTTGGGGTTGAAAACTGGGGGCGAGGTCATTTTAAGAAGGCAGGCGATTTAAAGAAGGCTGTTTCTAAAATTGAAGCTACCGATTTTAAAATATTAATGAGTCACGATCCATCGCATTGGGAAGATCAGGTTATAGACGACGATTATCATTATCATTTAACTTTAAGTGGGCACACGCATGGTATGCAGTTTGGAATCGAAATTCCAGGTTGGGTAAAATGGAGTCCTATAAAATGGCGTTATAAATATTGGGCCGGAATTTATAAGGAAAAAGGGCAATTTATAAACGTGAACCGCGGGTTTGGATATTTGGGATATCCTGGGCGTGTGGGTATCTGGCCAGAAATTACCGTTATAGAGCTTAAAAAAGGCGCTGAAATGTCATAATTTTCTTATCGTGTTATTTTTAATTTAGAATTATGTATTTTTATATTTAGGAATGCGCGTAAACGCTTATAACTATGTTGCATTGCCTCGTTAAATTGTAAGATATGTCGAAATTTGGAGAACTTATAGATGTCAATATTCCCGTATTGTTAAACTTCTTTACAGAATGGAACGAGCAATCTGTAGCCATGCATCCTGTACTTAGAGATGTAGCGGCAGCCTTGGGAGACAAAGCTAAAGTGATTAAAATTGATGTTGAAAAAAACAAAGAGCTTGCTGAAGCACTACGGGTAAAAGGTTTACCTACATTAATTATTTACAAACAGGGCGAGATGAAATGGCGCCAAAGTGGCGAGCAGGATGCCAATACCTTAATTGCCATTGTGCAAAAATATATTTAAACGGTTAACCCCTTAAATTGATATCCCTTCTTGCTAAAAAAATCTAATACTTTGGGTAAAGCATACTGCATGTTTTTTGCAGCTTTATAACTATCGTGAAATACAATAACACTACCGTCTTTAGCGTGGTTTATTACGTTGTTTAAACAATCTTCTTCCTTTAAGTCTGCTTCCCAATCAAAAGAGATTATACTCCACATAACAATGGTGTAGCCTTGTTTTTGTAATATTTTGGCCTGCTTGTTTGTTATTCTTCCGTAGGGTGGTCTAAACAGTTTGGTGTTTAAAATGACATTGGCCATTTCAATATTTTCGATATATGTTTGGGTATCGGTTTTCCATCCTTTTAAATGATTAAAGGTGTGGTTGCCTATGCTATGCCCGTCGCTAATGGTTTGTTGTAAAACGTCAGGGTATTTTTTGGCGTTATCGCCTATGCAAAAAAATGTGGCTTTGGCCTGATACTGTTTTAGGGTTTGAAGCACCCAAGGTGTAATATCGGGGTTAGGGCCATCGTCGAAGGTTAAGTAGATGGTTTTTTTATATAGTAAAGGCATATCCCAAACGTAATTATGGAATATGCCTTTAATAAACTGTGGCGCTTTTGCAGGAATTAAATTCATGAATTGTTATTCTGCGGGAATACTACCACTATCAATTTGAGAGTTTAAATCTACATCGTTTGGCTCTGGTCGCGCAGGTCTGTCGCTGTAAAAGTGTTCAAATAGTTTTAGATTATTGTTAAAAGTTTGCATTTCGGTTTCTGCAAATTCAGGATCGTACTCTAAAAGCACGTCTACAATACCTTTATAACGCTCTATATCCGTAATAATGTCTTCGGCCATTTCGTATTGCTTTTCAACTTTTAACTTGCTGTAATACGCTAAACTTTCTTGGTATTTTTTAGCAACGTCTTTAAAGAGCTTTCTGGCTTTGTCTTTAGAGCCTACTTCGTAATAGCCGCTAATGTATGGTTCTAATAAGGTGTAGTAGCCAAAGTGGTCTACAGGCATATTTTCCATGGCAATATCGGCGATGTCTTCGGCTTTGTCTAATTGTTTTTCATTAATAAGTTGTTCCATTAAGCGCGCCAAATTGCCACGGTAAGAAATGGCGTTTTTGCGAGTTTCTGGATCGTGGTAAATGTCTGGACTGCCACTATTGCCCCAATCCCAATTTTTAACCTTATTGTACATCAGTTCGCTGTCTACACGCCCCATATCGAACGGATTGTTTTTGTTAACAGGTGTTTTTATCGGCACCAGTTTATAACACATACCGTCTAGTTGCAGGTAGTCTTTCATCCATAAATAGTCGTCGTCGCCAAAGCTTCCTCCTGTAAAATAGATAGGGCGCTCCCAATTGTTATTAGCCACAATGTCTAGCATTAGCAAACGGTTCTTGTATAGGGCGTTGTCTTTTATTTTTAAATAGATGTTAGGTACGATTTTATCGGCATCTTTTTGGGCGACAATTCCGCTGTTTAAAACATTGTTTTTGTTTACAGGGATAGAAATGTTTTCTACCGGGAAATAATTGGAATTCTGTAATTGACTTGGGTAGTAACTAGGATCTTCGCCCTGCATTTGCAAGATGTATTTAAACTTGGTTTTTGGGTTGTCGCTGCTTATAAAATTAATGAAGTCTTTAATATTCATGGTGTCTTCAGAAACGATGCGCTTCATAATATAATCGCGTGTACCGTAACGGTATTGCTCGTGTGTTAATTGCGATGGAATCGGGTCGCTTTCGTAAGCTTTTCGCTTCATTTGGTCGATATACCAATCGGTTTGGAATAAACTGGTGTTTACCACACGAACGTCGGTGCGATACCCTTCAATTTCTTGGGCATACCAAAGGGCAAAGGTATCATTATCTCCAATGGTAAACAGTATGGCATTTTCAGCACAAGAATCTAAATACATTTTAGCCATAGATCTAGCTGTGTATTTATCAGATCTGTCGTGATCGTCCCAATTATTCGCCGCCAAAATACCTGGTACTAAAATTAAACACAATACCGTAACTGCTGGTGCAAGTATGGGCGATGTAATGTGCTGTTTCAATTTATCTATAATGGCATAAACTCCAAAACCAATCCAGATTGCAAACACATAGAATGATCCCACTACCGAATAATCGCGTTCTCGTGGTTCGAACGGTCTTACGTTGGTATATACTTGAATGGCTACCCCTGTAAATAGGAAGAAAACAAGGAGTACCCAGAATAATTTTTTATCTGAATTGAACAAGAAAAATAAACCAATTAAACCTAAAATTAAAGGCAGAAAGTAGTACGTGTTTCTGGCTTTGTTATTTTTTACGTCACTAGGTAGATTGTCTTGCGGTAAGCCTAAATGCCATTCGTCTATAAAATTAATACCGCTAATCCAATTCCCGTGATTATCGTATTTACCTTGAATATCGTCTTGGCGCCCAACATAGTTCCACATAAAATAACGCCAGTACATATAACCTAATTGAAACTGAAACATGTAGGCAATATTACTAGCTAATGATGGCTTTTCGATATCGATATACTGACTGAATTGTTTTAAGAAACTGCTGTAATCTTGATAATCGACTTGACCTTGGGCAACATCGTTTTTAAAACTGTTAACGGCGTTGCGCAATTGGTTTTCCATTTGGAATTCTGGTTTTAGTTTAAAATCTAAATAACCAGTAAACAGCATGTAATTTTCGGCATGCTCTGCACTCCACATTCTAGGTAAAATAGAAGCGTGTTTAGAGTTGTAATTTTGTTTGGCACGTTTATAATCGTTTACTATAACGTATTTGCCTTGTGCTTCATCTTTTTCGTAGTTAGGTTTGTCGTCTACATACGGATTGTTTTCGTCTAACCCAGCGTATTGGTCTGTAAATTGAGGTCCGTAAAACAAGTGGGTTTCGGGATATTGTTCTAAGTTATAATACGCTAAAAGTTCTCTGGCATCAGAAGGGTCGTTTTCGTTAATAACCACATTAGCATTCGCGCGAATAGGAAGCATCATCCAAGACGAGAATCCTATAAAAATGAATAGTAAACACAGTGCCAGAGTATTTAAATGAACGTAGCCTTTTTTACGGGTGTAATTCAAACCGAAATAAAAAGCAGCTATAAGTAATAATGCCGCAATGATAGTTCCAGAATTAAATGGAAGCCCGAATGAATTCACAAAAAATATTTCCGAAGCACTAAAAAATTTAAGCGCATTAGGAAGTAATAATTTAAAAATGAACAACAATATAGCCACAGCTACCACATTAGCAATAAGGAAATTTTTAATCGTAACCGTTTTGTAGTGTTTAAAGAAATATACCAGTGCAATTGCAGGAATGGTTAATAGCCCCATAAAGTGAACACCAAAGGACAAACCGATTAAAAAGGCAATTAAAACCAGCCAACGATTGCCTCTAGGGCTGTCCATATCCTGTTCCCAACGTAAACCCAACCAAAACATAACAGCCATAATTAAAGTTGCCATGGCGTAAACTTCGGTTTCTACCGCATTAAACCAGAACGAGTCGGTAAATGTAAATGCCAAACTACCTACTAAACCACTACCTAAAATGGCTATGGCGTTGGTTTTTGTAATGGCATCGTTGTCTTTAACAATAAATCTTTTAAGTAAAAGTGTAATGGTCCAAAACATGAACAAGATGGCAAAAGCACTCGAAACCGCGCTCATCAGGTTTAGCATATACCCAATTTGTTGAGGTTGAAGCGCAAACATCGAGAAAAAAGCACCGAGCATTTGAAAAAGCGGGGCTCCAGGCGGGTGTCCAACTTGTAGTTTAGATGAGGTTAAAATATATTCTCCAGCATCCCAGAAACTTACCGTAGGTTCGGCTGTTAGTCCATAAGTTAGTACTGCAATAGCAAAAACGATCCAGCCTAGAATGGTATTCCACTTTTTAAAGTTGAATTGTGTCATGAAAGTCATAGTTTATTCGGTAGGCGAATTTAATAATAAATATGTAACAGTGAAGCCTTTTTGTAAAAGCTTAAGAATTTCTACAATTTTTTTTTGAAAAAAGTTTGCGAATATGGAAAGTTGTATTAAATTTGCACCCTCAAATAAGCCATTGGCCTATGGTGTAACTGGCAACACGTCTGGTTTTGGTCCAGAAGAGTCTAGGTTCGAGCCCTAGTAGGCCAACAAGCAAGTTTAGAAAGCCCTAATGTAAATTAGGGTTTTTTTGTGCCTTATAGTTTCGGTTTGTTGCTGCGATGTCTTGTAATAATTGCTGTTTTTTTAGTAATAAAATAATATCTTCGTAAGAACTATTAAATCAGTAACTTTTAAAAACTTTAAAACATGAAAAAAATACTACTAGCCTTAGCCATTGTGTGTGGTTTGCAATTGTCGGCTCAAAATGCCGAGTTAGAAGCCTTTAAAGATTTGTTTAATTCTGAAAAGAAAACGGCTTTAGGTGAGTTCTTAGATTTAGATGCTACCGAAGCCATGACGTTTTGGGAAATTTATGACGATTATAGCGAAGAGCGTAAGGCGGTTGCTAATAGCCGTGTCGATTTATTAAAACAGTATGTAGAGCAATACGATACCCTTACCGATAGCCAGGCTGATGCTTTGGTTAATGATACTTTTACCATCCGGGCGAAACAAGAGAAAATTCAGAAAAAATATTACAAAAAAATAAAAAAAGCTTTAGGAGCTAAAAAAGCTTCGCAGTTTGTGCAGTTCGAGCGATATGTGCAAACGTCGATAGATGATGAAATACAGACTGCATTGCCATTAATTGGTGAACAGTAAATAGGTAAATAACTTAGTATTAAAGAAAACCTCTAAACGTATTAAAAAGTTAGAGGTTTTTTTATGGCTAGTTCTAAATGAAACAATCTGGCATTCTGTGTTTTGTGTTGATTCTCATTATTCTGAAAATTAATAATTCCGAGAAACTGAGATAAATTTAGATTGACGAAACATTAACTTTTTAGGGAGCTTTTTATGGCCAGCCGTAAACTAAAACGGCTACTCCGTTTTCGCATTTTACACCGGATGGTTGAGATGGTACATCGCATGGCCCCATGCCTCCCCATTTTTCGTTAAAGTCTGCTCTTGCTTTTGTGTATGCTCTAACTTGTTGTAAAAAAGCTTCGGTGTCTATTGTTGTTGGGTAGGCGATATATCCATCTGGTCCACCGCATAACCTACTTCCAATAGCTGTAAAGTCCCATGTACTGGCATCGGTGCAGGGTATTTCTGCGGTTAGCGCTATAATGGCTTCGTATTGTGTGTTAAGTTTTTGGTATTCCTCTTCTTGGGAGTCGTCGTCGTTATTGCAGGAATAGTATAAAAAGGTTAGGCAAAGTAGGGCTAAAATAGTTTTCATGGTAATGGTTTTTTAAGCAATATCGTTTTTCTTAATCTATTTTCAAAAAGAAATAGAAAATTAAAGGTGTTATTATTTGGTGTTCAGTCTTTTAAAGGTGAATATGTAAGATAAGTGGGGTGTGGTGTATAAAATTGTCGAACAATTTTGCGGTTTAACTAATTTGTTAAATTGATATTGATAAGAATTGTATTTTTAATATGCCTTAAAATTCTACTATGCAGTTATTTAGCCTGCTTCCTAAATCATTTATATTATGGAGCAAATTTTACGATACAGATTTAGAAGACGTTCTAAAAATCATTATGACTGGTTGTTAAATATTATAAAATCGGAAAAGTATTTTCAGGCCGAAGGCATGATCGTTTCCGATAAAAGTAGAGAACATAACTAAGTACATACACGCAATAGTTTTTGGTAGAAAAATCGCCTTAACTGTGATGTTAAGGCGATTTTGTGTTTTATAAAAACTTAAGAAATTATAGTTTAAATGTTAAGATAGGGCGTTTGGCATGGTTAACAATGTCTTCGCTTATACTTCCGTTTAAAAAGTGTGCTATCCCTTGACGGCCATGAGTGCTTATGCTTATAAGGTCTGCGTTAATTTTATATGCAAAATTTAATATGCCTTTCTCTACGGTTTCATCGTTGTAGATGTTTATAGAGTAATTGCTAAATGTGTTGTCTTTTAAAAACGCATGTATGCGTTTGTTAGCTTCGTCTGTGGTTATAAAGTTATTCGGGGTATTTACGTAGAGTAAATGTATTTTCGAATTAAATAACTCTGCAAATGCAATAGCTTGTTTGTAGGTGTCTTTGTGGTCCAGTTTAAAGTCTGAAGCAAACACCATGTTGTTTACCTCGAATTGGTCGTTCGGGCTTTTAATAACCAAAACGGGTATTTTAGATGTGCGCACTACCTTTTCGGCATTAGAGCCAATAAACATTTCTTTAAAACCTGTGGCGCCATGCGACCCCATTACAATTAAGTCTATTTCTAGTTCTTTGCAGGTAGATGTTATGCCTTCAAAGGTGGTGTTGGTTTTTACAATGTCGTGTACCTCAATATCTTTTAAAAAATCTTTAGCCATTAAAGTCTCAAAGCGTTGTCCAGCAAGTTTCATAAAAAACATGGCCTCGGGTAACTCGCTGTACGATGTGTTTAAGGCGTCAAGCTGTGGTATTGGCAATTCTATCATGTGCAAAAGGTAGATTTTGCAGTTGTATTTTCTGGCAAACTGAGCTGCTATCTTTGTGGCGTAAATGGCTTCTTCAGAAAAATCGGTAGGGACTAATATGCGTTTCATAATGTAAAGTTTTTAGGTTTAAGAAACTATATAAATTTACGCATAAAAATTGATATTTGAAAGCTTGCGATTCTCAATAAAAAAGTTGTATATTTGCCCCGTTGTAAGAAAAAAGAAAATGCGAGGGGACAGAGTCCCCTCTTTTTATACTAAAAAATGTTTAGAGCAACTGTAGAGAATTTATTGGATAACGCTTTGAAAGAACGCGACGATTTATTTTTAATAAATCTCACGATTTCGGCCGATAATGCTATTAAAGTTATAGTAGATGGCGATCAAGGTGTGAATGTAGACGATTGTGTGTTTTTAAGCAGAGCAATAGAGCATAATTTAGATCGGGAAGAACAGGATTTTTCTCTGGAAGTTATGTCGGCAGGAGCAGCGTCTCCATTAACGCATACCAGACAATATGTGAAAAATATAGGCAGAACGCTAGAGGTTAAAACTTCGGCCGAAACTATAGAGGCAACTTTGGTTGGTGCGAATGATGATGAAATAGTTTTAGAATGGAAAGCAAGAGAGCCTAAGCCTGTAGGTAAAGGCAAGGTAACAGTGCAAAAAAAGGCTAACATTCCTTATAACGATATTGTAGAAGCAAAAGTGATGATTAAATTTTAATTTAAGAGAGTTATGGAAAATCTAGCGTTAATTGATTCTTTTTCAGAATTTAAAGACGATAAATTAATAGATCGTGTAACGTTAATGGCGATTTTAGAGGATGTTTTTAGAAATGCCTTGAAGAAAAAGTTTGGAGATGACGATAATTTTGATATCATTATAAATCCAGATAAAGGCGATTTAGAAATTTGGAGAAATCGCGTGGTTGTGGCCGATGGAGAAGTAGAGGAGCCAAACCAAGAAATCTCTTTAAGTGAAGCCCGTAAAATCGAGCCCGATTTTGAAGTAGGCGAAGACGTGTCTGAAGAAGTGAAATTAATCGATTTAGGTCGTCGTGCTATTTTAGCATTACGCCAAAATTTAATTTCTAAAATTCACGAACACGACAATACAAACATTTATAAGCAGTTTAAAGACTTAATTGGCGATATTTATACCGCAGAAGTGCATCACATTCGCCATAGAGCAGTAATTTTGTTAGACGACGAGGGTAACGAAATTATTCTGCCTAAAGAAAAACAAATTCCTTCAGATTTTTTCCGTAAAGGAGATAACGTAAGAGGAGTTATAGAAAATGTAGAGCTAAAAGGAAGTAAGCCGGCAATTATTATGTCGCGTACTTCGCCTTTATTTTTAGAAAAATTATTCGAGCAGGAAATTCCAGAAGTTTTCGATGGTTTAATTACCGTTAAAAATGTAGTTAGAATTCCTGGCGAAAAGGCTAAAGTAGCTGTAGATTCTTACGACGACAGAATCGATCCAGTAGGTGCTTGTGTTGGTATGAAGGGCTCTAGAATTCATGGCATAGTTCGTGAGTTAGGAAACGAAAATATAGATGTTATTAATTACACGACAAACCTTCAGTTATTTATAACAAGAGCGTTAAGTCCGGCAAAAGTAACTTCTATTAAAATAGATGAAGAGAATAAACGCGCCGAGGTAATCTTAAAACCAGAAGAGGTAAGTAAGGCTATTGGTCGTGGCGGACACAACATTCGTTTGGCAGGTCAACTTACTGGCTACGAAATCGATGTGTTTAGAGAAGGTGCCGAGGAAGATGTAGAATTATCAGAATTCTCGGATGAAATCGACGCTTGGATTATTGAAGAATTAAGCAAGGTCGGGTTAGACACTGCTAAGAGCGTTTTAGAGCAAGATGTAGAAGATCTTGTAAAACGAACAGATTTAGAAGAAGAAACAATTAACGAAGTTATTAGAATTCTTAGGGAAGAATTTGAAGAATAACATATATTTGGGGTATATTAAAGGCAATTTATGGCTGAAACAATTAGATTAAATAAAGTTTTACGTGAGTTAAACATCTCTATCGATCGTGCAGTAGATTTTTTAGAGTCTAAAGGCATTAGTATCGATAAGCGTCCTACTACAAAAATTTCTCAGGAAGTATACAATGTGCTTTCTGGCGAATTTCAAACAGACGCTAACAAAAAGGTGGCATCTCAAGAAGTAAGCGAGGCAAAGCTTAAAGAGAAAGAAGCCTTAAGAGAACAACGCGAGCGTGAACTTGAAGCAAAACAGAAAGAAGAAGCGAAGAAGGAGCAAATCGTAAAAGCCAAAACAACACTTTCTGGACCTAAGCAAGTGGGTAAAATAGATTTAGATGCTAAACCTAGTACACCAGCTAAGCCAGAAGAGAAAAAAGAAGAGCCTGTACAACAACCTCCAAAACCTGAACCTGTAGTTTCTAAAGAAATCGAAAAACCTAAGGTTGAAGAAGTTAAACCAGAGGTTAAGAAAGAAGAGAAACCAGAAGTTAAGCAGGTCGCTCCAGAACCGGTTAAAAAAGAAGAGCCTAAGGTTAATGAAACTCCAAAAGTAGAGTCTAAACCAAAAGCCGAAGATCCTAAACCAGCATCAAAACCAGTTAAAAAAGAGGAGCCTGTAAAAAAAGAACAACCAAAAGTTGTTTCCGAAAAACCTGCAGAAGAAGAGCAAGAGCATTTAAAAACACAATATCAAAAACTTACCGGGCCAAAAATTGCTGGAGAGAAAATCGATTTATCTCAGTTTAATAAGCCTAAAAAGAAACCAGCTGCTAAAACAGCAGGAAATGATAATGCTGCTAATAAAAACAAGAGAAAACGCAGACGTATAAGCAAGCCTGGCGACCAAAACACCAATACAGGTGGTAACAATACAGGTCAAGGGCGTGGTAATAACGATCGTTTTAAAGGTAAAAAAGGACAACAACCAAGACGCCCAATCGTTAAGGAAGAGCCTAGCGAAGAAGAAGTACAAAAACAAGTAAGGGAAACCTTAGAGAAACTTCAAGGGAAGTCTAATAAAGGTAAGGGTGCTAAATACCGTAGAGACAAGAGAGATTCGCACAGAGAGCAAAGTCAGAAAGATGCTGAACAACAAGCAGCAGAAAGCAAAATTCTTAAAGTTACCGAGTTTGTTACAGCAAGCGAAGTAGCAACAATGATGGATGTTTCGGTTACCCAAATTATCTCGGCATGTATGTCGTTAGGAATGATGGTAACGATGAATCAGCGTTTAGATGCTGAAACTTTATCAATTGTAGCAGAAGAATTTGGTTACCAAGTAGAATTTGTAACTTCAGACTTAGAAGATAATATTGAAGTAGAAGAAGATAAGCCAGAAGATTTAGTAGAACGTGCTCCTATTATTACAGTAATGGGGCATGTCGATCACGGTAAAACATCGCTGTTAGATTACATTCGTAAAGAGAATGTTATTGCGGGCGAATCTGGTGGTATTACACAGCATATTGGTGCTTATGGTGTAACTCTGGAAAATGGTCAGAAAATTGCCTTTTTAGATACACCAGGTCACGAAGCTTTTACCGCCATGCGTGCACGTGGAGCACAAATCACCGATTTAGCGATTATTGTTATTGCAGCAGACGACGATATTATGCCGCAAACAAAAGAAGCTATTTCTCATGCTCAAGCAGCAGGTGTGCCAATTGTATTTGCAATTAACAAAGTAGATAAGCCAACGGCAAATCCAGATAAGATTAAGGAAGGTCTTGCTAATATGAATTTATTGGTTGAAGATTGGGGAGGTAAAATCCAGTCGCACGATATTTCTGCCAAGCAAGGAACAGGTGTAAAAGAATTACTTGAAAAAGTATTATTAGAAGCCGAGTTACTAGAGCTTAAAGCAAATCCAGATAAGCTAGCCAACGGTACCGTTGTTGAAGCATATTTAGATAAAGGTCGTGGTTATGTATCTACTATTATAGTGCAAGCAGGAACGCTTAAAATAGGAGATTATGTACTTGCTGGTAAAAACAGTGGAAAGGTGAAGGCCATGCACGACGAGCGTGGTAATGAAATTAAAGAAGCTGGCCCTAGTACACCAGTATCTATTTTAGGTTTAGATGGTGCGCCACAGGCAGGAGATAAATTTAATGTATTTGAAGATGAGCGTGAAGCTAAACAAATTGCAACTAAGCGTACACAATTACAACGTGAGCAATCTGTACGTACACAGCGCCATATTACTTTAGATGAAATTGGACGTCGAATTGCATTAGGAGATTTCCAAGAGCTTAATATTATTCTTAAAGGAGATGTGGATGGTTCTGTTGAAGCTTTAACAGATTCGTTCCAAAAATTATCTACCGAAGAAATTCAAGTAAACATCATCCATAAAGGTGTTGGAGCTATTACAGAAAGTGATGTACTGTTAGCGTCGGCTTCAGATGCCATTATAATCGGATTTAACGTGCGCCCAATGGGTAATGCGAGAGCAATTGCCGATAAAGAAGAAATCGACATCAGAACATACTCTATTATCTACGATGCGATTAACGATCTTAAAGATGCTATGGAAGGTATGTTGTCTCCAGAACTTAAAGAAGAGGTAACAGGTAACGCCGAAATTCGCGAAATTTTTAAAGTATCTAAAGTAGGTTCTATTGCCGGTTGTATGGTTACAAGTGGTAAAATTTACAGAAACTCTGGAGTACGTTTAATTCGCGATGGTGTAGTGGTGTTTACAGGAGAGTTAGCGTCGTTAAAACGCTTTAAAGACGATGTTAAAGAAGTCTCTAAAGGTTACGATTGCGGTATGCAAATTAAAAACTACAACGACATTAAGGAAGGCGATATTATAGAAGCATTCCAAGAAGTAGAAGTTAAAAAGAAACTGAAATAATTTTCGGTATCAAACATAAAAAAGGCGACCAAATGGTCGCCTTTTTTATGTAATAACGTTGTGTGTTAATTCGCTTTTTTAGGCTTAAATATAAATCCGTTAGGATATTCCTTTTTTATATCTATTAACGCTCTATCGGCTTCTAAACGGCTTCTAAAACTGCCAATCCAAACCTTGTAGTTTGGGGTTTCGTAAACTAAGGTAGATTTCCATTGGTCGAACTTGTTGCCGAAATCTTTTTGTGTTTTCTCGGCATTGGCACGATTTCCAGAATAGATTTGGATTTTAAACCGATCTGAAGCGTTTTCATCCTTATCCATTTCTTTCTTTACTTCAAGCAATTTATTAATTTCCTGGTCTTGGTTAATAGCTAACGAACCTTGTTGTGCAAAGGCGGTAGAAGCTAATGTAAAGACGCATACAGCTGTTAGTCCAGCGATTTTAAAATTCAATAATTTCATTTTCAACTTATTTAGTACAAATGTAAAAGTTATTCGTGTAAAGTTATTGTGTTTTTTTATTTAGAATCCCTCTAAATTATAGATTAACACTTCTGTAACATTTCTAAAATCGACTTTAAATGTTACTTTTGTTCGAAATTTTTATAACTGTATTTTTCTTATTATAGATGGAAAAAGAGTACCAAAGTATAGGAGTTAATTCAACCAAAAATATGAAACAGGTGATACACTGTAAATTAAACAAAAACATTTTCCGTTTCGGTTTAATTATTTTACTTGCATTTACAACCTCGCTTTCTGCGCAAGATGGAGATCCCGCAAAAGGTAAAGCATTGTTTAATTCTAATTGTGCGGCTTGTCACCAATTAGATAAAAAAATGACAGGTCCAGCTTTAAGAGATATTGAGGCACGTTTAAGTGAATCAGGATTAGATAGAGATTGGATTCATTCTTGGGTAAGAAATAGTTCTGGATTAATTAAATCTGGAGACGATTATGCCAACAAAATATTTAACGAGTATAACGGCGTGCCGATGACGGCTTTCCCGCAATTATCTGATGATGATATCAATAATATTTTAGCGTATACGGCAGAAAAGAAAGCTGAGCCAGCTGCAGGTGCTGCGCCAGTAGGAGCTGCTGTTGCTGCGGGCAGTAACGATGGTATTTCCAATCAAATTATTTTAGGAGCTTTAGTGTTGTTATTTGGTTTGTTGGCAATGGCGTTAATTTTAGTGCGTCAAACCTTAAACCGTTTTGCCGATGCTAAAGGAGTGGTTGTAGAAGAGTCTGCACGTATGCCGCTTTGGAAGGCTTTCGTGAAAAATCAATTTTTAGTATTGGTTACCACTATCTTCTTGTTGTTAGTTGGTGCGTATTATGCTTATGGTTACATGATGCAGGTAGGCGTAGATCAAGGGTATCAGCCGGTTCAACCAATACACTATTCTCATAAAATACATGCTGGAGACAATGGTATAGACTGTAAGTATTGTCACTCTTCTGCTAGAGTAAGTAAGCAATCAGGTATTCCTTCGTTAAATGTATGTATGAACTGTCATAAATCAATTTACGAAGTGGCTCCAGAAACTGCAACTGCAGAACACAGTAAAGAATTCTACGATGGCGAAATCAAGAAGTTGTATAAAGCTGTTGGTTGGGACGATGTAGAGCAAAAATATACAGGAGAAACGCAGCCAGTTAAATGGGTTCGTATTCATAATTTACCAGACTTTGTGTATTTCAACCACTCGCAACACGTTACTGTTGCGGGTGTAGAGTGTCAAACTTGTCATGGTCCTGTTCAAGAAATGGAAGTGATGTATCAACACGCTCCATTAACTATGGGTTGGTGTATCAACTGTCATAGAGAGACTAATGTTAAAGTTAAAGACAACGATTATTATACCAAAATTCACGAAGAGTTATCTAAAAAGTATGGCGTAGAAGAATTGACAGCTGCGCAGATGGGTGCTTTAGAATGTGGTAAATGTCATTATTAATAAAATAAGATTTATAGTCTTTTCGGTAAAACGAAAAATTTAAAATAAATACGAAGTAATTCAATTATACAATATGTCATCAAACAAGAAATACTGGAAAAGTGTTGAAGAGCTAAACGAAAACAGCTCTATGGTTGAGGCGCTAAAACAAAACGAATTTGTTGAAGAAATTCCTACAGATGAGTTTTTAGGAGATAAAGCAACGCTAGAATCTTCTTCTACTACACGTCGTGATTTCTTAAAATATGTTGGTTTTAGTACAGCGGCCGCATCACTTGCAGCTTGTGAAGGACCAGTAGTCAAGTCGATTCCTTATGTAGTGCAACCAGAACAAATTATTCCTGGTGTAGCCAACTATTACGCAACAACAATTGCAGATGGTTTCGATTTTGCAAGTGTTTTAGTGAAAACGCGTGAAGGGCGTCCTATTAAAATTGAAAATAATGCTTTGGCTAAAACACATGGTAGTGCTAATGCCAGAGTGAATGCCTCAGTTTTAGGTTTGTACGATAGCTTAAGAGTACAAGGTCCTTTAAAAGAAGGAAATCCAATTTCTTGGAATGATTTAGATCAAGAAATTACTTCGCAATTAACTTCTATTTCTGGTTCTGGTAAAGAGATTGTGTTGTTAACACAAACTTTTGCGAGTCCAACCACAGATAGAATAATTAATCTTTTTAAAGAAAAATACGGTAATGTTCGTCATGTAATTTACGATGCAATTTCAGAATCTAAAGCATTAGACGCTTACCAAGCAAAATACGGTCGTCGTGGTTTAGCAAGTTATAACTTTGCTCAAGCGGAGACTATTGTTTCTGTTGGTGCAGATTTTCTAGGCGATTGGCAAGGCGGTGGTTTCGATTCTGGTTATGCAAAAGGTAGAGTACCTAGCGAAGGTAAAATGTCGCGCCATATCCAATTCGAATCTAACATGTCGTTAACTGGTGCTAACGCCGATAAGCGTGTGCCGTTAACCCCTGCTCAGCAAAAAGTAGCTTTAGCTAAATTGTATAGCTATGTTGTTGGTGGTTCTGTTTCTGGAGATTTACCAGAGCATATCGATACTGCTGTAAAAGCTGCTGCTAGTGCGCTTAAAAAAGCAGGACGTGGTGGTGTAGTGGTTTCAGGTATTCAAGATGTAAATGCACAAGCTTTAGTTTTAGAAATAAATGAAGCGTTAAATAGTAAAGCATTTCACCCAAGATTACCTATTCTTACAAGACAAGGCAATAATGCAGCGGTAGCTAAATTAGTTTCAGATATGAATGCTGGACGTGTTGGAGCTATTATTATGAGTGGTGTAAACCCATTATATACGTTGCCTAATGCAGGTGAATTTTCTGAAGGTTTAAAGAAAACCAGCTTAAGTGTTGCATTTTCTTTGAAATCTGATGAGACATCTTCAAACACACAATATGTTGCTGCAGCGCCACATTATTTAGAAGCTTGGGGTGATGTAGAAATTAAACGCGGACATTTTGCGTTAACTCAACCAACTATTCGTCCGTTATTCGATACGAAACAATTCCAAGATGCTTTATTAACTTGGACAGGAAATACATTTACCTACCACGATTTTATTAAAGATACTTGGGAATCTAATATTTTAGGAGGAGCCTCATTCAATCAAGCTTTACACGATGGATCTTTCATTGTTGGTAAAATAGGAGCTTTAGTGAATGGCGTTTCTACAGAAACTATAGAAGAAACTACAACAGCTTTAAAAGCTAAGAAAAAACGTACCTGGGTAGGTGGTGTGATTCATGATGCCGCTGTAGGTGTAGGTTTAGCAGAAGAAGATAAAGATGAATATGTAACAACTACAACTTCTAAAACTGTTTCAACAGGTTCTGAAGGAACTGACGGTGCTGATGTTGCTATCGCAGTAATTTCAGGAGCCGAAGCCGCTTCAAAATTGGTAGCTTCTGCTACTTCCGAAGGATTAGAGTTAGTGTTATATACTAAAACAGGTATGGGTGATGGCCAACAAGCAAATAACCCATGGTTACAAGAGTTCCCAGATCCTATTACAAGAACCTCTTGGGATAACTATTTAACGGTATCTAAAGCTGATGCTGATGCATTAGGTTTAATGAATAAAAACGTGGCTAACGGTGCCTTAAATGGTAGTTATGCAAGCGTGACAGTTAACGGTACTACTTTAGATCGTGTGCCTGTAATTATTCAGCCTGGACAAGCTAAAGGCACGGTAGGTTTATCGTTTGGTTACGGTAGAACTGCTGGTTTAAAAGACGAAATGAAAACTGGTGTTAACGCTTATGCTTTATACCACAATTTTAATACAGTACAAAATGTTAGCATTAGTGCAGTAGCTGGCGAGCATGAATTTGCTTGTGTGCAGTTACATAACACACTAATGGGGCGTGGCGATATCGTTAAAGAAACAACTTTAGAGATTTTCAATACTAAAGATAAAGCAGAATGGAATGCCATGCCTGTAGTGTCTTTAAACCACGTAGAAACTCCTGTAACGTCTCCAGATGTTGATTTATGGGATGAGTTCGATCGTTCTATCGGCCACCATTTTAACTTATCTATCGATTTAAATGCTTGTACAGGATGTGGTGCTTGTGTTATTGCTTGTCATGCAGAAAACAACGTACCAGTAGTTGGTAAGAGTGAAATTCGTCGTAGCCGCGATATGCACTGGTTACGTATAGATAGATATTATTCGTCTGAAGAATCATTCGAAGGCGATAACGAGAAAAAAGATAATATTTCTGGCTTAGGTAGTTCATTAAGCGAATTTGGAGAAATGGAGCATGCTTCAGAAAATCCACAAGTAGCTTTCCAACCAGTAATGTGTCAACATTGTAATCACGCACCATGTGAAACTGTTTGTCCGGTAGCAGCAACTTCTCACGGGCGTCAAGGACAAAACCATATGGCGTATAACCGTTGTGTAGGTACAAGATATTGTGCAAACAACTGTCCTTATAAAGTACGTCGTTTTAACTGGTTCCTTTACAATGGTAACGATGAGTTTGATTACCATATGAACGACGATTTAGGTCGTATGGTATTAAATCCAGATGTTGTTGTACGTTCTCGTGGTGTTATGGAGAAATGTTCTATGTGTATTCAAATGACACAAAAAACAGTTCTTGATGCAAAACGCGATGGTAGAGAAATTAAAGACGGTGAATTCCAAACAGCATGTTCTGCAGCTTGTAGCAGTGGTGCCATGATTTTTGGAGACATAAACGATAAAAACAGTAAGGTAGCACACCTTAAAGAAGATAATCGTATGTATCACTTGTTAGAACACGTTGGCACAAAACCAAACGTGATGTATCAAACAAAAGTGAGAAATACAACAGAAGCATAATAACGAATCTAGAAATAATTATAAAAGGATATGGCGTCTCATTACGAAGCACCTATTAGAAGACCTTTAGTTACAGGCGAAAAATCATACCACGATGTGTCTGTGGAGGTAGCAAGACCTGTAGAAGGAAGAGCAAATAAACAATGGTGGATAGTATTTTCTATTGCCTTAGTAGCTTTCCTTTGGGGATTAGGATGTATTATTTACACAGTATCGACAGGTATTGGAACTTGGGGTTTAAATAAAACCGTTGGTTGGGCCTGGGACATTACTAACTTTGTTTGGTGGGTAGGTATTGGTCACGCAGGAACATTAATTTCTGCAGTACTATTGTTATTCCGTCAAAAATGGAGAATGGCCATTAACCGTTCTGCAGAAGCTATGACTATCTTCTCGGTAGTACAGGCAGGTTTATTCCCAATCATTCACATGGGTCGTCCATGGATGGGGTATTGGGTGTTACCTATTCCTAACCAATTTGGATCGTTATGGGTTAACTTTAACTCGCCATTACTTTGGGACGTATTTGCGATTTCAACGTATCTATCGGTATCTTTAGTGTTCTGGTGGACAGGTTTACTTCCAGACTTCGCTATGTTAAGAGATCGCGCTGTAAAGCCATTCCAAAAGAAAATTTATTCTATTTTAAGTTTTGGTTGGTCAGGACGTGCAAAAGACTGGCAACGTTTTGAAGAAGTATCTTTGGTATTAGCAGGTTTAGCTACACCACTTGTACTTTCTGTACACACCATTGTATCTTTCGATTTCGCTACTTCGGTAATACCAGGATGGCATACCACGATTTTCCCTCCTTACTTCGTTGCAGGAGCGATTTTCTCTGGATTTGCGATGGTAAACACATTACTTATAATAATGAGAAAAGTATGTAATCTTGAAGATTATATTACAGTACAACACATCGAGTTAATGAACATCGTAATCATGATTACAGGTTCCATTGTTGGTGTGGCGTATATAACAGAATTATTTATTGCTTGGTATTCTGGTGTAGAGTACGAACAATATGCGTTCTTAAACAGAGCAACCGGACCTTATTGGTGGGCATACTGGGCGATGATGACTTGTAACGTGTTTTCTCCACAATTTATGTGGTTCAAAAAACTAAGAACAAGTATTATGTTCTCGTTCTTTATCTCTATCGTAGTAAACATAGGAATGTGGTTTGAGCGTTTTGTAATTATTGTAACCTCGTTACACCGCGATTACTTACCATCGTCTTGGACAATGTTCTCCCCAACATTTGTTGATATAGGAATATTTATTGGAACTATAGGATTCTTTTTCGTGTTGTTCTTATTATATTCTAGAACATTCCCTGTAATTGCTCAAGCAGAAGTTAAGACTATTTTAAAGTCTTCTGGAGAGCGTTACAAGAAAATAAGAGAAAGAGGAGATAGTTTAGTAGGTACTGGAGCAGACCCAAGAACATCTGGAACTTCAGCTAATAATTCAAAAAATTAAGAGTAGCATATGGAATCTTCAAAAGTTATTCACGCTATTTATACCGATGATGATGTTTTAATGTCGGCTGTTAAACAAGTTAAAGCGGCTAAACATCATATAGAAGAAATATACACACCTTTTCCAGTTCACGGTTTAGATAAAGCTATGGGCTTAGCGCCAACACGTTTAGCAATATGTGCCTTTATTTACGGATGTATTGGTTTAACTGTAGCCACTACCATGATGAATTTTATTATGATAGAGGATTGGCCACAAAACATAGGTGGTAAACCTAGCTTTAGTTACTTAGAGAACATGCCAGCCTTCGTGCCAATTATGTTCGAATTAACGGTGTTTTTTGCAGCTCACTTAATGGTAATAACATTTTATTTACGCAGTAGAATGTGGCCTTTTAAAAGTGCAGAAAACCCAGATCCAAGAACCACAGACGACCATTTTTTAATGGAAATTCCTGTGCATAACAACGAGACTGAATTGTCTGACTTGTTAAAGGAAACTGGAGCTGTAGAAATAAAATTAGTAGATAAAGCGCATTAAAATAAACCAATGAAAAGCTTAATAAAAATAATTGCAATAGCCGTAGTTTTAATATCTGCAGTGTCTTGTAAGAAGGATAGCAGACCAAACTATCAATTCATGCCTAACATGTACGAATCTGTGGGTTACGAAGCGTATAGTGAATCTACTGCTTTTAGAAATGGTGTAGAAGCTCAATTACCTGCAGATGGTGCCGTAGCCAGAGGTCATTTACCTTTCGAGTATGCAAACGATGCAGACGGATTCGCTTTAGCAAAAGAAACTTTAATGAATCCTTTAGATTCTACGCAAATAGATGTAACACGTGGTAAAGACCTTTACAATATTTACTGTGGCATTTGTCACGGTGTTAAAGGCGATGGCCAAGGTGCTTTAGTTAAAAGAGAAAAAATATTAGGTGTTCCTAAATACGATGATGCTGGTAGAGCAATTACAGCAGGAAGTATTTACCATACTATTTATTATGGTAAAAACGCCATGGGGTCCTATAAAAATCAGTTAAACGAAGAAGAACGTTGGCAAGTTGTTGCTTATGTACTTCAGTTAAAAGCAGATTTAGAAAAGTAAGTCGATTAGATAAGATTATATATAGATATGTACACATTTTCAAATAAATTAAGGACATTTTCTTTCGCACTAATAATTCTAGGTATATTGGGTGTTGGATATGGTTTTATGTCTTCTCATAAATCTTTAGAAGAAGTTAAAACAATGCTTGCCGAGGAGTCTGCTCATCACGGAGGTGGCCATGAAGCAGCAACAACACATGCTGTAGATGCTCACGACAATCACGGTGAAGCTGCGCATGCAGAAGCCGATGCACATCATGGCGATGAACATGCGAAACACGTACAACATCAATTAGCAAACCGACCATGGTCTGCTTTGTATGTAGCTGCTTTCTTTTTTATGATGATTGCTTTAGGTGTTTTGGCTTTCTATGCCATACAATTTGCTGCCCAAGCAGGTTGGTCGCCTGTACTTTTTAGAGTAATGGAGGGTATAACAGCTTACTTATTGCCTGGTGCTATAATAGTTTTATTAATAGCTGTAGCATCTGGAACAATAGGACATTATAACATTTTTGTTTGGATGGATCCAGAAGTTGTGGCTCACGACGAATTAATCCAAGGAAAATCAGGTTGGTTAAATTTACCAGCTTTTGCAATTCGTGGTTTAATTTTTATTGCGGGTTGGGCAACTTACCGTCACTTTGCACGTAAATTCTCTTTGGCACAAGACGAAGCTACCGATAATTCTAACTTTAAAAGATCGTTTAGAATTGCCGCTGGGTTTTTAGTATTCTTCATTTATTCGGAGTCTATGATGTCTTGGGATTGGATTATGAGTGTAGATCCTCACTGGTTCTCTACTTTATTTGGTTGGTATGTATTTGCAAGTATGTTTGTAAGTGGTATTACGGTTATTGCTTTAATAACTATGTACTTAAAGTCTAAAGACTTATTACCTTTTGTAAACGATAGCCATTTACACGATTTAGCTAAATTTATGTTTGGTATTAGCATTTTCTGGACCTACTTATGGTTCTCTCAGTTCATGTTAATTTGGTATTCAAACATTCCTGAAGAAGTAACTTACTTTGTAACTAGAATTGAAGATTACAAATTGCCATTCTTTGGTATGTTGGTGTTAAACTTCTTATTCCCATTATTAATTTTAATGAATAGCGATTACAAACGTATTCCTTGGTTTGTAGTTATGGCTGGTTTAGTTATCTTATTTGGTCATTATATCGATATCTTTAACATGATCATGCCTGCAACAGTAGGAGACAGATGGTTTATAGGAATTCCGGAAATAGGTTCTATCTTACTTTTTGCTGGATTGTTTATATTTATCGTGTTTACAGCACTATCTAAAGCACCTTTATTAGCAAAAGGAAACCCATACATTAAAGAAAGCGAACATTTCCATTATTAATAAGAAATATAAAGACGAACAACGACGATGACTGCTTTATTAACAATTTTAGTTTTAGTATTTATTTTAATAGCCATTTGGCAAATGGTTAAAATTTTCGACTTATCGCAAGTAGGGTTAGGAGAAAATAACCAAGTAGCTACCGATAAAGACAATAATTTAAATGGCTATTTAATGATGGGCTTTTTAGCCTTCATTTATATAATTACTATTGTTTGTGTGGTAAAATGGGGCGATTTACCTTTATTATCTAACTCGGCTTCAGAACACGGGCCTGGTATAGATAACTTAATGATTATCTCTTTGGTAATTATTTTTATCGTTCAAACTTTAACTCAGTTTTTATTACACTATTTCGCGTTTAAATATAAAGGTGAAAAAGGTAAAAAAGCATTATTCTATGCCGATAATAATACCTTAGAAGCCATTTGGACAATTATTCCAGTAATTACTTTAGCAGGTTTAATTATTTATGGATTGTTTACTTGGACGAGTATTATGAATATTAATGAAGAAGACGATCCAATAGTTATCGAGCTTTACGCACAACAGTTTAACTGGAAGGCAAGATATGCTGGTAACGATAATACTTTAGGTGATGCTAACGTAAGATTAATAAATATCGATAAAGCTAACATTTTAGGTTTAGACGAATCAGATCCTAATGGTCAAGACGATGTTATTACTTCGGAGTTGCATTTACCAGTAGGAAAGCCAATCTTGTTTAAAATGCGTTCGCAAGATGTATTACACTCTGCTTACATGCCGCATTTTAGAGCGCAGATGAACTGTGTACCAGGTATGATTACACAATTTAGCTTTACACCTACGGTAACCACTGCAGAAATGCGTCAGAACCCAGATATTGTAGACAAAGTAGCTAACATTAATAAAATTCGTCAGGAAAATAGTAAAGCTTTAGTAGCCGAAGGAGGCGAAGCTTTAGACCCTTACGAATTTGATTATTTATTACTTTGTAATAAAATTTGTGGAAAGTCGCATTATAACATGCAAATGAAAATAATAGTGGAGTCTCAAGAAGATTACGAAGCTTGGTTAAAAGAGCAAAAAACATTTAAGAATTCACTAGTTACTAACTAAACAATACATTAAGATTTAAAAAACGATATTAGATTATGTCAGCACACGCAGATACTCACGCTCACGAAGACCACGGACATCATCATAAAGAGACTTTCGTTACCAAATATATATTTAGTACAGATCATAAAATGATCTCTAAACAATATTTAATAACAGGTACTATAATGGGAGTTATAGGGATTATGATGTCTCTTATGTTCCGTATGCAAATTGCTTGGCCAGAAGAGCCGAATGTATTATTTGAAGCCCTTTTAGGCAAATGGGCTCCAGAAGGAGTAATGGATGCAGATATTTACTTGGCTTTGGTTACGATACATGGTACAATCATGGTATTTTTTGTATTAACAGCCGGATTAAGTGGGACCTTTAGTAACTTATTAATTCCGTTGCAAATTGGTGCACGCGATATGGCATCAGGTTTCTTAAACATGGTATCGTACTGGTTATTCTTTTTATCTAGTATTGTAATGATATCGTCGCTATTTGTTGAAGCTGGACCTGCTGCTGCTGGTTGGACTATTTATCCGCCATTAAGTGCTTTACCAATGGCACAAGGAGGTTCTGGTATGGGTATGACTTTATGGTTAGTGTCTATGGCATTGTTCATTGCGTCGTCGTTATTAGGATCTTTAAACTATGTAGTAACGGTATTAAACTTACGTACAAAAGGAATGTCTATGACAAGACTTCCACTTACCATTTGGGCATTTTTTGTAACAGCTATTATTGGTATTGTATCGTTCCCAGTATTATTATCTGCTGCGTTGTTATTAATCATGGATAGAAGTTTTGGAACATCATTCTTCTTATCAGATATCTTTATACAAGGTGAAGTATTACATTACCAAGGAGGATCTCCAGTATTATTCGAACACTTATTTTGGTTCTTAGGTCACCCAGAGGTATATATTGTAATTTTACCTGCAATGGGATTAGTTTCAGAAATTATGGCTGCAAACTCACGTAAACCTATTTTTGGTTACCGTGCTATGATTGCTTCTATTTTAGCGATTGCCTTTTTATCAACTATAGTTTGGGGTCACCATATGTTTATCTCTGGTATGAATCCATTCTTAGGATCTGTATTTACATTTACCACTTTATTAATTGCAATTCCATCTGCTGTAAAAGCGTTTAACTGGATTACTACAATTTGGAAAGGTAATATACAAATGAATACTGCCATGTTATTCTCGATTGGTTTCGTATCAACATTTATAACAGGTGGTTTAACAGGTATCATTTTAGGTGATAGTGCTTTAGATATTAATGTTCACGATACGTATTTCGTTATTGCTCACTTCCACTTAGTAATGGGTATATCTGCACTTTACGGAATGTTTGCTGGGGTGTACCACTGGTATCCTAAAATGTTTGGACGTATGATGAATAAAAACTTAGGCTATATTCACTTTTGGGTAACTGCAGTTTGTGCTTACGGAGTATTCTTCCCAATGCATTTTATCGGTATGGCTGGTTTACCTAGACGTTATTACACAAACTCAAACTTCCCATTATTCGACGATTTAGCAGATGTTAACAAAGTAATTACCATTTTTGCTTTAGTGGGAGGTGCCTTCCAAATCGTATTTTTATACAATTTCTTTGTTAGCATGTTCTTTGGAAAGAAAGCCACGCAAAACCCTTGGAGATCTACAACTTTAGAGTGGACCACTCCTGTAGAGCATATTCACGGAAACTGGCCAGGCGAATTGCCAACTGTACACCGTTGGGCTTACGATTATAGTAAACCAGGTCACGATGTAGATTTTGTGCCACAGAACGTACCTTTAAAAGAAGGAGAAGAAGAATTACAGCATTAATTATATGCTTAAACAATATAAAAAGCCTTTTCAAAAATTTTGAAAAGGCTTTTTTTGTAAGTTAGAGTGATGAAAAAGTGGTTGACTATAATAGGTGTTATTGTTATCGTTGGTGTGTATGCATGGGAATATTATCTTAATTTAGATGAAGCTCCTGCAGTTACAACAGTGCCAAGTGATATCGATCTTGAAGATGTTTTACCCACTTCTACAACGCATCAAGTCTATAGGCACACGTATTATACGTTGTCGTATAACGAAAACCACGAACAAGCCGAATGGGTAGCATATCAACTAAAGGCTTCCGATGTGGTGAGTACACAGCTTAAGAGACCTTTTTTTGAACAAGATCCTAAAGTGAAAACAAGATCAGCCGATTGGAGAAATTATAAAAACTCAGGGTACGATAAAGGCCATTTATGTCCTGCAGGCGATAGAAAATTTTCCAAAAAGGCCTACTTCGAAACTTTTCTTACCAGTAATATTAGTCCACAAAATCACAACTTCAATGCGGGTGTATGGAACGACTTAGAGCAGCTGGTTAGACAATGGGCTTTACAAAACGGTGCGGTTTGGGTATTTACAGGCGGGGTTCTAGAACCTGGTTTAAAAACCATAGGCAAAGAACGCGTAAGTGTTCCCAAAACATTTTATAAAATTGTTGGCAAAGGTTCTGCAGATCGAATTAAAATGATTGGGTTTTTAATGCTAAATGCCCCTGTTTCGCATTACAGTTTAGAAGATTTTACGGTACCTATCGATTCCATAGAAACTTTAACACACATCGATTTTTTTCCTAAAATGTCTGATAGTTTAGAGCTTCTGTTAGAATCGGAAGTCAATTTAAAAGATTGGCAGTTCCGATAATCCCTTTAATTTCTTTCAACCTAATTAAATATTACTTTTCTTTGTATTTTAATACACTATGAACGAGAACTTGAATCCGAATAAAGACCATTTTTCTGCAGAAGAAATGGATGTAGAGAAAGCGTTAAGACCTTTGTCGTTTGGCGATTTTGCGGGTCAGGAGCAGGTGTTAGAAAATTTAAGTGTATTTGTTGAAGCCGCTAACAGACGTGGCGATGCTCTGGATCATACCTTATTTCATGGCCCTCCTGGCTTAGGTAAAACCACTTTAGCACATATTTTGGCCAACGAATTGGGTGTTGGTATTAAAGTAACTTCAGGACCAGTGCTTGACAAACCTGGCGATTTGGCCGGATTGCTAACCAATCTCGACGAACGGGATGTGTTATTTATAGACGAGATACACCGATTAAGCCCTGTAGTTGAAGAATATCTATATTCGGCAATGGAGGATTACAAGATAGATATTATGATAGAATCTGGGCCGAATGCACGTACAGTTCAAATTCATTTAAATCCGTTTACATTAATTGGTGCAACAACACGTTCTGGATTACTTACAGCGCCTATGCGCGCCCGTTTTGGAATCAGTAGCCGATTACAGTATTATTCCACAGAATTGTTGTCTACAATCGTTCAGCGCAGTTCCGAAATTTTAAATGTACCCATAGACCTCGAGGCCGCTATAGAAATAGCAGGACGAAGCCGTGGTACTCCACGTATTGCTAATGCTTTATTACGACGTGTACGTGATTTCGCCGAAATAAAAGGTAACGGAACCATAGATTTACCTATTGCAAAGTTTGGCTTAAAGGCTCTGAATGTCGATGCCCATGGCTTAGATGAAATGGATAATAAAATCCTAACCACCATCATCGATAAATTTAAAGGCGGACCAGTAGGATTAACTACATTGGCAACTTCAGTAAGCGAAAGTGCCGAAACTATTGAGGAAGTTTACGAACCTTTTTTAATCCAACAAGGATTTATAGTACGTACACCGCGTGGTCGCGAAGTTACCGATTTGGCTTATAAACATCTGGGGCGTACCCGTGGCGCCATTCAAGGCGGTTTATTTTAGTGTAAACAAAATACCGTCTTTAGTTTTTAATTTGTAGCGTCTCTAAATTCTGGATTTCCAATATAATTCTTTAGTTGTTTTTATTAGGATGTAGTTCATCTAGGATTTGCATGATTGAAAATTGTAATTTTGCTTCGTGAGCGTAAAACAAGAATATACTAAGTTTATAAAAGCCGAAGCCAAACGCCTCGGTTTTTTGTCGTGTGGTATAAGCAAGGCTGAATTTTTAGAAACTGAAGCACCGCGTTTAGAAAATTGGCTAAACAATAACATGAACGGCCAAATGCAGTACATGGAAAATCATTTCGATAAACGTTTAGATCCTACCAAATTGGTTGAAGGCAGTAAGAGCGTTATATCGTTAATACTGAATTATTTTCCTTCCCAAGTTCAAAATACTAAAAGTTATAAGCTTTCAAAGTATGCTTACGGCACCGATTATCATTTCGTGATAAAAGATAAACTTAAAGGATTATTACATGCTATTCAGGAAAACATAGGCGAGGTTAACGGGCGCGCTTTTGTAGATTCTGCTCCGGTTTTAGATAAGGCTTGGGCGGCTAAAAGTGGTTTGGGATGGATTGGTAAACACAGTAATTTATTAACCCAGCAGGTGGGATCGTTTTATTTTATAGCCGAATTAATTGTAGACTTAGAACTGGAATACGATAGCCCAACAACAGACCATTGCGGTACTTGTACTAAATGTATAGACGCTTGTCCTACCCAAGCGATTATAGCGCCTTATGTGGTCGATGGCAGTAAGTGTATTTCGTATTTAACGATTGAGCTAAAAGATAATATTCCTACCGGATTTCGGGATAAAATGGACGATTGGATGTTTGGTTGTGACGTCTGCCAAGATGTTTGTCCGTGGAATCGATTTTCGAAACCGCATAATGAGCCCTTATTCAATCCGAATCCCGATTTGTTAGAACTGACTAAGAAGGATTGGGACGAAATTACCGAAGACACCTTTAAAAAGGTATTTAAAAAATCGGCAGTAAAACGTACTAAATTTTCGGGTTTAAAACGCAATATTGATTTTTTAAAGTAATAGAAAGAGGCTATCTCAAAAGTTTAACAATGCGTCATTCTGTGCTTCACACAGAATCTCACCATATTGAAAATCAATAATTATGAGAATCTGAAATAAATTCAGATTGACGAAAAATTAACTTTTGAGATAGCCCCTTATCGTAGTTTACTGTTTAAGGTAAATTTGGGGGATTTAGTAATTAGGGTTATTGTTTTATAATTTTAATACAAGCGGTTTGTCCGTTAGTTTGCGACAGATTAACTAAATACAAACCAGAATTCCAATGTTGAGAATCTATGGTAATTAAAGTTGTATTTAAATTAGAGTTGCTGTAAACCTGCTTACCTAGCATATTAAAAACAGTTATATTTTTAATAGCGTTAGTGCTTTTGATTGACAATTCGTTTTGAATAGGGTTTTTAAAACGAATGTTGTTTGTAGTTGAAACATCATCTACAGATAAGGTTTGGGCAACATAATTTTGGGCAAAAAGTTGAGGCTTATTGTTTTCTTTAGCTTCAATAAAAATATTTACAAATTCGTTGTCTTTAATTTTAAGAAAAGAATAGCTGCCTTTCGATGCAGAAAATGTAGCAAGTGGTTTGGTTTCTTCTGGCCAAGCATAATCACCTTTATCGTCTAATAGCGCAATATTGGTTTCGTATTCCGAAGCAATTAAAAGCATTGGGTTGCCATTATATAATTGTAACTCGCCTACAGCTAAAATAGCAGGGGAGCTGTATGGCACAATTTGCTTCGCTTGGTCTCCTAAAAGGCGTGCTCCTGTGTTTTTATCGAATTTCTGCACATAGGTTGCAACATATTGTTGGTTAGTAGTTGTAAATGGTGCTACCGCCCAAAAATGGTCTGCACCAGAATCGAAAGCTAATTTTACATCTTTTTCGTAAAAGCTTAACTGTGTAGAAAAATCGCTACCATTTATACCCCAAGGTAAAGTGCCATCTGGATTTATACGTTGTACATAGGCTTGAAAGCTGTTGCCTTGTGCCAATTTATACGATACATATACTTGGTCTCCATCTTGAAACCCATAATGTGGAATATTATAATAATCGTTATAGCTAGAATTGAAAAGCTGAGTCATCTTATTCCATAATGGTGTGCCATTTGCATCATAACGTTGCGCATATAGTACAGACGACGTATCGCTACCTGCATTATTACGTTTACTGTAAATAACCATAACACTTCCATCAGACATTTCAAACATATAGCTTACAACATGTAGATTGTGTGTAACTGGGCTAGTCCAAACGGTATCGCCTTTACCAGTGTATTTTTGGAGTACACTATCGCTATTTTCGTTTATAGAGGCAACTAAAATATCGCCACTGGTTAAAGGCAGTGTTTCTACTTTATAAGCATGACCAATATTTAGATTGGTATCCCATAAACTGTTACCGTCTTTATCAAAAATAAAAACTAGACCATCTCTACTATTCGTAGCGGTTACGCTTAGGTATAAATTACTTGCACTATCTATAGCAAAATCACTAACCGTAATGTACGATAGCATGTCTATATTATCGCTAACCAATTTACCGTTATCTCCAAATTTTTTATTGCCAGCAGCATCTATTTTCTGCAAGCGCAACTCGTAGTATTTTGGAGCAGGAACATTTACCCAAAACATGGTGTAAATATTGCCTTCGGCATCGGAAACAGAATATTGGCTGGCCGCTTCACCAGAAGCCAAAAGTGTATTTTCGGCAGTGTTAGTACTCCATTGTGCTTGCATAGCATAACTAAAAATGAAACAAGCTATTAAAAGTGTAATTTTTTTCATATTTATTTTGATTTAGGATTAGTCTTTTTGTCTATTTTTTCAATGATTTTTTTTAAGGCTTCTTTTTTTATTTCACTATCTTCTAGAAGTTCCTCCAGCGTTTTTTGTTTGTTGTTATTTGGTTTTGAATTCATAACAAAGCGTGTTAAAGCAGCGCTGTAAAACTATAAAGGTTTTTAGCTGGTATAAAAAAATGAAGCCATTCTAAAACACTCAAACGGGTTTTTTAGACATTACAAAAGCACTCAAAATAAATTAACATTTTGATTTTTAGTAAGTTAAACTAATCCTGTATTTTGTTTAAGACAGTGAGTTTAAATACGTAGAAAGGTTTATTTTTTCGTTGGTAAGGTCTAGTTTTTTGCGTAATCGCGTTCTAGCATTTTCTACAGATTTGAAGCTTTGACCTGTAATTTGGGAAATTTCTTTAGAAGTTAAATCCAAATATAAAAGCGCACATAGCCTGCGGTCTTTTGGTGTTAAATCGGGGTGTTTATCGCTTAAGTTAACGTAAAAGTCTTTGTGTACAGATTCAAAACTGACTTCGAATTCTTTCCAGATATCTGTATTCAAATCTAATTGTAAGCGTTTTAAAATAAAATCTATAGCTTGTTGGGTTTCTCGTTTTACCGCCTTTAGTTTTATTTGTTTTAAATCTTTTAAAATGCCATTAACAATGTCTGTTCTGTGCATTTCGGTCATTGCTTTACCTATAAGTGCTTTATTTTTGGCTTCTAAAGTTTGTTTAAGTTCTTGTTGTTTACTTTCTAGTAATTCTTGTTCTAGCTTATTTTGGGTTATTTTATTTCGGTATTTAATTAGTAAAATAAACAAGATAAGTATGCCCGCTACCAGACTTAATCCAATAAGAATGTAGGTGATATTTCTTTTTTCGGTTTCGAGCTTCTGTATTTTTTCACGTGTTCTGTATTCTTGTTCTAGTTTTAAGCGTTCTACATTTACGGCTTTTTCTTCAATATTTAAACTGTCTCGAATGGTGTTAAACGACTCGAAGTATGTTGTGGCTTTTTTGTAGTTACCTTGGTTTAAGTGCGCTTTGTACAATGTGCTAATAGCATGTTGCTTGGTAAACGAATACGGAATATCTTGCTCTAAGTCCAATGTTTTTTGAGCATAAAAAATAGCCGAATCGTTTTGTTTTTTGTCTAAAAAATATTCAGAGAGTATCTGGTAAACAAAACTTTTAGCTTTAGTGTTGTTTTTAGGGATATTTTTTTGTGCCAGTTTAAAGAAAGTATATGCTTGTACGGAATCTTTTTTAATCGAGTATGCGCGGCCCAAATTGGTATAAATATGTGCATTTACTGCAGAGTCGCCCAAATTTTGTGAAATAGCATAAGCTTTATTGTAGTAATTTAAGGACGAATCTATATTTTTCTCTAAAAATAAGGTGCCTATATTATTTAAGATTTGTGATAATCGTAACGGATTGTTTTGTTTAGTTTGAAAGTCGTAAACCGATTTAAAATGCTCTAAAGCTTTTTCTTCATTATTTAAACGGGCATAAATAATAGCTAGATTGTTTTCGGCTTTTGCAAGGGCTTCTTCGTTATGTTCTTCGGCATATAAATTATAAGCTTTTTGGTAATATTCCAGGGTTACATCAAAAACATCCTTATCATAATAGATGTTTGCAAAAGCATAGTAAATAGAAGCAAGCTCATGGTTAGGTTGTTTTAAACCTTTGGCTTCTTTTTCTGCTAATTCCAGATAGGTAATTGCTCTTTCAAAATCTGTATTATTAAGGTTGTTAGCAATGCGTATGCACAAATCTATTTTTTCCGAAGGCAGATTTGTTATGTTAAGGCTATCTATCATTTGGTCTATAACCTCCTGGCTATAGCTCAAAGATCCTAAGCATAAACATAAAATAAGGAATAACCGATGCAACATACTACAGAGATAGGGTTTAAAGATATAAATTCTAAATGTATTACCTAATCCTCTTTTTTAAAATCAAGTTTTTAAAATTGTTAGCCTTTATATTATAGGATTGTTACATTTGTAAGTCATTAATAATACAATTTATGAGTAAGCAAAGCAAAAGACGAGAAGCTCTAGTATATCACGCCAAACCTAAACCAGGAAAAATAGAAGTTGTACCAACCAAAAAATATGCTACACAAAGAGATTTAGCATTAGCTTACTCTCCTGGAGTAGCCGAGCCTTGTTTGGAAATTGCAAAAAATACAGAAAACGTTTATAAGTATACCGCTAAAGGCAATCTAGTGGCTGTTATTTCTAACGGAACAGCAGTTTTAGGTTTAGGAAATATAGGACCCGAAGCGGGAAAACCTGTAATGGAAGGCAAGGGGCTGTTATTTAAAATCTTTGCAGATATAGATGTATTCGATATTGAAGTAGATACAGAAAACGTTGAAGAATTTATACAAACAGTAAAAAAAATATCCCCAACTTTTGGAGGTATTAATTTAGAAGATATTAAAGCCCCGGAAGCATTCGAAATAGAACGTCGATTAAAGGAAGAACTAGACATTCCTGTTATGCACGACGATCAGCATGGTACGGCTATTATCTCGGCAGCGGCGTTAATAAATGCCTTAGAATTGGCCGAAAAAAATATTGAAGAGGTACAAATAGTAATTAGTGGCGCTGGTGCAGCAGCCATTTCCTGTTCGCGTTTATACCAAGCCTTTGGTGCCAAGCGCGAAAATATGGTTATGTTAGATAGTAAAGGTGTTATTCGCGACGATCGTGAAAACCTAACTGCCGAAAAAGCCGAGTTTGCTACTCATAAGCTGATAGATACTTTAGAAGAAGCCATGGTTAATGCCGATGTGTTTATAGGCTTATCTATGGCCGATGTTGTTACCCCAGACATGTTAATTAGTATGTCGGCAAACCCTATCGTATTTGCTATGGCCAACCCTAATCCGGAAATCGATTATCAATTAGCTATCGATACCCGAGACGATATTATTATGGCAACTGGACGCAGCGACCATCCTAACCAAGTAAATAATGTATTAGGGTTTCCTTTTATTTTTAGAGGTGCCTTAGACGTTCGCGCAACCAAAATTAACGAAGCTATGAAAATGGCTGCGGTTGTAGCGCTTGCTAAATTAGCAAAAGAGCCTGTGCCAGAACAGGTAAATATCGCTTATGGCGAAACCCGATTAACTTTTGGTAAAGATTATATTATTCCGAAACCATTCGATCCGCGTTTAATTGCCGAAGTGCCTCCTGCAGTAGCTAAAGCGGCTATGGAAAGTGGCGTAGCTAAAGACCCAATTACAGATTGGGCGAAGTACGAAAACGAATTGTTAGAGCGTTTGGGCTCAGATAATAAGTTATTGAAGTTGCTTATTAATAGGGCAAAAATGAATCCAAAGCGTGTGGTATTTGCCGAAGCCGATAAATTGGATGTGTTAAAGGCAGCTCAAATTGCATACGACGAAGGTATTGCGATTCCGATTTTATTAGGACGAAGAGAAGCCATTGAAGCTTTAATGGAAGAATTGGAATTTGATGCCGATGTAGAAATTATAGACCCGAAATCCGATCAGGAAGTCGCACGTAAAAACCGCTATGCAAAAGTGTATTGGGAGCAACGTAAACGTCGCGGCGTTACCATGTATTCGGCTCAAAGCTTAATGCGCGAGCGTAATTATTTTGCAGCCATGATGGTTAATGAAGGCGATGCCGATGCCTTAATTTCTGGATATTCTAGAGCCTATCCTACAGTTGTAAGACCTATTTTAGAACTTATAGGCTTGGCAAAAGGCGCTACACGATTGGCAACTACAAACTTAATGATGACCCAACGCGGACCTATGTTTTTAAGTGATACAGCCATAAATGTAGATCCTTCGGCAAAAGATTTAGCGACCATAACAAAAATGACTGCGACTGCCGTAAAAATGTTTGGGTTAGAACCTGTAATTGCCATGACATCGTATTCTAATTTCGGATCGTCTAACAATCCAAATGCATCAAAAATACGGGAAGCTGTAAGTATCTTACACCGCCAAATGCCAGAGTTAGTTGTAGATGGAGAAGTGCAAACAGATTTTGCTTTAAACAGCGATATGCTTCAGGAAATATTTCCATTTTCAAAATTAGCTGGTAGAAAGGTGAATACTTTAATTTTTCCAAATTTAGATGCAGCAAACATCACCTATAAATTGTTAAAAGAATTAAACAAGGCAGATTCTATTGGGCCTATTATGTTAGGCTTACGCAAACCAGCTCATATATTACAGTTAGGCGCAAGTGTAGACGAAATTGTAAACATGACAGCTATAGCGGTAGTTGATGCGCAAACCAAAGAAAAACGTGATTAAGAACCGGTTGAATTTGAGTGGTTTATAATGCAAATAATTTTATTACATTTGAAGCCTTAACAAACCAAGTCAAATGATTTCACATATTCAGGGGAAATTGGTAGAAAAGAACCCAACCCATGTTGTAATAGACTGTAATGGGGTGGGCTATTTCTTAAACATTTCGCTGCATACATATTCTCAAATTCCAGATCAGGAACATTTAAAATTATACACCCAACTTTTAGTAAAAGAAGACTCCCATACTTTGTATGGGTTTTCTTCTGTTGCAGAGCGCGATATGTTTAGATTGTTAATTTCGGTTAGTGGTATTGGTGCTGGTACAGCCCGAACCATGTTGTCGTCTTTAACACCAAAACAAGTTCGCGAAGGTATAGCCGCGGGCGATGTAGCTTTAATTCAATCTATAAAAGGAATAGGCGCTAAAACGGCACAGCGTGTTATCATCGATTTAAAAGATAAAGTGCTTAAGATTTACGATATCGACGAAGTTTCTTTGTCTGTAAACAATACCAACAAAGAAGAAGCGTTATCTGCATTAGAAGTTCTTGGTTTTGTCAAAAAACCAGCAGAACGTGTGGTCGATAAAATTATTGCAGCGCAACCAGATGCCACAGTAGAAACCATTATAAAACTAGCTTTAAAAAATTTATAATAGATTTTGAATACAACCAATACGAATGCTTTTAATAGTACTATAAAACGTTATGTAGTATGCTTTTTACTATTTTTTGTTACGGTTGCAGGCTTTGCTCAGGTAGTGCCAACTACAGAGCAGGATAGTGTAAAAACAGGGCATACTTTGGGGCGTATACATATGCCAAACCCGAATAGTATAGTCTCTAAATATACTTACGATGCCTTTACAGATCGCTATATTTATACAGAATCTGTAGGCGATTTTAATATTAATTATCCTATAATATTAACTCCGTCAGAATACGAAGAATTAGTAAAAGCTGAAGGCGTAAAATCGTATTACAAACAGAAAATTGATGCTTTCGAAGGGAAAAAGAAAGGCACCGAAGATGGTCAAAAAAATCTTTTACCCGAATTTTATGTCAACTCTGGTTTTTTCGAATCTATTTTTGGAGGTAATACAATAGAGGTAATTCCGCAGGGATCGGTAGAGATGGATCTTGGGGTATTATTTTCTAAACAAGATAATCCCGCATTTTCGCCAAGAAACAGAAGTAATTTTAGTTTCGATTTCGATCAGCGCATCAGTTTAAGTTTATTAGGTAAGGTAGGTACTCGATTACAGGTAAATGCCAATTACGATACCCAATCGACTTTCGATTTTCAAAATATTATAAAATTAGAATACACACCTACCGAAGACGACATCATCCAGAAGATAGAAGTTGGTAACGTTAGTATGCCTTTAAACAGTTCGCTTATAACAGGAGCACAAAGTTTATTTGGTGTAAAAACACAATTACAATTTGGAAGAACCACAGTAACTGGAATTTTTTCCGAGCAGAAATCCGAAACTAGAACGGTAGTAGCCCAAGGTGGCGGAACGCTAGAAGAGTTTGAACTTTTTGCCAGAGATTACGACGAAAACAGACACTTTTTTTTAGCTCAATACTTTAGAGAACATTACGACGAAGCTTTAGCGAATTATCCGTTTATAAATACCAATGTACAGATTACCCGTATTGAAGCATGGATTACAAACCGAAGCAATAGTACCGAAAATGTAAGGAATATTGTAGCGTTTCAAGATTTGGGAGAATCTAATCCAGAATTAATTGGTTCTGATGTAAATGTATTTGCAGGACCTAATGCCTTTCCAGATAACCCAAATAACGCCTACGATCCTACAAATATAGGTGGGGCAGGTTCTCAGTTAACAAATTCGGTTAGAGACATTGCTACGGTGCAAACAGGTATTTTAGTGCCAGGAACCGCAGAAGGTCAAGATTACGGTAAATTAGAAAACGCCAGAAAATTAATTCAAGGTAGCGAGTATACCTACAATACGCAATTAGGGTACATCTCGTTAAACCAGCGTTTAACAAACGACGAAATTTTAGCCGTTGCTTTTCAATACACCGTTGGTGGGAATGTGTATCAAGTAGGGGAATTTGCAAATGATGGAGTAGATGCTACGGGAGTAGATAATAGTAACGATACGCAGCAAGTTACTAATAATAACTTGGTGTTAAAATTATTAAAAAGCCCGATTACAAATGTTAATCAGCCTATTTGGAAGCTGATGATGAAAAACATTTACGATACTGGAGCGTATCAATTAACACAAGAAGATTTTAAATTAAATATATTTTATACCGAAGCGTCGCCTTTAAATTATATTTCGCCAGTAGGAGGAGATTTTGGTACAACGTTTAATGGACAGCCTATTCAGGAAGTCCCGTTATTGCGTTTATTCAATTTCGATAAATTGAATTATAACGGTGATCCGCAAGCTAACGGAGACGGTTTTTTCGATTTTGTAAGAAACATAACCGTGATTCCCGAAAACGGTAAAATCATTTTCACAAAAGCAGAACCTTTTGGAGAATATTTATTCGATATATTAGATATACAATCCGAAAATGCAGATTACGAGGTTCCTAGTAGTTATAACCCGAACCAACAAAAATATGTATTCAACGAACTGTATAGCGTAACGAAGACCAAGGCTTTAGATTATGCCGAAAAAAATAAGTTTCAATTAAAAGGACGATATAAATCTACAGGTGGCGATGGCATACCAATAGGTGCTTTTAATGTGCCAAGAGGTTCGGTTACGGTTACTGCTGGCGGACGTGTGTTGGTAGAAGGTATAGATTATACCGTAAACTATCAGTTAGGTCAGGTGCAAATTTTAGACGAAGCTTTAAAAGCATCCAATACACCAATACAGGTTTCGACCGAAAATAATGCCGTTTTTGGTCAGCAAACCAAACGTTTTATGGGGGTGAATGTAGAACATCAGTTTAGCGATAAATTTGTTTTAGGAGCTACGTTTTTAAACCTTCATGAACGCCCGATTACCCAGAAAGCCAATTATAGTACCGAGCCTATTAATAACAGTATTTTCGGGTTTAACGGAAACTATTCAACCGAAGTCCCATTTTTAACCCGTTTGGTAAATAAATTACCAAATATAGATACCGATGTGCCTTCTAATGTTTCGGTAAGAGGTGAGTTTGCGTATTTAAAACCAGGAGCGCCGAAAGGCACCGATTTTAATGGCGAAGCGACAGCTTATGTAGATGATTTTGAAGGTTCGCAAAATGCTATCGAACTAAAATCGCAGCAATCTTGGTTTTTGTCGAGTAGACCTTTAGGTTTGGGTGTACCGTCAAATCCAAACGAAGATCAAAATGGTATACAAAACGGATACCAAAGAGCAATGCTTAACTGGTACCAGATCGATCCTATATTTTATTCGAGTCAGCGGCCTTCAGAAATTTCAGATAACGAGATGTCGGGCTTGTATACCAGCCGGGTGTTTATTCAAGAATTATTCCCAAATCAAGGCATCGCGCAGGGGCAATCTACCATTTTAAATACTCTCGATTTGGTGTATTATCCAGAAGAGCGTGGGCCGTACAACTTCGATCCCACTGTAGCAAATGGCACCATTTCAGATCCAGAAAACAGTTGGGCAGGTATTACGAGAGCTTTAACGTCTACAGATTTTGAACAAGCGAATGTGGAATATATCGAATTCTGGCTGCAAGACCCGTTTCAAGAAAACGAGAGTAATCCAGGAGGAAAGTTGGTATTTAACTTAGGGAATATTTCGGAAGATGTTTTAAAAGATGGTAGAAAGCAATACGAGAATGGATTGCCGAGAGATGGTAATTCGTCGTTACTCCCTACAACAGATTGGGGTACAGTAGTGCCGCAAAACCAATCGTTAGTGTATGCATTCGATAGCCAGGGGCAGGAGCGTACCAATCAGGATGTTGGTTACGACGGGTATAACGATGAGGAAGAAGCATTGGCTTTTGGTTCTAATTTTGGACCCGATCCCGCAAACGATAACTATACCTATTTTTTAAATACTAGCGGAGGCATTTTCGATCGTTATAAGCAGTATAACGGAGTAGATGGAAACTCGCCAGAAACTTTTACCGATACCAATCGTGGTTCTACAACCCAACCCGATGTAGAAGACATTAACCGCGATAACACTATGAATACCATAGACAGTTATTACGAATACGAATTGGAATTAACCCGACAAAATTTACCGCTTAATCCATCCGATTTAAGTAATATTCCAAATTCAAACCCATTAAAAGAATATATTAAGGATATAAAAGTAGAGCCAAGACAATTGCCTAACGGGCAGTCTACAAATGTAAGATGGTACCAAATTCGTATTCCTGTTCAAGGTGCCAATGCCAAAGCTGTAAATGGTATAACCGATTTAAGATCGGTGCGTTTTGCTCGTATGTATGTTAAAGACTTTACAGAACAAACTGTGTTTCGTTTTGGTACTCTAGATTTAGTGCGTAGTGATTGGAGACGTTATACTTTGGCTTTAGATAAGAATGATGGTACGCCAGACGACCCGCAAACAGAATTTTCGGTGGGTATTATTGGTACTATCGAAAATAATGGGATTTACCAATCTCCTCCAGATGTAGAACCAGAAGAGTTGTATAACAACAACACGGTAATACAACAAAACGAACAATCGTTAGTTGTAAATGTTTGTGGGTTGGAGCCAGAAGACTCTAGAGCAGTTTACAAGAACATTAGTATAGACATGAGGCAGTACAAACGTTTACGAATGTTTATACATGCCGAAGAAGAAGGCGTTTTAGGGTTAAGAGATTATTCTGTAGCATTCATAAGAATGGGTAACGATTTAACCCAAAACTACTATCAAATCGAAATTCCGTTGAAGCCTAGCGAAGGCACTTCAAGAGCAGCACTATGGCCAGATGAGAATGAAATTAATCTGCCTTTGGAGTTACTGCAGGAAATTAAATCTAAAGGGTTGAATGATATGACCCTAACAAATGAAGATCCTGTTTTCTATGATGTTGTAGAAGGAGAATTGGAGAGTGTAGATGATCCTTACAGTGGTTACGAATTAAGGCAACATCGTATAGGGATTAAAGGAAATCCAAATTTTGGAGATATCAGAACCTTAATGTTAGGGGTTAAAAACGCATCGGGTATAGAGTCTTGTGGCGAATACTGGTTTAACGAACTGCGTTTGTCTGATATGGATAACGAAGGCGGTTGGGCAGCCGTTGTAAGTATGGACTCTAACATAGCCGATTTTGCTAACGTAAGTGCTACAGGTAGACAAAGTACGTCTGGTTTCGGTACTATAGAACAAGGGCCAAGCGAACGCAGTTTAGAAGATGTTCAGCAGTACGATATGGTAACCAACGTAAACGTTGGGCAGTTACTACCAAAGACCTGGGGCGTGCAAATTCCGTTTAATTATGGTGTAAGCGAAGAAACCATTACGCCTAAATACGATGAGTATTATCGTGATATAAAACTCGACCAGCAATTAGAAAATGCAACCAATAAAGATTCGGTATTAAAAGTTAACGAAAATTATACCAAGCGTAAGAGTATTAATTTTATTGGTGTTAGAAAAATTAGAACCAACGAAGCTAAGCCTCATTTTTACGATGTCGAAAACTTCACCCTAAATTATTCGTACAATAAAGTAGAACATCGTGATTTCGAAATTGAAAATTCTATTGATAAAACGGTGCGTTTAGGAGCGAATTATGCTTATAATTTTACACCAAAAACTATAGAGCCGTTTAAGAAAAACGATTCGTTGTTTACTGGTAAATATTGGAAAATTTTAAAAGATTTTAATTTCAACTATCTACCAACAACGTTTACGGTAAGTTCTAGCATTTTAAGAAATTACAACAAACAAAAGTTTAGAGAGGTAGAATTGGGTGCTGGTAATATAGAAATTGAAGAATTGTTTAGACGTAACTATACCTTCGATTTCCAGTATAATTTCAGTTATAATGTTACGCGAGCGCTTCAGTTAAACTTTACAGCTTCAAATAATAATATTGTAAGAAATTATTTTGTAGATAATATTATTAATGGCGAGCAAGACCCAACTTTAGATGTTTGGGATGGCTTTTTAGATGTCGGCGATCCTAACGTGCAATATCAGCAGTTGGGCATAAACTACGAACTGCCATTATATAAAATACCAACGCTAAGTTTTCTTCAGGCCTCTTATTCTTACACAGGAGATTTTCAGTGGCAAAAAGGCTCCGATTTATACGGCGATTTATCTATAGACGGACAGACTTACGATTTAGGAAACAGCATACAAAATGCCAATACGCATACTTTAAACTCGTCTATGGACATGACTAAGTTATACAAGTATTTAGGATTGGTAAAAAAACCAGCGCGACGTTCGGCTCCGCAACCAACACCGCGATCTGGTTTAGATCAAGGGCAAGCCAATGCGCAACCAGCACCAAAGGCTAAGAAAAACACACTGTTAAATGCCGGTATAGATTTAATAACTATGGTAAAACGGGTTCAGGTTAATTATCAAGAAAGTAACGGAACTTATTTGCCAGGGTATTTAGAAACGCCAGGGTTTGTTGGTACAGTTAAGCCAACATTTGGATATACTATAGGTAGCCAACGCGACATACGGTATTTGGCGGCTAGAAATAATTGGTTAACAACGTACCAAAGTTTTAACGAGCAGTATACCGAAAACCACAATAAGCAGTTAGACATTTCTGCAAACCTAGAGCCTGTTAGCGATTTAAAAATAGACCTTATTTTTAATAGGTTGTATTCCGAAACCTTAACCGAGAATTTTTATGTAGATCAGCAGGATTTAGAATATCAAAGTCTAACCCCAAATACGTATGGTAACTTTAATATTTCTACAGTATTATTAAAAACAGCGTTTGGTAGAAGTGATGAAACCAGTTCAGAGGCTTTCGACGAGTTTAGATCAAACCGATTAACAGTTTCTCGCCGTTTAGCTCAACGCGCAGGTGTAGATATGACCAATCCAGACAATTTCGAAAATGGAGACACTAATAGCTATCCGTTAGGATTCGGTAAAACGAGTCAACGCGTGTTATTACCAGCATTTTTAGCGGCTTACCAAGGGCAAGATGCCGGCGGCGTAAGTTTAAGTGCTTTTAGAGACACACCATTACCGAACTGGGATTTAAAATATACTGGTTTTATGAAAATGGCTTGGTTTAAAAAGAATTTTAAACGCTTCTCTATTGGCCACGGGTATCGCTCATCATACACTATTAACCAATTCCGAACCAATTTAGATTATAATGTGGTAGATTTTAGTGTCGATTACGAAGACCAACCAAACGATGTGTTTAATCAATCCGGCGATTATAAAAACGAAAACGTATACAGTAATATTAACTTAACCGAAATGTTTAGTCCGTTAATTCGTTTGGATTTCGAAATGCAAAATTCGGTGAAGATTTTAGCAGAGATTAGAAAAGACAGGCTTTTATCGCTGAGTTTTGATAATAACTTAATGACCGAAATTTTAGGTAACGAATACGTGTTGGGTCTTGGGTATCGTATAAAAGAAGTACGCATGAAATCGAAACTAGCGGGGCCAAATAAAACCATAGTAAGCGATATTAATATGAAAGCCGATATATCGGTACGCGACAATAAAACCATTATTAGATATTTAGATTTAGAAAATAATCAAGTAACGTCGGGACAAACCATTTGGGGATTAAAATACACCGCAGATTATGCGTTTAGTAAAAATTTAACCGCAATTTTTTACTGCGATTATTCCTTCTCGGAGTATGCAATATCTACTGCTTATCCGCAAACCACATTGCGTACAGGTTTAACCTTACGCTATAATTTTGGTAATTAATAAATATCTGTTTGAATTTATAACACGAATAAATACATTTGCTAAATCTAATTTAAAACAAATAGCATGAATATTCCATCAGAATTAAAGTATACAAAAGACCACGAGTGGGTAAGAATTGAAGGCGATGTTGCCACTGTAGGTATTACAGATTTTGCGCAAAGTGAACTAGGAGATATCGTTTATGTAGAAGTGGAAACTGTAGACGAAACCTTAGACGTAGAAGAAGTATTTGGTACTGTCGAAGCTGTAAAAACAGTTTCAGATTTATTTTTACCATTATCTGGAGAGATTATCGAGTTTAACGAAAGATTGGAAGACGAACCAGAAGTGGTAAACAACGACCCTTATAGAGATGGGTGGATGATTAAAATTAAATTCTCTAACCCAACAGAAGTAGACGCATTGTTATCTGCCGACGATTATAAAGCCTTGGTAGGTGCTTAAACAAAGATTGGCTATACCGGCTGCGTTATGCTATTCTCTAGTTCTATTAACCTTAAGTTTAGTAAATTTAGGAGACATTACACATGACGCGCCAAAAAATAGCGATAAAATCTTTCATTTTTTGGCATACTGTTTGTTGCTGTTAGTGTGGTATTTAGGTGCATTTTGGGGGTTAAATTGGCCCAAACGCAAAGCCTTAATGTCTGCAGCTCTGTTTTCGGTAGCTTTTGGGTTTTTAATAGAAATTCTACAAGGTACTTTAACAGAAACAAGACAATTCGATATGTTAGATGTTTTAGCTAATACTTCAGGTATAATTTTAACCCTCTTAGTATTAGTGTTCAAACAAAAAACTAATCACAAAAAAATATAATCGTTTGCTTTTTTGCCAAATAATTGGTTATTTTAGCAATCCTGAAAACAATATATTATGGAACCTAAGAAAAATCCTAAAGCAAATGTTAGCCGTAACAGTGCTTTATACTTTGCAATTGGTTTAGCGTTAATGTTAGCCTTAACTAATTTTGCAATTAATTTTAAAACATACGATAAGGAAGCTATCGATATTGGTATGGTAAGTATGGATGAGGAAATGGATGAAGAAATTCCAATTACTCAGCAATTACAAACACCGCCACCACCACCGCCACCACCTGCAGCACCAGAAGTGATTGAGGTTGTTGAAGATGAGGTAGAGGTAGAGGAAACCGTAATCGAATCTACAGAAACAAGTCAAGAAGAAGAAATTGTAGAAGTAGAAGAAGTACAAGTAGAAGAGGTTGAAGAAGATGTAGAGGTTCCATTCTCAATCATCGAAAATGTGCCAGTATTCCCAGGTTGTGAAAAAGGAAGCAATGCTGAAAAGAAAAAATGTATGTCGGATAAGATTACTAAATTTGTAAGTAAAAACTTCGATACAGATTTAGCTGGCGAATTAGGGTTATCAGGAAGACAGCGTATAAACGTAATCTTTAAAATAGACAAAAGTGGTAATGTAACAGGCGTTCGTGCTAGAGCACCACACCCAAAATTAGAGCAGGAAGCTGCTCGTGTAATTAATAAATTACCACAAATGAAACCAGGTATGCAGCGAGGTAAAGCGGTAATTGTACCGTATTCTTTACCAATTGTATTCCAAGTACAGGATTAAATATCATATTCAGTTTATATAAAAACCCGATACTTTTTAGTATCGGGTTTTTTTGTGATTAATTTCGGCATGTTTATTGGTGTTTTAATAAAATATTAACATTTAAACAGTTTTATTATGAAGAAAACCATTAAACCTTTAGAGAGTGTTGTGTTAAACACTGGTGATGCTAGTAAACAACGCAAAGCGAACAAGGTAAAGCAGAATGCCTTTATTTATTTTCAGTTAGGATTAATACTGTGCTTGCTGTTGGCTTACGCGTTGCTAGAAGCTCAGTTTAAGAATCCGGCCGATTCGCTAGATACTTTTGTGTATAACGATACCAGCCTGAAAGAAGAGCCAATAACGAGGACGTTCGAAATTTATAAAGAGCCCGTGGCCGAACCAATACAGAAGCAAACAAAATCTAAAGTGTTAACCAGTACACCTAAAATTGTATCGAACGATACGCCAGAACCTACGGATTTTAAAGACGTTTTTACAGAGCCAAAACCTTCTAATACCTTAAATGTATCGGATATTGTTTTGGATGATAAACCAGAAGATATGGATGAGATTTATAATATGATGGGAGTAGAGGTTGTTCCTGTTTACCCCGGATGCGAATCGTTTAAAACCAATCAAGACAGAAAATCTTGCATGTCCGATAAACTAGCTAAACTTATCCAGCGTAAATTTAATACAGGTATAAATGAAGATCAAGGATTGCATGGGGTGCAACGTATTCATGTGCAGTTTAAAATAAATGCTAATGGTGAGGTTACCGATGTTATGGCTCGCGCCCCAAATACCGATTTGGAGCAAGAAGCTGTTCGCGTGTTAGAGCAAATTCCTGTAATGACTCCTGGAAAACAACGCGATAAACCTGTTAGTGTTATGTATACCATGCCAATAATTTTTAAAGTCCAAGAGTAAATTATAGTATTCATTTGTTATTTGGCCGTTAGATTTTAAACCTAACGGCTTTTTTATTTATGTGTACTTAAAAAATAGTATCTTTCAACACTAAATTAACTACTGCTATTTTTCATGAAGACATGTATTGCAATACTATTGCTTTTTCAATCTGTAATAACTTTAGCCCAAGATCCTTTATATTTTCAAAAACCACCTGTTTTCGAAACTTGCAACACCGTAAACGACACCTTATTGCAGTCGTGTTTCGATACAACCGTATATAAAATTATAAATGATAATTTTATAGTGCCTGACACATTAACGGCTAAGGCATTTACAGGTGAAGTTGTATTACTTTTTGAAGTAGATCCGTCAGGTAATTTTAAATATATTTATGCTGACGCCATGTACGAGTCGTTAAAAACCGAAGCCAAGCGTGTGTTGACTTTATTTCCAAAAGTAACACCTGCAACTTATAATGGCACGCCGCATTTTAAACAGTATTCGGTAACCATACCTATTCCGCTTCAACCGTATCAATCTAAAGCCGGACTTAACGAGGTTGAATCTATAAACGAGTCAGTAGTGTCAAACGAAATAGATAGTATTAGTAAGTCGCTAAAACATCGCACTAAAAAACAGTTTAAAAGCACTTTAAATATTCCGTTTTCCCATAGTTATTATTCAAAATTCGATCAGAGTGTCAATCAAATAGGGCAAAATTCGCATACGGCGTCAAAACCATTGTTGTATGAAGATGTGGTTAAGTATTACGATTTTGAAGCAGAAGATAAAAAGTTGCAGAAAGATAAAACGTCGTGGTTTGGAAGAAAGTTATGGAATGAACATTTGGTAGAAATTGAAGGTGATGATTATTGGTTTTTATTCGATCCTATTTTAGATTTACAAGTAGGTAAAGATACCGAAGCCGATTTTGGAGCCACTTATAACAACACGCGAGGTATCCTTATTCAAGGTGGATTGGGAAAGCATTTTACATTTTCTACCGCTTTTTACGAAAGTCAAGGTCGTTTTGCACAATATTTTAATGATTATGCCGAGAGTATCGCTGCTTGGGGTCCAGATCCTGCCATTATTCCAGGGCGCGGTATAGCCAAACGTTATAAAACCGATGCTTACGATTATCCTGTGGCCGATGCGTATATGTCGTATTCGCCAGTAAAATTTGCTAACATTCAATTTGGTTATGGTAAAAACTTTATAGGCGATGGTTATCGCTCGTTGTTAGTTAGCGACGTAGCTAGCCCGTCACCATATTTAAAGCTTAATGTTAATTTCTGGAAAATTAAATATACCAGTAGTTGGTTTTGGTTAAAAGACGTCCGGCCAGAAGTTACGGTAGATAAAACGTATTTAACAAAATACATGGCGAATCATTATTTGAGCTGGAATGTGAGTAAACGGTTAAATATTGGCTTGTTCGAATCGGTGTTGTGGACCAATACAAACGATAGAGGTTTTGATGTCAATTATTTAAATCCGTTAATATTTTTACGTGCTATCGAATTTCAAACAGGCCAGGGTGCGGGGAATGCTGTATTAGGATTTACTTCTAAATATAAATTGAATAACAGTATGAATTTGTATGGTCAATTTATTTTAGACGAATTTTCGCTAAGCGATGTTACAGGAGGCGATAAAAGTTGGAAGAATAAATTTGGATTTCAGTTAGGTTATAAATATTACAACGCATTTGCTATTAAAAATTTACTGCTTCAGGCCGAATACAATCAGGTGCGGCCTTATACCTATTCGCATAATACCATAGTGTTAAATTATGGGCATAATAACCAATCTATGGCGCATTTATGGGGCGCGAATTTTAGAGAGTTCATTTTAATAGGGCGTTACAATTACGAACGTTGGTTTGCTGATGCCAAACTTATTTTAGGAGTACGTGGTTTAGATTTTAACACCGAAACCGATACTTATAGTTATGGAGGCGATATTTATAGGGATTATAATGATAGACCTTACGATACAGGAGTTAAAATTGGGCAAGGCATTAAAACAAAAACGGTAAATGCCGAAATTCAGGCAGGCTATCTTGTAAATCCAGCTACAAATTTAAAAGTATTCGGCAATATAAGTTATCGTAACTTTAATCCTGATGCTACAACGGCAACCACTTTTAAAAACCATACAGTATGGTTTAATATTGGTTTGCGTAGCGACCTATTTAATTGGTATTTTGATTTGTAGAATTAACTTTTCAAAGTATCTTTGCACACGCAAAAATATTAATGCGATAAGTTATCGATACATTGAGTACTACACAAACGTCCGTTACTGCACACTCTGTTATTTCAGATTTTAAAGAGATTACCAAAATGCGCTTGTCTTTAAGCGTGGTGTTTTCGTCGCTGGCTGGTTATTTGTTAGGTGTCGATACGGTAAATTTTAAAGTACTTTTATTATTGGCTTTTGGAGGCTATTTTATGGTGGGAGCATCCAATGCTTTTAATCAAATTATAGAAAGAGATTTAGATGCCCTAATGAATAGAACTAAAAACAGACCTATTCCTGCGGGCCGAATGTCTGTAAATACCGCTTTTATTATAGCTGCTGTTTTTACCGTTTTAGGAGTTGCTGTATTGTATATTATCAATCCGCAGACCGCCATGTTTGGTGCGATTTCTATTTTTTTATACACTAGCGCTTATACCCCTTTAAAAACCAAAACACCGTTATCGGTTTTTGTTGGTGCCATTCCGGGGGCAATTCCTTTTATGTTAGGTTGGGTAGCAGCAACTAACGACTTTGGAATAGAACCAGGTACGCTGTTTATGCTTCAGTTTTTTTGGCAATTCCCACATTTTTGGGCTATAGGTTGGTTTTTATACGATGATTATAAACGAGGTGGATTTTTTATGCTTCCTACAGGAAAGCAAGATCGCGGCACTGCGGTGCAAGTAATTATGTATACTGTGTGGACGATACTAGTGTCTGTGGTTCCAGCTTTTGGATTTACAGGGCGTTTGTATTTAACACCAATAGCCGCTATAATTGTATTCTTGTGCGGTTTGGTGATGTTGTATTATGCAATTCAATTATTTAAAAAAATGACAACAGTAGCAGCGAGACAGTTAATGTTGGCAAGCGTGTTGTATATTACTCTAATACAAATTATTTATGTATTGGATAAATTCTTAAGATAAGAGATGGATTTAACACAAGGAACTTTAGAAGAAAAAAGAGCAAGAGCAAAAAAGGTAATGCTTTGGTTTGGTATCATTTCTTTAATTATGACTTTCGCCGGGTGGACCAGTGCTTTTATAGTAAGTAGTTCTAGACCAGATTGGTTGTCCGATTTTGTAATTCCTACAGCATTTATTATCAGTACTGTGCTAATAATTGTGAGCAGTGTTACTTTATTTTTGGCCAAAAAGGCATTACAGAAAGGAAACAGACAAGCTACAACTGTACTACTATTGGTAACATTTGGTTTAGGCGTTGCCTTTGTATATAACCAATTTGTAGGTTTTAGCGAGATAATACAAGCAGGATACAATTTTACAGGGCCAACAAGTAACATCACCATGTCTTATGTATATGTAATTGCCTTAATGCATGTACTGCATGTTGTTGTTGGTTTAATTTGCTTGCTGGTAGTAATTTATAATCATTTTAAACATAAATATAACGCAACTAAAATGCTTGGTTTTGAACTGGCTTCAACCTTCTGGCATTTTGTAGATGTACTGTGGGTGTACCTCTTTTTGTTTTTATATTTCTTTAGATAAAATATTTGATTATTTTTGCCTAACATTTAAACTAAACACTTAATATGAGTACTACAGTTGCAAATACTGGAACCGAGGTAAAAACTTGGGGTGGTGGAAACGAACCATTGCGTGCAAGCTACGGTAAAATGATGATGTGGTTTTTTATCGTATCAGATGCTTTAACTTTTTCAGGCTTTATTGCAGCCTACGGATTTTCGAGATTTAAATTTATAGAAACTTGGCCTATTGCCGACGAAGTGTTTACGCACGTTCCGTTTCTTCATGGTCAAGAATTACCAATGATATATGTGGCCTTCATGACCTTTGTCTTAATTATGTCGTCGGTAACTATGGTATTAGCTGTAGATGCAGGACATCATTTAAACAAGAAAAAGGTAACATGGTACATGTTTTTTACCATTATAGGTGGTATTATTTTCGTAGGATCTCAAGCTTGGGAATGGGCAACATTCATTAAAGGCGATTACGGTGCTGTGCAAACACGTTCTGGTAACCTATTACAGTTTGTAGATGCAGAAGGACATCGTGTAGCTATTAGAGATTTCGCTGTTGCCGATAGCCATGCCGAAAGAACACAACATGAGCGTAAAAGCGGATTATGGTTTGTAAACGAAGGCACTTTGCCAACTTATACCGTAGATGAAGTGGTTAAAGGTTTAGAAGCTAACGAAGATATTTTAGTAAGAACAGAATTGTTAGACGAAAACGGACATAAAACCGTATTGTCTAGAAGCGAGTCTATACAACAGTTAAAAAACAACGGAAAGCTAGTGGTTGAAGGTGCGAATCTTCACGTAAACGAATATGGCGCTCCTATCTTTGCCGATTTCTTTTTCTTTATAACAGGATTTCACGGATTTCACGTATTTTCTGGAATTGTATTAAATATCATTATTTTCTTTAATGTAATTTTAGGTACTTACGAAAGAAGAGGTAGCTACGAAATGGTAGAAAAAGTTGGTTTATACTGGCACTTTGTAGATTTAGTTTGGGTATTTGTATTCACATTCTTCTACTTAGTATAATTTTTAAGATTTAATTCAAAAAGTAAAATGGCACACGAGCATAAATTAGAAATATTTAGAGGCGCATTAAAATTTAAATCCAATATTCAAAAAATTTGGGGCGTATTAATTTTCTTGTCAATTATAACAGCAATAGAAGTAATTCTTGGTATATACAAGCCAGAATTTTTAATGGGCTACGTTTTGGGCATGAAAGCTTTAAACTGGATTTTCATTATTTTAACCATTGTTAAAGCATATTATATTGCTTGGGATTTTATGCACTTACGTGACGAATTACCAGGTTTAAGACGCGCCATTGTTTGGACAGGTGTTTTTCTAATATGTTACCTTGTATTTATCTTGTTACAAGAAGGTGGTTACGTGCACGATGTATATTCTTCTGGTTTTATAACACACGATTTTTAGTCTTAAAAGACTCCTAGTGTTAAAACAATATATTAAGACGGTTTTTTAAACCGTCTTTTTTATTTTTGCACCACAATATAAACGCGTTAAGCCTAAGTAAAATGTCGTTTCTTTAAGCTATATGGATTTAAAAAAAATTAAGAGATACGCAGTATTAATCATACTGTTTTTTTTACCGGTTACGTTTTTATTGCTGCTCTATCCCGCCAAGCACAATTACAATACTTTAGATGTTTTAGATGAAGGCGTGCAAGAATTAGGGGCTTTTGGAACCGTGGATAATGAAAAGGTAAAATTACAAGATCATTTAACGGTATTAGGTTTTTTTGGAGCACAACCTATGGAGCAACTTACAGGGGCTTCTAATTTAAAGGAACTGATTTACGATAAGTTTAAAGGATTTAAAACGTTTCAGGTAGTAATTGTGTTGCCAGAATCTGCCAAGCAGGAAGCCTTGACGTTAAGGCGTGAATTAATGAAATACGAAACGCTTGACTATTGGCATTTTGTGTTTGGAAATGCTACCAATATAAACGCGGTTTATAATAGTTTAAAAGCAGAAGATGGGCTTGCAGACGATTTATCTACCAATGCCGTTTTTATTATAGATAAAGAACTCAACTTGCGTGGCCGATTAGATGACAGAAGCGATAACGAGTTGGCAAAACAACAAGCGGCTTACGAAAAACGTAGCTATGACATCATTAAAGTAGCCGATTTAAAAAATAAAATGAGCGAAGATGTAAGAATACTTTTTACCGAATACCGCCAAAAGCGAAAAGGTAATTTCGATTCATCATCTAGACGAGAAAACGATTTAAAAGGAAGTTATGAGCAGTAAATCTAATTATTCTTATGTAGGTATTGCCTTTATTATTTTGGTGTTTGGTATTATTTTCATCCCTAAAATAGTAGACCGTATAAAAAATAACGACATTACCAGAAGTGATAGAATGAGTAATGTGCCAGATAATAATTTCACATCTACCGAAAAACTTGCTTTTTTAGAGATTAACGGTGCACCAAAGCAAGTGCCGGAGTTCCGTTTTACAAATCAGAATGGTGAAATAATTACAAATAAAGATTACGAAGATAAGGTGTATGTTATAGAATTCTTTTTTACAACATGCCCAACAATTTGCCCAATAATGAATCAAAATCTGGTGCAGCTTCAAGATCATTTTAAAGGCATTGACAATTTTGGTGTGGCATCGTTTACAATCAATCCCAGTCACGATACGCCAGAAGTCTTAAAATCGTATGCCAACGATTATAAAATTACTAACCCGAATTGGAATTTATTAACAGGAGATCGCGACGCTATCTATAGTTTAGCAAACACAGGTTTTAACCTCTATACTGCTCAAGACGACAATGTGGCTGGTGGTTTCGAGCATTCTGGAAATTTTGCGCTAATCGATAAAAAAGGATTTATTCGTTCTAGAACAGACGCGTATGGTAATCCTAAAATTTATTATCGCGGTACCATTTCCGAAGCAGATAAATTTAGTGAAGATGGCGAAGCCGAAGAAATTAGCATGCTTAAAGAAGACATAAAAAAACTTTTAAATGAATAATACTGTAGATCTTGCCAAAGCCCAGAAGTATAACAAATGGATTGTTGTGCTATCTATTGCCATTCCGGTGGCTGTAGCCATTTTATTTGGTGTTAAGCTGCCCAATGTGGAGCCTTTAAGTTTTTTGCCGCCTATTTATGCTTGTATAAATGCGCTAACAGCATTGGTTTTAATTTTGGCCTTTAATGCCATTCGAAAAAAGAATGTAAAACGCCACGAGCTACTTATTAAGTTTGCTATGGTTTTGTCATCTTTGTTTTTAGTAATGTATGTGGCATATCATATGACTAGCGATTCTACTAAATTTGGAGGCGAAGGCATTATAAAATATGCGTATTACTTTATTTTAATAACACACATTATACTTTCTATAATAGTTATTCCGTTTGTACTTATAACTTATGTGCGAGGTATAACCAACGATGTGGTTAAACACCGTAAAATAGCAAAAATTACATTTCCGTTGTGGTTATATGTGGCTGTTACAGGGGTTTTGGTGTATATCTTAATTTCTCCTTATTACGCTTAGCTATGAAAAAGCAACAGGTTATATTTTTTATTTTAGTAGTTATTGCAGTGCTTCCTGTCGAAGCACAATGTGCCATGTGCCGTGCTGTTTTAGAATCTGAAGAAGGACAAGGTACAGCAAAAGGCATAAACGATGGTATTGTATATTTAATGGCTATTCCATATGTGTTAATTGCAGGGATTGGTTATGCATTATACAGAAAATTTAATACCTCGAAAAAATAATTGATTTTTGGTGTAACAACTTAACGAATTTACAGTCTATTTATATGTAGTCTATTTAATAGAATACAAGCGAAGTCTTAACAAATTTTTAGTATAATCTAAATCCATATTTGTTTAACATTGCAATCGTTAAGTATGTAATATGATAGAAATAAAAGATTTACATAAGTCTTACCACATGGGAAGCAATTCGCTTCATGTATTAAAAGGAATAAATTTTAATGTTAAAGAGGGTGAGTTAGTATCCATCATGGGGTCTTCTGGTTCAGGTAAATCTACCTTGCTTAATATTTTAGGAATGTTAGACGAAGCCGATTCGGGCTCGTACACACTTGATGGTGTTCCTATTAAAAATCTTAACGAAAAAATTGCAGCGAATTACAGAAATAAATTTTTAGGATTCATCTTTCAATCCTTCAATTTAATTAATTATAAGTCGGCTTTAGATAACGTAGCTATGCCATTGTATTATCAAGGTATAAAACGAAAAGAACGTATAGAACGTGCAGCACATTATTTAGAGAAAGTGGGTTTAGCAGAATGGTCGCACCATTTACCTAACGAAATGTCTGGGGGGCAAAAACAACGTGTTGCTATTGCCCGTGCTTTAGCTAGCGACCCTAAAGTGCTTTTGGCAGACGAACCTACGGGAGCTTTAGATACCAAAACATCTTACGAGGTTATGGATCTTATTCAAGGCATTAACGATGAAGGCCGAACCATACTTATTGTAACTCACGAACCTGATATTGCCCAAATGACCAAACGTATTGTGAACTTAAAAGATGGTTTAATTATAAACGATACCAAAGTAGAACAAGTTAGAGCTTTAGCAAATGTTTGATATAGAACGTTGGCAAGAAATTTTTGAAACCCTTAGAAAGAATAAATTAAGAACTTTTCTAACTGGGCTTTCTGTAGCATCTGGTATTTTTATCTTGGTAATTTTGTTGGGTTTTAGTACGGGTATTCAAAATGGTGTTACCTCTCAGTTTCAGCGCGATGCATCAAATTTAATAAGTATTTGGGCGGGGTCTACAACTAAGGAGTATAAAGGCTTAAATCCAGGGCGTCAAATTCAATTTAAAAATAGCGATTTCAATACCATTGCTAGAAAGTATGATAAAGAAATAGAACATAAATCGTCGTTTTATACGATTTGGGGCGGACTTGTAAATTATAAAAACGAATCGGGAAATTATCGCATTCAAGGTATTTTACCCGGAAACCAGTTTATAGAAAATGCAGATATTGGACAAGGGCGATTTATAAATAATGCCGATGTAGAAGGCGCTAAAAAAGTAGCGGTTATTGGTAATCGTGTAAAAAAGGATTTGTTTAAAGATGAAGATCCGATTAACAAAGAAATTTCGCTTTACGGTATTAGTTACAAAGTTGTAGGTGTCTTTTTCGATCCGGGAGGAGAGCGCGACGAGAGCAAAGTGTTTCTTCCGTTGTCATCTGCCCAACGTGCGTTTAACGGCGCAGACAATATCCGTAACATGATGTTTACCTTAAACATATCGGATAATTTTAATGAAGCTGTGGTCGCCTCAGAGCAGATTACGAAGGCTATAGAAAACGATTTAAAAATTAGGCATACCGTAGCACCAGACGATACCAATGCCATACGTGTGTATAATACCATGGAGGAAGCCAAGCAAATCTATACCTTAATAAATACCATTTCTGCGGTATTTTGGTTTGTGGGTATAGGTACCATTATTGCTGGTGTGGTAGGGGTTGGTAATATCATGCTAATTATTGTAAAAGAACGTACAAAAGAGATTGGTATTCGTAAGGCTTTAGGCGCGCAACCCATGTCTATAGTGGGTATGATTTTACAAGAATCGGTTTTTGTAACAATGTTTTCGGGCTTGTTCGGCCTTATTTTAGGTTTAGCCTTGTTAGAACTTGTAGGTCCCTTAATAGAAAGCGATTTTATTAAATATCCGCAAGTAGATTTTAATACCGCCTTAACTACCGTATTTATATTAGTATTTGCGGGAGCACTGGCTGGTTTTTTCCCAGCTTACAGAGCAGCACAAATTAAACCCATAATAGCTTTAAGAGACGAATAAGATGTTTAGTAAAGATCGATGGAATGAAATATTAGAAGCGTTAAGTGCTAATAAATTCAGAACGTTTTTAACGGCTTTTGGAGTGTTCTGGGGCATTACCATTTTGGTATTGTTATTAGCGTTAACCAACGGATTAAAAAACGGCGTAACTGCCGATTTCGGGAATTTTGCCACAAACTCGATGTTTATGTGGGCGCAACGCACTTCTATTTCTTATAAAGGGCTTCCTAAAGGTCGGTCTTTTACTTATAAACTTAGCGATGTAGAGGCTTTGAAAGCTCAAATACCAGAGTTAAAATATGTGTCTCCTAGAAATCAGTTAGGAGGCTTTAATGGCGATAATAATGTAACGCGAGGTACTAAAACAGGAGCGTTTCAGGTTAATGGCGATTATCCAGAGTACATCAATCAGCAGCCTATGGATATTACCCGTGGCCGATTTATAAGTTATTCCGATATAAACAGTAAACGAAAATCCTGTGTTATTGGTAAAGATGTTGTAAAAGGGCTTTACGATAAAGATGAAGATCCTATAGGGACTTACATTAAAATTAATGGTGTAAATTTTATGGTGGTTGGTACCTTTAAAGCTGCTAATAGCCAAGGCGATCAGGAAGAAGATGCCAATACTATTTTTGTGCCTTTTACTTCGTTTGGACAAGCTTTTAATAGTGGCGATAGCGTAGATTGGATGGCGATTACTGGCGAAGACGGTATCAGTATCACCGAATTGAAACCTAAAATTTTCGATATCATAAAGGCAAGACATAAAATAGATCCGAAAGACGATAGAGCTATTGGTAATTTCGATTTGTCTGAAGCCTTTGGGCGTGTTAATGGTCTGTTTTCTATATTAAGTTTTGTAGGATATTTTGTAGGGGCGCTAGTACTTATGTCGGGTATTATCGGAATTAGCAATATCATGCTTATCGTGGTTAAAGAACGTACGAAAGAAATTGGCGTAAGACGTGCTTTGGGCGCTTCGCCATGGACTATAAAATCGCAAATTTTACAAGAAAGTTTAATATTAACCATTATCTCTGGTATGGTAGGTATTTCGTTTGCTGCGGGTGTTATTTGGCTTATGAATTATCTATTAGACCAAATGGGGCCTGTAGACAATTTTGTAAACCCTAGTGTAAGCATGTCTGTCGTATTTACAGCCTTAATAATATTAGTAGTTTCTGGTCTGTTGGCCGGGTTAATACCAGCCAATAGCGCCACTAAAATGAAACCTGTAGACGCATTAAGAATAGATTAAAAAAAGAAATAGAAGTCGTATAAAATGAAAAGAACAACTACCGTTATCGTATTGGTCCTAATTGTTGCAGTATTCGGGATCGCTTTATTTTACTTGTGGAAAAAAAATCAGGAAGATCCTATAACTTACACCACAGAATCGCCAGTAGAGCAAACCATTACTGTTAAAACTGTTGCTACAGGCAATATTGTTCCTAAGGAAGAAGTGCTTATTAAACCTAATATTTCTGGAGTAATAGAGGAAATTTATATCGAGGCGGGCGAGTATGTAAAGTCTGGCGATTTAATAGCAAAAATTAGAGTTATCCCAAACGTATCGTCGTTGGCCAGTGCTAGAAACGCCATTTCTACAAACGAAACAGCTTTGCAAACCGCAAAAATTAATTTAGAAACACAAGAGTCTAATTACCAGCGTCAAAAAGCATTGTTCGAAAAAGGTGTGATTTCTGAAAATGATTTCGAAAGCATCAAAAACACCTACTTGCAAACCAAACAAGCAGTAGCACAAGCCGAAATTAATTTAAAATCGGCCACACAAAATTACGACATTATAAAAACAGGAACCACTTCTGGTTTAGGAAACATCGCCCAAACACTTATTAGATCTACCGTTTCGGGAATGGTTTTAGATGTTCCTGTAAAGGAAGGAAACCAAGTTATAGAGGCTAATAATTTTAACGAAGGAACATCTATAGCGTCGTTAGCCGATGTAAACAAAATGATTTTTGAAGGGAAAGTAGACGAAAGTGAAGTAGGTAAAATAACAGAAAATCTGCCATTAGAAATTACGGTAGGTGCTATTGAAGATAAAAAATTTGATGCTATTTTAGATTACATCGCTCCTAAAGGCGTTGAAGAAAATGGTGCTATTCAATTCGAAATTAAAGGTACACTTAAAAAAATAGATAGCACTTTTATTAGAGCAGGTTTAAGCGCCAATGCTTCTATTATTTTAGACAAAGCCGAAAATGTTTTGGCTATTAATGAGGCTTTGGTACAGTACGACGATAAAACCAAATTACCTTTTGTAGAGATAGAAACAGGAAATCAGAATTTTGAAAGAAAAGATGTGCAGTTAGGTATTAGCGATGGTATTTTTGTAGAAGTAAAAGAAGGACTATCAAAATCGGATAAAATTAAAGTTTGGAACCAAATTCAAGGCACTCCAAAATATGCGCAATAATTTTTTGTAAAGCAGTGTAACACTTTAATACCTATCTAGACATATATAATGATTATGAAAAAAATTATCTTAATAGGCGCTTTTCTTTTAGGAGGAATTACATTACAAGCCCAGAACAATAATAAATGGACCATTCAAGAATGTGTAGATTACGCTCTTGAAAATAACATTACCATAAAGCAGTCGGAGTTAGATACGCAATTGGCCGATATAGATAAAAATCAGGCAGTCATGAACTTTTTGCCTAACTTATCGGCAAATTCATCATATAATATCAACACAGGTTCTAACATTAACCCGGCAACAAACCAGTTCGAAAACCAAACGTTTAAATCGTTAAGTGGCGGAGTAAACTCGGGGGTGAATCTTTTTGCAGGGCTTCAAAACTGGAAAAATTTACAGCGTTCAAAATTAAATGTGTTGGCAAGTCAGTATCAATTAGATAAAATGAAAGACGACATTTCTATAAATGTTGCTAATGCTTTTGTGCAGATTTTATTTAATAAAGAGCAATTAAAAGTGTTACAAGCTCAAAATAAAATTACTAAAGAAAATTTAGAAAGAACTCAGGAGTTAGTGAATGCAGGGGTATTGCCACAAGGCGATTTACTTGAAATTAAAGCGACCGATGCAACCCAAAAACAACAAATTATTGCCGCAGAAAACAATTTGTTTATTTCTAGAGTGGGTTTAGCACAATTGCTTAAAATTGAAGATTACCAAACGTTTGATGTTGTAGAAGAAGATTATGGTATTTTTTCGGATGATATTTTAGATAAAGACGCTAACGAAATTATTGCTAAAGCTAAAGAAGAAGTTTACGATGTTAAAATTGCCGATATGAATTATCAGTTGGCACAAAAAGATTTAGAGTTGGCACGAACCGATTATTACCCGACACTCTCTGCTTTTATGGGGTATAACACCAGATGGTCTAGTACAAATGTAGATCCATCTACGGTTATAGTTAGTCCATTAACAGGAGAAGTTATTTATTCTGGGTCTAGAATGCCTTTTATAGATCAGTTATACACTTTTGATGGTACATCGTTTGGATTGCAGCTTAATATTCCTATTTTTAACAGACTAGCTACTAGAAATAATGTAAAGCGTAGTCAAGTAAATGTAGAGCGTTCTAAGTACCTGTTAGAGCAAGCCAATTTAGATTTAGAGGCCACAGTGTATCAGGCGTATAACGATGCTAAATCGGCTCGTTTGTCTTACGATGCTGCTAAACAAACCGCAGAGGCAAGACAATTGGCTTACGAGTATGCCGAAGAGCGTTATACAGTAGGCTTGTCTAATGCATTCGATTTTAATCAATCTTCCATTCAATACGAAAATGCACAGTCTGATGTGGTAAGAACAAAATACGAGTACATTTTTAAACTTAAAGTTTTAGAATTCTATTTTGGAATCCCAATAGACGAAATTAACTAACCAAAACTCATGAGCAGGAAAAAACTTACCTTAATTATTTCTTTAGTCGTTGTTATACTCGCTTTGCTAATTGTAGGAAAAAAAGCAGGCTGGTTTGGCAAACAAGGCCATTTTAAAGAGATAGAAACCAAAGACATTTCAAAATTAGATATTATTGAAACCGTATCGGCTACTGGTAAAATTCAACCAGAAGTAGAGGTGAAATTGTCTAGCGAGGTTTCAGGGGAAATTATAGAACTGCCAGTAAAAGAGGGACAAGAAATAAAAAAGGGCGATTTATTAGTACGTATAAATCCAGATATTTATCAATCTAGTTTAAATCGTTCGCAAGCAACGCTACAAAATGCTAAATCTGGTCTGGATCAAGCATTGGCATCTTTAAAAGAGGCTAAAGCCAATTACGATAGAAACAAACAACTTTACGATAAAGGCATTATTTCTAAAGCCGATTGGGATAAAGCCGTGTCTACTTACGAAATTGCCGAAGCCAATAAAGCCTCAGCGTATTTTAATATGCAAAGTGCTGGTGCTACGGTAACAGAAGCTAAAGACAATTTAAATCGTACAACAATTTATGCTCCAATGAGCGGTACCATATCTAAATTAGATGCCGAATTGGGAGAGCGCGTAGTAGGTACGCAACAAATGGCTGGAACCGAGATTATGCGAGTGGCGAATTTAAATAATATGGAAGTAGAAGTTGATGTGAACGAGAACGATATTGTAAAGGTTCAGATTGGCGATTCTACCATTGTTGAAGTAGATGCGTATTTAAAAAAACAGTTTAAAGGTATTGTTACCGAAATAGCGAATTCGGCAGATGGCGAACTAACTTCAGACCAGGTTACCAATTTTAAAGTTAAAGTAAGAATTCTAGAAGAATCGTATGCCGATTTGGTGAAAGACAAACCAGCGTCTTATTCTCCATTTAGACCAGGTATGACGGCTACGGTAGATATTATTACCAACAAAAAATTAGATATTATTGGCGTGCCTATAAGCGCTATTGTAATAAAAAACGATACAACCACAGTAAAACCAGGCACCCCAAAACCAAAGGTAGAGGATACCGATAAAAAGTTTGAATGTGTTTTTGTTAAAGAAGGCGATGTAGCTAAATTACGAGTGGTTACCACAGGAATTCAAGACAATTCAAATATTGAAATTACCTCGGGATTACAAGAAGGCGATCAAGTTATTACAGGACCTTACAATACCGTTTCTAAATCGTTAAACAGTGGCGATAAAGTGGGGTACAAAGCAGAAGACGATAAAGAAGAAGAATAAAACGTGGCGTTAATACTAAACATAGAAACAGCAACTACAAACTGTTCGGTCTCATTATCTAAAGATGGTGAGACTTTTGCATTATTGGAAGATAACGACAAAAACTATTCGCATGCAGAGCGTTTGCATACTTATATAGAACAGATATTACAATCGAATGATTTAGAGGCTAATAATTTAGATGCCATTGCTGTTAGTAAAGGGCCTGGGTCTTACACAGGGCTTCGCATAGGCGTATCGTCTGCTAAAGGATTGAGTTATGCGCTTAATATTCCATTAATTTCTGTATCTACTTTAGAGGCTTTAGCACATCAAATGCAGCCAGAAAGTGGTGTTATCATATCTATGCTAGACGCAAGACGCATGGAAGTATATTCGGCTATTTACGATACTAATTACAATGCTATTCGCGCTATAGAAGCTGAGGTTTTAAATGAAAATTCGTATGGCGATTATTTAGAACAAGGTATAGTTTATTTTATAGGTAATGGTGTGGCTAAAACTAAAACCTTAATAACGCACCCCAATGCTGTTTTTATAGAGGATAAATTGCCATCGGCCAGAGAAATGGGAATGTTAGCCGAATATAAGTACAAAAAAAACGACATCGAAGATGTCGCTTATTTTGAACCTTATTATTTAAAAGATTTTGTGGCTTTAAAACCAAAATCTAAATAACATTATGCTTCTTTCTGAATTTCTACAGAGTGTGGGTAAGGAATTTCTATACCAGCAGCATCTAAGTCTAATTTAATGGTTTCGGTATTTTGGAAGTGAACATCCCAATAATCGGCTGTTTTTACCCAACCTCTTACAGCAAAGTTAACAGAACTTTCGCCCAATTCGGTTACCGCAACTAAAGGAGCAGGATCTTGTAATACTTTTGGATTAGAGGTTAAAACATTCATTAATACCTCTTTTGTTTTCTTAATATCATCATCATAACTTACTCCAACAATCATATCCAAACGTATTTTGTCTTCGGCGCTGTAATTAGTAATGTTACCGTTAGATAGTTGCCCGTTTGGTACTATAACCAATCTGTTTTGTGGTGTGTTAAGATGTGTGGTGAAAATTTGAATTTCTTTTACTGTGCCGGCTTCGCCTTGGGCTTCAATGTAATCGCCAACTTTAAATGGTTTAAATAACATTATTAATACACCACCAGCAAAGTTAGCTAAAGAGCCTTGTAGGGCTAAACCAATGGCTAAACCAGCGGCACCTATAACAGCGGCAAACGATGTTGTTGGTACACCTAATACGCCTAAAATGGTAATGATCAATAATATTTTTAAAACCCAGCTAATCAGGTTTAGTAAAAACTTCTGAAGGCTTTCTTCGTAATTACTTTTAGCCATGATTCTTTTAGTGGCATTAAGCATCGCTTTAACAGCCCAAGAACCAATAATCCAAAAGGCAATAGCACCAATAATTTTTAAACCGTAAGTGCTACCAAAATCTATTATTTTTTCTGTCCAATAACTTAATTCTAACTTTTTTTCCATGTATTTAATTTATTGATTTTTTATAATAGGCAAAGCTAACAAAACATTTTAAAAGCTAAGTTATAACCTAAGTAAAATAAGTATAAACAAAAAGCACTTTTGATATATCAAAAGTGCTTTTTAGTTTTTAGAATTAGTATTTAATGATTCACTTCGAAGGTGATTTTTACATTAACACGGTATTCATCAATATCTCCGTTTTTAACCGTTGCACTGTGTTCTTTAACATACACAGACTTAATGTTTTTTACGGTTGCTGCAGCTTCTTTTACTGCTTTTTTTGTAGCATCCTCCCAACTTTTATTAGAATTGGCAAGAATTTCAATAACTTTTAAAATAGACATAATTTTTAAATTTAAGTGGTTCTCTTAAAATTACAAATACTATATCTATAGTCTTGATAATGAATTGTTAAAGTTGCTTACCCGTTAATGGCTTCAACCCGTTCTACTTTATCGTGTAACATTTCTTTAAGCATGTTTTCTATACCATTCTTTAAAGTGAAAGTAGACGACGGACATCCGCTACAAGCACCTTGTAAAATAACCTGTACCGTTTTAGTGTTCGGGTTGTAATCTTGAAATTGAATATTACCACCATCGCTAGCAACCGCTGGTTTAACATATTCTTCTAATATGTTTATAATCTCTTTAGAAGTGTCGTCTAATGCGTCAAATTTTTTATCGACTTGTGCTGTTGTTTTTTCTAAAGTTTCAGTAGCTTCTGGACTAACAACCTCTTTACCTTGTTCTATAAAACTTCTAATAAATTCGCGTAGTTCTAGCGTAATGTCTTGCCATTCTGCGATATCGTATTTTGTAATAGAAACGTAATTTTCGTCTATAAAAACACTTTTTACAAACGGAAAATGAAATAATTCTTGAGCTAAAGGCGATAATTTTGCATCGTCTATAGAGGTGAATTCAAATAAGGCTGTTACTAGTTTTTTGTTGGCAACAAATTTTTGTACAGCAGGGTTGGGTGTACTTTCGGCGTAAACGGTTACCGCTGTTTTTTTAGGAGCTTGTTCTTCAATAACTACAGTACCACCGTTGTTTAAATAATCGGCAATTTGCGTGGCAACTTCGTCTTGTACATCTGGCCAGTTTACAATATTATAACGTTCTATAGCTATAAAGTTGGCAGATATATATACTTTTTTTACAAATGGTAAATAAAACAATTGTTGTGCTAGAGGCGATATTTTGGCTTCGTCTATATTATTAAATTCAAAGCTCTGGTATTTTGTGATAAATTGATTGAGTTCGAATTTTAATATTGCTGGATTTGTGGTTTCTTGTATAGAAACACTATATGTTTTCATGATCTAAAATTTTTACAAAAATACGAAAACTAACGGTTCTAAAAAGGCGGTTTTAGGCTTATTGCTAGTGCGTGCAGATTCTTTATTTCAGTTTTAGAAATAATTTAGGTTTTTCTGGTGAAAAAGCTAAAGTGCTGATAAATAGCAGTCGTCTTTTGAGTTTTTCTTTAAGATTTACGTAATATCAGTAAAATATATCTGAAATCTCTTGGTTATAATTTATATATTTGAACCATTCGGGGTAGTATAGCCATTTTTTTTGGTCCCTAATAACTACTAATAGCAAACGGTAATAAAACAATGACATTAAAAACACTAAAGGTTTTCCTTTTTTTTATGGTCGTAATACCCTTTTGTCGTGCACAAGAAGGACTTCCAATTTACTCAGATTATTTAACAGATAACTATTACCTAATCCATCCGTCTATGGCCGGTGTAGCCAACTGTGCCAAAGTGCGCTTAACGGCAAGACAGCAATGGTTAGGAACAGACGATGCACCTAGACTTATGACTTTGAGTGCAAATAGCCGTATAGGGGATAGCCCCTCTGCTGTGGGTGGTATTTTATATACCGATAAAAACGGTTACCATTCGCAAAGTGGTGCTTATGCAACTTATGCCCATCACTTAATGTTTTCTAGAAACGAACTAGATCTTAACATGTTGTCGTTTGGTTTAAGTGCTGGAGTTGTACAATACCGTTTAGACGAGTCGGCGTTTATCGATGGTGGTTACGACCCAATAATAGCTGGAATAGACCAAAGTGCATTAGATTTTAATATCGATTTTGGAATGTCTTATCATTTTTTAAATACGTACATACACGCTACAGTTAAAAATTTAATTAACAACGAAGGCGTTAACAACGATATTGAGGTTACCAGTAATTTAAGACGTTATTTATTTTCTGTAGGTTCGGTATTTAGCACCAGACTGGAAGGGCTGTCGTGGGAACCGTCTATACTATATCAATATAAAGAAGGAACAAAGGAGTCTTTAATAGATGCTAATATCAAATTGTATCAAAACTTCGATACAGCAAGTTTATATTTAGGGTTGTCTTACAGACGTAGTTTAGACCGTGCAGACAATCCGGATTTAGATGCTGTTTCAGACGACGTGTATAAAAATGCCCAATATTTTTCGCCACTTGTGGGTGTAAATTATAAGCAGTTTATGTTCGCATATACATACACTTATCAATCTAATGCAGTGGTTTTTGATAATGGTGGTTTTCATCAGTTTACGCTTGGTTTTAATTTTAATTGTAGAAAAATTAAATACGAGTGCGATTGTCCTTCGGTTAACTAATACTAAGTTTTATCATGGTTATTAAATCTGTTCGTGGTCACGCCCCTCAAATACCAGACGATTGTTTTATTGCAGAAAATGCTACAATTGTAGGAGAAGTGTCTTTTGGTACTCAGTGTAGCGTTTGGTTTAATGCTGTAATTCGCGGTGATGTTCATTACATAAAAATTGGCAATAAAGTTAACATACAAGATGGTGCTGTTATTCACGCCACTTACCAAAAGTCGCCCACAACCATTGGTAACAATGTGTCTATAGGGCATAATGCTATTGTACATGGCTGTACCATACACGATAATGTGTTGGTTGGTATGGGTAGCATTATTATGGACGATTGTATTGTTGAAAGTAATTCTATAATAGCTGCGGGTGCAGTTGTTACAAAAAATACTATAGTCGAGTCTGGAAGTATTTATGCTGGTGTTCCTGCTGTTAAAGTAAAGGATATTAGTGAGGACCTCATTTCGGGAGAAATACACAGAATCGCCGATAATTATATTACCTATTCAAGTTGGTTTAAAGAATAAAATTCGGTTTTTAAGAACGAAGCTTTAAAACTTTAAATAGTCTACTTGGTAAGGCTTGCCTAACAGCGTTTCCATAACACTAGTAGATGCATTAGAGTAGAAGAGATGTTTCCCTAAAGATGCGGACGTATTTAACGTGTTATTGTGTACTAGTACGGCTTTGGTTTGTTTTGCAACAGCTTCACCAGAATCGATAATTTTTACGTGTTTCGGAAGCAATTTTAAAAGCAAAGGAAGCACATAAGGGTAGTGCGTACACCCAAGTACCAAATAATCGATATTTGCAGTAATCATAGGCTTTAAATAACGTTTAAGCAAGGTTTCCATTTCAGGACTTAAAGCTTTGCCTTCCTCAATTAATGGCACAATACCTTCGCCTATTTGCTCGATTACCTGTACGCCATTGCTGTATAAGCTACTTGTATTATGGAATAGTTTACTACTTAATGTACCCTTTGTAGCCAATATACCTACCGCTTTGGTTTTGCTGTTTAAGGAGGCCGGTTTAATTGCTGGTTCTATACCTATAAATGGAATGTTATATTTTTGCCTAAGTTCCGAAATGGCATTAGTTGTAGCGGTGTTGCAAGCTACTACAATAAGTTTACAGTCTTTGTTTAAAAGCCACTCGGTATTTTTAATACTTAAATTTAAGATGTCTTGCGGCGATTTACTGCCATAAGGCGCATTGGCACTATCGGCCAAATAAATTGTGTTTTCGTGTGGTAACAGGGCCTGTATTTCTTTAAATACAGAAGTGCCACCTACACCAGAATCGAATATGCCTATGGGTTGTTTGCTCATGAGGTCAAAAATAAAAAAAAGCCACTTTATATAAAGTGGCTTTTTTAGTATTTCTTAAGTGTATAATTAGAAACCTAATTCTTTTTTCACATCAGCTAATAAGTTTTTACCATCGGCCATGATTACACCACTACCTTGAGAAGAATCTAATACATACTCGAATCCTTGAGCTCTAGCTACTTTTAAAATTGCAGCTTTAGCTTTTTCGGTAATTGGTTTTAAAAGATCGATTTCTTTTTGTTGCATGTCTTTTTGAGCTTGAGCTTGATACTGGCGAATGTTTTGCTCCATAGACTGTACTTCTTGCACACGCTTAGCGTTTTCTTCTTGTGTTTTTGTAGAAGATTCTGCGTCGTACTGTTTTACTTTAGTATCAAGTTCAGTCGCCATATTTTTAATGTCTGCTTCGTAAGTTTTACCCAACTTATCCATTTGCGCTTGTGCGGCTTTCATTTCTGGCATTGCAGATACCAATTCTTGGGTGTTAATATGGGCAACTTTACTTTGTGCTTGTACAAAAGATGTTGCTCCAATAAATAAAGCAGTTGCAATTAAAAGGGTTTTGATTTGTTTCATTTTTAAAGTATTAATTTGTGTATAAAATTTAGTTAATTACTGTCTTCGTTATTTGTTGTATTGTTCTCGTTTGCTTCGCGTTCTTGTTTTGCTTTTTCACGTTCTTCTAAAATGCGTTGTTTGCGTTCTTCTAGTTCCCGTTGTCTTGCTTCGCGATCTCTTAATTTTTGTTCTTTACGTTCTTCTAAAATTTGTTCTTTAGTTTTTGGTGTTCCGTCTTCGTTAAGTTCGGAGGGCTCTAAAGTATCATTATTTTCTGAAACTTTATTTCTTGCGTCCAATTTTTCTTGCCTTTCTTTTTCTCTTTGGTCAATAATAGCTTGTCTTCGGGCTTCGGCCTCGGCTTTTTTAGCGGCGCGTTCTTCTAAAATTTCTTGGCGACGTTGATCTTCTAGGGTTTCTCTGGCTTGTCGTTTTTCTTCTAAAGCTTGTTCTCTGGCTTCGGCTTCAGGGTTGTAGTCTGGTACAACTTCTTCGGCTTCGGCTGCTCGTCTTGCTGCTTTGTTTTGGGCTTGTTGGCGTTTCGAGGCTCTGCTTATGCTTCGTAATACCAATTCGCTTATATCGTAGCGTTCTGCAGAGTATAACATGACTACATCAGCTGACTTATCGAATATAAAGTCGTATTGTTTAGAGGCTGCTATATCTTGCACTGCTGCAAAAATTTGATCTTGTATGGGTTGTATTAATTGCTTTTTTTGAAGCATTAAATCGCCGTTAGGACCAAAGCGTTTTTGTTGATAGTCTAATATTTCTTTTTCTTCAAAATCGATATCTTCTTTGCGTTCTTCGTATAGCTCTTTAGTGAGTAATGCCTTTTCGTTGCTTAAGTTTTTACGTTTTTGGGCAACATCGTTTAGTTTAAGTTCTATGTCGCTTTTCCAACGTTTAACTTTGTCGTTAAGTTGTACTGTGGCATCTTGGTATTCAGGTACGTTCTCTAATATATATTCTGTATCGATATAACCTATTCTTACACCGCGTTGTGCCGTGGCGTTAAGACTTAGTAAGCATACTACAGTAAGTAATAAAAGAACGTTTAGTTTCATTTGTTTCATATTAGTAATTTATCAGCTGTAAACTTTTAAAACGACAGATGGTTTATTTTATTCTGTGCTTTCCTGAATTAAAGTTTCCAAAATTAACAAATTTTAACGTTATACCTTTTAAATCTTTAAGTAATTCATATTAGAGTTGATAGAAAATATCGTGCCAAATTAGAATTGTTGACCAATGATGAAGTGTGTTTCCCAGCCGTTGGCTTTGGTTTGTCCTGGAAGCGGATCGAATCCGTAACCAAAATCGATACCTAATAATCCAAATGCAGGCATAAATACACGTAAACCAACACCTGCAGAACGCTTTAACTGAAACGGATTGTAGTCTCTAAACGAGTTGAAAGCTGCACCACCCTCGGCGAAAGTTAAAGCAAATATTTTAGCTGAAGCTTTTAAGGTAATAGGATAACGCAATTCTAAAGAGAATTTGTTGTAGATAGACGAACCGTCGTCTGTAGGCTCTCCATATTTATCCAAAGGTTGTATAGATTGGTTAGGGTAACCACGTAAAGCAATAGCTTCTCTACCATCTAAACTATAGCTTCCTAAACCATCCCCACCTAAGAAGAAACGTTCAAACGGAATTACACCTCTGGCTTGGTTGTATGCTCCTAAATATCCAAATTCTATACTAGGTCTTAAAACCAGTTTACCAATAATGTTAGTGTACCAATCTCCTTTAAATTTAATTTTATAGAATTCTAACCAGTTGTAGCGTTCTTGATCTATTTCTTGCATTCTAGTATAAGCCGCCTGTTGGTCGGCTGCCGATGCATCTGGATCTCTATAAATGGCTTCATCTTCATTGTATTCTTCAGCAAGCGCATCGTAATCTACATTGTTGAATAACGAGTATGGTAAAGATAATTTAGCACTAACGCTGAAGTTAGATCCTCCTATAGGGAATATAGGGTCGTTATAGGTGTTGTTTCTAGATAAACCTATAGTGTACGATAGGTTGTTAGAAAATCCGTCACCAAACGTAAATAGCCCCGTGTAATAGTTTTTTAAGTTGTAATGTTGATAACTGATGGATTGCGATAAGGTAAAATAATCGTCTGGTACAGTTAAACGTTTTGCTAAACCAACAGATACTCCTGTAATGTTGAAGCGTTTGTCTTTATCTGCTCTTCCTGTAGAACTGTCGTATAAAAACTGGTTGGAGTGCGATATAGAGGTCGAAAATTGTACTGGTTTTTTACCGCCCATCCAAGGTTCTGAAAACGAGAAACTGTATGTTCTGTAAAACTGACTAGCTTGTAAACGAAGGGCAAGTTTTTGGCCATCTCCCATAGGAAGCGGTTTGTAAGCGTCTTTATTAAGTATGTTTTTTAACGAAAAGTTGTTAAACGATAAACCTAAGGTACCAATAAAGCCGCCACCACCATAACCACCTTGTAGTTCTATTTGGCTGGACCCAGTTTCTACAACTTTGTACTCCATATCTACCGTACCCTCGTTCGGATTTACATTCTTAAAATCTGGTGTTAATTGTTCGGCGTCGAAAAAGCCTAACTGACTTAATTCGCGAACAGTTCTAACCACATTGGCCTTACTGTACAATTCGCCTGGACGCGTACGTATTTCTCTGTATATAACGTGATCGTTTGTTTTTTCGTTACCTACTATAGTAACGTTGTTGAAATAGGCGGGTTTACCTTCGGAAATTCTAATTTCCATATCGATTACATTTCCGTCGGCATTGGTTTCAACAGGGTTTATTTGCGAGAATAAATATCCGTTGTTTTGATATAAGTTGGTAAGGTCGTTACCATCTGGTTTGGTATCGTCTGCAATCCCTTTTTCTAATAAAACGCCATTGTAGGTGTCGCCTTTACGTACACGTAAAATAGATGCTAACTGCTGGTCTGTATAAACAGTGTTACCTATAAAGCTAATGTTACCAAAGGTGTATTTTTCGCCTTCTTCTACTTTAATATTTAACGTTACGTTTTTATTATTGTTTACGCTAATGCTGTCCGAAATAATTCGCGCATCGCGATACCCATTTTCTTTATAGGTGTCTATAACGCTGGTTAAATCTTCTTGGTAATCGGCTTCAATATATTTAGAGCGTTTCCAAACACGATAGAATTTTTTTTCTTTAGTGTTTTTCATACTCGATTTTAACTTCTTGTCGCTTAACATAGTGTTGCCCTCGAAGTTAATGTTATCTATTTTTACTTTTTCGCCTTTATCTATAGTTACCACCATATTAACTCTAGGCTTAGCAATAGAGTCTTCTATAGGAATGGTATTTATGTTTACTTTGGTATTGTAAAAACCGTCTTTTTGGTATTTGTTTTGTAGATAGTTTTTTGTAGTTGTAATAAGGTTTTCTGTAACCTTTACGCCTTCATTAAGATTGTTTTCTTCTACAATTTCTTCAATTTTAGACTTTTTAACACCAGTAATTTTTACATCGCGTAGCTCGGGAAGATCGAACAAATGAATTTCTAAAGCAGCAGAATTGCCTTCTACATTTTTTATATAAATTTCGATATCGCTAAACAGTCCCGATTTCCATAATTTTTTAATGGCGTTACTAATTTCCTCGCCAGGAATAAGAATGTCTTCGCCTTTTCTAAGCCCAGAGTAGGTTACTATAGTTTCTGAACTGAAGCTAGAATTTCCAGAAACGCTAATATCCGAAATGGTATATTTTGTGCCGGCATTTTGAGGGACTTGGGCATTAACTAATAAAGAAGTTAATGATAAACATAAAGTAAAAATAAAGGGTAAAAATGTTTTCAATGATATTGAATTAGCTAAGTTGTTCACTTGTTTTTCCAAAACGGCGTTCTCTTTTTTGATAGTCAATAATAGCATCATACAAATGTTGCTTAGTAAAATCGGGCCAAAGTACCTTAGTAAAGAATAATTCGGCATAGGCTATTTGCCAAAGCAGAAAATTACTTATGCGTTGTTCGCCGCTAGTGCGTATAAGCAAGTCTACGTCTGGTAAATTTTGCGTGTAAAGATGCTTATTTATAACTGATTCGTCAATACTTTCTAAAGAAATTATATTATTTTTAACTTTATTGCTTATTTCGGTAATAGCCTGAACGAGTTCTTCGCGCGAGCCATAACTTAAGGCAAGGGTTAAAGTCATTCTACTATTATTAGCAGTTTTGTCGATAACTTCTAATAGCTCTTTGTATACTTTTTTTGGTAAAAGTGACAGATTGCCGATAGCGTTTAGCTTGATGTTGTTGTCCTGCAGGGTTTTAATTTCCTTTTTAAGCGAGCTTACTAAAAGTTTCATTAAGGTTTCTACTTCTAGTTTAGGACGGTTCCAATTTTCGGTAGAAAAGGCATATAGGGTTAAGTTTTCTACGCCTAACTCGGCACAGGCTTCTACGGTTTGTCTTACCGATTTGGTGCCATTTTCGTGACCAATGGCACGTATTAATCCTTTTTGTTTGGCCCACCTGCCGTTGCCATCCATAATTATGGCGATGTGTTTGGGGAGTCTATCTGTGTTAATCTGGTCTTTCAAAATGTAATTAATTTATGCAATAACAAGGATTTCTACCAAAGGTGTATGTTAAGGTAATTCCCGAAAACACGTACCAATCGTTATTGTTTAAATTTCCGAAACTATAATCTGTAGCTGTATTTTCGTCGAAATACTCGCTACCGTCTAATTTATCTGTAAAGGTATAACGTGCGCCAATTTCGGCGGCTATTATAAAACCTTCGCTAAATCTGTATTTGTAACCTATAGCCATGGGTATGCCTAGTGCCCATTTTTTGTCTCCAGTAAACGATGAACTTCCCGAGTTAGTGATGTAAGTTTCGTTATAATTAGTAGCCGATATACCTCCAAATAAATAAGGTGTATGCTGTCTGCCGGTTTTGTGTAAATCGAATTCTGTAAATGTAAATTCAATACCTCCAGAAAGTTCGCCTATGGTTTTAACGCCATTATAATTACGTTCTACACGTCGTGGGTCGCTAGCATTTTTGTCCATCATCTCCAAATCGGTTATTATTCCTGAAATTCTCCAGGAATGCCGTGGGCTTCTGTTCCATTTGTAAATACCACCGTAGGCCAGTTTTTTTGGGTATATATAATTTGTGGCGCCAATGTCTCCTATATAGTTACTACCACCTAAATACACGCCAATTTCGTGAATTTGGGCATAGCTGGATTGAAAACATATAACGTTAATGATAATTATGATTATGTACCTCATAAAGTTTTAAAGTTTGCAAATATAACAAATAAGATTAGGTCTTAACAAATTGAATGCATTTGTATTAGTGTAAAAACTAAATTACAGACAGATTATTGTTTAATTGCGTTTATCTTCTCCCCATAATAGTTTTTTTCGAAGGGTTTTTAAAAAGCTTTCGTTTAATAACTCTATCATTTTTATACTGAAGTTTGCTTTTTTAATGGTTAATACGGTGTCGTTGTCTATGGTTGCAATTCTGGAATCTAAAGAAACTAAATAATTGTCTTCCCGACCACTTACTTTTAATTTAATTTCTGTAGAGTCGGTAATAATTAAAGGTCTTGCGTTTAAATTATGCGGTGCAATAGGTGTTAAAACTAAACTGTTGGTGTCTGGTGTTATAACGGGGCCGCCACAGCTTAATGAGTATCCTGTAGATCCTGTTGGGGTTGCAATTATTAATCCGTCGCTCCAATACGAGGTTAAATATTCGTTGTTTAGCGAGGTTTCTACGGTAATCATAGATGTGGTGTCTTTGCGGCTTACAGCTATTTCGTTAAGTGCAAAGTTCATTTCGGAGATGGTTTTGTTTTCGGGAGTTGTGGAAATTTCTAATAAACTGCGTTCCGAGATGTTGTAATGGCCTTCTAAAATATCGTCTATAGCTTGCTCTATATGTTCTTTGGGTATGGTGGCCAAAAAACCAAGGCGCCCAGCGTTAATACCTACAATGGGTATGCCTAATTCTTTAACAAAAGTTACTGCGCGCAAAATAGTACCATCGCCACCAATACTTATTAATAAATCGTAGGTGTGGTCTAAAACTTCAAAAGTTTTAAAAGCGTAATACGGTTCGTCGTTTTCTAGTTCGTCGTGAATGAGATCGAAAAAATGACGCTCTATATATATGTCTGCTTGTTTCTTTAAAAGGTGTTTTAAAAGAATTTCGACAGGGATTTCGGAATGTTTGTGATAAAATTGTCCAAAAATGGCGATCTTCATAATTAAATATTTAAGTATTTATTTAAATAGTCCGATCGGTCTTTAAGGTTTTCGATGTAGCTGTCTTCTTCATGTCCAGAAATAATGTTGTAACTGTAGCGTCTAAAGGTTTGTATAATATCGTTTAAACCAGAATTGCCAATTTTTAAAGTAAGTTGTACGAGGTCGTTTTCCATTTTAGATATAAATGCCCCATAAAGTTTTCCGTTGTTCGATTCTACAATCTGGCTAATTTCACTAAAGGAATAATCGTCTAAGCCTTTTTCAACAATTAAAACACCGCCTGCTTCAGCAAAAAATGGGGTTTGGTTAAAAAGTGCTATAATATCGTTTAATTCGTAATACCCAATGTAGGTGTTTTTTGCATTTAACACGGGCATTATATTAGACGAATTTTGGGCAAATGCTTCTAAAACGTCTAGCCAAGTGGTGTGTTCTCTTACAAAAAAGCCTTCGGCGGCATAACTGTATTCTTTTAAGTCTTTGTTGCTTTCAAAACAATACGCATCGGCTTCAGACATGCAGCCTATGTAATAATTTTCTTCGTTAATAACAGGGATGTGCGAATAAGTAAGCTGATTAAAAAGTAATTGCATATCGCTCACTTTATCGGTTACCGAAAGCGGTTTTATATCGTTAATAATGTATTCCGAAAGATTCATTTTGCCTAGAGTTTACGTGTTTGCAAATTAATTAAAAAATAGTACAATAAGCCTGTTCTACTTTGTATTTTTGCGTTATTAAAATAGGATTTATGACAAAGTTAAGTGTAAATATTAATAAGATAGCGACCTTAAGAAATTCCAGAGGTGGCGATTTGCCTAATGTGGTTCAGTTTGCGAAAGATGTGCAACGTTTTGGTGCAGAAGGTGTAACTATTCATCCTAGACCAGACGAACGCCATATTCGTTATCAAGATGCTTACGATTTAAAACCAGAAGTATATACCGAATATAATATAGAAGGCAACCCTATTAAAAAGTTTATGGATATGGTTTTAGAAATTAAACCCACGCAGGTTACTTTAGTGCCAGATGCAGACGATGCCATAACCTCTAATGCGGGCTGGGATACCATTGCTCATAAAGATTTTTTAATAGACATTATTGCCGAATGTAAACGCAATAATATACGGACATCTATTTTTGTAGATCCAGATTTAAAAATGGTTGAAGGCGCAAAAGCTACAGGTACAGATAGAATAGAATTGTACACCGAGGCCTTTGCACATCAATTTAGTTTAGGAAACACCCAAGCTGTAAAACCTTATACGGACTGTGCGATTTTGGCAGAGCGTTTAGGTTTGGGGCTTAATGCGGGGCACGATTTATCGTTAGATAATATAAAGTTTTTTAAAGACAATATTCCAGGTTTGTTAGAGGTATCTATAGGTCATGCTTTAATTTCCGAAAGCTTGTATTTGGGTATAGAAAACGTGGTAAATATGTATTTAAATAAATTGAAATAAACACCAGATGCAATTATATTCTAATATTTTAGGAACGGGTAAGCCATTTGTTATTTTACATGGTTTTTTAGGAATGAGCGACAACTGGAAAACCTTAGGTGCAAAATTTAGCGAACAAGAGTTTCAGGTGCATTTGGTCGATCAACGTAACCATGGTAGAAGCTTTCATAGCGATGCGTTTAATTACGATCTTTTAGTAGACGATTTAAAAGCGTATTGCGATGCCAAACAGCTTAAAAATATTGTGTTGTTAGGGCATTCTATGGGCGGAAAAACGGCAATGTTATTTGCTACCAAATATCCAGAATATGTATCGCAGTTGTTGGTTGCCGATATTTCTCCAAGATTCTATCCTGTACATCACGATACTATTTTAGAGGGTTTAAGCAGTTTAGATTTTTCGGAAATTAAAACTAGAGGCGAAGCCGATAAAGCTTTAGGGCGCTATATTACCGATTTTGGTACACGCCAGTTTTTACTTAAGAATTTATATTGGGTAGAAAAGGGACAGCTAGGACTGCGTATGAACTTAGACGTTTTGAAAGTAGAGGTAGAAGAGGTAGGCGAAGCACTTCCTGCGTATGCTAAGTTTGAAGGCGAAACTTTGTTTTTACGTGGCGATAAATCGGAGTATATTTCACCCAACGACGAAAGTTTGATTAAAAAACATTTCCCTAAGGCGCAAATTGTAACCATAAAAAATGCAGGACACTGGTTGCATGCAGAAAATCCAGACGATTTTTACAGTGCTGTTATTCAATTTATTTCATAAATATTCTGTAAATTGGTTAAAACTTTAACCGTATGAAAACCATAATCAAATTTCTTTTAACAGCATTAATAGTAGTCGTGTTATCTAATTTGCTATCTGCCGTACATGTAGATAGTTATGTAACTGCTATTATAGTAGCCATAGTTTTGGCAATATTAAATGTACTTGTAAAGCCTGTATTAACGATCTTAACCTTTCCGATAACCATTGTAACTTTAGGGTTATTCTTGTTGGTTATTAATGGTGTTATTATACTATTGGCAAGTAAATTGGTCGGCGGGTTTCACGTCGATTCGTTTTGGACAGCAATTTGGTTTAGTATCCTCCTAACGATACTGCAAACTATAATATACAGTCTTGTAGGAGATGATAAAAAATAGTCTGAAATACAAGACGTTAAAAACTTTGTCGGGTTGTAAAAATGTTTTATTTTTGCAGCCCGTTTTTAATTAAAAAAATTAAAAAGCTTTTTATCTTTTTAAAGCTATAAAATAGATAAAGGTTTAATGTTAAATGCCCGCATAGGGTTTTATATCATTTAAAATGAATATTACAAGAGAAAACATCGATGCATTAAATGCTGTGTTAAAAGTTGATATCGCTAAAGAAGATTACAGCGATAAAGTAGAGAAGATCTTATCCGATTACCGTAAAACAGCAAACGTTCCTGGGTTTAGAAAAGGGCATGTGCCAATGGGAATGGTTAAAAAGCAGTATGGTAAAGCAGTATTGGTAGACGAGGTAAATAAATTATTACAAGACGCTTTAAATAAATACTTAACCGAAGAGAAATTAGATGTTCTAGGGCAGCCGTTACCTAAAGCTCAAGATGGTATCGATTGGGATTCTGAAGCATTTTCGTTCGAGTTTGAATTGGGTTTAACACCAGAATTCGATGTAGAATTAAAAGGTAAAAAAGCCATCACACAATACAATATCGTTGCAGACGATAAAATGATAGACGAGCAGGTAGAACGTATCCAAAAACAATACGGGAAATTAGTGTCGCAAGATGTTGTAGCAGAAGATAGCGAGATTACAGGGACGTTTAAAAACGAAGAGCGCGATATCGAAAACACAGTAACATTAACCCTAGATAAATTTAAAGGGAAAACAAATCCTAAGAAATTTATCGGTGCCAAAGTAGGCGATGTTATTACCCTAAAAACTAAAGGACTTTATAACGACGATCACGATTTAATGCATGCTTTAAAAGTATCGCACGACGATGCTCATGGATTAGAAATTGAAGTGACATTTACCATTACCGAAATTAACAAACGCGAACTTGCCGATTTAGATCAAGAATTATTCGATAAGTTATTTGGAGAAGGTACAGTAAAAACCGTTACAGAATTAAAAGATAAGATTAAGGAAGATGCCGAAAAACAATTCGTGCAACAAGCCGATCAAAAACTTTTAAACGACATAACCGAATATTTAATAGACTCGACTAAATTCGATTTACCTGCAGAATTTTTACAAAAATGGATTAAAACTGCTGGCGAAAAACAATTAAACGACGACGAGGCTAAAGAAGAATACGAAAAGTCTGAAAAAAGTATGCGTTATCAATTAATTGAAGGAAAATTAATTGAAGCTAACGATATTAAAATCACCATGGATGATATTAAAGATCATGCAAAAACCATGATTAAAGCGCAAATGGCTCAATTTGGTCAGTTAAATCCAGGAGATAAAGAATTAGAAGATATCGCTGCTCGAGTTTTATCTAATCAAGACGAGGCACGTCGTATTTCAGAACAAATTGTTAGTCAAAGATTATTGGATCTTTATAAAGAAAAAGCAAATTTAAAAGTTAAAGAAGTTACTTACGAAGACTTTGTAAAGGAAGTTTACGGAGACAAATAAGTCAACTCTTTTAAAGAATAATCATTATATTTAGGCGTTGAATAAATTGTATTCAACGCCTATTTTATTCATTTTAAATTTAAAATAACATTTATGGATTACGGAAAAGAATTCGAAAAATTCGCTATAAAAGACCAAGGTATAAGCAGTACATATTACAACAAAATTATGAGCAGTATGTATCCTACAAACTTAACGCCTAATATTATTGAAGAACGCCAAATGAATGCTGTGGCCATGGACGTGTTTTCACGTTTAATGATGGATCGTATTATTTTTATGGGTACGGGCATTAACGATCAAGTGGCTAATATCATTCAGGCACAATTATTGTTCTTAGAAAGTACAGATGCTAATAAAGATATTCAGATTTACATTAACTCACCAGGAGGTAGTGTTTATGCTGGACTAGGTATTTACGATACCATGCAGTTTATTAAGCCAGACGTAGCAACAATTTGTACAGGTATGGCGGCATCTATGGGGGCTGTATTATTATGTGCAGGTGCTAAAGGCAAACGCAGTGGGTTGACACATTCTCGTGTTATGATTCACCAACCTTTAGGGGGCGCTCAAGGACAAGCTAGTGATATAGAAATTACAGCACGAGAAATAATAACTTTAAAAGAAGAATTATACAAAATTATAAGCAAACACTCAGGTCAAGATTACGACAAAGTGTATGCAGATAGTGATCGTGATTACTGGATGAAAGCCGATAAAGCTAAAGAATACGGTATGATTGATGAAATATTAGCTAGAAACTAATAACACGTTAAAGTAGTAGTCTAGGACGACTATTTTTAAAACAGAAATTTAAACAAATTTATGGCAAAGGAAGAATTAGAATGTTCGTTTTGTGGAAGAAAAAAACCTGAAACCAATTTATTGATAGCAGGTCTAGATGCGCATATTTGCGACCGTTGTATCGAGCAAGCTCATGGTATTGTTTTAGAAGAGTCTAAGCAATTAGATAATAGCGATTTGTCTGCAGAATTAATGCTGCGTAAGCCGCTTCAAATAAAAGCGTTTTTAGACGAATATATTATAGGTCAGGAAACAACAAAAAAAGTCATGTCCGTTGCGGTCTATAATCACTATAAACGTTTATTGCAATCACCTTCTAAGGATGATATAGAAATTCAAAAAAGTAACATCATGATGGTGGGGCAAACCGGTACAGGTAAAACCCTAATGGCAAAAACCATAGCAAGAATGCTTAATGTGCCGCTAGCCATTGTAGATGCTACAGTATTAACCGAAGCAGGTTACGTTGGCGAAGATGTAGAAAGTATTTTAACACGTTTGTTACAAGCTGCAGATTATAATTTAGAGAAGGCAGAAAAAGGTATTGTGTTTATAGACGAAATTGATAAAATTGCACGTAAAAGCGATAACCCATCTATAACACGCGATGTGTCTGGAGAAGGCGTTCAGCAAGCCTTGTTAAAGCTGCTAGAAGGAACCACTGTAAATGTACCACCTAAAGGAGGTAGAAAACACCCTGACCAAAAGTTTATAGAGGTTAATACCGAGAATATTCTGTTTATTGCAGGCGGTGCTTTTGATGGTATCGAACGTAATATTTCTAAGCGTTTAAATATGCAAGCTGTTGGTTACAGTGCTTCAAAATCTGACGATATAATCGATCAAAATCATCTGTTGCAATACATTATTCCTAAAGATTTAAAAGACTTTGGGTTGATTCCTGAAATTATCGGACGTTTGCCAGTTTTAACTTATATGGATCCGCTAGATGCAAAAACATTAAGATCTATTCTTACCGAGCCTAAGAATGCTATCATAAAGCAATATGAAAAGTTGTTCGAGATGGATGATATTCAATTTACTATAACAGATGGAGCTTTAGACTTTATTGTTGAAAAAGCTATTGAATATAAATTAGGAGCTCGTGGTTTACGTTCGCTTTGCGAAGAAGTATTAACAGATGCTATGTTTGAGTTACCTAGTTCTGAAGACAAAGAATTAAAAGTAACCAAAGCGTATGCAGAGGCGAAATTAAATAAGTCCACAATTAAAAAATTAAAGGCTGTTTCTTAATAAGCCATCTTTAAAATATAGAAATGAAAAAACCACTCGAACGAGTGGTTTTTTGTTTTGGTTGCACGGAATAATTTAGCTTGCAACTTACTGTAAAATAACAGATAATCGATTAATAGCATGTTAAAAATATACCGAAACTTGCTATAAAAAAAAGAATTGTTTGAATATTAGATATAGGTGTTCTATTAATCGATGAAGTGAATTTTTAGGGTGAAATTTCCGTTAAATATCAGGTGTTTAAATTACATTTAAACCTAATAATTCATCGATGTATTCTCGCGAGTTAGATAGTCTAGGGATTTTATGCTGACCGCCTAATTTGTCATGCTTTTTTAACCAATCGTAAAAGAGTTGTTGTCTGGCAATATGTATAGTTGGTTTGTTTAATGTAATGTTATTATAGCGTTTGGCTTCGTAATCAGAATTTAGGGCTTTTAAGGCGTTATCTAAGAGTTCTCTAAAGTAGTTTATGTCTTCAGGTTCTTTTTTAAACTCAATAATCCATTCGTGGGCGCCTTTTTCTTTACCCTGCATAAAAATGGGAGCCGCTGTGTACTCTACAATTTCCGAATGTGTACGTTTGCATACTTTTTTTAGAGCTTCTTCGGCATTTTCTATAATAAGCTCTTCTCCAAATACATTAATATGATGTTTTGTTCGTCCCGAAACTTTAATGCGATAAGGAGAAAGCGATGTAAATTTAACAGTATCGCCAATTCTGTAACGCCATAGCCCGGCATTTGTAGTAATTACCACAGCATAATTTTTACGTAACTCTACTTCGCTAAGTGGTATAATGCGCTGTTCGGGGGTGTTGTAGGTATCCATAGGTATAAATTCGTAAAATATACCGTAGTCTAGCATGAGTAGTAGTTCGTTGGAATTGTTGCGATCTTGAATAGCAAAAAAACCTTCGGAAGCATTATATATTTCGTAGTATCTAAAGTTGAGGTCGGGAAATAGTTTTTTGTATTGATTGGTGTAAGGGGTAAAACTTACACCGCCATGAAAATACACCTCTAAATTCGGCCAGACTTCTAAAATATCTTGTTTTCCAGTAGTTTCTAAAACATTATTAAGAAGAACAAGCATCCACGAAGGGACACCTGCCAAACTGGTTACATTTTCTTGAATAGTTTCATCTACTATGGCCTGCATTTTAGTCTCCCAATCGCTCATTAACGATACTCTATTACTAGGAGTACTACTAAATTCTGCCCAAAGCGGCATATTGTCTATTAATATGGCCGATAAATCACCAAATACAGTGCCGTTTTCTTTATAAAGTTCTTTGCTGCCCCCAAGGCGTAAACTTTTACCTGTAAAGAGCTGCGAATTTTCGTTATTGTTTAGGTACATGCATAATAAATCCTTACTTGCAGCATAATGGCATTCTTCTAAAGATTCTATGCTTACAGGAATAAATTTACTTTTGGCGCTGGTTGTACCACTGGATTTTGCAAACCATTTTATAGGCGATGGCCAAAATATATTTTGCTCGCCAACACGTGCACGCTCAATAACATCTTGATAGTCTTCGTAAGTCGAAATAGGAAGGCGCTCCGCAAAGGTTTTATAATTTTTTATACTCGAAAAATCGTATTGCTTTCCAATTTTGGTGTCTTTAGCGGTGTCTATTAAATTTAAAAGGAGTTCTTGTTGTACTTCGTTGGGGTACTTTAAAAATAATTCAATTTGGTGAAAACGCTTTTTTAAAAACCAAGCAGCAATTGAATTTACTAAAGGAATTGGCATATTTACATTATCTTTATGAACTAAAAATAATACTTTTTTTTATGACTTACCAAGGTGTTCTTACAAAAATGGAAACCGAATATGCAGCGCCAATACAATATTATTTGGTGTTTAAAGACGACTTTTTAAACGTAAACCAGTTGTTAAATAAAACGTTGCGCTTTCAATTTGTTAAGTATGAGTGTTTGCATTGTGGTCTCGATAAAAAAATATATCGACAAGGATTTTGTAAGAGCTGCTTTTTTGATATTCCACAAGCGGCAGATTGGATTATGAGTCCAGAGTTGAGTAAGGCACATTTAGATGAAGAAGATCGCGATTTGGCTTACGAAAAGCAAGTGCAGTTACAACCGCACATTGTATATCTGGCAAATTCTAGCAGTGTAAAAGTTGGGGTAACCCGAAAATCGCAAGTGCCTACGCGTTGGATAGATCAAGGAGCGCATGAAGCAATAGAAATTGTTGAGGTACCTAATAGATATTTGGCGGGCATTACCGAAGTGGCTTTAAAAGACCATGTGTCAGACAAAACTAATTGGCGAACCATGCTAAAAAATGAAATTCAAGACGAAGACTTAGTTGCTTGGCGAGAAAAATTAAAAGTATTTATACCCGAAGAAGCTCGGTCTTATTTTATAACCGATAACGAAGAAACAACCATAGAATTTCCTGTGTTGCAGTTTCCTAAAAAGCCCAAATCGTTAAATTTCGAAAAAACTCAAGATTATACAGGGGTTTTAAAGGGCATAAAGGGGCAATATTTAATTTTTGAAGACGACACCGTTTGTAATATTCGTGGTAACGAAGGCATGTATGTGTCTATAAGTTTGGTTTAAAATTGTAAAGTTTCAGAAAACAAATATGAAGTTTGTTTTCTGAAACTTTCAGTATAAGGCTCTAAATTTCTTCTTGATCTCTTAACCCTTGTATGTAAGACGCTTTTTGTATTTCTCGTCTTCTTTTTACAGATTTTTTGGTGTAAAATTGATTGTCTCTTAAATTTTGCATCACCTTTACATTACGGTGTTTACGTTTATAGCGTTTAAGAGCACGGTCTATTTGTTCTCCATCTTTAACAATAATCTTTATCATATTTTTTTGTTTTAAAGTGTTTTGTTTTAGGATTATCCTAAATACGTTTTTAATATTTTGTTTTTAGAGCTATGGCGAAGTCGCCTAATGCCCTTTTCTTTTATTTGTCTAACACGTTCTCGTGTTAAATCGAAGGTTTCTCCAATTTCGTCTAGACTCATCGGTGCTTCGTTGCTTAAGCCAAAAAATAGTTTAATAACATCGCTTTCGCGTGTCGATAAGGTGTCTAAAGCTCTGTTTATTTCTAAATTAAGCGATTCGTGCATTAAATTGTTGTCTGGATTTGGCGATTCTCCAGATTTTACAACATCGTATAAACTCGAAGTTTCACCTTCTTTTAAAGGCGCATCCATAGATAGGTGTCTGCCAGAATTCTTTAAAGATTGTTTTACTTCGCTAACGGTCATGTCTAACTCGTTGGCAATTTCGTCGGCGCTAGGTGGGCGTTCGTGCGATTGTTCTAAAAACGAATACGCTTTGTTAATTTTATTAATAGACCCTATTTTGTTTAAGGGTAAACGTACTATTCTAGATTGTTCGGCCAATGCTTGTAAAATGGCTTGGCGAATCCACCATACGGCGTAGGAGATGAATTTAAACCCGCGAGTTTCGTCAAAACGTTTGGCGGCTTTCACCAGTCCTGCGTTGCCTTCATTTATTAAGTCGGGTAAAGTTAATCCTTGATTTTGGTATTGTTTGGCTACAGAAACTACAAATCTTAAGTTAGCCGTTGTAAGCTTATCTAAAGCTATTTGATCGCCTGCTTTAATGCGTTGGGCCAGCTCAACTTCCTCGTCGGCAGTAATTAAAGGCATTTTGCTAATGTCTTGCAGATACTTGTCTAACGATTTAGATTCTCTGTTGGTAACTTGTTTTGTAATTTTTAATTGCCTCATTGTCCTTTAAGTATTTAAAATCCGTACCTAATAATGTAAACGAATTTTTTATAATTCCAAATAAAACGGTACTTAATTAATTTAAAATGAATAATTAAGTGGTTGCTCTAAGGCGTAACGAGGTTCTGTACGTTGTGTTATGACCTAAAAAAGATGAATTTCTTGGTTTGTTTTAAGGTTGAAACGTTTTTTAAAAGCATAAACTCCTAGATATAAAAACGGAGTATCTAGAGCAGCCATTATTACTTTAAAAAGAAAGCCGCTAATTAACAGTCCGATAAACTTATCCCAAGCTATTTTTTGAAAAATACACAAAAGCAGAAGCACCGTTAGAGTGTCTATAAATTGCGATAAAAAGGTAGAGAAATTATTTCGGAGCCACAGGTGTTTGCCTTGAGTGAGGTTTTTCCAAAAATGATAAATCTGAATGTCTATAAACTGAGCAAATAAATAGGCTAGCATACTCGCAAACACAGCTATAGCTGTACTACCAAATACAGTGGAAAATGTGCTGTCGCCAACAGGAGACCACGCGGTTGCTGGAACGGCATTAGAAGCATAAATGATAAGCATAGAAAAAACCGAAGCAAAAATACCAGTAACAACCACTTGGTTAGCCGCTTTTTTGCCATAAATCTCGCTAATTAAATCGGTTATTAAAAAGGTAATGGGATAGGGTAATATGCCTACAGAAACTTCAAAAAGTTTCGCGCCAAATAATTCGATGTTAAATGGATACCAATAAAAGAATTTTTGAAAAATAAGGTTCGATACCACTAACGAGGTCATAAACAAGGCGCCAAGCAATATATAAATACGATGTGCTAAAATTCGGTCTTTCTCAATCATAACTTAAAATAATAACAAACCTACATATTAAATTTTTAAATCGTTCTTTTTGAAAGTAATAATAAAAGAAGTGCAACCGAACCAATTATCCCTTCTAAAAAAAACAAGACGAAGTAAATATCTTTTCTTTAATTTGCCCATTATTTGGGTTATGGCAAAACAGGTTTACATATCTATAGGAAGCAATAAAGGCGATCGTTTACAATTTTTACAAGATGCTATAGATCGCATATTCGCAAATATTGGAAGAGTCGAAGCGGTATCTAAAGTGTATAAAACGCCATCTTTAGGTTTTAAAAGCGACGATTTTTTGAATGCCTGTTTGCGTGTTAATACCACTATGGAAGCAGAACAAGTTATGTCGACATTATTAAACATTGAAACCGAAATGGGTCGCGTACGTTCTGCTTCAGGCTATCAGGCCAGAGAAGTAGATTTAGATATTATATTTTTTGAAAATGATGTTTTAAATACAAATCATTTAAGAGTGCCGCATCCGGAAATGCAAAATAGGAAATTTGTTTTGCAACCACTAAATGATATCGCTTCTGCTTTTGTTCATCCTGTATTGAAGCAAAATGTTAAAGCGCTTTTAGAGCAGTGTACCGATAATAGTGTGATAGCGGAGTTTGATGCTAGTTTAAATATTCCTGCTTTAAGTATTAACTTTTTGGGATATAATTACATTGCTATTGAAGGGAATATTGGAGCAGGTAAAACTAGTTTGGCAACTAAAATGGCTGAAGATTTTAATGCTAAATTGGTATTAGAACGCTTTGCCGATAATGCCTTTTTACCCAAATTTTACGAAGATGCGAGTAGGTATGCTTTTCCGTTAGAGATGTCCTTTTTAGCCGATAGGTATCAACAAATAAGCGACGATTTAGCGCAGTTCGATTTGTTTAAAGATTTTATTGTAAGTGATTACGATGTGTTTAAATCTTTGATTTTTTCTAAAATAACACTCCAGGAAGACGAGTTTAAATTGTATCGGAAGCTATTCTATATTATGTACAAAGATATTGCAAAGCCAGATTTGTACGTGTATTTGTATCAAAATACAGAGCGTTTACAACAGCATATAAAAAAACGTGGCCGAGCTTACGAACAGCAAATACAAGATGAGTACTTAAATAAAATACATGCAGGGTATTTGGATTTTTTAAAAAATCAAACCGAGCTGAATGTTAAAATTATAGATGTATCCGAACTGGATTTTGTGGCAAATCGAGAGGATTATTTGCAGGTTTTAAAAGCGATTAGTAATCATTAAATAGAGGGTTCTAAACGCAATCCTTTTAAAGAAATACTATCGTTAGGGATTTTAAAAGATTTTGCATCCGTCTTAACTGCTGAATTATTAAAAGTAATATCGTTACAGTTTAAAGCATCAATAGTTGCACTTGGTGTTGTGATTGTTGTATTAGTAATTCGTATGTGTTTGGCATCATGTAAGGTCATGAGTTCTGTGCTTTTTGCGGTTACATTGTTGATGGTTAGATTGGTAAGTGGAGATTCTGGGATGCCGTAAATTTTTAAAAAGTGAGTGCTGTTTTCAATAATCAGATTGGTGATGGCAATGTCTTTATAAAACGGCGTGAGTTCGTTAACTGGTCTAGCAGGTAAACGTTCTGCTAATTCGCCAACATAGGCAGGAGTGCCTAACATATCCCATTTTATAGCTGTAGCTTCTAAATTCATTCGAATTCTATCGTAATACAAATGTTCGCCACCACCACCTCTTGGGCGGCGTGTTTTAAAACGGATGCCTACTACAGTACCATCGAATACACAATCGTGAACATATAAATTACGAATTACACCAGCAGTCTCACTACCACAGGTAATCCCGCCGTGGCCTTTTTGGGCTAGACAGTAACGTACCACTATGTTTTCGGTTGGTTTATTAACATTTAGGCCATCTTCGCCGCGCCCCGATTTCATGGTGAAACAATCGTCGCCAGTGTTTAAAGTGCAATATTCTATAAGTACATTTTTAGACGATTCGATATCGATGCCGTCACCTCTAGGAATACCGTACGAATTCACATAAACGCCACGTATAATAACGTTATCGCAGTAGGTAGGAACAATGTTCCAAAAGGCGGTGTTTTCTAACGAAATGCCTTCAATGTAAACATTCTTGCAGTTTATAGGCGCAATGAATTTTGGAGGAAAAATCCAATCATCTTGCGAGCCATCGTGAATGCGCTCGTTTGCGGGTTTGTTAAGATCTACCAGTGTTTCTATAGGTTTCATGTACGAACGTGCTTTAATTTCGCCATCAAAAGGGCCGATTAATTTTCCGTTTCCGGTAATGGCTATATTGTTTTGATTGTTGGCGTAAATACAAGCGGCAAGCGACATGACTTCCAGGCTTTCTACTCGATTGAACACCGCTGGTTGGTAATCTTTAACGTCGGTACTAAAACGCAAAGTAGCGCCGTCTTCAAAATGTAAATTTATGTTGCTTTTTAATGAAATTCTTCCGGTTTTCCATTCCCCTTTGGGGATAATTATCGTTCCACCACCTTGATTGCTAAGACTATCAATAGCATTTTGAATGCTTTCTGTATTCAGGTTTAAAGCGTCTAGACTTAACGTTATGTTGCGTTCTGGAAAACTAGGTTTTTTAAAGTCGACAGTTGTAAAAGGTGCTGTTACCTTTGCGATAGTGTCGGGTAATGCGGCTCTGCCCACCTGATCTTTTGTCGGGATGGTTTCAAGCGGATTAGGAGTTTGGGAAGTTTCTGTTTTTTGTTTACAGTTATAAAAACATAAAATAGATAGTAAGCTTATAAAGAGTGTTATTTTTTTCATGATTTGTAATGTAGATTAGCGAAAATACCCTTTTTACAGCAAACTAATTCATATTTTGTTCTATGGTTTATATTGTAATTAATAAGATTTTGTTTGGTAGAAATTTAGGTCATTTTACTAAAAATATCCCAAACTACTACGCCGCAACTTACAGCTATGTTTAATGAGTGTTTGGTGCCATATTGAGGGATTTCAACCACATAATCGCTGTTATTTACCACATCTTGCGCAACACCTTTAACTTCGTTGCCAAATATTAATGCATAAGTTGTGTCGGGTTTTGGCGAAAAATTATTGAGCATAGTTGCATTTTCGGCTTGCTCTATACTTACTATTTTAATGTCTTGGGTTTTTAAGTTTGCGACAACATCTAGAGTGTTTTTGGCGTATTCCCAATCTACTGTATCGGTGCTGCCCAATGCCGTTTTGTGTATGTCTTTGTGTGGTGGGGTTGCTGTTATGCCACAGAGGTAGATTTTTTGTATTAAAAAGGCATCACTAGTTCTAAACACAGAACCAATATTATTTAAGCTTCTTATGTTGTCTAGTACGATTATGATGGGTGTTTTTTTTGTGTCTTTAAAATCGGCGACGCTTAATCGGTCTAATTCGCTGTTTTTTAATTTACGCATATGTAATAGTTTTTTATGAAGCTAAGTATTAAAAAATAAGAAGAGATGCTAATTTACCATTTTAAAACGCATCACATATTTTTAGAAAAATCAAATTATGGTTACATTAGCGACCTTACTTGAAGTGCAAAAATAATATTTAAAAACCACATTACCATTGGCAAAAAAAACGAAAAAAGAAACGCCTTTAATGAAGCAGTATAATGCAATTAAAGCTAAGTACCCAGATGCTTTGTTGTTATTTCGCGTAGGAGATTTTTACGAAACGTTTGGAGAAGACGCTGTAAAAACGGCCAAGATTTTAGATATTATTTTAACCAAACGCGGTGCGGGTAGCGAGAGCGAAACAGAATTGGCTGGTTTTCCGCATCATTCTATAAACACCTATTTGCCTAAATTAGTAAAAGCAGGTGAGCGTGTGGCAATTTGCGATCAGTTAGAAGACCCGAAACAAACCAAAACCATTGTAAAAAGAGGCGTTACAGAGTTGATTACGCCTGGGGTTTCGTTAAACGATGAGGTGTTAAAATCGAAATCAAATAATTTTTTATGCGCAGTGCATTTCGGGAAATCTACCATTGGAATTTCGTTTCTAGATATTTCAACTGGCGAATTTTTAACCTCGCAAGGCGATGAAGAGTATATCGATAAATTGCTTCAGAATTTTAATCCGAGCGAAATATTAGTATCTAAGCCTAAACGCAAAACTTTTAAAGATGCTTTTGGAGACGATTTTCATGTGTTTTATTTAGAAGACTGGGTATATCAAACCGATTATACCAACGAAGGCTTGTTAAAACATTTTAATACCACGTCGTTAAAAGGTTATGGTGTAGATAATTTAGAGGAAGGCATTATTGCCGCTGGGGCTGTTTTGCATTATTTGGGAGAAACCCAGCATAACAAACTGGAACATATTACATCTATTTCGCGTATAGCCGAAGATGATTATGTGTGGATGGATAGGTTTACCATGCGTAATTTAGAGTTGTACAATTCTACCAATAATAATGCAGTTACATTATTGCATGTTATCGATAAAACCATTTCGCCAATGGGCGGGCGTTTATTAAAGCGTTGGTTGGCCTTGCCTTTAAAGACTCCCGAAAAGATTAAGCAAAGACACGAGGTTGTCGATTTTTTAACTAAAGACACATCGTCGCACCAAAGTATCAGGCAGCACATTAAGCATATTGGCGATTTAGAGCGTTTAATATCTAAAGTGGCAACGGGTAAAGTAAATCCTAGAGAGGTTATACAACTTAAAAACTCGTTGGAAGCCATTGTGCCTATAAAGGCTTTGGCATTAGAAGCGCCTAATGCGGCATTAAAAATTATAGGCGATAAATTGCAAAGTTGCGATGTATTGCGCGAAAAAATCAAGCAGACTCTTAACGAAGATGCTCCCGTTAATGTATTAAAAGGCAGTACTATAGCTTCAGGGTTTTCTGAAGAATTAGACGAATTACGCGGATTATCTACTTCTGGAAAGAATTATTTAGATGCTATGCTGGAACGCGAAAGCGAGCGTACAGGAATCACCTCTCTAAAAATAGCATCAAATAATGTGTTTGGGTATTATATTGAAGTAAGAAATACCCATAAAGATAAAGTGCCCGCCGAGTGGATAAGAAAACAGACTTTGGTGAACGCCGAACGTTATATTACCGAAGAACTTAAAGAATACGAAGCTAAAATTTTAGGCGCAGAAGAACGCATTTTAACGATAGAACAGCAATTGTTTTCGGATTTAGTGGCTTGGATGGGGCAATATATAAAACCCGTACAGCAAAATGCCTTTTTAATTGGTCAGTTAGATTGCTTGTGCGGATTTGCTCAGTTGGCTTTAGACAATGCTTATGTGTATCCTATAATTGATGATACTTTCGATTTAGAAATTACCGAAGGCCGTCATCCGGTAATCGAAAAGCAATTGCCGTTAGGGGAGCAATATATTGCCAATGATGTATTTTTAGATCGATCGGAACAGCAAATTATTATGATTACGGGACCCAATATGTCGGGAAAATCGGCTATTTTAAGACAAACGGCTTTAATAGTGCTTCTGGCTCAAATAGGTAGTTTTGTGCCTGCAAAATCTGCACGCATAGGTGTTGTCGATAAAATTTTTACACGTGTGGGGGCAAGCGATAACATATCGATGGGCGAATCGACATTTATGGTAGAAATGAACGAAACGGCCTCTATTTTAAATAATATGTCCGAACGTAGTTTGGTGCTTTTGGACGAAATAGGTAGGGGTACCAGTACTTACGACGGTATTTCTATAGCTTGGGCGATTAGCGAGTATTTACATGAACATCCGGCAAAAGCAAAAACATTATTTGCAACTCACTATCACGAGTTAAACGAAATGACCGAGACATTTTCAAGAATAAAAAACTACAATGTGTCGGTAAAAGAATTAAAAGACAATGTTTTGTTCTTGCGTAAATTAGTTGCGGGAGGTAGTGAACACAGTTTTGGTATTCATGTAGCAAAAATGGCTGGGATGCCGCAGCAGGTAATACATCGTGCGAATACAATTTTAAAGAAATTGGAAAAATCGCATTCTAGCGAAGAACTTACAGATAAGGTAAAAACACTGTCAGACGATTTGCAATTGAGCTTTTTTAATCTAGACGATCCGCTTCTAGAAAATATAAAAGACGAAATTGTAAATACCGATATAGACACTTTAACACCTGTAGAAGCCTTAATGAAACTTAACGAAATAAAGCGTATGCTTATTAAGCCTAGTAAAACGGCAAAAAGTTGAATTTTATAACTATTGATAATCAGTGGTTTGAAAAATAATTTAATTTTTTTTCGAAAAAAGCTTTGAGATATCAAGAAATGTCCTAAATTTGCATCCGCAATCATAACGATGCACGTTCATTAAAACACTACGCGAAAGTAGCTCAGGGGTAGAGCATCACCTTGCCAAGGTGAGGGTCGCGGGTTCAAATCCCGTCTTTCGCTCTATAAAACTGTTATAATATACCAAGCAGAAGTGGTGGAATTGGTAGACACGTTGGACTTAAAATCCAATGGATAGTAATGTCCGTGCGGGTTCAAGTCCCGCCTTCTGTACTAAACGGGAATAATCTGAATTTTCAGTTTTATTCCCGTTTTTTTTATGCTTGTTTTTTACTGATAATGAAGGGATTACGCTGAAAATTGAATTTATTCTTGTGGTTCGATAATCGTCATTTTTGAAGTCATACAGAATCCCGTCCGGAAATACCATTTTTTGAATACTTCTCTTTACCTCTAAATTGCCAGAATCCCACAATTCAGGGAGTTTTAGGGAATATTTCAACGATAAATCAATGGCTTTTTCAAGGTTCGATAAATTAAAACCGTCACTATACAAACTTTCCTCAATTTCGTACTTCTCAGTTTCTAGCTTTTGCTTGAACTTTTCATATTGTCCTTGTGATATTTCCTCAAAAACATATCGCTCTTCCAATCTTTCTAGTTTAGCGGAAAGCTCCAAGATTTGTTTTTGCTGTACTGCGGTCTCTTGAATTTTTGCCTCATGTTCAGCTTTGAATGTGTAGTACATAATCTCTTTCATAGGAGCGATGTATTTCTTGTCCTGAATCTGATAGTTCTTCAAAAGGTCTGTAAACTTCTCGTGCATCATTTTAGCACTTCTGTTTTCTTTTGCTCCGATACGGTTGTTTTTATAGTAGTATAGACCTTTCTTTCTCACTAAATATCCTGTATAAGGTGTATCACAATCTGCTGAACGAACGAACTGTTTTAAAGGAAGGTGTTCACAATCCGCATTGCGTTTCTCTCCGTATCCACGCTTGTTTAATAGTTTGTTAATCTTCAGGAATATTTCTTTTGATACCAAGCCTTCATGTTTTCCCTCGACCACTTCTCCGGGAATGTGAGAGCTTACGACTAAACCACAATAGAATGGGTTTCTAAATAGGTCGCTCAACTTCTTTGCTGTTACTTTCAATCCCTTCTTTGCTAATCGGTCGGAGATTTCATTGTGGGTTATGTCTTCATTGGCTTTCCATATAAAAGCATACCTTAATAATTCTCCCTCTTCATTAATAACTATATCCTGTTCTTTTCCTTTACCCGGATTAAGATTGGTGTAGCCAAATGGAATGGTTCCTATCCAATATCCTTTTCTAAGTTTCTCACGCATACCTGATACCGACTTGTCTCTTCTCAATTCATTGTCGAATTGACTAAACATGTAGTATAGGTTTTGTTGAAAGGATCCTGCTGCGGTCATGGCATCCACTTCCTGAGTTGCTGAAAGTGTTACAATGCCTTGTTGCTTTAATTGGTCGCTTATGTAAGCTCCATTTGCTCCAGTTCTTGAAAATCTATCGTAAGAATATACGATGATGTATGAAATGTCTCTTCTTCTTTTTACAAAAGTCAGCATCTTTTGAAATTGCTTCCTTTCATCACTTTTGGCAGATTCATAGGTTCCACCGAAATACTCAATTACTTCAATATTTTTCCGCTTTGCGAATTCTAAACAATACTTCTTTTGAGTTTCTAAACTGGCATTGTTTTCAGCTTGTTCCTTGGTCGATACCCTTGTGTAGATTACTGCTTTTCCATCAGTATTGATCGACTGCCCTTTTGATTGCTTCGCAAATGGCTTAAAAATATCAAGGTTCTTCATAATCTTCTTTTTTCGATATATGTTTTACAATGATTCCACAAAAACACTCTAAAGTTTCAATTACATGTTTTGCTTCATCTTCCTTTATTTCTTCAAATCCCGGAAAAGTTCTAAGTCTCTCCGGTGTCATTTTTTCTGCTTTTAGAATTTTTCGATACGTTTCCGCATGAGATCCATTTTCTCTCGTTTGCATTTTCCTTCACTTCGCCAATCCCTCAAATCTTTTGATAAGACCAGTGTTTGTGATGTTGCCTGAATATTTCTCAAAGCTTTCATAACTTTTGTTTTACTACTCTATTAATATGTACTGCCTTGCCGTCTTCCTGGTTGATGGAAATACTTTGGAAGGCTGCATCTCTCATTATGTCAATTACCCTTTTGTCAATTGGCATTTTCTCTTCACATTCCACTCTATCGAGCTCACCTTTACGTTTGATTACTTTAACACTATGGTAGTTTTTGTTGTGAATAAAATCCAATGCTTTTGATTCCTTTGGCTCAATGGCTATTAGATTCAATTCCTTTGCTAATTGATAGATTCCCGGAAAGGTTTCCTGAATCAGTTCAGAAAGGTGGATAACGAAATACCCAATACCTTTTAATCCAGTAAGCAATTGACCGTTCTTATTAATGATAAGCAGAACCGCCTTTTCACTAACCAACACGTCTAATACACGACTTTCTAAATAACTAAGCCATATACCATTTCTGTTAGTTTGTTCGTTAAGCGATGACGATAATTCCTGAATGGCAGCTTCGTTTAATTGAAACTCGGTCGCTTGAAACAGAATTGCTTTATTAATACTATCAATAAATGAAAGACTTACTTTTTGATCAGAAGACAATAAAACACAGTCCACTTTTTTGTTTCGTAAACAAAAAAGCAATTGCTCTAATGGAGCTTGACTTGCTGTTATGTGATTATTGCTCTTCATAATCCTACTTTTTCTTTTTGTACACTTCTATCAGTTCGCATTGTGCCTGATACAAACGCTCGTCCTTTTCTTTGATCTGAGCATGTGCGTCATTGAGCTGTGAAGTCATGTTTGCGATTATTTTTTTTAATTCGCTGACTTCGTCCTTGAATTTGCTGTTTTCTTTTTCTAACAGCTCATACTTGGTTTGCAACTGCCTTATGTGTTCTCGTAATTCCGGTGGAGCCTGATTAATTAGCTTCTCTACATTATAGAAGTCTCCGTGAACAACACCATCATTTTTAGAGACATTCTTTCCAACCATCACATCCTGATTATCCCCTGAAATTGTTGGGTTAATATTCAGTTCACTGTATTCGATTGGCTCCTTTTGATTCTCAAACTTTAGAAAATAGTTTGCATTCAGGTCGAAATCGTTTACAATTTTAGTTAACTGTGTGAGTGAAGCATTCCTGTTTCCTGACTTAATTTGAGAAAACACCGTGGGATTCTCTTCCATTTTAGCAGAAAATTCACGCTGATTTTTAAGCGTATGCACTCGCATAAGATGTTCTATTGCAGATACATATCGCTCATTCAGCATCTCTCTGGTAATTTCCTTATCAACCATAATTTACCATTTTATCAATTTAATTTGTATTAGTTTACTATTTTAGTATATCTTTGCAGCAAAGATAGATATTTTTATTTATTAAAGGTAAACAAATTTACAAAATATTTACAACATGTTTACACGAGAAGAAGTAAAAGCGTTCAAAGATGAACTTCCTTTAAAAGGAATACAGATGATAAAAAGCCGTACAGGTATCTCACGACCAACTATTTACAAGTTTTTGGAAGGAGAAGAAATACGTCTTCATCTCGCTGAAAAAATTTGGAAAGAGGGTTGGCTAATCATCCAAGAAATGAAAGAAAAGCGTGCTGAATTGAAACGTCATGCCGAAGATGTGCTAAACAAAGAATACTAATTCTGCTTATGAAAGTTATACAAAATAGTAAATATCATGCTTTCCTAACGGAGTTAAAAGCATTGATTGAACAGGTAAAGGAAACAAACGCTTCTTATGGTCAGACCTGCTAATATGTTTTTCAAGGTTTTGACTGGTGAAGGGCATTCACTAGAAGAAGATCGCCTGCAATTCAGTCTTCCTAAAGGTGTGAAGGATGGTGATTGGCACAACTTTCAATCCGAACTAGGCTGCATGCTTTATAAGGACCCTTTACCCTTCTATAAGCAAGGTCACAGCATTTATGTTGCACAGTTCGATGCAGCAGACATTACCACTTCCTATCAAGAAATTATTTGGGTGAAACGATTCCGGTTGGTAAGACAAGCCACGAACCTGGACTTAAAACCCTTTGGAATATATCGAGCGATTGCTCAGGTCATTTAAAATATAACATCATGTTGGTCATCAATTATTCAATCTCCTATAAAGCACTGGATCAGTTCGTGGAATACCACAACGATTCGCATGAGGCTTTATCGGATAAGATTAAAGCAAGCGTACTCCTTACTGCCAAGGAAATTATTCGCATTTACGGAGCCTTCTTAATCAAGGCAAATGGCATAATGGAGCTAACGGCTGAAAACCTGCCGGCTCTGAAAACAAACAACTCACAGTTAGCAGGATTAGTAAAGGTTAGCCCAAGAACCATCCAAAGACATATCATCAAGCTACAAGAGGCAGGTATTATTACAGGCAAGGAATTTTGCGGAAGCAATAGCGGATATGAGTTGTTGATAAACCCTAAAATACTGTTAGCAAGGTGTCGAAAAGACCTTTTGGAAGCCGAAAAGGAGTTGCAGGAAGCAAAACAAAAAGACCTTGAAAATCAATCAATTAAAAATGAAGGTACGACAAATTGTCCTCATACATACACTAGAAACAATAGTTACAATAAAAATAATTTAATAATAGGTGTAGATAACTCCAACGGTTCATCTCCTGATCAGAGAAGAACTGGCAACCAAAGAAATCGGAGTTCGCTATCGCTCACGGAAATTTTAAATAAAGCAGGTTACCCTACTGGAAACATTTTAACTGGAAACACCGGGGAAAAAGATGCGAAAATTTCCAACGATACCGGGGAAAAAGTGCGGAAGCGAGCCATTAATGAACAAAACTGGAAACAACAGGACGGTTCGGCTCGCAGCACTTCCCTTAATTTTTATGCAGAAAGCTTGTGGAAACTGGCGAAAAACCTTTTGTACAGGGATGTTTTTCTGACGGAATTCCAGGAAAACCAAGCCAAAGAGCTGCTTATCAAGTGGTACGAGCCGGTTTCCGACAAGTTTTTATCCAATGTGCATCAAAATTATTGTGAACGGGTTTACCTCGTTCGAGATTTTGTTGCCAAGGATCCTGAAAAGCGATTCGTTCAACTTCCATATCGCTATTTCGATACCAATAACCCTTCCGGATTCACAGGAACCAAAAAGTGGCTCCAAAAACACTTGGAACGCAAAGAGGAAGTCCGCAAAAAGCTCATTCTCCATGCTCAAATCAAAAAATACCTGAACAACGAGAAAAAGACTGATTCCAATCGAAAGTCTTCGCTTCAGGTGTATCGAGAATGCGAAACACGAATCGGCAAACTGGGCGATCAATCTCTATTGCACCTATTTCATGCAGCGGTGCTAAAACCGGAAGTTATTCATCAAATCAGATAGATATGCTAGGAAAGAAAAAAGGAATCAAAGAGAGCCTTAAAAACTATATGGAGAATGTAACCATAGATGTTTTTGGCTACGAAAAGAAAGTCATTAGCAATGTACACGGCTATTTTCAGGTGCAATCCAAGAATTATCGACTTTCTAAAGAAGATATGATTGTAGAAATCGGCTTGCAGAACAAACTATGCAAAGCCCGATTGATAACCGACAAGGCATTGCTTTATGCTATTCCCACTCCTGAGTTAATCGACTTTTTTGCAGGTGAAGGTATGGCAACAGCATTGGGTTTACAGCCTATTGTTGAAAAGCGTGTGAGTGATTATTTGCAGCACCTCGCTATTGCCCATGCCATCCCCACTAAAAAGGTCAATGCTAAAATTCAGCTTCAAGACAACCTTGTAAAGGTTTTTCTGTGCCATGGTGAAAAGTACCATAGCCTTATTCCATTAAAAACATTAATAAAACAATTCAAACCATGACAGCACCCCAAGGAGGATGGAAATTGAAAAGGGATTCCCTTTCAAAACTGCTCATCTATTTCAAAGATGGCAATGTGAGAACACTATGGTCACTAGACTGGAAGCACAAGTATTCCAAGTTCCTGGACCGACATTTAGGTCTAGCAAGACTTAGAAAGAAAGTAACTGAATACGGCACAAAAGCCGATGCAGCCATCATTTATGACAAACAAACCGGTAACGAGATTGAAAAGTATTTCGAGGGAACTCCGGTAAAAAAAGACGTGAACTCATGAGAAATGTAAAAGAACTATTAGAGCGATTAAACAGCTCTCTTTCCTTTGAGGAAAAATACCCTGAACTACAAGATGAAGCTGAAAAAGTACATGTATTGTATGTTGCTCCTTGTATGAATGCTTCGGGTTATTACAGAATGATAGCACCTGCCTTGGAACTCAACAAAACCAAGTCGCATAAAGCTATTGTCAATCAAATTCACAAATGGAACTTCAATAAGAAGTATGATGAATACGATACTCCAGTTGATGAAAGGTTAATTCATTGGGCTGACTACATCGTATTTCCTGCCTTCTTTACAGATATTCAACCGATCATTGAAGGTATTGTTTCTATTAACGACCGTATTCAGTTTGTAATGGATGTTGATTGTCATTATTTCAATTTCCCTGACTATCATCCCGGAATAAAAAAGTTCCCCAAAGAGCAACTAGAAAAGCTATTGGAGAACCTTTCCAAAATGGATGTGATAACAGCTCCTACCAATGGCATACTGGAAGCCATTGAAGATAAGTTGGAAGAAGCTTTTCCTGATTCGGATCCGATGTTTGCTTTTGTTCCCAACTTACTTTCTAATCAAGCTTATGCCGAAGTTCCTCAAATCAACAAGAACAATGGTAAAACTGTAAGACTGGGAATCATTACCAATCCTTCACAATCCGAAGATGTGAAAAGCATTTTACCTGTTTTACAGGATGTATTGAAAGACCATAATGCAGAACTCTTCATTTTTGGTTGGAACGGAAAACTCAAAGACGAAAACAGCCTTAGTGACCTACCCTTTAAATTCGTGAAGCCGGTGTCCTTTTTAGAATATCCAACCAAGTTAAATAAGCTCGCTTTGGATGTAATACTTCATCCCATGAACGACCATCCATTCAACACAGAAGGAAAATCCTTTATAAAGTATTTAGAGGCTGCTGCATTCGCTATTCCGGTGATTAGTTCTGTTGTTTTCCCTTATTCTGAAATCATCAAACACGGTGAAAATGGAATGCTTGCCAAAGATGAAAATGAGTGGAATGAGCAATTACAGAAATTGATTACCGATACTCAATTACGCACCGACATTGGTCGAGAAGCCTTAAAGTATGCGTGGAAGAACTGGAGCTATAATAAAACTACAATGGAGATTTATAAAGAGCTGTTCATGTAGAAAATGAACAGCTTCGATTTAATTACCTAAACTTAGAAGTTCTCATTGATCGTTATGTCCCTTTCCCTTAAAGATTTTCGGTTTCGCCTTTTCAATTCTCGAACTTCTTGTTTTGGATTGTTTGGCTTCTGAAAAATATAGCAAATAACCCCTTTGTCGTCCTGGTGTCAGGTTGTAAAATGCAGTTTTAAAATCCGAGTCGTTCTCAAATTCTTGTTCAAGTTCTTCGGGCATTATATATTCAGAAGTCTTTTTCATTTTAACTTCCAAACCTGCTTTTTCTACCTCTATTGCTTCAAAAATATAGGCTTTGATAACTCCTTTCAAGTCATTGATTTGGGTTTTATCCGAAAATCGTATTTGTCGAGCCGATTGTACGTTTTCGGTCTGTTGCACCAAAATATTTTCGGTATCATTTAGCAATGCTCCCTTGTGAAAAAGTAAAGCACAATATTCTTTAAATCCGTGGATAAGAACTATGTTCTTGCCTTGAAAAGTATAGCAAGGGTGCATCCATTTAAAATCTTCGTCAAGTCCACATTCCAAGCAAATTTCTCGAAGTAAAATGCTTTCTTCTTTCCAATTCTTGATTTTTTCTATGTATCTGTCAACTTTTTCCATTTTTAATTTTGTTTTTTCAGTTCAATAATTTTTCGGTCGTTCAGTCTGAAATACCAAGACGTAATAGTTACCAAAAGCAAAATAATTGAAGGTAATGCTTCTGTTATGGGTTGTCCAACTGCCAAATGTGAAATGGTTGCTCCTGACATTGCAAAGAAAAAACCCGCATAAGCCCATTCTTTTAGCAAAGGTTTTTTAGGGATTAAAATGGCGATTACGCCCAAGATTTTCCAAGTTCCGAGAATTGACAACAAGTAGAGTGGGTAGCCAAGTTGGGTAACTATTTCATTGTATCCACCAATTTGAAGCATTTGCTGTATTCCGCCAGCCAACATTCCGAATGATAGGAAGATTGTTGAAAACCAATAGGTTATTTTTTTCGTTTTAGTCATTTTGCAGTTATTTTGATTTTGTCAATATTTCTTCCAATCGGTTATGTGCCCAATTGATACCTTGCTTGAATGGAAGTTTTAGATTTTGGTCTCTGTGGTTTACGGATTGATAGATTACATTCTGTTTTAATCTACTTGTGCTATCGGTCAAATTCTCGAACTCGTAAATTTCAAGTTGAACGCCAAAAGGCATATTTTCCATTTCAAAAGTCCTTATGATTTTTTCGTTTGTTGTGAAGTCGTGTATTGTGCCATTAAATCCAATTTGGTTGCCTTTTGGGTCGCAAGTTGAGAATTGGAAACTACCGTGTTTCTGAAAGTCTAATTTTAACACTTTTGTTCCCATCCATTGTTCGATTAACTCTGGTTCTGTATATGCTTTGAACAAAAGTTCTACTGGCAAGTCAAAAGTTCTTGTAATCAGAATTTCTTGTTTACCGTCTTCGGCTATGACGTTTGTTTTTTGTTCCATATTTTATTTTTTTGATTGATAGTTCTTCATTACCGATTCTAATTTGTTAAATCGGTCGTCCCATAGTTTTCTGAAAGGCTCGATAAATTCCGCTATTTCTTTCATTCCGTTTGGGTTTAAGTGATAGTAGATTTCTCGTCCTATTTGTTCCTGTTTCAAAATCTCACATTCGGTGAGAATTTGAATGTGCTTGGAAATCGTTTGCCTTGAATAATCAAAATTTTCGGCAATCGCAGTTGGTGTCAAAGCTTGTAGTGCAACCAAAGAAATAATAGTTCTTCGAGTTGGGTCAGCAATGGCTTGGAAAACATCTCTTCTTAATTTCATTACGCAGCTATTTGGCTGCAAATGTATATGCAATTATTTAACTGCGCAATTTTTTCTCAAATATTTGATTTTGTATTATGCTTTTTTTTAGAAAATCAACATCCCTTTAAAGGGAAAGAGTAATTTGAAAAATATTGTACCGATGAAACAAGCTTTAATTTATATCTGCAATAAATTTAATCCTTTGTTAGTAAAGGCTTTACGAGAAAAGAATGTTTACGGTCAGTTTTTAATTGTACCGAGGTACAAAATGGAACCAATTATTTTTCAGATCTTCCTGCTAATTTTAAACCCACAAAAGACCTTCTATAAATAATAAGGAGGTCTTTTTTCGCAGCCTGTTTGCTATATAGGCTTTGCTTTCCCTGCCTTTAGAAAGGCTTTTTATAAATAATAAAAAGACTGGATGAAGGTAGATATTTCATTTAATACAAATAAAAACGGTGTAGAGCTTCGCTTTGATGAAAAGCCGGACGAAGCTACAACCTCTCAATTAAAAGCCGTAGGTTTTAAATACAGCTACCGCCAAAATATGTGGTATGCTTCTAAAACCAATTCCATTGTAGGTTTTGCGAACAACCTTAAAGAAGCTCTCGAATCAGGAGAAACAACCATTGCTATAAATATAAAGCCCTCTTTTTCTGCATCCGAAGAAAATATTGATCATAAGAATTTCAGTTATGTAAGCATTGCAGCAAAAGATGATGAAGGCAAGCTGTTTTGGGAAAACTACATTGTATTTGAACCAAGCAAGAACATTGCCGAGCAATTGGTAAGTGAGTTCGCCAAAGTAACCTTTGGAGACAAACTCCACTCCATCAACATCTATCCAAGAAACTATGTCCGCAAAGCTCGTCAGCTTTTTAAGGAAGGTAATATCATTGGAGAGAAGTCGGAACAAAAAGAGGTTCAAACCAAGGAACCTGCTGCAAAGCCTCTTGTTCAATCCGACCGTCCTTTAAGCAAAAAGGACAAATTAGAAATCCTTAATGCCTTTGGAAAGTTTGCTCGTAAGCGACAAGCTGATTTTGGCAATTTAGAGGAAGAGGAAATGCCCTTGCTGTTTTCCGGTTGGCTGCGTGTGAATCATGCTGATTTAAGCGACCGAAAAAATGAGATTTGGGAAGAATACTATACCATTCAAAATATTCTGAATCCTGATCCTGAAAAGCCACAAATTCCACCCAAGGATTACCATTTGTTTTTCAGAAGGTTCCGAGAGCAAATAAATAAGCCGATTGGAGAACCGGAAAACGAAACTACTTCTACCGAAGCTTTTTCTTCATGGCTCGATGAAAACTATTCTAACATTACTGATGCAGATAAAAAAGCTCTTACGGGTAATTACGAGAACTGGCTAAAGGAAAAAGCGAAGAACTTAAAGGCATTGGAGAATTTATCCAAGCCTAAAAAGATGCAGCCCTACAGTGCCATTTTCAATAAGCTGCAAAAACTTATTCCTAATCTAAATGAGCATTTGGAGATTGGTACTCCAAATGGTAAATCGGTATTGGATAGCAAAGCGTTGATGGACTTATCCTATGACTTTTTAGGTCAGGATAAAAAAGGACGTTACCTCATTGCATTGGCTCACTATTTCAGTCAGAATGGCGATTTAGTTCCCGATCCCGATATGCAGATTCGTATTGATTTGGAATTGGAAACTGGTGAAGCCATGCACTACCAAGACCAATTTGGTTACCGACCGGTGTATGTGTTTGAGGATGGCAAAGAACTGGTAAATCTCAAAGAGAAAAAAGAACAAAACAAGTTCTTATCCGGATGGCTCAGTAACCTTTTGAATCAAGGTCATAAACTGGAATTAGAAGCTGCTGAAAATAATGAAGAGGAAGTTAATCCCGAACCTGAAACAAAAGATGAACAGCCTAAAGATGATGGTATTCTTGCTCATAGTGGATTAACACCTGATGGCATATTTCAGGCATTTGATAAAGCCTACAAACAAAAAAACTACGAAGGAGCTGCCAGGGAACTGGATGTGCTTCTTATGGATATTCGCAACGGACATCATTTAGAAAGTTTTCCTGAAGCCATACTTCGGTCGCAAATGACCGGAATGCGAACGCCTATGAAGAAATTAGGTTGGGCTCATTACTATCGCATTATTGATGACGAACAATTTAAAGAGGCTCTTTCTACTAACCTTTGGGAACTCGTTCCACAGGAATACAAGCAGGTAAAAGCAATCAAACCACTCGATTGGAAAGCCGATCCGATGGATAAGGGCTTGCAAAAGATTGTAGCTTCTTTCGTTTCAAAAGACGAATACCGAACCGCCATGTTGGGGGTGAATTTTGATAAAAATGGCATTGTCGCTACCAACGGATTCAAACTCCTTTTCATTCCTGATACCGACCATGCAGCCGAAGGATTGTATTGTATCTCTCCTAAATGTTGGGAAGCCATCAATATTGACAGTAAAGACGGCACAGGACTTTCAGAAGTAGATCAGGATCGTGTAGAACAATACCGTACCCAAACCCGTTACCCAGATTACAGTTCTGTTATTCCTTCTTCATTAAATCATGTGCAGCCCATAGATGCGGAAAGCCTATTGAGCTTTTTGGAAGGCATGAAACGTTCCGGATTTTTAAAGCCGGATAATTACCCTGTTTGCTTAAAAGTAGGTAGCTACTATGTAGGTTTTGCCGTGGACATTCTTATTGATTCCATCAAAGCACTATTGCATTTGGGAATCACTGAATTGGAGTTAGGTGTGTTGGAAGCAACCAAAGGTTGTTTACTAGCTGAAAAGGGAAAAACTAAAGAAGCTAGAGGATTACAACATCCATTTGTGCTGATGATGCCTCTTGTTGTGGATGCCGTTTATGAACGTGATTATCCCGATACTGGTGATGTGTATTTTGATACCGCTCTCAATTCAGTTGTTACCAAAGGAATTGATGAACCCAAAGAGCAAGAATCAGAGCTTTTAAAGGATACCGAAGAAGACATTGAAATTCCTTTTACCAAACAAACCGGATACAGAGGCTCTATTCGATTGAGAACCATTCCTGAAAAAGGATTTAGTTACGGCAATTCTTCGGGTAAACAATTTGGTGATTTTTCAGGCTCTTCTTCTCCAAGTACACCGGTTTCAGATAAAGATATTTTCTCCACCAAAGAGCAAGCCTTAAAAGCTGCATTTGATGAACATGTAAAAACACTTGCTGCCCATATTCAAAGCAGAGATAGCATTTACAATAATGAAGAGCAAAAGTTAAAGAAACTGAGAAAAGCTCTTGATGAATTGATAGCCTTTGCCAAAACAAAAGGTATTTCCATCAGTCATATCCCTGACAAAAGTCCGGCAGCCAAAGAAGGTTCAATTGATTTTATTCTACCTGCTGCATGGAAAATGACCGATGACGAATACCCTCAAAACAAAGTGTTGGTATTTGGCAACCCTTACAATCAGTCGAAGTTAAGAACGATTCTTTTAGACCGTATTGAAGCTACTTCCATTCAATCTCAATTGGAACTGGTTAAAGACATTCGCAAGCGTTTTAAGGAACGAGCTCCCATCAAACTAGAATCCTCTTCTTTGGTTTCGCAAAGCAAATCAGGCGAGAAAAAACATAAAGCAATCATTCGCAATTACCTCGATGACCTGATTTTAGACAATGAGATTTGGAAAGTACCCGGAGCTACTTCGGGCGTACTTGAGTATTTGGTTCGCTATCTACTCAACGAGAAAACACCTGCGGTTAAACCGGAATCCAAACCCGATAAAAAGCCGAGTAATCAGCATGACTTGAATCTTCAAATTGAAGAGTTTATCGTGGAGAAAGATGCCGAGGACGAACCCTATTCAGAAGAGGACAAACAATTCATTGCTCAATATACCGGAAGCGGTGGTTTAATCAAGCAAGGAGCTTCGGGCAAAGGTGTGTTGTATGAATACTTCACTCCGGAGGTCATTGTGCAGAAAATGTGGGGCTTGGCATACAAGTTTGGTTATTCAGGCGGTGCAGTATTGGAGCCTTCCTGCGGAACAGGAAACTTTTTCAAATACGCTCCCAAAGAAGCTGAATTGGTGGGTTATGAAATCAATCCTTATTCAGTCCGCATTGCAGAAATCATTTATCCGAATGCCAGTATCTATCAGCAGCCTTTTGAAACCCTCTTTTTTGCAGGTAACACCCACTTGAAAGATGACTTTGGTGGAGCGAAGTATGAACTGGTTATAGGTAACCCACCCTACGGTGAATTTTCAGGGAAATGGGCAGGAATGGGCGAAAAGAAATGGACTGGAGCTACGGAATACGACCAGTACTTCATTACTCGTGGACTAGACTTATTGCTGCCCGGAGGCGTATTGGTTTTCATTATTCCAAGTGCCTTTCTAAGTAATAATTCCAAATACAACAAGCTCAAAGAAAAGGTAGCAGCCAAAGCCAATTTGGTAGATGCTTACAGGCTTCCTGCCCGAATGTTTAAAACCACCGACATCGGAACTGACATCATAGTATTCAAACGCAAAAACTAAAGACATGGCAAAAAAATCATCTATACAAGAACTGAAAAAATTAATCCAATTGGAATTACAGGAATGCGATTCCAATAAATGGCAATACGTGTGTGAAATGCAAAGCACTCCAAAGGGCTATGCCCGAATTGAGGAAATGATTATCCGCTATGTCGCCAAAGAAGGTATGCCCATTGGCTCTGCCATCGCACTTATTGAACAGGAATTAGCTCATCAAAACGCATAAGGCATGGCACAAGGATATAAAGGCTTTGCCCAAATCGCACGAGAGGCAAACAAACGATTAGAAGAACTTAAAAAACAAAAGAGCATGGATCCACTACTAGAAGAACGAGGCTTTATTGGTCCGAACGATATTACTTCTGCTGAGTATGCATGGGAAATGCGAAAAACTGAATACCAACAAATCAAGGCGATTGAAAAAACCGGTAGCCCCATGGTATTGAATCATGCAGACGGTAAACAGCATGAATACCTGATTACCGAGGCGATAAAAGCAGGCAAGGAAATTCCCGAAGAAGTATTGCAAGATTACCCATGGCTCAAAGCTGAAATGCAAGAACTGGAAACCGTCAAAGAAAGTGAATCCATAAGCCAAACAGAGCAACCCAATTTACTGATGGGAGATGCGTGGTTTGAGCAAAACCCTACTAAAATATTGGGCGAGCAATACGAAACTACCGACCGTTTTGGAAAGCCTACTACGAAGGTTAAAGGATCTATGAATGATGTAATTACAGGTATTAACGTGCCTTCGGTTGATATTCCGGTAAAACATGTAGAAGCTCTTGAATCCAACATCAAAGACGATTTAGAGCATTTGGTAAAGGATAAGGTGTACAAAGAAAACATTGAGCAAGTCGTTCAAAAAACCAAAAAGGAACGAGCGGAAAAGGAACTGCAAAAAGCCATCAATCCGGATGCTCCTATGATGGTCGCAAAAGACAATTTCTCTTTTGATGACATCATGCAGCAATACAACAAAGGACTAACCGATGATGAAATCAAAGCGTGGGTTTGGTACAAACGCAAAACCAATGGCTACAATGATGAAACGGTGATTTTGGCGAAGAAAAACGGTTGGTCAAAATATGTGGTTCCCTTAAACGAAGTTGGCAAACAACTAGATAAATGGCTCAAAGCCGGAGTGGTTTGCTACTACAATGGCGACTACATGCCAAGCGTACTCTACTATGCTGAAAACATCTACAAACGTCAATCGGTATTGTTGCGTGAAAAAGAAACCATCATTCAGACCTTTGGCGAAGAACAATACAACCGACAATGGAAAGGATTGGAAGCGGTTAAACCACCTAAACTGACTTTAACTGATCCAAGAAAAGAAAACCGCTTATTTATCAAGCCTACTTCTTCTTTTGGTAAAGAGATTCGTGTGGGAGCTTTAACCGATGGAACTGCTTTTACAGAGTACAATTCTACGACCGGAAAATGGCAAGAAGGTACAACGGACTTAACCGATGCTTTCAAACAATGGCTTCGCAATCAGCCCAAGGATGATTTTAAGAAATCAAGTGCCTGGGATATTATTTCCTATTACATAGATGGAAGAACACCGCCAAGGCATTACGATAAAGAAGAAAAGTTACGTATTCGTCAAAATGCCAAACAGGAAGGCGATACTTTCTTTGTAGAGTTTTTGGCAAAGGGACTTACTCGTGAAGACCAGTTAAAGATTGAGCAACTTTGGAACGAGCGTTATAACGGATATGTAGAAATCAATTACTTCAAAATTCCGGTCGCTTTTACTTGTTCTGCTACTTTCAAAAACAAACCACTATTTATCCGTCCGGCTCAACGAGAAGGTATTGGATTTATCAGTGTGCATGGCTCCGGCTGTATTGCCTATGATGTCGGTGTGGGTAAAACCATGACCGCTATTCTATCGCTTGCACAAGCTTTGGAAAGCGGACAATGTAAACGTCCATTTATTGTGGTTCCCAACCAAACCTATAAAAACTGGCTTTCGGAACTGCGAGGTGTGGTGGAAAAAGGACAAGTAACCCTTACCGGAGTATTGCCTCAATATCAGGTGATGGATCTGTATAATCTTGGACGAGATTATTTAGAGCCATTAATGGATGAAAACGGCACGGTGCAACCGGTTCCTGAATATTCTATTTCGGTACTCACTTATGAAGGGTTTAACCGATTAGCCTTTAATGATGAAACGTGGGACACCATTGGAAATGAGCTTTTTGATATTCTCAACCAAGGAACCGAGGAAGAGCGTGAAAAAGTAAAGCTCTTTGAAAAGATTGAAGAGATGATGGGGCGTGGCGTGAAAGGTGGAACGGCAAACATCGAAGAGCTTGGTTTTGATTACATGGTAGTCGATGAAGCCCATGCCATGAAAAAGTCTTTTACTCAGGTAAAAGGTGAACAGCAAGGAAGTGGCAAACGTGAACGTGCTCCTTATGAAATCAAATCCGGACAGCCATCCATGACGGCTTTGCGTGGTTTTATGATTAGCCAGTACATTCTTAGAAACAACAAAATGAGAAACGTACTGCTTTTAACAGCTACGCCATTTACCAATTCACCGCTAGAGATTTATTCCATGCTTGCCCTGATTGGTTATCAGCAATTGGAAAAATCAGGTGTAAAAAACATCAAGGAGTTTTTTGATACCTACATCAAGACAAGTTTGGAATTGGTAATCAATGCCAAGCTCAAACCGGAACGAAAAGAGATTGTGATGGGCTTTGCCAACCTTATTGCTTTGCAATCGCTCATATTCAAATTCATCACCTACAAAACCGGTGAAGATGCCAATATCCAACGTCCAAACAAGATTGTATTGCCAATGGTGAACAAGCGTGAAGGTGATCAGGTCATTGCACTTTCACCCGAAGAGCAAATCAGTACCAACTTACCGCTTACCCCAACACAAAGAGGTTTTATGCAAGATGTAGAGTTGTATGTTACTGGCAGAACAAGTCTTACTAATTTCTGTGTAAACCCAATGGGGATGGAAGAAGAAAGTGAAGACAGTTCTTCAGGGGAATCCATTAATGAAAGCAACATGTCGGCTGATGAAGAAGAAGGAGCTAGAATATTGCGTGGACTTTCTTTTGCAAGGCAATTGGCGTTAAGTCCATATCTGTATGCTTGTAATCCTGATAAAAATCCAAGCTACGATCAATACGTGGATTCTTCTCCCAAGCTGAAATATGTGATGGAGTGCATCAAAAGCGTGAAGCGATTCCATGAAATGCGAGGTGAAGATGTAAGCGGACAGGTAATTTACATGAATGCCGGAGTAAGTTTCTTTCCGCTTATTCGTGAATACCTGATTAAGAAAATAGGTTTTAAGGATAATGAAATTGGTATCATCAAAAGTGGATTGAGTGCTGCAAAAAAGGAAGGCATCAAAGAGAAGTTTTTGGCAGGAACCATCAAGGTACTGATTGGAAGTGCAACCATCAAAGAAGGTATCAATCTTCAAAATAAAGCTACTACACTTTACAATTGTTGGCTCGACTGGAACCCTACGGATGTAAAGCAGCTCGAAGGGCGTATTTGGCGATTTGGAAACCGCTATGCCAATGTGCGTATTGTCAATCCACTTATGGAAGACAGTGTAGATACTTTCATCTTTCAAAAATTAGAAGAAAAAACAAGCCGTATCAATGAAATTTGGTACAGAGCCGGAAAAACCAATGCTCTGAATTTAGAAGAGTTCAACCCTTCTGAATTGAAAATGGGATTAGTAACCGATCCAAAGGCTTTGGCTGAATTGCTGCTTATGGAAGAGCGTGAGCAAATTCAGGATGAAATCAATAGCCTGAAAAATCAGCAAAATGTACTCACTGATATAAAGTCGGCTCGTGATAATTTCAATAGCAATATTGAACACGTCAATCAGGCAGTTGAACGCTACAAGCCTCAAAAGACTACCGATAAAGACGGTAATCCGATAAAAGTGCAAGCTCGAAGCATTGAAACGGTTCTAAAAATCTATAAGGATTATTTGGAGGATGAAACCACTCAAACCACTTATCGAGATCAAAACATCTATGATACGGTGCGAAAAGCCAATGCCACATTAAAGCGTGGATTGGAACAAGTACTGAAACCAAAAGGCTATGACATCAATTTTGATTTTGAGCAGGTAAACGGTAGAATCAATACAGAAATTGAGGAAAAGCAACGCATTCTGGAAGAACGCACCGGAACCGAAGCAGTAAGTCAAAAGGCAGAGGAAATCATCAAAGACCGTGAGCAAAAAGGCTATAAACCCAAATCGGTAGCAGAGCGTGTGGAAGAGTTTGCTTCTCTCAATGAAAAGGTGCTCACAGAGCTGATGGTCTATGGTGGTGAATCGGCAAAAGCGACCGATACCAAAAGAGCCAAGAAAGGTGAAGTATTGGAAAGTTCAGCAGATAAGCTCGATAAAATCAGAAAACTACGTGGTGCTTTCAAGCAAATGCAAGAACGCCTACAACGCATCAAAGCCCTGAAAAAGGCTGCATAATTCATTAACAAATTAATATACAAACGATGATAAAAAATGATCCATACAAATTGCTCGAAAAAGAAGGTGTAGCGAAAAAGGTATTGAGCGAACGCTCCCTGGAGGCTTTGAGTATTTACGATGAAACACTGGAAGGTTTAAAGGAATTTCCGGACGATAAAACCATGAAGGACATGGCAGAGCAAATTGGCGAAACCGCTATTGAATTGCTCAAAGAAGATATTGCTACCATCAAAGATGAGTTAACTGACAAGGCAGAACAGCAACAAAAGAAGCAGCTCAAAAAAGCTCAATCCAAAAAGATTGTGGAGAAATCGGAAAAAACCATGGACTACCTCGCTGAATGCCGAAGAAAACTGCGTGATGAGCGAAAGCAAAAAATAGCTTCGGGTGAAATCAAAAAGCCGGTGAAACGAAAGCTTACTACCAAGCTAAAGGACAATATGAAAAAGATTGCCAACATGATGCCCAAGGCAATCAAAGAGGATCCCAATAAGGTAGAGCAAACCGAAAAAGCCGTGCAGAAATTCTTAGGCGATCTCAAACGCATTTGGGGCATGAATAAAATCAAGCCTATTGAAGAGGAATTACATGAGAAATTCAGTGAGTTAAAGGAAAAAGCAGAACAAACCGCATAAAATATTGAACATGAAAAAATATCCGCATCAGGTTTTCCTTGCCGAAAACAAACTAAAAACAGAACAGCTCCCTAAGCAATTGCAAAAACGAATCAAAGGATTTGAAGAGCTTCAAGAAGATTTGGAACATGCCATGGACGATGACCATGACCGTTTGGCTAAAAAGCTCGATCACCTCTCTTTGGAATTGGAAGAAGACCTTTACGAAGAGTTTGAAGATCAATTGGAAAACAATGAGGAACAAGACGATTTGCAACCGGGCAGCTTGTACAGTTTTAGTGATGGATTCACTTGGAAGATCGTCTCTAAAAAAGAAGCCAAAGCCCTGTTTAATAAAAATCAGGAAGTATTCGGATTAAATACAGATGAAGAAACCGAAGGAGTTATTGAAGAATCATCTGATTTAGATGCCTATGAGGTTTTTGCTGTTGAGTACAAAGCTCCCAAAACAAATGGTAAGGCAAATTCTGATGAAGCCATTTTGGATCAGTTGTACGCTAAAGGGAAAAGAGAAATTGCCCGAACCGATTTGCAGAAAATGGGATTCAAAACGCCTTTGGAAGCTTCAAAAGTTAAAGTGGGCAAATACACGCTTTACAAAGCCATGTTCTCTTATACCTACACCATTAAACGCTAGCCTATGGAAGAAACAAGCACTATCCATGGGAAAATCATGCGTTCGGATTATGAAGATTTGCAGTACCATATTGACATGGTGGTAGGTAAAATCGGTTTGCAAAAAACGGTGGTATTGCTTCGCAGCTTTGTAGAGAAAGCTCAGTTTGAACCGGTGAAAAACAATGCTCCTTTGCTGCTTACCTTCCTTACTAATGAGGCAATTGCCTTGTTTGATTTGAAGGAAGAAGATTTTTATACCAACACTACTACCGAGTACCGGGAAGCTCGCATGGCATGTTATCATTTGTATCACAAATACACTTCATACAGCTACTCCAAAGTTGCCCAGGTATTTGGAACCGGAAAACGCAACATCATTTACTACAAGCAAAAAGTAGATGAACGCTTGACAATTCCACACTATTACAAGCCCTTTATTCAGTTGTACGACCAACTGGAAGAGCGAAGCATTCAATTTATATCAAAACTGTAAACAGCCATGAAGGATATACATTCAGAAGTAGAACAAGTATTGAATTCAGGAGCCGAAAACGTGGCTTTTGAAGAGATTCCGGACGAGAATAACAGTCCGCTAAACCAACCGGTTGTGGAAGATGAAATCGGTCATGGCAAAAAGGTAGTTACTCCTAAACAAGAAACAGAACCGATGGAGCAAAATGAAGAGCAGGAAGAATCAGATGAAGAAGAAACGGAAAAAGAACCATCCATAAACGATGACTTTGACCAAAACATCTACGATGCTCCCGAACAGGAAATTGGTTCCTATGAAGAAGGTGAAGACGGTTTGGATGAATTAGACGGAGAAGATTTTGAACTCCCTTCCGGACATGCCAAGCAAGCTGCGGATACCTTACTGGGCATGACCGACAATGTGCTTGCCGTGGGAAGTGGCTTTTTTGTGAAAATCAAAAAACACAAAGACTTCTACGACTTTGAAGAGATTGTTCAGGTTATTGATGAGCAGAATGCTAAAAATGTAAAACGCATCAAGCTTGATGAAGAGGATAAAATCCTGCTTCGTCCACTACTGATAGCCATTCTGAAAAAGAAAGCCAAAAAGCTCACTCCCGAACAGCAATTATTGGGTGCGGTACTCTCAATCTTGATGAAGAAAGCCCAAGTGGTGATGGAAATACGAGCCGAAAATGAAATCCTGCTTGATCGCATATTGGAAATTATTCGGGAAGAAAAAGCCAATGCCATGCCCGAACCGGCTTATGAATCTACCATGGAACAAGAAGAAGAATCCGAGGATGGAGAAATAGAAAAAACTGTATTAGAAGTAGCACAGGATGAAGAAGGAAACGACTAATCAAGACATAGAACAAAAGAAATCGACCAGAGGCAGAAAGCCTATTACCTATTCCAAAGAAGACTTGGAACGCCAACCCATGTTGGTACTTATTTGTGGTGAAACCGGTGTGGGTAAAACCTATCGCAATGTAACCGAGATACGTCACTATATGAAAGACGATGCCTCTACCGGACGAAAAGGCAGAAAGGTATTAGCTTTTGATGTGAATGATGATGATTATCCAATGTTTCCAACGGTAAGTCCTTTTCATATCAAAGCCTTAACTAAGGTGCAAGCTCGCAGGATCCGACCAATAGCCAAAAACGGACAAAACATGAGTATTGAGGAAAAACGTGAAGTGGTACAACGCATGGTGAACCAGTTTAAAAATGGTTTATTGGTACTGGAAGATTTAGATAAATACATGGTGGGTGCAAAAGGTCAAACTGTTGTAGGCTTACTCACTACCAACCGCCATAACGGACTGGATATTATGATTAGTCACCAGTCTATTGCTAAAATCACCACGACCGAATGGCAAAACTGCACATGGCTCCGTTTGCATCATCAGGTAGATGATGTGTCTCGCTATGAAAGCCGAATTCCCAACTACTTTCTAATACGAATTGCCACCTACATTGTAGATGAACAATACAACCTTGCCAACAATGCCTTTGCCGATGGCAGCATCAGCAAAGATGAATACAAAAAACGCAGAAGCTTTTTTGTGTATGTAGATATGCGAAGGCTCAAAATTCGTGGATGCAGCCGTGATGCTTTTATCCGTGCCTGCAAGAAGTTTATTGATACCGAAGACCAACGCAAAATCCGAATGATGCTTCAAGAAAGAGATCATCAAGATAAACCCTTGTACAAAAACCGTTCGGCAGCTACTGTCAAACTCATTACCGAGTACCTACGCCACCACGAAACCGGACCAAATTCTCCTTTTGCATCCAAGTAAATGAAACCACCACTCAAAAAAGGAAGTCCGGACGATTTTCAAACACCACCGGAAGCATTAATGCCCTTATTACCTTTCCTGAAAAAGGATTGGACAATTTGGGAATGTGCTAGTGGTAAAGGAAACCTATCTACCTACCTCAAAAAGGAAGGTTTTAAGGTGATTAGTACCGACATACTTACTGGAAAAGACTTTCTGAACTACGAACCCAAAGAATATGACTGCATCATTACCAATCCACCTTATGCCCTCAAGCAAGAATTTTTAGAACGAGCTTACTGTTTAGGTAAACCTTTTGCCTTTCTTTTGCCTCTCACCACTTTTGAAACCGCCAAACGCCAACAATATTTTAAACATTGTGGACTGGAAGTAATATTCCTAGACAAACGCATCAACTTTGAAACTCCCGATGGCTCCGGAGACGGCTCTTGGTTCGCTACGGCATGGTTTACCAATTGGATGAAAATTGGTAAGCAGATGAGTTTTACTTCTCTTTAAAATTTATCGATCAAGAATTTCTAAGTCAATTACTTTCCATTTACTACCATCATTAATAGCTTTTATCTTGCCAAAGCAATTATGCTTTATGTTGTGTTTTTCAAGCAAGAATTGAGGAATATAAAAATCCCCCATGAAGGCAAAATCTGCACTTAAACTGTTTTTTTCTTCCTCATCTAGCTCATAATATTCTCTTGTTCCGTAATTCGATTTGTATTTTAGCTCAATTTCTCCAGTAGTAGCTTTTAGTAAGCTATCATTTGTTTTTTCCGTTTTATCTATGGTAATAACCTTAAAGCGAACTATTCCTTTCTTCTTATCCTTTTTCGACAAAAGTCGCACTTCTATAAAATCACCTTCATTGGGTCGTAATTCCGTTTCATTGAACCTTACAATTCCATCAATTTTGGAATTGACTACAAAATGGAATAACGATTTGGAATGATTAACACCATCCACAACGGCTATCTTTGGCTCAATTTCAAATATTACCTTATTGTTTGGTTCCTTTTGGATATTCACTAACTCGGTTCGGAATGCATCACCATCTTTTTTCTGAATTCTTTTGCCAGATATAAGATCGTTTTTCTTGAAGTCCTTGGGGTTCGATTTAAAGAAGATTTCTTGATTTGAGAAAGTTATTGCATGGATTACATTCTTATCCTGATTGATATAATCAATAATCGCATATTCATTTTCAAATGTTGACCATTTTTCTAATTCCGTGATTCTGTATATAAGTGGATTATACTCCTTAATCTTTTTTGACGGTAGCCAGTAGCTTTTAGAGTCCTCAATCTCCTTAGTCGTTTCCTTTAGCTTAAAATTGAGCACCTCACCTAAATTGAGGTTTTTGAGATTGAAAAACTTCTTCAAGGGAGATATTTCTATTTCCTTTCCGTCTGAGAACACCCATCTTGTTCTTCCTTTTTTATCTTTGAAGCTATCAATATATACAAGTGAAATCCAAGGAAGGTCATTGAAAGCGAACTCTTCAGCCATTCCTTTGAATTCTTTATACTTTTCAGTATTACTACCTCCTACAAGGTTTATTTTTGATGTCAGCTCATCAAAATCAGCACCGATTTTCCACTGATTTTTTTTTCTATTTTCTTTATATAGATTTAGCTCGATTCCTGCCTCCTGAATCAAATTTTTCCTTTCGAAAACAACAGCTAACGCTAAACGCACATCCCCAAGGAAATCATCATTTTGTTCAATCAAAGCTGCCTTACAGAGCATTGACAAATGCAGATCTTCATTATTCTTTACTAAGCTTGAAAATTCGTTCCAATAATATGGTTTATCATATAATTCAAGAGCTAGTTCTTTATATATAGTGATTGATTTATCAATATCTCCGTTCTTTTGATATAGGATCGCTAATTCTCTTTTTAGCCATTCATTTTGTGGACAATTATTTATACCTTCTTCATACGCCTGAATCAACCAGTTTAAATCAGATTCTTGATTTGTTTTTAAATGCTCAAAAGCCTTTTTTAATGCTTTTACACCTATGGACTTATAGGTTTTATCATCCTTTTCAACATCTTTCCAGTCATGCGAAGTAAGGAGGTTAGGATTCCACCCCTTGAAAAAATTAAAAAATCTCCAAGCATTTGCTTCTGTCATATTTCTTTCTGCAAGACTTAAAATTTTTGAATGCCATTCTGAACCTGGAGCTATGGAATAATTCTGAACATAAAAATCAAAAGATTTCCATAGTTCATCCCATTGTTTATCTTTTTGATAATTGTAGGTCTTCCAAAAAAACGGTTCTCTTAATAAGTCGATCGTCTCGTAAGAGGAGAAACCCCAGTCTGATCTTTCAAGTTTTATCTTATCAATAAATTCAGCAACATCAAATGAATAGTCTTTATCAATTAATTCTCTACAAATCCTAGATACAAGTGAGGGTATATTATTGCCTTCATGTTCAGAGTTTGTCTTGTCCTCATATCTCAGGTTTTCTGGTCCCCATAGGTTAAAGAAGTTCAGTAAATTAAAATCTGAGTGCTCTTTAGAATAGTTAAGCCCAAAGTTTAAAATCATTGAATGGAGCATTGATGGTCTATCATTATTAAGATTCATATAGTCCCTCAAATACGTTCGAATACTGACAGAATCAAGCGTATTAATTTCAGATTTTATATAACGGTAAATTATCCATCCGTAAGATTCATGATGTATGGGTTTTAATTTACCTGATGCTATCAGTTGTTTCATCAGGCTGAATGCCTCTGAATGTTTATTTGCTTTACTTAAATCTTCTGCTTGCTTTATTTCTTTGTACTGTATATCAATTTTAGGTTTTAGAAACTGTATTTGATTTGAAATTATATCGTCTGATTCGTAAAAATCAATTTGAAGTAGCTGATTATAATATTGTTCTGCATTACTAATATTTCCCAAAGAAATGAACTCTTTTACTAGATCAATCAGCACCCATGCCAAAGCTTTCTTAGTCCATTCATCACCTTCACCGTTTCGGAAAATATTGTTAGCAATTCCGGCTCCTTCAAGCAACTTATTGATTTTAGCTTGACCTCTTAAATCCTTGGCTTCCTTTCTAATATCAAAAACATCACTATTCTCCATGATTAGATTTTTTTACAATTTCCATCAACTGAATCCATAAATTTTCATCTGAGTATTGCTTCGCAAGGATTGAGGTGAAAAAGCCATCACCATTGTAGTTTACATCAAAATCTATACTTTCCTCATTTTCTGAAGAGACACTCACAAAGTCCTTATAAGGGTTTTGAATTATGCTTTGAATAAAAAGTCCTTTTGTACCCAAATGTCTCTCCAAAAATTCATAAAACTCTCTTCTCCAAGAATCTTTAATTATTGAGTAGTCATTTAGTTTTCGATTTTTTACTAGAATATCCAGTACTGACTTGTTGAAATCTTGGTTATTTCCGCTTTGTATGGTAGGTGCTTTTACTCGAAGCTTTCCATCGTAATAAAATCTGATTTTAACATCATTAGTACCATCGGTAAGTGTATATACTTGCTGATAATTTGGATGCTCTATGGCTTTAATAGTTAGATTACTTGAATAAAGCTTGTTTTCAACTGTTTTATAAAGCCCTACAACTAATTCTTTATTATCAGAGTCATTCATGTGTATTCGATTCAGAATTTCATTGTCGGAATCTGTAAGTTGCTTATCCTTATCAATAATAACGTAGTAATCCTTTTTTGCAGCAGAATCAGTCGCTATATCTTTAAATTCAGTCTTTAGAGTAGGAGATATACCTGCATAATTCAATAAATGAATTTTCTCTTTTGCTCTTGTAACCCCTGTATATAGCCATTTAAAATAAGAAGCATTAGCTATACCACCATTCCAGTCAACATTGAATATCACGTTATCCCATTTGTAGGACATAGCTTTATGAACATTCATCGCCCATCCAAACCTTAACAATGCAAGGTTCTTTATTTTGTAGTATTTGGATGAAGGGTTTTTCATCAATTCCCTTTCCAATTCAACCCTGTATTTTCTTTTTATTCTATTGGTCAGAACCCTTAGTTGTCTTTCTTCGGCTTCCAACCTTGTTTTAACTTTTTCTCCTGAATCAAAAAGCTTTTTCAAAGCTGAGATTTCTAACTCTTTGGACTTGTATTCTTCAGAGTTAATTAAGTTTTGGAATAGAGAAGATTTCTCAAAAGGATTTTTCTCTTGTAGAATTTTTAATTCTCTGTTTAGTAAAATTTTGATAGCAATGGTTTCATCTTCTGAGAGTTCTCCTTTGGGATTATTTCGATAATTTTCAAGTGCTAAAAGTTGAACAGTAGCCCCTTTTCCTAAAAGTTTTACTGTTAACGCTCTTAATTTGAGCTCCACAGTTTTACTATTCTTCAATTCAACTTTTTCTATCGAAGTATCTCCACTTGATTCGCAAATAAAAAATTGACCATTATATACCTTTTGAGGCTTCGAGAAGGGGTTATCAACCTCTTCAACACTGATATTGTTGTTTAAAAGAAGTAAGTCACCAATAGATAAGTCCTCACTGTCTTGAAGGATAACTTTTTTAATCCATAAATTTACTTTTTGAGACTCTTCATTTGTGTAGGTCAAAAATTTGACATCAAGCGAATTATCAAAGTATTGCTTTATTATTGACTTAACCTCTTCCTTTTCGGTGTAATAAAAACTCTTGGAAAAGCTGAATGCCAATCTATTAAACAGGTTTTGACGTAAACCTGACACGCAAGAAAGTGCATTGTCCAAGATTATATTTCTATCAGGATTATCATCTAATTGAAAAGCTCTTACTGGTAAATCGTATTTTTCATTTAGGTATGTGGTTGATAATGGATTTTCATTTGGTTTACCCAATGAAATTTGATAGCAATCCCCTATAAAAACGACCTTTCTTTTTGATTCACTTACGTTCAGGAACTTTATGAAGTCTTTTAGCAAATAGCCTGAACCAAACCTTAAATCCATGGATTGGTGGTAGCTATCTGAAATTAATTGAGATTCATCAATAATAAACAGTGCATTTTCTTCATTATCAGATTTCTTCAAGGGAACTATATCAATTCTGTTCTGAACGTTGTCATCTTGTTCTTTATCATCTTCACCTTCTTCATGTTCTGAAATTTGATTGCCACCATATATGTAAGAATATAGGCTGCCTATATCATCAATTTTACTAACAAGATTATTGGCGATTCTACTTGATGGAGCTAGAATTTCAACTTGAGATATTCCGTTTTCAAATGATAAATCTTTTAAAAATGGAATCAAATGTGTCTTGCCACTATTAGATGTACCCTGGAGAACAAAAACTCTCTCTTCATCTTCCTTCAAAAAAGAACGAAACTCGCTAAGTGCAGATTTCTGATCAATTCTTAGCCCCTCAAAGTTGAGTTCAGATGATTCGTTGATGTATTCAAATGTTTTACCATAAGATTCTTCTAAATCAAATGTGTCTGCTTCAAAAACATCCAAGAAACTTTGAAATGAATCTCTTTTTAAGTTAACCTCCTTATCATTAACATCAATGATGTCCTTGATCTTTTCTAAGTAGTTTCCATGATGAATGATTTTGAAATTCACTTCATCTTCAGGAGGAATTCCACCGTTTAGATGGATTTCTTTCTGAAAGCAGACAATTCTAACTGTGTGCCCAGGATCGAAGTAGTTGTCTTTTGGCAGTTTTGATTCTATACTTGACTTAAATACATCATAAAATCTTTTGCGTTGTGTTTTAAGTTGGCAATAAGGGTTGATAGAACTTCCTCCTTTTACCATTTCTCCGTTACTGTCAGTCCATCTTCCATAAAGAAAATCGGATGTTCTAGGCAAAGTGATTTCTCCACCAAAATTTTTGAAATCTATAATACAGACAACATTTTGTGTTATTAAAAGAGCGTCAATTTGCAACCGGTTTTCAACTGTGCATTCAGAATTACCTACCAGTAAGCCGTCCATATTATATTTCTCAAACATTTGAGAAAGGTTCTTTGCAAACTCCCTAAAAAACGAGTTTTCGTAACTTTTTGCTGCTATACCTCTTCGGACTTCTAACATATTTATCAAATTTGGAGGGTGATCAACGAAAAATTATCTTTAGCCTCATCCAACAAGCGTTTTTCAATTCTATTAAATGCTTCTTC